>JBIOEG010000001.1:0-149080 GCA_044445825.1 Caulobacterales bacterium
CAGGCTTTCGCCCATTGCGCAAGATTCCCTACTGCTGCCTCCCGTAGGAGTCTGGGCCGTGTCTCAGTCCCAGTGTGGCTGATCATCCTCTCAGACCAGCTACTGATCGTAGCCTTGGTAGGCCTTTACCCTACCAACTAGCTAATCAGACGCGGGCCGCTCTAAAGGCGATAAATCTTTCCCCCGAAGGGCACATTCGGTATTAGACCAGGTTTCCCCGGCTTGTCCCGAACCTAAAGGCACGTTCCCACGTGTTACTCACCCGTCCGCCACTAATCCCGAAGGATCCGTTCGACTTGCATGTATTAGGCCTGCCGCCAGCGTTCGCTCTGAGCCAGGATCAAACTCTCAGGTTGAGTTGACGTTCTGACCGATATTCCACCCAGTTTTGGGAAACCGGATGGGCGTTCGTTGCGTAGTCTATTGACGAGTTCCCAAAACCATCCGCCGGAACCGAAGTTCCGATCGATGGCCATGGTATTGTCTTCAAGAGACCGCATTTGTCAGCGTCGATTGATGACCACATTCATGATCATCGCCAGGACGCCGCCGCCTGCGTTTCTCTTTCCAAATCAACGATGTCAAAGACCCGACCGGAGGCTTCCGGCCCCGCCGATTACGCCCGGCGGCGGCGAGGAGCGGCGTCTCTAGTCGCTCCCATTTTCGCTGTCAATCGGCATTGCTCCGCTCGGGCAAGCCCGAAATTCGGCGCAAGAATCGCTCCGGGGCCGCTTGGGGGCTTGCCCCGATCAGTCCGTAGCGAGTCGATTGAGGGGGCGGAACTTAGGGCGGACGCGTCGGAAAATCAAGAGCTAATCGCCCTTGAATGCGACCCGTCCGGAGGTTCCGTCTCCGAGCGAGGCGCGGCATATATCGGCGGCCCATCCCAGGCGCAAGTTCTTTTGGACAGTTTCATGACCGAGACGGAGGAACCGCTGCGTGGCGGACTGGCCGACGGCCGCGTGTTCCGCGTCGGCGACACGGTCCGCAGGCCCGCCGGCGAATGGACGCCGACGGTGCATGCCCTGCTTGAACACCTGCAGTTCAAGGGCTTTCCGGCGCCGCGGCCGCTGGGGCTCGACGAGCAAGGACGCGAGAAGCTGAGCTATCTGCCTGGCGTCGCGTCCAACCACCCCTGGCCGCCGGCCCTGCTGGCCACGCCGGGCGCGCGGCAGGTGGGCGCTTTGCTGCGTGCTTATCACGCGGCCGTGGCCGACTTCACGCCGCCCTCCCCGGCGATCTGGCGGCATGGACCGCGGGACCTGGCCCACGGCGAGATCGCCCTGCACGGTGACTTCGCCCCGCACAATCTGATCTGGGACGGCGATCGCCTCGCCGGCGTCATCGACTTCGAACTCGCCCGACCCGGGCGACCCATGGAGGACGCCGTCTTCGCCGCCCTGCGGGTCGCACATCTGCGCCCCGACCATTTGGCGCAACGCGCCGGTTTCGACGGCGTTCCCGATCGCCGCGCCCGGCTCGAGGCTTTCGCAGAGGGTTTCGGCTGCCGGCCGGACCACCTGATCGCGCAGGCCGCGGCGTCGCTGACCGCGGAACTGGAGCGGATCACGAGCCTGGGCGGCGCGGGCGTCGAGCCGTGGGCTACATTCCTGGCCAAGGGCCTGGACGACCAGGTGAGGACGGAGCTGGCGTGGGTGCGGGAGAACGCGGGCCGCGTGCTGGCCTGACGGGCGCCGCCTTTGCTTGCGCCCCGCTCCGGCGGGCGCCTATGTAGGGGCGAGGATCGGGAGGGTTGGTGAGCGATGCTGTCGAGTAAGGCCCGCTATGCGCTGCGGGCCCTGGTCGAGTTGGCGCGGGCGCAGGGCGGGCAGATCACCGCGGGCGAGCTCTCGGCGCGGGCCGAGGCGCCGCGCAAGTTCCTGGAGGCCATACTGCTGGAGCTCACCCGCCGCGGCGTGGTGGTCAGCCGGCGAGGCAAGCTGGGCGGCTACAGCCTGGCCCGCCCGCCCGAGGAGATCAGCTTCGCCGAGGTGATCCGGGTGATCGACGGGCCCCTGGCCCTGGCGCCCTGCGTCTCGCGCCTGTCGTTCCGAAAATGCGACGACTGTCCGGATCTCGTAACCTGCTCGATCCGCGAGGCCCTGCTGCGCGCGCGCGACGCCACCGCCGAGGTGCTGGAAGCCTACAGCCTCGCGGAGGCCGCCCAATGTGGCGGCGGCGAACTGTTCCACTTGCCGCGCGCCGGCTGAGGGCGCGGCGCGGCGCGGCGAAATCAGGCCGAGATGTAGGCCTTCAGACCTTCCGCCTCGGCCTCGGCCTCGGCGATCTTGCACTTCACCAGGTCGCCGATCGAGACGATCCCCACCAGCCGCCCCGCCTTGCACACCGGCAGGTGCCGGATGCGCCGGTCGGTCATTCGGGCCAGCAGGGAATCCACCGCCTCGGAGGGTTCGGCGAAGATCACCTCGCGGGACATGCAGTCTGAGAGCGGCTTCTTCAGCCCTTCCGGACCGATCTCGGCAACCACCCGCACTATGTCCCTCTCTGAGACTATGCCGACGACGTCCTGGTCGGCGTCGACGATCACCATGGCCCCGACACGGCGGGCGTGCAGCATGGCGGCCGCCGCGGCGATGGTTTCGGTGGGCGAGGCGGTGAACACCACGTCGCCTTTTTCCTTCAGGATCTGGGACACAAGCATTGTTGATGTCCTCCTCATTCCTTGATGGATTCAACCGTCACGCCGTTTTGCTCATGAATCAACGTTCTATTGCGTGATCGGTTGTTGACCAACCGGCCAGCCAGGCGAACGGACCGATGAGGAAGAGGCCGGCGGCATAGCCCGCCAAGTGGGCCTGCCAGGCCACCTGGATGCCGACAGCGCCGGGCGTCAGGCCGGAGACGCCGAGCACCACATTCACCACGATCCACGCGACTGCCGTGCCGAACACGGTCCGGCCCCAGGGCGGTCCCAGGTGGCCGCGCCGCTCCATCATGCGCGACGCCGCGCCCAACAGGCCGGACACCGCCCCGGAGGCGCCGATCAGCGGGCTGTCGCCGAACGGCGTCACGGCCAGGCAGCCCAGGCCCGCGACGACGCCGCAAGTCAGATAGAAACCGAAGAAGCAGACGGCGCCTCTCGGCCCGGTCCCCAGCAGCCGCGCGGCCGGCGGTCCGAACGCCAGGACCGCGGCGCTGTTCATCAGTACGTGCGGCCAGCTGCCGTGCAGGAACAACGCCGTGAACAGCGTCATCCAGCGTCCCGCGGCGAGACCGGAATGGGACAGTCCCAGTCGGACGACCTGGTCGTCGGTCATCAGCAGCCGCTGCGCCAAATAGAGCGCCACCAGGCCGATGCACAGGGCCGCCAGCGTCCAGGGCGCGTTGAATATCGGCTCGCGCGTCCGGTCGGCGCGTTCGAACGGATCGGCCTGGCTTTCTTTCACTGTTCCGACCTTTTTCGCCATCACTGGTTGCACGTCCCAAGTCGGCAACCGACGCTCCCCTTAACCAATTGGGGAGGGGTTTGCCCTTAGTAAGGGCTCGGTCCTGATATGGCACGGCTGTTGCTTGGGTGCGGCCACAGCCTGTCCAATTCGCGGAGTCCGCACGTTATGGCGATCGCCAAGCCCGCCGTCCTTCGGGCGCTGTCCCTACTGTCTTACGTGGCGGCGCTTGGCCTGGGAGGCGCCGTCGCGGCGCAGACCATGAACGCCAACAGCGCCAGCTTCAACGCCGGCTACAACCGGCGCGCGGCGCAGGAGAACACGCCGATTACCGCGTCCGTCCGCGACGCCAACGGAAACTTCGTCGCCGTCGACGGCCTCATCGAGAGCGGCGTCGATCAAAGCGCCTTCGCAGCGGCCGGCGCCAACAGCGGGGCGGTAGATACGGTCGCCGGCGTGGGCGCCAGCAGCGGCTCCACGGTGGTCGGACAGGTGACGGTGGACGTCACCGTGAGCACCGACAACACGGACAAACGCGACAACAATCACAACTACAGCGGCAATACCGGCGACGGCTCGTCGCCGAGCGGGGGCGTCGGCAATGGCAATTAACTCCATCCGCACTGGCAAGATCGGACGCATCGCGGCTCTGCTCTCGAGCGCCGGTCTGGCGCTCTCGGCCTGCGCCAGTCCATCGGCGGGACCGTCCGGCAACTATGCGACGCCCACCGGCGACGCGCCGGTGACGTCCAACCCGACGCCCTATTCGGCGGCGCTCGTGTGCCTGGCGGAGTACGCCAGGGCGCACAACGTCAACGCGCCGCGCATCGCCGTCGGCCGCATCGCCGACTACACGGGCAAGGAAGAGGCCGACGGATCGGGCCGCAAGCTCACCCAGGGCGCCTCGCTGATGGCCATGAGCGCCTTCGCCAAGGCCGGCGTGCCGCTTGTCGAGCGCTACGACACCTCGGTCTCCGAACTCGAGCTGAAATACGCCAACAACAAGCTGATCTCCGACCACCCCCGCGCGGGCGCGGCGGACCTGCCGGTGGAGTATCGGCGGATCATGGCCGGCCAGGTGCCGGGCTCTGACTTCTACCTCGCCGGCGGCATCACCGAGCTCAACTTCAACATCCGCTCAAACGGCGTGACGCTGGACGGCGGAGGGCTCAACCCTACCGACCTGAAAGCCACGGCGGGCGGCCAGGTGTTCGTCATGAACATCGGGGTCGACCTGCGCCTGATCAACACCCGCACGCTGGAGGTGGTGGACGTCATTTCCTACCAGAAGCAGGTGGTGGCCCACCAGGTCAGCGCCGGCGTCTTCCAGGTGTTCGGCAATTCCGCGTTCGACTTCTCGGCCGGCTCCAGCGCTCTCGAGCCGCTGCAGCTGGGCGTCCGCTCGGTGATCGAGCGGGCGACGGTGGAAATGGTGGCCAATCTCTACGGCATGCCCGGCCCGGAAGCCTGCCTGAAGTCGGACCCGCTCGGGACCGGCGTCACCACCGGACCCACCGGGGCCTTCGTGCCGGCGTACAACAACGTGCAGACCAACAACGCCGAGACACGCCGGGATCCCAATCGTTGGCATGACCGCCGCGATCCGGATGTGACCGCAGCCGTCAAGGATCGCTACTAGCCGCGGGCGCGCGGCCCACGATCGGGGTAAGCTTCCCGGATGCGAAAAAGGGCGACCCCGCGGGGCCGCCCTTGCCGGTTCTGCCAAGGCCCAGCGACGAAGGCGTCTAACCTCCGCGAACCGCCCGCCGGCCTTCCCCTTCCCCCAACGGGCGCAAGCGGCCCGCGAAGAATTCTGTCCTGACTGTCACGCAGCCTTTGCGCGAGGGCAAGTGTTTGCGGCTGAAATGCGACGGAATATCAGCGGCTGTAGCGGGCGGGGCACAGGGCGAACGCCACCAAAGCGCCGCACTCTGGTCCTTCCCCGGCCTTATCGGGCGTCCAAGAAGTGACCGTCGGCCGGGCGGAAGCGCTTGGCCTCGGTCCTGAACAGCCCCCCCAGCCCCCCCTGGGCCAGTTCATCGGTCCGGCCGACACCCCTTCCCCATCATCGCTCTTCCCGGGCGCCGGCCGTCGTCAGACGTGCAATCCGGCGCCTTGAACCCGCCGCGTGCTGCGGGCATGGTCCGCGCCCTGCCGGGGGGCGCGTCACCGAGAGAGGCCCGATGATCGAATTCCCGCGTGGCGCCGCCACGGCCCGCGTTCTGGCGGCGATGCTGGCCGCGGTTGCGGTGTCCGCGACGCTGGCGGCGTCGTCCGCGATCGCCATCGACCTGCCGAGACTGCCCCACCTGGGCGGCGGCGACAGCCCCGCCGAAGACACCAAGGCGGCGCCGCTCAAGGTGGGGGAGTGGCCGCAGAGCCGCTCGGATCTCAAGGCCGACCCGGCCATCCGCTTCGGCGCCCTGCCCAACGGCATGCGCTATGCGATCATGCGCAACGCCACGCCGCCGGGCGTCGCCTCGCTGCGCCTGCGCTTCGACGCCGGATCGCTGATGGAGACGGACGACCAGCAGGGCCTCGCCCACTTTCTCGAGCACCTGGCGTTCCAGGGTTCGACCTCCGTGCCGCGCGGCGAGATGGTCAAGACCCTGGAGCGCCTCGGCCTGGCCTTCGGCGCCGACACCAACGCCCAGACCGAATTCGACCAGACAGACTACAAGCTCGACCTGCCGAAGACCGA
Organism: Caulobacterales bacterium; assembly: GCA_044445825.1. Classification (GTDB taxonomy): domain Bacteria; phylum Pseudomonadota; class Alphaproteobacteria; order Caulobacterales; family Caulobacteraceae; genus Acaudatibacter. Next base: position 6,109 of record JBIOEG010000001.1, read on the forward strand.
CGACGACACGGTCGACACTTCCCTCATGCTGCTGCGCGAGGCGGCCGGAAACCTGACGCTGAGCCAGGAGGCCATCGACCACGAGCGCGGCGTGATCCTCTCGGAGGAGCGCACGCGCGACACGCCGGCCTACCGCATCTACAAGAGCCGGCTGGACTTCCTGATGCCCGGCCAACTGCCGCCGAAGCGGCTGCCCATCGGCCTCGTTCCGGTGGTGCAGAACGCCCAGCGCGCGCAGATCGCCGACTTCTACGCCAAGTACTATCGGCCCGAGCGCGCCGTGCTGATCGCCGTCGGCGACTTCGATCCCGACGTCATGGAAGCCAAGATCAAGGCGCGTTTCAGCGACTGGCGGGCGAGCGCGCCCGCGGGGCCGGAGCCTGACCTGGGACGAGTCGCCAGTCGTAGCGCGGAGACCCGACTCGCGGTTGAGCCTGGCGCCCAGACGACCCTGCAGCTGGCCTGGGTCACGCCCCCCGACCTCAGTGCGGACACCACCGCCAAGCGCCAGCGCGATTGGACCGAGCGGCTGGGGTTCGCCGTGCTGAACCGGCGGCTCTCGAGCCTCGCGCGGGCCGAGAATGCACCGTTCATCGCGGCCGGCGCCTTCCGGGGCAACCAGGTGCGCGCCGAACGGATCACGTCATTGGTGGTGAACGTCGACCCGGACCATTGGCGAGAGGGCCTCGCCGCCGCGGTGGCCGAGCAGCGCCGCGCCGCCGAATACGGCGTGCGGCCGGACGAACTGGCCCGCGAAATCAGCGAGATCCAAGCTGTTCTTAAACAGGCTGTGGCGCAGCAGGCGACCCGCAACACCGCCGGCATGGCCAACGAGATCGAGGGCACGCTTGAAGACGCCGACGTCGTCACCAGCCCCACAGACGACCTCACCCTGTTCGACGCACTGGCCAAGAGCCTGACGCCGCAGACCGTGTCCGCCGCTTTGAAGGCCAGCTTCGAGGGCGGCGGCCCGCTGGTCTTCATGGCCTCGCCAACCGCCATCGACGGCGGCGAAGGCGCGATCAAGACCGCCTACGAGGCCGACCGTGCCTTGCCGGTGGCCGCACCGACCGCGCCAACCCAGGTGACCTGGCCCTACAGCGACTTCGGCACGCCCTCGAAGGTGGCCGACCAGAAGGACATCAGCGACCTGGACGCAGTGTTCGTGCGCTTCACCAACGGCGTGCGCCTGACCGTCAAGCAGACCAAGTTCAAGGACGACCAGGTTCTGGTGCACGTTCGCGTCGGAGACGGCCTGGTCGGGTTCGCCGCCGATCGGCAGAGCCTGGGCTGGGCCGGCGCCGCGTTCGTCGAGGGCGGCCTGAGGCAGATCAGCTCCGACGATTCCGAGCGCGTGCTGGCGCCCTATGTGTACGCCGCGCGTTTCGGCGCCGAGGACGACGCCCTGGGCTTCAGCGGCTCGACGCGCACCGCCGACCTGCCGGTGCAGCTGCAGGTGCTTGCCGCCTATGTGTCCGATCCGGGCTGGCGACCGGAGGCGTTCCAGAGGATCAAAACCTATGGACTGACCCTGGAGGACCAGTTCGAAGCGACGGATTCCGGTGTGCTGAGCCGGGATCTGGCGGGTTTGATGCACTCCGGCGACCGACGCTGGACCTTCCCGACGCGGTCGGACATCAACGCCGAATCCCTCGATGACCTGAGGGCCCAGATCGCATCACAGCTGGGCTCGGGGGCCGTGGAGGTGACGGTGGTCGGCGATATCACCGTCGACAAGGCCATCGAAGAAGTGGACGAGACCTTCGGCGCCCTGCCGGCGCGGCCGGATCCGACCGGGCCCAAGCCACCGGCCGTCGACCCGGCGTTCCCCAAGCCCGCGGCGCAGCCCGTCGTGCTCACCCACAAGGGCCGGCCGGATCAGGCCATAGCCATGGTCGCCTGGCCCACCGACGACTACTTCGCCAATCCGCAAGGCTCGCGCGTCAACTCGATCCTGGGCGCGGTGATGCAGCTGCGCATGCTCGACGTTTTGCGCCAGAAGGAGGGCGTGACCTATTCGCCGTCCGCCGGCTCGAGCGCCAGCAGCGTCTGGCCGCACTATGGCTATTTGAGCGCGGAGGTGGAGGTGCCGCCGGCCAAGATCGACGGCTTCTTCGCCGACGTGAGCGATATCATCGCCGACCTAAAAGCGACGCCGGTCTCCGCCGATGAACTCGAACGCGCCAAGAAGCCGCGCATCGAGGCGCTGGCGAAGGCGATGAACACCAATGAATACTGGGTGGCCGCGCTGTCCGGGACCCAGGCCGACCCTCGCCGGCTCGAATCGATCCGCGCCGCCCAGGCGGGGCTGGAGCGGGTCAGCGCCGACGACGTGCAGAAGGCCGCGCAGGCCTGGCTGCGCGACGACACCGCCTGGAAGCTGGTGGTGCGGCCGGTCGGGAGCTGATGCGGCGGGCGGCCGACATGCGGAGGGGGCGTGCTGGACGCCCCCAACGCCGTCCCGCGACGTAGGTCTCTGAGATCTGCCTAGAAGGCTACGCCGCCCACGCCGCCGTCAAGGCTCATGCTGGTGGTCGAAGTGGCTGAGTTGGTTTCTTCGCGGTAGGCCATGTAGCGCTCGGTGACGGCGACGGTGAGGACTTTGATCCCGGCCCCGAAGCGGCGCAGCAGGGAGCGCTCGTTGCAATCGCGGGCCGGTTTCTGCGGCCTGCACTCCAGACGCCCGCCGCCCTGGCCGTCCTCGCTTCGACGCCCGCCCACATGGTAGAGCGCATCGCCCTTCTGGCACGCCAGCGTTTGACCGCCCTCGAACGAGATGTGTTCGCTCCACTTGGCGATGGTCACCTGCATGTGGGTTCCGGCGATGCAGCGATAGAGCTCGCCGTCGTATGCCTCGTCGATGTCGCGATCGGGCGCCACCTGGGAAGCCGGGTGCGGCACGTCGCGGTCGTCGAAGCAAAAAGCCTGGATCACGACCTTCTCATAGCGCGTACGGCTTGCCTCATAGGCCGTGCGGCGGGTCCCGCCTTCGACGTTCAGACCCTGGATCAGGCCGGTGTACGCAGGAGGACTGTAGAAGCCCCCGCCCCCACCGCCGCCGCTGACGACCGCGCCGGTGCTGGCCGCGGTGGTCGCGGTGACCGCCACGGAGGCTTTCACCTCGACGTTGATGTTCTGATGTTCCGGTTTGCAGCAGTGGTGGGGCGGCGGCGGCTTGCAGCCGCAATTCCCTCCCATGCCGCCAGCGAACGCAGCTGAAGGCGAGAGCGCGGCCAGCAACCAAAGGGCGCAGCCGGCGATGATCGCCAACACGGTCGTCTTGCCGGACATGAACGGGCTCCCTCGTCTTCACCAAGCCAGAGGGTGTGACGCGCGGGGATTGTCCCGTTCTGATGCGCTTCGACCCTGGCCCGAGCCTTCCCTGCAACCCTCATGCGGCCGCGTCGGGCCGAGGGCGTGGGACGACGTCGATGTTCCATTCCAACACGAAACTATTGATAGACTATTGGCGCGAGCGGCGTGGTGAACGCGCGCTCCCGTTGCGCTCGGCCATCGATCCCATGGACTTCGCGGCCCTGCTGCCACAGACCTTCGTGGCGGCGCGCGAGGCCGGCGGCGCCTACATCTTCAGGCTGGCGGGCGAGACGCTTGCCGACCTGCACGGCCGCGGGCTGCGCGGCGAAGCGCTGACCTCGCTGTGGCGACCCGCGCATCGGGTCCAGCTGGTGGCGGCCTTGGACGCCGCCCTGCGCGCGCCCTCGCCGCTCGTAGTGCACGCCGAGGGCCGCACCGACGACGCGACCGCTCTGCGCCTGGAGATCCTGTTCGCGCCCCTGGCCGACAGCGTCGGGACCGCCGACCGGTTCCTGGGGCACTATCAGCCCGCTGGGCCGCTCAGCCATCTCCACGGCCGCGCTTTCCGGGAGCTAGCCATCCTGGACGTCAGCGGCACGGACGAGCGCCAGGCGGCGCCGCGCCTGCGCCTCGCCGCCGTGGACGGGCGCCAGATCGCCTGATCTTCAGGCCGGATCCGCAGCATGGTGGCGCGCCGTCGCGCCCGCCGCTAAGAGCCTTCTGGTTCCACGGAGGCCCTGCATGCAACGCGCGCTGAGCGTCAGCCGGATGACCGGCAACCGCTCGACCTTCCCCGACTGGTACCAAGCCGTCGTCCGCGAGGCGGACCTGGCCGAGAACAGCCCCGTGCGCGGCATGATGATCATCAAGCCGTGGGGCTATGGCGTGTGGGAGGAGATGCAGCGCGACCTGGACCGGCGCATCAAGGACACCGGGCACCAAAACGCCTACTTCCCGCTGTTCATTCCCCTCAGCTTCTTCGCCAAGGAAGCCCAGCATGTGGAGGGCTTCGCCAAGGAGATGGCGGTGGTCACCCACCACCGCCTGCGCGCCGTCGATGGCAAGCTGGAGGTGGATCCCGAGGCCAAGCTGGAGGAACCGCTGGTGGTGCGGCCGACCTCCGAGACGATCATCGGCGACGCATTCCAGCGCTGGATCAAGAGCTATCGCGACCTGCCGTTGCTGATCAACCAGTGGGCCAATGTGGTGCGCTGGGAGATGCGCACGCGGCTGTTCCTGCGAACCAGCGAGTTCCTTTGGCAAGAAGGCCACACCGCCCACGCCACCGCCGAGGAGGGCCGGGCCCACACCATGCGGATGCTGGAGGTCTACCGCGACTTCATGGAGTCCAGCCTGGCCGTGCCAGTGATCGCCGGCGAGAAGCCGGAGAACGAGCGGTTTCCCGGGGCCAACGCCACCTTCTCGGTGGAGTCCATGATGCAGGACGGCAAGGCCTTGCAGATGGGCACTTCGCACGACCTCGGCCAGAACTTCGCGCGGGCCCAGAACATCCGCTTCCAGAGCGCCACGGGCGAGCTGGAATACTGCCACACCACCAGCTGGGGCGTCACGACGCGGATGATCGGCGGCGTGGTGATGACCCACGGCGACGACGACGGGCTTCGCCTGCCGCCGGCCATCGCGCCGCGCCAGGTGGTGATCGTGCCCATGCTGCGCGACAAGCCGGAGGACGCCGAGGTGCTGGCTTTCGGCGAGGCGCTGGTGAAGACCCTGACCGCGCAGACCGCGTTCGGCGAGCGCCTGCGCGCCTTGCTGGACATCCGCAACACAAGGTCAGCGGAAAAACGCTGGGACTGGGTGCGCAAGGGCGCGCCGATCATCGTCGAGGTCGGCCCGCGCGACGCCGCCGCCGGCCAGGTGACCTTCATGCGCCGCGACCGCCTGCGCGACGGCGAGAAGATCACCTCCCACACGCTGGACCGCGAGGCGTTCGTCGCCGCGGTTCCCGGTCTGCTGACCGAGATTCAGAACGGTCTCTTCGCCGAGGCCAAGGCGCGGCTGGACGACAACATCCGCGGCGATATTCGCAGCTTCGACGCCTTGGCCGACTACTTCGGCGCGGCCGTGGACGAGGACGAGGCGTCGGTGTTCAAGGGATGGGTTCGCGCGCCGTGGTCGCGGCCGTCCGGCGCGGCGCTGGAGGCGGCCGACGAGAAGCTGAAGCGGCTGAAGCTCACCCTGCGCAATGCGCCGTTGGACCAGGGCCCGGTCTCCGGCGCCTGCATCTTCACCGGCCAGCCGGCGGTGGAAGAGGTGCTGATCGCGCGCGCGTACTGACGGGGACGCCGCGCACAACCGTCACCCCGGAAACGCCGCAGGCGTTATCCGGGGCCGGACGGGCCGGTTCATAGACGACATCCAGCTTGGCCGCGGCCCGGCCGGCCCCGGGTCTCCGCGCGTTGCGCTACGCCCGGGGTGACGGCCGGTGGTGATCGCCCCCGCTACAGCACCCCCAGCATCTCGGCCACCAGCGGGTGGCGGACGATGTCTCGGTCGGCGAGGCGGACGACCGCGATGTTGGGGACGGCCTCCAGGCGATCGGCCACAGGACCCAGGCCGGAGAGTTCAGGCAACAGGTCCGACTGGTGCGGATCGCCGGTGACCACCATGGTCGAGGACCAGCCCAGGCGGGTAAGCAGCATCTTCAGCTGCACGTAGGTGCAGTTCTGGGCCTCGTCGATGACCACGAAGGCGTTGTTGAGCGTGCGTCCGCGCATGAAGCCGACGGGCGCGATCTCGATGGCGCCCTCGGCGATCAACGCGCGCACCCGCTTCATCGACAGCCGATCGGACAGGGCGTCGTACAGCGGGCGAAGGTAGGGCGCGAGCTTGTCTTCCATCTCGCCGGGCAGGAAGCCGATCGATTCACCGGCCTCCACCGCGGGGCGCGAAAGCACGATGCGGCCGACCCGGCCGGCCTCGAGCGCCTCCACCGCCTTGGCGATGGCCAGATAGGTCTTGCCGGTGCCGGCGGGCCCGAGGGCGAGGACCAGACTCTTGGCGTCGATGGCCTCGATCAGCTTCGCCTGGCCTGGCGACTTCGGCTTTATTGTCTTGAGGTACCCCTGCTCTCGTTCCCCCTCCAAGGCGAGCGGAGTCCAGCCGCGGCCCACCGGCAGACGGCGCACCTTGGCGTCGTCCTCGAACTGGGCGGCGTCGAAAGCGCCTTCGCGCGCTTGTCGCTTCAGGGCTCGCTTGGTCATGCATGGCCTCCGGTGGGGAAAAGAAAAAGGGCGAAGCCGGTCTGGCTCGCCCTTGGTCGCTGGAATGGGAAGGGATGAGGCGGGTCGGCCGCGTCGGCGGTCCGGCTTGGTTTGAACTGGGCGGTGGAAACTGCCGCCCGAACCCAAAAAGCGACACCCGGCTCTCCGTTCACGAGGAGACCGCGGGAAAGAGCCCCGCGGCGGGATGCGAGAGGGCTGGCGTCCCCTCGAATCGCCCGACTACAATGATCCTAGCGTGCTTTATGAACCGTTAAGCGACAAAGCGATTGCAAGAATAGGGTGGACACGGATGACTGCCTATAAATTGGGCGAACGAGTTCCAAGCTTGCCTTCGGAAGACGAATACTGGATAGCGCCCAATGCTGTCGTCGTTGGCAATGTAATCCTGAAGAAGAACGCCAGCGTTTGGTTCGGCGCGGTGCTGCGCGGGGACAATGATCCGATCACCGTGGGCGAGAATTCCAATGTGCAGGACAATTCTGTACTGCACACCGACAGTGGCTCGCCGCTGGTCATCGGGGCCAATGTCACCATTGGTCATATGGTCATGCTGCACGGCTGCCGGATCGGCGACGGCACGCTGATCGGCATCGGTTCCATCGTGCTGAACGGGGCGAAGATCGGGAGCAACTGCCTGATCGGCGCCGGCGCGCTGATCACCGAGGGCAAGGAGATTCCGGACAACTCCATGGTGGTCGGCGCGCCAGGTAAGGTCATCCGCCAGCTCGATCCGGCCCAGGGCGCCGCCCTGGCGCACGGTGCGCTACACTATGTGGAGAACTGGAAGCGGTTCCGGCGCGGACTGGCAGCGGCCTGACGCGCATTTGATTTCCGGCGCGTCAGCGGGCGCGCAGTGGCGAGAACAAGATCTGGAGGAAGCGTTCCCATGGCCTATGAGTTCATCGCCGTCGCCAAGGACGGGCCGATCACCACCTTCACGCTCAACCGGCCGGAGGTGATGAACGCCATGCACTCGCCGGCGCACTTCGAGATGGACGATGCGCTGAACGCCTTCGCCGCCGACGAGAGCCAGTGGGTGGGCATCATCACCGGAGCGGGCGAGCGGGCGTTCTCGGCCGGCAACGACCTGAAATACCAGGCCGCCGGCGGCGAGCGGCGCTCGCCGGCGTCGGGGTTCGCCGGCGTCACCTCGCGCTTCGACCTGACCAAGCCGCTGATCGCGGCGGTGAACGGCGTGGCGATGGGAGGCGGTTTCGAGATCGCCCTGGCCTGCGACCTGATCATCGCCTCGGAGAACGCCGTCTTCGCTCTGCCGGAACCGCGCGTCGGCCTGGCGGCCCTGGCCGGCGGCGTGCACCGCCTGCCCCGGGCCATCGGCCTGAAGCGGGCCATGGGGATGATCCTCACCGCACGCCGCGTCTCGGCGCGGGAGGGCCTGGACCTGGGCTTCGTCAACGAGGTCGTGGCGCCGGCCGATCTGATGGCCGCGGCGAAGCGTTGGGCGGGGATCATCGGCGAGTGCAGCCCGATGTCGATACGCGCGTCAAAGCAGGCAGTGTTGAAAGGCCTGGACGAGCCGTCGCTGGAGGCGGCGATCAAGGGCCAGAACCAGTACCCGGCGGTGGCCGCGCTTTATCGGTCCGAGGATTTCGTCGAAGGCCCGCGCGCCTTCTCGGAAAAGCGCGCGCCGAACTGGAAAGGCAGGTAGCCGCCATGCGCTGCGCCGATGTCGCCGATGCCGCCGCGCCAGTCGAGGGCCTCGGCGCCCTGCTCGGCGCCGCGGAGGTGGCCGCGGTGCGGGCGCAGCTGGATCCGGTGCTGGAGGTCACGCCGCGCGGCCGCAATGACTTCGAGGGCTTCACCACCAAGCGGGTCTACGCCCTGCTGGCCCACGCGCCGGCCACCGCGATCCTGGTGGAGCATCCGCTGATGCTGGCCCTGACCGGCCGGCTGTTGCAGCCGAACTTCCTGCTGTCGGCCCATCTGGCGATCCAGATCTTCGACGGCGAGACGCCGCAGTCCTGGCATTTCGACGACGGCTTCTATCGCGTCCCGCTGCCGCGGCCCCCCTGCGGGGTCAGCGCCATCTGGGCGCTGGACGCGTTCACCGATGCCAACGGCGCCACCGAGCTGATCCCCGGCAGCCACCGGTGGGGCCAGGAGCGGCCCGCGAGCTTCGAGACCGGGGCGCGCAAGGCCATCGCGCCGGCGGGCTCGCTGCTGCTGTTCTACGGCAACCTGGTGCACCGGGGCGGCGGCAACGCCGGAGCGGCGCCGCGGCTGGCGGTGACCACCCAGTTCTGCCAGCCCTGGTACCGCCAGCAGGAGAACATGATGGTCGCCGTGGGCGACGGCGCGCGCCAGCTCTCCCCCACGGTGCGGGCCTTGATCGGCTATTCGATCCACCCGCCGTTCATGGGACAGGTGAACGGGCTGCACCCGCTGCGCCTGATCGACGAGGACTTCGTGGGGCGGCGACGCCGGGGGTTGCCGCAGCCGCTGGGGTCAGCCGCGCGCTGACGTCGCCAGAATCCCATGCAACGCTTCATCCTCACCGGCACGCCCGGCTGCGGAAAGACCACGATCATCCACGCGCTCGCCGCGCTGGGCCACGCCGTCGTGCCCGAGGCCGCCACGGACGTGATCGCGGAACAACACGCCCGCGGGATCGCCGAGCCGCACACGCACCCTGGGTTCACCGACTCGATCGTCGCCGTCCAGCGGGCGCGGCAGCTTGCTGCGGCGGACGCGACGGGCGCCGTGCAGTTCTTCGATCGCTCGCCGGTCTGCACCCATGCCCTCGCCGTCCATCTGGGGCATTCTATCGGGTCGACCCTGGCCGCGGAGCTGGCGCGGATCGAGGCCGAGGGCGTCTATCAGCGGCGCGTGGCGTTCATCGACAACCTCGGCTTCGTCGAACCCACCGCCGCGCGGCGGATCAGTTTCGAAGACTCCCTCGCCTTCGAACGAGTGCACAAGGCGAGCTACCGCGCGTTCGGCTACGAACTGATCCGCATCCCCGCCGCCCCGGTGGACGAGCGGGTCCGCCGAGTCCTGGCCATCGCGCTCGGTTGACGTCCCGCGCGCTTGCTGTGATGACGCCCTCGTCATTTTCTGAAGGCACGTCCATGGCCGCCGAGCGCTTCGACTACATCATCATCGGCGCGGGATCCGCCGGCTGCGTGCTGGCCAACCGGCTCTCGGCCGACCCGAAGGCGCGGGTGCTGTTGCTGGAGGCGGGCGGCAGGGACAATTCCCTGCTGGTGCGCATGCCGGCCGGCGTCGGCGGCCTGATCCGCGAGAAAGGCGTCTACAACTGGGGATTCTGGACCGAGCCGGAGCCCAACCTGGACGGCCGACGGCTGTGGTGGCCGCGCGGCAAGGGCATGGGGGGGTCGTCCTCCATCAATGGCATGATCTACATCCGCGGCCACGCCCGCGACTACGACCAGTGGCGACAGATGGGCCTGACCGGCTGGGGCTACGCCGACGTCCTGCCCTACTTCAAGCGCTCGGAGTCTTTCGAGGGCGGGGCCGACGCCTACCATGGCGCCGACGGCCCGCTGCACGTCTCCAGGGCCTCTTCCCCGAATCCGGTCTATCGCGCCTTCATCGAGGCGGGCGCCGAGGCCGGCTATCGCAGGACCAATGATTTCAACGGCTTCCAGCAGGAGGGTTTCGGCCCCTATCAGCTGACCATCCGCGACGGCAAGCGCTGGAGCGCGGCGACGGCCTATCTGCGGCCGATCCTGGGGAAACGCTCAAACCTGTCCGTGGAGATCGACGCGCGGACGACGCGCATCATCATCGAGAACGGCCGCGCCGTCGGCGTCGAGTTCCTGCAGGGCGGTCAGGCCAGGACCGTGTACGCCGACGCCGAGGTGCTGCTCAGCGCCGGCTGCGTGCAGTCGCCGCACATCCTGCAGCTCTCCGGCGTCGGCGATCCGGACCGGCTGGCGGCGGCCGGGGTGGCGAGCGTGCACCCGCTGAGCGGCGTCGGCGAGAACCTGCAGGACCACCTGGACGTCACCCTGTCCTGGGCCAGCAAGGGGGTGAAGACAGCCTATTCCTATTCCACCGGCATCAACCTGCTGACCACAGGCCTCAACTACATGCTGTTCGGCCAGGGCTTCGGGCGCCAGAACTTCCTGGAGGCCGGGGCCTTCCTGAAATCGCGGCCGGACCTCGACCGGCCGGACCTGCAGCTGCACTGCGTGCTGGCGATCATGAAGGACCATGGCAAGACGGCGGTGGAGAAGGACGGATTCTCCATCCACGTCTGCCAGTTGCGCCCGGAGAGCCGCGGTCGCATCGGCCTGGCCTCCGCCGACCCCCTGGCCGACCCGGCCATCTTCGCCAACTACCTGGCCACCGAGGAGGACAGGCGGGCGCTGCGCGAGGGGGTGAAGATGGTGCGCGACATCGCCCATCAGAAGTCGCTCACCGCCATCCGCGCGGGCGAGGAGGAGCCGGGCGAGGCCGTCCAGTCCGACGCCGACATCGACGCCTGGATCCGCCGCGCCGGCGAGACGATCTACCATCCGGTCGGCACGTGCCGAATGGGCGTCCCTGGCGATGCCCAGGCGGTGGTGGACGCAGAGCTGCGTGTGCAGGGCCTCGCCGGTCTGCGGGTTATCGACGCCTCGGTCATGCCGTCCCTGGTGGGCGGCAACACCAACGCGCCGACCATCATGATCGCGGAGAAGGCCTCGGACATGATCCTCGGCCGGGCCGCCGCAACGCCGCTCGAGGCGCCCGTGTTCGCGGACCGAGAGGCCGCGGCGGCTTAGAGCGCTCCGGGATTGTCGGTGCCGAGAAATTCAGGTCGCGCCCCCTCCCCTATCCGCGCGACCGGCGTATATCGCTGAGCATCAAACCGGGAGAACGCTGTCATGGAACTTCGCAGACTGGGTCGTTCGGAGCTTCGCATCGCGCCGCTGATGCTGGGCGGCAATGTGTTCGGCTGGACGGCCGACGAGAAGACCTCCTTCGCCGTGCTCGACGCCTTCGTGGACGCGGGCTTCAACGCCATCGACACGGCCGACGTCTATTCGCGCTGGGCGCCGGCCGGCGGCGGCGCGTCGGAGCGGGTCATCGGCGCCTGGCTGAAGGCCTCCGGCAAGCGCGACAAGGTGGTGATCGCCACCAAGTTCGGCATGGACATGGGCGACGGCAAGACCGGGCTCTCGGCGAAGTACATGGCCCAGGCGGTCGAGGACTCCCTGCAGCGCCTGGGGACCGACTACATCGACCTCTACCAGTCGCACCGCGACGATCCCGACGTGCCTCAGGAAGAGGTGATGGAGGCGTTCGCCCGCCTAGTGAAGGCCGGCAAGGTGCGCGCCATCGGCGCCTCGAACTTCGACGCCGGCCGCCTGAAGAGCGCCAACGCCGTGGCCGCCCGCCTCGGCGTGCCGCGCTACGAGACGCTGCAGCCGATGTACAACCTCTACGACCGCGCCGGCTTTGAGGACGGCCTGGCCGAGGCCTGCCGCGAGGAAGAGGTCAGCGTCATCCCCTACTATGGCCTGGCCAGCGGCTTCCTGACCGGCAAGTACCGCTCGGAAGCGGACTTGGCCAAGAGCCCGCGCGGACGCGGCGCCAAGCGCTATCTGACCGACCGCGGCCAGCACATCCTGGCGGCGCTCGACGCGGTCTCCGCGCGCCTGAACGCAACGCCGGCGCAGGTCTCGCTGGCCTGGCTGATGGCCAAGATCACCGCCCCGATCGCCAGCGCCACCAGCGTGGCGCAGCTGCAGGAACTGGTGAAGGCTGCGGACCTGAAGCTGTCCGGCGCCGACCTGGGGCAACTCGACGCGGCGAGCGCGGCGGAACCCGTCGCCGCCTGATCTGCCCGCGGGCGCCGCACGCGCCAATCACTGCGAAGGCCGGGACCCAGTCCCGGCGTCGCATTTCACCACGAAGGACATGGTTGATTGGGAGGATCGCTTGACGCCCGCCATTCTCCGGGATGAGCGCGGGGGTTGAGCCCTAGGCGTCCAGATCCTCGGGCAGGATGGCCATCTGGAAGGTGAACGAGCCGTCGTCGTCCTCGTCCTCGTAGATCACGCCGATGAACTCGCCCTTCAGCTCGACTTCGGCGGAGTCCTTCTGCTTCGGGCGGGCCTTCAGCGCGATGTGCGGATTGCCGAACGTGCGCTTCATGTGCGCCTGGAGGCGGTCGATGTCCTTCTGGTCCACGCGGGCGCTCCATTTTCGGTTCGCGCGGAACCTACCCGCATTCGCCGCGCGGGCAAGCGTTCAGATCATGTAGTCGTAGGCCGCGTCCGGGATCGACTGGTCCATGGTCTTTGCCGGCTCGTCGCTGATGTCCGGGCAGTTGATGATCCGCGCCGGAACCCCGGCGGCGGTGCAGTGCGGGGGCACGGGGCGCAGCACCACCGCGCCGGCCGCCACCTTGGCGAACTCCCCCACCGTGATGTTGCCGATGATCTTGGCGCCTGCCCCAATCAGCACGCCGCGGGCGATCTTCGGGTGACGGTCGCCGCGCTCGGCGCTGGTGCCGCCGAGAGTCACGCCGTGCAGCATGGAGACGTCGTCGGCCACCCGCGCCGTCTCGCCGATGACGATGCCGGTGCCGTGGTCGATGAACACGCCCTTGCCGATGGGCGCGGCCGGGTGGATGTCCAGCTGGAACAGCTCGGACATGCGGCTCTGCAGATAGAAGGCCATGGTCTCGCGGCCGTGGCCCCACAGCCAGTGCGACACCCGGTGGGTCTGCAGCGCCAGGAAGCCTTTGAAGAACAGGAACGGCTGGATGTAGCCCCTGCAGGCCGGATCGCGCTCGAAGAAGGCGCGCAGGTCCGCCTCGGCCGCGTCGACGATAGCCGGGTCGTCGGCGTAGGCTTCCTCGCAGATGTCGCGCAGGCTCATGCCGCGCAACTCCTGGTCGCTGAGCTTGCGAGCGAGCTGGTAGGACAGGGCGCGGGAGAGCTCGGTGTGGCGAAGGATCACAGCATTGAGCAGGGAGGCCAGCTGCGGCTCGGTCCGCGCGACGTGATCGGCCTCATTGCGCAGCGCCGCCCATACCGGCGGGGCCTCTTCGGCGTTCACGACTTCCAGGTGTTGCACCATGGCCGTCGGTCTCCCTTCCAACGTGGCGGACCGGGGGTCCCAGCCTGCCTTATATCGCCCTTGCCAAGCGATATGGAGCCGAACTCCAAAGAGCGCCAGTCGGTAGCCCAAAAAAATCCGTCGCCGCCCGCGTTGCGGAGGGGCCCGCGCCCCTGTACCTGCCGGTCGATTGCGCAATCCTTAGCCGCCGGAAAGGCCGCCCTTGCCCGCCTCCGTTCCTGAACCGCCGCAGTTCGGCGAGGCCGCGCCCATCGAAGCCTCGCCGCAGACCCTGGCGTTCCTGGCGCGGCGCCGCTCGGCCTCCGCGCTGACTCTTGGCGAGCCGGGTCCCAGCGACGAGCAGCTGGCGACGCTCCTACGGCTCGCGGCCCGCGCGCCCGACCATGGCAAGCTGGCCCCCTGGCGCTTCGTGCTGCTGAAGGGCGAGGTCAAGGAGCGCTTCATCGCCGGGCTGCAGGCCCTCGCCGACGCGATGCCGGACGGCGCGAAGCTCTCGGCGAAGCTCGGCAAGATCAAGGCGCCGCCGCTGACCATCGCCGTGGTCTCGCACTACACGCCCGGCGAAATCCCCGAGTGGGAGCAGCGCCTGTCGGCCGGGGCGGTCTGCACGCTGCTGATCATCGCCGCCCAGGCCATGGGCTTCGGCGCGAACTGGATCACCGACTGGTACGCCTATGACGAGGGCGCCGGCCGGCTGCTGGGTCTCGAGGCGGGCGAGAAGGTGGCCGGCTTCGTGCACATCGGCACGCCCGCGGAAGACCCCCTGGAGCGCGTGCGCCCGGAGGTGACGGCGATCACCAGCGTTTGGCGCGGCTAGGCCGTGGCGGCCGGGTGTTAAGCGGGGTCCTTGCGCACCACGCCGGGCATATTGACTAGGTAGATCGCATGGCCGTCGGGGTCTCTCAGGAGCGCCCCAGTTCCGCCGTCGTCGCCCTTGGCCGGCCCTCTCTCGAATCGCACCCCCTTGGCGACGAGGTCGCGGGCGACGCCCTCGACGTCTCCCTGCCAGAAGATCAGCTGGGTCTCGGCCGGGTCGAGCACATCCTGAAACAGGGCGATCCGGCAGTCGTTGTTCTGCAGCGTCACGCTGCGGCCGCGGTCGTTGGTCTCGACAGGCTGAAATCCGAGCTTCTCGTAGAACTCTTGCGTCCGCTTGATGTCCTGGACGACGAGGCTGAGTTCGAACCAGCCCAGGCGCTTGTCGGGCTTGAGCCGGGTCGGCCGGTAGCGCGGCGACTTCCGCTCATAGCCGGGCTGATTATAGAAATTGACCGGCAGATTGATGAAGTAGAGCGGGCGACCGTCGGGGTCCTTCATCATCGCGGACGCGCCGTCCTTGGAACTGCGCGGGTGGCCCTCGTCGAAGCTGAGCCCCTTGTCCATGAGCTCGCGGGCAATCGCCATGACATCGCCCTGCCAGAAGATCAGTTGGGTCTCGGGCGGATTGAGGTGACCTTGGTAGAGCGACAAGCGGCAGTCGCCCTTGCGCAGTCCCACCACCCGGATGTCGACGCCGCCGTCGACCTGGCGAAATCCAAGCTTTTTGTAGAAAGCCAGCGACTCTTCGATGTTCTTCACATCGAGACTGGTCTCGAAGCGTCCCAGGTCCATATCAGTCCTCCCCGGCATCGGCCCGCGGCAGAGTCGCCTCCCTCGCGAGAAGCCCGTCCTAGTCTGCGCCCTCCGTGACGGCGTCCGGCATGGCGATCACCGGCGGCGGGGCGACTCCGGGCGGGCCGGCTGTGTAGCGGGAAAGGTCGTGGATGCGCAGCGCCTTTTCGATGGCGTCGATCTCGGCGACCGCCGGCTCGAAGCCCTCGCCCTTGAAGGTCTCGTGCTCGATGGCGTCGAACTGGGCGGCGGCGTCGGCCTGTTCGCTCTTGCCGAGCGTGCCGCGCCAGGCCTGGAAGACGATGGTGTCCTCATAGGCCGAGTGCGCCTCGTACATCCGCGCGAAACCCTCCAGGGCCTGAACCAGGCCGTCCGCGTCGGAGGTGGCGATGCCGCCAGCGCCCGTCTTGGCCTGGATATAGGCTGTGATCTCGCTGCCGCGGGCGTGCTGGCCGATCAGGATCGGTACGAGGCGCGCCGCCTCGCCGCCTGCCTTCATCGCCTGGGGGAAGATGTGCGCCTCCTCCAGCTTCTGCTCGTGGTAGCTCTCGCCGAAGCGGCGGAAGAGGTCGGCGGCGCGCCAGATCAGCCGGCCGTTGACGCTGGAGAAATTGGCCCGCACCAGGCCCGCGGCCTCGCGGTAGACCACCAGCACGCGGCGCAGGACGCCGTGCTCGCGCATCAGGTCCTCCACCGCCGAGACGTCCGCCTCCGCCGGCTTGCCGCCCTTGGCGCAATCCGCCAGCGCCAAGGCGGAGCCGCCGGCCGCCGCGATCAGCAGGCCCCGCCGGGCCAGATCCGCGCCGCTCACGCTCAGCGGCCCCGGTAGGGCGCGACGCCCTGGTCGGGCAGCCAGAGCCCCTCCGGCGCGGGGCCGGTCTGCCAGAAGACGTCGATGGGGATGCCGCCGCGCGGATACCAATAGCCGCCGATGCGCAGCCAGCGCGGGTCAGCGACTTCGACCAGCCGCTTGCCGATGGCCAGGGTGCAGTCCTCGTGGAAGGCGCCGTGGTTGCGGAACGATGCGAGGTACAGCTTCAGCGACTTGGACTCGATCAGCCAGTCGGCCGGCGCATAGTCGATGACCAGGCGCGCGAAGTCGGGCTGGCCGGTGATCGGGCACAGGCAGGTGAACTCCGGCGCAGTGAACCGGGCGAGGAACAGCTCGCCCTTCTGTGGATTGGCGGCGCGCTCCAGCACCGCCTCGTCGGGGCTCGCCCAGGCGCCGACCTGTCGGCCCAGTTGGGTCAGGGTGGTTTCGTTCATGGAGCGGGTTTAGCGCGGATGATCGGCGCCGTGAACGCGCCCGCCGCGCTTCGGCTGGGACAAAGCCGCGCGGCGCGGCTATCAAATCCCGCAAAACGCACGGGAGGCCGAGATGGCGGGGAAGGATTTCGAAGGCGCGAGCGTGGTGGTCACCGGCGCCTCAACCGGGCTCGGCCGGGCGATCGCCGTGGAGACCGCCTCGCGCGGCGCCGCCCTGGTGGTGGTCAACTACGCCTCCAGCGCCGATGAGGCCCAGGAGACCGCGCGACTGTGCGAGGCGGAAGGCGCAAAGGCCGTCACGGTGCAGGGCGACGTCGCCAAGGACGAGGACTGCCACAAGATAGCCGCGGCGGCGCAGGCCAGCGGGCGCATCGACGCCCTGTTCAACAACGCCGGGATCACCAAGTTCGCCGGCAACCACGGCGACCTGGACGCGGTCTCCGCCGACGACTTCCAGCGCCTCTACGCCGTCAATGTGGTGGGCGCGTTCCAGATGATCCGGGCGGCGCGCGCCCTGCTGGAAGCCGCGCCGCGGCCCGGCGCCGTGGTCAACACCTCCTCGATCGCCGGCGTCGTCGGCATCGGCTCATCGGTGCCCTACGCCGCGTCCAAGGGCGCCCTGATCACCATGACCATTTCACTGGCCCGCGCCCTGGCCCCGAAGATCCGTGTCAACGCCGTCTGTCCCGGCTTTATCGACACCCCCTGGTTCGGCCGCGGCTTCGACGAGGCGACGCTGCAGCGCATGCGCCAGAACGTGGCCAACTCGACGCCGCTGAAGGTCGCCTCCACGGCGGAAGACATCGCCGGGGCCGCCGTGTTCTTCGCCTCGCCCGCGGCGCGCCACGTCACCGGCGAGACCCTGATGGTGGACGCCGGCACGCACCTGAACTTCGCGCCCATGGCCATGCGCTGAACCCGGACCGTCGTTTCAGTGGCATTGCAGCAACTGCGGCGGGCCAAGGTGTGACTTTCTTGCATCTTTAGGCCGCTTTTAGCTCGCAATGAGCGAATCCGTATCGAAGCTCTAGGTCGTCATCGGATATGTGACGCCCGTCTCGCCGCTCTTTGAGCAGGTGAGGCGCCCAGAAAATGGGCAACACACGCGCCGCTTCGCCTGCGAAATGTCCGACCGCTAGCACCGCGCAAACCAGGGCCACGCCATCGGTGACGGCCCGACACAAGACGCGGGATGATCGCGCGCGGAAGTCGGGAAAGCTCGACGTCGCCCGCCGGAGGCCGGCACGCGCCGCGGCGGCGCCAATAGGGGATAACGAATGAACAACCTGAAACTCGTCCTGTGCGCGGGCATCGCTTCCGTCGGCCTCGCCGCCGCCGGCGTCGCCCAAGCCGACACGCCGCCGGCGGCGCCAGCCACGCCTGCGCCCGCGCCGGCCGCGGCTCCCGCCGCGCCTTCGGCCGCGCCGTTCCCGTCCTTCGGGCCGTCGCTCAGCGCCAATGCGCCGCCCGCGGCGTTCGACGCCGGGCCGCTCGGCAAGCTCACCGTGAACGGCTTCTTCGGCGCCGAGGTGTACTACCAATCCAATCCAAGCGGCTTTGACGCCGATGGCAATTTCAACAAGTCGTCCCAACTCGATTTCACCAACGCCATGGTCGCGGTGCAGAAGACCGATGGACCGCTGCAGTTCTACATCCAGGCCGGCGCCTACTCCCTGCCCTCCCTCGGCACGCCGATCTCCAAGGGCAGCGACACGCCCGAAGCCACCTACGGCCTCGTGCCCGTCGCCTTCCTGAAGTGGGCGCCCAACGGCGACTTCAACATCATCGGCGGCCAACTGCCGACCCTGGTGGGCTCCGAGTCGGTGTTCAGCTTCGAGAACATGAACATCGAGCGCGGCCTGCTGTGGAACCAGGAGCCGGTGATCAGCCGCGGCCTGCAAGCCAACTACTCCAAAGGCAAGTGGACTCTCTCGGCGTCATGGAACGACGGCTTCTATTCCGGCCGGCTGACCAGCGGCTCGGTGCTGGTCACCTACGCCTTCAACAGCGCCGACTCCCTGACCTTCGACGCCTCCGGCAACTTCTCGAAGATCAAGGTGAACACCTTCGTGACCCCGGTTGCGGGCAACAACAGCCAGATCTACGACCTGTCGTTCACGCATAGCGCCGGCGCTTGGACGATCACGCCCTACGTCCAGTACACCTACGTGCCGACCGTGCCGGGCTTCATCTTCCACTCCACGTCCACCTGGGGTGGCGCAGTCCTCGCGGACTACAAGATCAATTCGCAATGGAACATCGCCGGTCGCGTCGAGTACATCAGCCAGGACCATGGCGGCGGCGTCACCAGCGTGCTCTACGGCCCGGGCAGCAGCGCCTATTCGGTGACGATCACCCCGACCTGGCAGAAGGGCATCTTCTTCATTCGCGGAGAGCTGTCCTACACCGCGATCAGCGGCATCACGCACAGCTCGACGGACGGCGAGTTCTTCACCATGGGAACCGGTTTCGGAACCAAGGGCGACAACACCGACCAGACCCGCGTGATGGTCGAGAGCGGCATCCTCTTCTAGTAGCCTCCCTAAAGTGTGTACCCACTAGGCAACGCCCCCTCCCTCCCCGGAGGGGGCGTTTTTCTTGTGGAGGATGGTGCTCAGAAGCGGTGCGATATCCCCACGTAGGCCTGCGCGGCAGGCGTCGCGCGGTTCAGGCCGATGTTGACGCCGCCGTCCAGCTGCAGCGTGGGGGCGGCAGCCGGAATCCAGGCGACGCCGAGGTCGCCGGAGACCTGGGTGACGGTCCCCGCCGGGTCGAAGTTGCTGTCGGTCCACAGCTCCGCCGAGAGCGTCACGGTCTTGGAAACCGGCTTGCTCAGGCTGACCAGGGCGATGGTGTTGAGGTGCTTGCCGCCGCCGGCGGCGTTCTCCAGCACGTCCAGTTCAGGATCGAACAGCAGCTGCCAGTTCGACGGCAGATTGAACTGCACCGGCACGATCACCCCGCCCTCCACCGCCCCGTTGCCGATGGCGCGGCTGGCGGTGGGGACCTTCACGAACGGGCTGATGGCGACGGCGACATTGCCGCTGTCGTCGCCGAGGAGGTTCTGCTTGGCACGCAGGAAGAGATCGCCGACGCTGGCCGCCCGGCTCGTATCGCCATGGTCGCGCACGGTCACCTGCTCCCAGGGCGTGATGTTGACCTCGAGGTCGAGGGTGTTGGTCACGCCGAGCTTAAGCGTCGGGTTGGTGAACAGCTCGGTGGTGGTCCGGACCCCGCCGACGCTCAGAATGGTCACGTTGTAGATGTCGCTCTCCACCTGCCAGCGGCCGGCGTCCACGGTGCAGGGGGCCGTCGACTTGGTCGGCCGGTCGGTGCACAGGCTGCGCAGCTGGCTCTCCGGTGTGGGCTTGAGCAGGTTGTAGCCGCTCTTGTCCGGCGCGGGCGGCGCATCATCGGCGCGGGCGGCGCTGGCCAAGGCCAGCGCGGCGGCCACGAAACACGGCATGAGACGACGCATCGGCACCTCCCAGAGCGCAGGTATCCGGCGATTCGGCCGCCGGAGCGTCAGCCCCGGCCGATGAACGGCATCTTGGTCGCCATCACCGTCATGAACTGCACATTGGCGGAGAGCGGCAGGCCGGCCATGTAGACGATGGCTTCGGCCACCTGGCCGACGTCCATCACCGGCTCGGGCGCGATGCGGCCGTCGGCCTGGGGCACGCCCTGGCTCATCCGCGCGGTGAGCGGCGTCTCGGCGTTGCCGATGTCGATCTGGCCACAGGCGATGTCGAAGGCACGGCCGTCGAGAGAGGTGGAGCGGGTGAGGCCGGTGATCGCGTGCTTGGTCGCGGTGTAAGGCGCGGAGTTCGGCCGCGGCGCGTGGGCCGAGATCGAGCCATTGTTGATGATACGCCCGCCGCGCGGATCCTGGGCCTTCATCAGGCGAAAGGCGCCCTGGGTGCAAAGGAAGGCGCCGGTGAGGTTGGTGTCCAACACGCGCCGCCACTGTTCGATGCGCAGATCCTCCAGCGGAACCGGCGGCGCGCCGGTCCCGGCGTTGTTGAACAGCAGGTCGAGCCGCCCGAACCGCGCCGAAACTACTTCGAAAAGGCCGCGCACGGCGTCGGGATCGGCCACGTCCGCGGCGACCGCGACGGCGTCCACGCCCTTGCCGCGCGCCGCTTCCGCCACCGTCTCCAGCGGATCGAGGCGCCGTCCGCACAGGGCCAGGGACCAGCCGGCGTCCGCCAGCGCCAGGGCCGCGGCCTTGCCGATGCCGCTGCCGGCGCCGGTGATCAGGGCGATCTTCGTCGACATGGCCATTCCCCTGCCGCTTGCGCTGCGCCGCGTCACAACCGGACGCGCCCGGGCGTCCTACGATAGAGGTCCGCAACCCGCCAGCGCCGATACGCCGTTTGGGGTAAGCATCGGTTGCCCGCGACGGCTTGCGCCCGGCGCGCACGCGCGATAGGCGCCAGAGCCATCTCCGAGGAGCCCGCCGATGACCGTCTCCGCCGCCGACAAACGCGCCGCCTTCCGCGCCCTGCACGAGCGCGGGTGCTTCGTGATCCCCAATCCCTGGGACGTCGGGTCGGCGATCCTGCTGGCGGGGCTTGGGTTCAAGGCCTTGGCCTCCACCAGCGCCGGCATGGCCTGGTCGCACGGCCGCCCGGACAACAAGGTGGCGCTGGACGAGGTGCTGGTCCATCTGTCGGCCCTGGCGCATGCCACCGACCTGCCGCTGAACGCGGACTTCGAGAACGCCTTCGCCGACGAACCGAAGGAGGTCGCCCATCACGTGAGCCTGGCCGTGGACACCGGAGTGGCGGGGCTGTCGGTGGAGGACTCCACCGGCCGGCGCGAGGCCCCGCTTTACGATTTCAACCTGGCCGTGGAGCGCGTCGCGGCGGCGCGCGAGGCCATCGACGCCGGCGGCTCCGGCGTGCTGCTCACCGCACGGCACGAGGGGTTCCTGGTGGGCAGCCCGGACCTGGACGCCACGATCAAGCGGCTCGCCGCCTTCGCCGCCGCCGGCGCGGACTGCCTCTATGCGCCGGGCCTGCGCGAGGCGGACCACATCCGCCAGGTGGTCCAGGCCGTCGCGCCCAAGCCGGTGAACGTGCTGACCCCCGGCCTGCCGGTGGCGACGCTGGCCGGCCTCGGGGTGCGCCGGATCAGCGTCGGCGGCGCCCTGGCCCGTGCGGCCTACGGCGGCTTCCTGCGCGCGGCCCGGGAGATCGCCGAGAAGGGGACGTTCGCCCTGCTGGCCGAAGGCGCCCCCGGCGGTGAACTCAACAAGGCCTTCGCCGAGGCGCTCGCCCGCGGGTGAGGCTCTACGGCGCCGCCCGCTTGTCCGGCTTCAGGCTCTCGCCGCGCGGATCGGTCAGGGATGAAGACGGCGCCTCGCGGACGGGCCTATCCCGCTGGGCGAGATGTTCGGACGTCAGGTTCATCTGCGGGCGGACGCCCCGCACGATGTCGTCGTGCTCGAGCTGGCGCGTGCGTTCGGAAATGTTGAGGCGCGTGTAGACCCCCTGGGCCTGCAGCAGCTCGCTGGCCTCCGTCCAGCGGTCGAGGGCGCTGAGCAGCAGGTTCTGCGCCTCGCCGGCGTAGAGGATCTCGGTGCGATCCCCGGTCTGGCGCACATAGAGATAGTTGCCGCCCATGGGCGACAGCGGCCGGCCGTCCTTCAGGAGCATGAACCGCAAGAACCGGCCCGACTCGCCCCTGACGTCCATGAAGTCCCGCAACCCGGCCTCCCGCGCCCGTCCCCGGCGCCCTAGCACAACTCAGCGCCTATCGGTGCGCTCCAAGCCGGGCGCTAAGGAGTCCGGTTTGCGGCGGGACGGTGGCGGCGGGTCAAGAAAGCGGGATCGCTCCGGTCTGGGCGGGCGGCGCGGATCGGGCATAAGGTCCAGGGCCGCGGCTCGGAACGCGCGCGATCGCTGCTTTGGAGGCTGCCACACTGGACTCGTCCGACACTTTCGAAGTCCGCAGGCTGTCCGGCGCGGTGGGGGCCGAGATCGTCAGGGTCGATCTGTCTCGGTCCCTGCCCGATCCCGTGGTCGCGGCCCTGCGCCGGGCCTGGCTCGAGGCCGGCGTGGTCTTCTTCCGCGACCAGCACCTCACCTCCGCGCAGTTCCTGGCGCTGGCGCGGCGTTTCGGCGAGGTGAGCGAATACCCCTTCCTGAAGGGACTGCCGGACTTCCCGGAGATCACCGCGGTGGTCAAGCTGGAGCACGAGACGGTGAATTTCGGCGGCGTCTGGCACTCCGACACCGCCTATCTGCCCGCCCCGCCCATGGCGACGATGCTGCTGGCGCGCGAAGTCCCACCGGTGGGCGGCGACACCCTGTTCGCCTGCCAATACGCCGCCTACGAGGCCCTGTCGGACGGCATGAAGCGCCTGCTAGGCCCCTTGCGGGCGGTGAACAGCTCGGCTAGGGCGGATGTCTCGCGCACCCGCGAGGACCGTCTGCGCGACGCCGGCCGGGGCGAGCGGAACGACGCGTTCGAGGCGGTGCACCCGGTGGTGCGCACTCACCCGGAGACCGGCCGGCGCGCGCTCTATGTGAACGTCGCCCACACCGCCCGCTTCGAAGGGATGAGCGAGGACGAGAGCGCCCCGCTGCTGGGCTGGCTGCATCAGCACCAGGTGCGCCCGGAATTCACCTGCCGCTTCGGCTGGACCGAGGGGTCGCTGGCGCTGTGGGACAACCGCTGCGTCCTGCACAACCCGGTGAACGACTACCACGGCCACAGGCGGGTGATGCATCGGATCACGCTGTCTGGAGACGAGCCGGTGTGAGGCAGCCGTCCGGCGCCCGAGGCTGCGTCGCGAGCGTTGTATTGCGCCCCTCCTGGCGCATAGTGGCACCGTGCATGGCTTCAGGGAGCAAGACTATGAAGGTCTCTTCGATAGGCTTTGCGTTCGTGCTGGCGATGGCCGTGGGTCCGATGTGCGCCGCTGTCGCGCATGCCGATCGTCCCATGGAAAGCGCGGCCCGCGCCCAGGGCCCGGGGACGGCGGCCAAGCACCCGCCGCCGATCGGCCGGTGCAGGACCAACGCCGTGGCGAGACAGCACTGCATCGCGGTGTGGAACGCCTGCGTCGCCCGCCCGAACAGGCAACCCCGCGACTGCCTGCAGGGGTGGAAAGGCTGCTGCGCGCCGAGGCGGAACGGTTGACGCCGTCCAGCCCCGTTCAATCCCGGACAGAGGACAAACCCATGGGCAGACGACTGACGACCCTCGGCCTCGCCGCGATGGCCGCTTGCATCGCCGGCTCGTCCCTGGCCCTGGACCCGCCGGCGGCGCCGCGCCAACAGCCGCCCGGCCTCCACTGTGTCGCGCCGAAGGTCGCGCGCGAGGTGAAGACCAAGAGCGGCAAGCTCGTGTGGAAGTGCATCAAGCTGAAGATCGACTAGGCGCGCGTCGCGGCGGCGGTCTGGCCGACGCGACCAAACGCCGCCTCGCCGCGAGAATTACAGATCGTTGAGTTGAAATGAGGGCCCGCAGACGACACATCAGGTGTCGCTGCGAGCACCCCTTGCCCCCCCGCTCGCAGCTGCACTTGGCCCGGCGGATGTTTAGTTCGCCGGGCCATTTTTTCCTCCGGCGGCCCGGACGCAAGCGGACATTTCAACGCCGTAGCAGTCGGCGGCGCGGTGTGGTGAGAACGTCACACCCGCGGACCGGCCCAGCTTGATGACGCCGGCTCCTGGGTTAACGGCTCGTTGCGATTTTCGGCGCAAGCATTTGTCACGGCTGCAACGGGCGCGGGGCATGGTGACAGCGCATCGACATCACATCGTGGTGGCGGAGGACGACGCGGCCATCCGCGAGCTCCTGACGATCCGGCTCGAACAGGCCGGTCACCTGGTGACGGCGGCCCGCGACGGCCACGAGGCGCTGGCGGCGATCAGGGCCCAGCGGCCGGACTGCGTGATCCTCGACGTCGGGATGCCCGGCCTGGACGGCTTCGGCGTGCTGCGCGAGCTGCAGGCCGACCCGACGCTGCGCGACATACCGGCTCTGGTGCTGACCGCCAACGACGCCTTCGACGACGTGCGCAAGGCCACCAGCCTCGGCGCGAAGGATTACATGACCAAGCCGTTCGACGCGGCGCGGCTGTTGTCCCGGATCGCGCGCCTGAACGTGGTGCGCGATCGCAAGCGCCTGCATTTCGGCGAGTACTGAGCGGGACGATCCCGGCGCCCGCGAAAGCGAAGGCCCCGGGATGCGATACCGGGGCCTTCCATCAGACCGCGCCGCACGAGAGGCGGCGCGGATGTGTCTGACCTGAAATAAATGCGCGACATTCCGTTACCGTAGAATTACCGAGTCTCGCGGGCGGTGCGAGGAAGTTCAACCACGGAGGTCACGGAGGAGCACGGAGATCACGGAGACTATGACCTTCACGCGGGCACGTCCTAAGCATTGGAAGCCCACTCCGTGGAAGCCCACTCCGTGAACTCCGTGGCTCTCCGTGACCTCCGTGGTGAGTCTTCGCGGCCCCTCATCCGACCCGCTGCGCGGGCCACCTTCTCCCGAGTGGAGAAGGATACCTCACACCGCCGGGTCGGTGAATTTGGGGGTGCGCTGTTCGATGTTGGCCATCGCCGCTTCGATCTGGTTGGGGCTGCCGATCAGGGCGACCTGTTCCTCGGTCTCGCGGACCAGGCCGGCGGCGGGCTCGGAGACGACGGCGGCGTTGAGTAGCCGCTTGACGGCGCGCACCGCGTCCGGACTCTTGCGCGCGATGATGTGCGCCAGCTCCAGCGCCTCGCCGCGGGGGTCGGCCGCCGCGCGCGTGGCGAAGCCGTAGCTCACCGCCTGGGCGCCGGAGAACATCCTGCACGAATAGATCAGCTCGCGCGCCAGGTCCTCGCGCACCAGCCCGCGCAGCAGTTGGGTCGTGGCCATGTCGGGCACCAGGCCCCAGTCGACCTCCACGAAGGCCAGGCGCGCGTCCGGCGCCACGTAGCGGATGTCGGCGCCGAGCGACAGCTGCAGGCCTGTGCCCAGCACCGCGCCGTGCAGCGCCGCGATCACCGGGACCGGGACTTCGCGCCACACCCAGACAGCGTACTGCACCCGGTTGGCGATGCCGAAGCTGCGCTGCTCGAAGGCGGCGGCCAGGCGGCGCGGCGCGCCTGCGGGCGCGGGCGTCGACGGGGCGTTGAGCAGCTCGAAGGTGGCCACGTCGAGCCCGGCGCAGAACGAGGGCCCCTCGCCGGAAAACACCACGGCGCGCAGTCCGGCCTCGCCCTTCAGCCGATCACCGGCCTCGATCAGGGCCTCGAACATCGCGCCGTCCAGGGCGTTCAGCTTGTCGGCGCGGGTCATCCGAACCTCGGCGACTCCGTCTTCCATGGTCACGCTCACACGGCCGGTCATGTCGGACCCCTCCCGAGCTGACGCCGCCGGCTGAGCTGCGCCGCGGCGGCGCCACCGTAGCACGAATGGCGAGGCTCGGCCCCGGGGGTTCGAGCGCCGGCGGAGCGAGGACCGGGATAGGGGAACGGCGCGGCGGCCGGTACGAAGGCTCCGCCGGTGACTGCGGAGCCTAGGGCCAGGGCCGCGCGTCGCGTGGGGAGCAACGGCGGCTTGACCGTCGATCATTGGCACAACCCGCATGGTGCGGGAACGGCCTTGCGGGCGCCGCGACCGAGAACCTGGCCAACCAGACCTGGCGGATGGCGCGCTAGCCTGCCGGCGGCGTGGGCGCCGCGCCCGCCGCGGCCTTGCTGCGCCGGGGCTTCTTGATCTCGATGCATTGATGGTCCGCGTTGACGCCGTTCGAGACGAATACCGGGTTCAAGGCGGTCCACGCCGCCTCGCAGGTATCCTTGGTTGAAAAGCCCTGGATCGCCGACAGCGACGCCTGGTGCGTCGGCGCGGTCGGGTTCTGGGTCAGAAAGAGCATGACGATGAGCGTGTACAGTTGAGCCTCCCCTGGTTCAGGCCCCGTGCCGAAGCGCGGTCCCTGGAACGAAGAGTGAACGTAGCGGATCGGATTTCGGTTTGCAACCCCAGCGCGTATCGCGCTAGTGCGACACGAGTATCGGCGTCTTGGACGAAAGCAGGATCGACTGGGTGGCGCCCCCGAACACGAACTCCATCCACATCGGGTGCGAGTAGCCGCCCATCACCAGCAGGTCGCAGTGGCCCTGCTCGATTTCCCTCCGCAGGGCGCCATGCTCGTCGCGGGTCGCGATCTGGCGCAGCTCCGTCTTCACATCGATTCCGTGATGCGCCAGGTGCGCCGACAGGTCCTGCCCGTCGGCCTCGTCCTGCATGGCGGAGGGGCCGAGCATCGTCAGGATGTCGATGGACCGGGCCAGGCGCAGCAGCGGCATGGCGTCATGCACCGCCCGCACCGCCTCGCGGCTGCCGTCCCAGGCGATCGCGATCTTGGCGAGCGCGGTGGGCGGGGTGTCGGCGGGCACGACCAGCACCGGCCGGCCGCACTGGGACGCCACGGAATTGGGGATCGGCAACGGATGGCGGTGCGGCGGGTCCTGCCACTCGTACTGGCCCAGGATCACCATGTCGGCGTAACGCGCCCGCGCGCAGACGGCGCCCGCAATGTCGCCGGCGGCCTCGTACCAGCGCGCGCCCGGCAGGCGTTGCGCGGTCTCCTGGCGGAAGATCGCCGCGGCGGCGCGCGCGTCCGCCGCCAGTCTCTCGGCGATCGCCCGATCCGCTTCGGCAAGCCGGCTCGGCTTGACGCGCGGCGGCGCCTCGGCCGGCGGGATGACATGCATCCCGTCAAGCCCCGCGCCGACGCGCCCCGCCAGATCGACGGCGAACGCCACCCTGCCCCGCCCGGCCTGGCTCCCATCGACATGGACAAGCAGGTCACGAAACATGCCGGCCTCCGAACGTTGGACTGGCATCCCAGCGCGGGCAGTCTATCCGTCGAGCGTCGGGCGAGACTTGATGTCAGTCAACCTTGAGTCGCCTTGACGCGGCGACAGGGCGCCCGGCCCTGGAATTGACCGGTGCGGCGCCGATGGATTGAGCGCACTGTCACCCACGTACGCCAAGGGGAGGCGAGCGGTATGTCCAGGTCGGCCGGACGCACGGCGCCGTTCAGGGACGCGCGGGGCGGCGTGGTCGCCGGGTCCGTCGCGCAGGCGGGCTTCTGGCGGATCGGCGGCGTGGACCAGTGGGTGGTGGTGCGCGGCCGCGATGCGGACAATCCGTTGCTGGTCATCCTGCACGGCGGGCCGGGGTCTTCCGAGACGGCGCTGTTCCGCGCGTTCAACGCCGCGCTGGAGGACGCCTACACCGTGGTCTACTGGGACCAGCGCGGGGCCGGCCGGTCCTACAACAGGTCGATCCCCGCCGAGTCCATGACGGTGGACCGCTTCGTCGCCGACCTGGACGAGCTGATCGACATGTCGCTGGCCCGTTTCGGCGCGCGGCCCGTCGTGCTGCTGGGCCATTCCTGGGGCTCGGCCCTGGGCGTGCTCTATGCGAGCCGCTTTCCCGGCAAGGTGGCCGCCTACGTCGGGGTGGGACAGGTCGCCGACATGGCGGCCAGCGAAGCGGCCTCCTACGACTTCGTGCTGGAGCGGGCGCGCCAGCGCGGGAAGCAACAGGCCGTCCGGCAGCTGCTGGCCATCGGACCGCCGCCGCACACCTTCAAGACCATCGGCACCCAGCGCCGCTGGCTGATGGCGATGGGCGGCGCCTTCGGCCCGAACCTGTCGATGGCGAGGCTGGTGTGGCGTGGGCTCACCGGCCCGGAAGCCTCGCTGCTCGATCTGGTCCGCCTGGCCCAGGGCTCCGGCTTCTCCGCGCGCCTGCTGTGGCGCGAACTGCTCGCCGCCGACCTGCGCCGCGATGTGCCCAGGCTCGAGATGCCGGTGTTCTTCATCCTGGGCCGCTTCGACATGCAGGTGGTGGCGTCGGTGTCCGCCGCCTACTTCGAGGTCCTCGAGGCGCCGCACAAGCAACTGATCTGGTTCGAGAACTCCGGACACATGGCGCCGTTCGAGGAACCGGACCTGTTCAACCGCGTGATGATCGAGACGGTCCGCCCGTTCGCGGCGTAGGAGCGGGGGCGCCGGGTTTGATCGAATCGGCGGTTCGGCGGCCTTGCGCCCCCTCCACCACCCTGCTTCGCCCTGCGGGCTACGCAGCGCGGTCCCCCTCCCCCGCTTTGCGGGTGAGGAGCAGAAAGGCGCCGGCGTTCTTGCTCCTCCCATGCAAGCCCGAAGGGCGTAGCGGGGGAGGTGGCAGGCCGCGAAGCGGACTGACGGAGGGGGCGCAGGGCCACCGCGCCAACCTGGGCCGAATTTGCTCCAGGCGCCTGGATGGTGTGGAGGCGGGCGGTCGGATAGGCTTGTCTGAAGCCACCGGAGGACGTGCGATGAGAGCCGCTTCGATTGGGTTTGCCTGCATCCTGGCCCTGGCGGCCGCTCCGCTGACCACCGGCGTGGCTCAGGCGGCCCGCCAGAGCGCGCCGACCGTCGCCTCCGGGCCGGCGGTTTCCCTGCCGCGCCCGGTCGGCCGGTGCAAGACCGACGCGGCGGTGAGGCAGCATTGCACCCAGGTCTGGAGTGCGTGCATCTCCCGCAGGCAGAGGATAAAGAACATCTGCCAGCAGGAGTGGCGCAGCTGCTGCTTCGAGAGCGCGGGCGGCGGCCCAGGCGTGGCGCGCTAGCCCGCTCCCGACCCGTGCGTGCCTCGCCGTCTCGGCGAGGCGAGCTTTGTGGCGTTCCCTTCAGGCCCCAGACACAGGATCACAACACGGCATGACCAGACTCCTCGCCGGCCTCGGCGTCGCCGCCATGACGCTCTCGATCTGCGGTTCGGCCCAGGCCCTCAACCCCCAACCGTTGCCGCCGCTCTGCGCCGCGGGCTCACACTGCCCCCCGTCGCCGGGCATCCGCTGCAAGCTCCCCTCCGTCGCGACGCAGGTTAGGAGCCATAGCGGAAAGCGGGTCTGGAAGTGCGTCGCGCCGAAGGTGGCGAAGCCGGCGAAGCCGGCCTAGGGCGAAGACCCAGGCACTGTCACCGCAACTCGCGCTCTCGACCGCGCCGACTTCGAGCTTGACGGGATTTCCGAACTAGTATTTGAATTCTAATTCAAATTATGGGGCTCGGCCATGAACGTTGTCGCGCCTCGTCAACAGCGAAGCCGGGAAACGCTTCGGAG
Organism: Caulobacterales bacterium; assembly: GCA_044445825.1. Taxonomy (GTDB): domain Bacteria; phylum Pseudomonadota; class Alphaproteobacteria; order Caulobacterales; family Caulobacteraceae; genus Acaudatibacter. Next base: position 35,734 of record JBIOEG010000001.1, read on the forward strand.
GATTATGCAAGCGGCGGCGCGGCTGCTGGACACCGCCACGTTCGATGAGATTTCCGTCGCCGAGATCACTCGGGCGGCCGGTGTGAACATCGGCAGCTTCTATGCGCGGTTCCCCGACAAGAACGCCCTGCTGAATGCGCTCTACGGCGACTATCTCAGCCGCGTCGAAGAGGCGCTGGAGGTTCTGGAAGCCGGGAACGCGGAAAGGACGCTGCGCGAGCGCATCGATCTTCTGGTGGACCTGATCGCGCGTTTCTTCCGAGACAACCGTGGCCTGGTGAAATCGGCCGTCCTGCATTTTCGAACCAAGACCGCAGCCGCCGACCGCGAATTTCCAGAGAGAATTTCGCGGATATATCGACGAGGCGCGCAATTCCTCGCGGCAGACCGGGAGGCGATTGCCCTTCGAGCAGCATTCGCCGTTCAGACGATCGTATTCGCCTGTCGCGAGATCATCCTGTTCGATGGCGGCGCAGTGTTCCTGGACGCGCCAGTTGACGATCGAAGGCTGGCGATCGAGCTGCAAGGCATGCTGCTCCCATACCTGCAGGCTGAGGCCGGGGCGCAGACACCGGCGTCGGTGTCGAAGGCGGCGGCGTCATGAACCGCGGTGCAGGTCCGGACATCGCGCGCAAGCGGTGGCCGGGGATCGTGGCGCTGCCGCTCGCGGTGGTGATCGCCCTGTTGGTCAGCGCCTCAGGCGCTCTGGCGTGGTCGGCGCTCATCGGCCTCAATCTGCACTATCGGCCGGACCTACCCTGGTCGGCGCCGGCAATGCTTGGGGTCATGGCGCTGGTATGGGCCTATTTCGCCGGCCTCGGACCGCCGGTCGGGTTTCGCAAGGCGCGCAAGTCGTTGTCGCGCATCAACTGGCCGACGCCGTCGGTCTGGCGCCTGGCCGCGCCCGCCTCGGCGCTGACCGCCGCATCCATCCTCGCCGTATGGTTCGCCGCCTTGCGTCTCGGTCACTTCTCACCGGCGGATTTCCACGCACCGTCAATGATCGTCGGCCGCGACCTCAGCCTCGTGCTGTGTGGGCTGGTGATGACCGCGGCGGTCGCCGGGTTCTTCGAAGAGCTGGCATATCGCGGGATCCTGCAGACCACGATTCAAAGACGTCTGGGTCCGACGGTGGCCGTCCTGCTGAGCGCCGTTCTCTTCTACGCCGTGCACCTTCGTTACGGCTGGGCGAGCGGGGATGCCTCCAAGGCGGCAGCGTCGGGAATTTCAATCCTTTGGGCGGGGATCGCCCTCGGCGTGCTGACCTATTGCGCGGGATCGATCTGGCCGGCCGTCTTCGCCCATACTCTGACCGACCTGGCCAGCCTGTCCGCCGAATGGAAACTGGGCTGGACCTACGACGTCTCGCCCGTTCCGTCCGGCGGAGACCCTCAGCTCTTTCTGGTCAGCGCAATAGCCGCGGCGTCACTGGTGAGCCTGGCGGTTCTATTCCCCCGGCTCGCGGCACGAGGAACCCAATAGGGATACTCCGTAATTCCGACGCTTCCCTAGATGCGGCCCGGAAAACTCTGCGCCAAGGCCGCCACGAACTTCGCCGCTATCGCCTTGAAGCCGGTCGGATATGGGTGGAGTTCGTTGGCCCAATCGGGCGGCGCCAGCGTGCCCTGGGTGGGCACGAGGTGAAAATCGTTGGCCGGGTCAGCCGCCAGCCTGGTCAGCAGCGTGTTGAAGGCGATCAGCGCGTCCCTGACGATCCGCGTCCCGTCCGCCAGGTTCGTCCAGCCGCGATAGACCAGCGAGGGCTGCAGCCAGGGTCCGGCGCAAATCGGATGGGCGCCGTTCGGGATCGGAAAGTCATAGTCGTGCCCGAACACCGGAACGCCCGGCGCGTATTGGTCGCGAAACGAGAACAGGTCGAGATATGAGCCCTCGATCATGCCCAGCATGTCGGCAAACCGCTTCGGGTCCAGCCCGGTCGAACCGGCGGTGTTGTAATCCAGGAAGATGCAGAAGCGTTCGCCGGCGATGTCGTTGCCGCCTCCCGAAAACAGAATGGCGTCGGGCTTGCCGCTCGCCGCCCAGTTGGCGGGATCGGTCAGGGCCTGGATCATCCGCTGCTGTTTGGGCAGCGACATCTCGTCCGTGGTGGCGTCGCCGAAGTGCGACAGATTGAGGACTACGGGGTTGATCGCTCCCATGCCGGTCAACTGGGCGACGACGTCGGTCGTCCCGAGCGAAATTCCGTTGCCGTCCAAGGGGTAGTCGAACCAAGAGTCTCCGTGGGCCAGCATAACCAGGGGCGCCGCCGCCGCGGGGGCCTTGGCCAGCATCAGGTTGGCGGCGCCGACTTTCAGGCCGGCGATGCGCGCCTGGTGGGCCTTGGTGCGCTCGGCGATGTCAGCGTCGATCGAGTCGCGCAGATTGCGCCGCAGATCAAGCGTCGTGGTGGGCATGGCCGTCTCCTCGCGATCGTCAGACCGCGGCGAGCTTCCCGGCCGCTGCCGCGCGACGTGAATGAGCGTATCGCAGGTAGAGCAATCTCCCAATGGTTGAGCGTCGCCGCCGCAGCCGGCATCGCCGGCACAATCTCGTGATTTGTGTGCACGGTCACCGCAATTGATGGGAGCCGCGCCAGCGGCTGGTCCGGGATCCGGCTTGGGGAGTCGATGAATCAAGGTGAGCCGACATTTTGGTGACGGTTTCCCTATTTCCTCCCGGTTTTAGCGATTCCGGTGCCTAGCCACCACGCTGCTCACAGACCCCGCGCCGGTGCTCCGTCGGCGCCAATGGGGCGATGGGATCGATTGTCGCGACATGTCCGAACGCCGGTCGCCGGCCTTACGCCTCATTCACCTAGGCCTCGCCGATTCGCGTTACGTGTGGTACCCCTGCTTGCACCTCCGCTCTTTGACATCGTGAATATGCCAGTCGCAAAGCGGCCCGCGCCTCGGCGCGTCGCTTGTCGCGGGGCCGTGCGCGGGGCTCACCTGTTCCGCGCCTGTTATCGGCCTGTTGCGCACCTGTTTGGCGCCTAATAACAGGCTTAGATGCACCTGTTATCACCTGTTATCGCCTGTTCCGGGGCGGAATTTGGCTTTGATTTGTAAGGGTTTTTCCGGATTAACAGGTGCAAAATAACAGGTTTAACAGGTGGAACAGGTGGAAATGCCGGTGGAATGTGGGGTGTTGGGGCCCTCCTTCGCCGAGGCTTCGGAGGGCGTGCGGACGCCGGGGGTCGAACCCGGACGGCCTTGCGGCCAGCGGATTTTAAGTCCGCTGCGTCTACCAGTTCCGCCACGTCCACGCCGGCGGGACCATAAAGGGCCCGGCGGCGGCGGTCATCACGCCTCGACGCGGATCACCTTCTGGGCGCCGACGCCTTCCAGGGCGGCGACCAGCTCGTCCACGGTGGCGGCCACCTCGTCGCCGTCGCGGCCGCGGACCACCAGGTTGGCGCCGTAGCCCTCGGGGCCGAAGAAGGGGTAGCTGCCCAGGGAGAGGTTGGGGTGGGCCTTGGCCAGGACGCCCAGGGGCTCGGCGATGACGCCCTCGCCGGTGCCCTCCACGCGCACGGTGCGGGCCACCACCACGGCGCCGGTGCGCAGGCGGGGGCCCACATCCTCCATCATGCCGCGCATGATCTGCGGCACGCCGGCCAGGACGAAGACGTTGCCGATCTGGAAGCCGGGCGGGCCCTGCACCGGGTTCTTCACCAGGGCGCCGCCCTCGGGCACGCGGGCCATGCGCCGGCGCGCGGCGTTGAGCTCGCCGCTCCAGCGGGCCTGCATCATGGCCAGGATGTCCGGGTGTTCGTAGAGCTTCACGCCGAAGGCCTCGGCCACGGCGTCGGCGGTGATGTCGTCGTGGGTGGGGCCGATGCCGCCGGTGGTGATCACATAGTCGTAGCGGGCGCGCAGGGCGTTGAGGGTCTCGATGATTTCCGCGGCCACGTCGCCCACGACGCGGGCCTCCGCCACGTCGACGCCGTAGGTTCCCAGGTAGCGGGCGATGAAGTTGAGGTTGGTGTCCTGGGTGCGGCCGGAGAGGATCTCGTCCCCGATGATCATCACGGCGGCGGTGACGCGCTGACTGGTCGCCATTCGAACTCCCCTCGGCCGCCGCCCGGCGCGGGGCCTCTGGACCTCGGCCTTCCCAGACGGCATAGGCCGCCGATGCTTCTGCCGCAACCAATGGCGCGCGGGCGCCTGGTGCGGCGCTACAAGCGCTTCTTCGCCGACGTGGCGCTGGACGACGGGCGCGCGGTCACTGCCCACTGCCCGAACCCCGGGGCGATGCTGGGGCTGAACACGCCGGGGCTGGCGGCGTGGGTGTCGGCGGCGGGCGGGGCCAAGCGCAAGCTGGCCTGGACCCTGGAGCTGGTGGAGGCCGATGGGGCCTTGGTGGGGATCAACACCCTGCACCCCAACCGCCTGGTGGCCGAGGCGCTGGCGGCGGGGGCGATCCCGGAGCTGGCCGGCTATGCCGAGCACCGCCGGGAGGTGAGGTTCGGGGCGGCGAGCCGGGTGGACTTCCTGCTCACCGGTCCCGGCCGGCGGCCCTGCTTCCTGGAGGTGAAGAACTGCCACCTGCGCCGCGCCGGGACCCTGGCGGAGTTTCCGGACTGCGTGGCGGCGCGCTCGGCCAAGCACCTGCGGGAGCTGGCGCGGGTAGCGGACGGGGCGCGGGCGGCGGTGCTGTTCGTGGTGCAGCGCACCGACTGCGACGCCTTCAGCGCCTGCGCCGACCTGGATCCGGGGTTCGCCGCGGGACTGGAGGCGGCCGCGGACGCGGGGGTGGAGGTGCTGGTCTATGGGTGCGCCATCACCACCGCATCGGTTGAGATCGCCGGGCGATTGCCGTGGGTTCGCACTTCTCCCAGCCGGAGAGGTGAAGCCCCGCGTGAGTGAAGGCCGGCGTTGAAAGTTTGTGTTAGGGTTGCGACATATTCTCAGATGCGAGTTGCATCGCTCGCCGAAATCCCCAGGTCCACGATGGTGCGGATCCGGGGCGCGGATCCGGGTACGGAGTAGGCCATGGCCTTTGTCGACGACGTGATTGAATCCGAGGTCCGCACGGGGGCCATCAAGATCCACCGGCCGGAGGACTTCGAGGGCATGCGCCGGGCCGGCCGGGTGGCCGCCGAGTGCCTGGACATGCTGGTTCCCCACGTGGTCCCCGGGGTCTCGACGGAAAAGCTGGACCGGCTGGCCCGGGAGTTCACCCTGGACCACGGCGCCCTGCCCGCCTGCCTCTACTACAAGGGCTACAGCCATACCCTGTGCATCTCGCCCAACCACGTGGTCTGCCACGGCATCCCCGGCGAGCGGACCCTGCGCGAGGGCGACATCGCCAATATCGACGTCACCGTGATCGTCGACGGGTGGCACGGCGACACCTCGCGCATGTACGGCGTCGGCGAGGTCTCGCCCCGGGCGCGGCGGCTGGTGGACGTGACCTATGAGGGCCTGGCGCGGGGCCTGGCCCAGGTGAAGCCTGGGAACACCTTCCGCGACATCGGCCGGGCGATCCAGACCTATGTGGAATCAATGCGTTGCAGCGTGGTGCGCGACTTCTGCGGCCACGGCGTCGGCCGGGTGTTCCACGACGCGCCGAATGTGCTGCACTACGACCTGCCGGCGGTGCGCGAGGTGATCGAGCCGGGCATGTTCTTCACCGTCGAGCCCATGGTGAACCTCGGCAAGCACCAGGTGAAGCTGCTGAACGACGGCTGGACCGCGGTGACCCGCGACAAGTCGCTGTCCGCCCAATGCGAGCACTCGATCGGGGTGACCGAGACCGGCTGTGAGATTTTCACCGCCTCCCCCGCCGGCCTGTTCAAGCCGCCGATGCAGGGCGTGGGGTAGTTCGCCTCCGCAATCACCCGGAGGCGCCGCTTCCAAGCTGAAGGTTGCGCTTCTGCGCCAGCGGGTGTGAGTTTCCATTCCAAGGGGCGGCGCTCCGTGAGCGCGACGCCCAGCGAGTGGAGGATGGCTCATGGCGAAAGCTGAAGCCGGGTCTGTACGTGCGATCGCCCTGGTCGGGGCGGCGGGGACAGGCAAGACGACGCTGCTTGAAGCCATGATGTTCGCCAGCGGCGAGATACCTCGGCAAGGTCAGGTGGAATCCGGTTCCAGCGTGGGCGACTCCAGCCCCGAGGCGCGCCGGCGCGGCGGGTCGGTGGAAATGAACCTGGCCGGGTTCACCTTTCTGGACGACCGCTATTCGATCGTCGACTGCCCGGGCTCCATGGAGTTCGCCGGCGCCGGCGACTGGGCCCTGCCCGCGGTGGACCTGGCGCTGGTGGTGGTCGACCCGCACGAGGGCCGAGCGGCCCTGGCGCAGCCGATCTTCAAGGCGCTGGAGCGGCTGGAGGTGCCGCACGCCATCTTCGTCAACAAGATCGACGAGGCGCGCGGGCCCATCGACGCGCTGCTGGCGGAACTGGCGCCGGTGAGCGCCGCGCCCCTGGTGGCCCGCCAGATCCCGCTGATCGAGAACGAGCACGTCACCGGCTTCGTCGACCTCGCCCTGGAGCGCGCCTTCGTCTACCGCACCGGCCAGCCGTCGGAGCAGATCGACCTGCCGGCGCAGATCGCCGGGCTGGAGGCCGACGCGCGGTTCCACATGCTGGAGCAGCTGGCGGACCACGACGACGAGCTGATGGAGCAGCTGCTCACCGACGTCGTCCCCTCCCGCGACGCGGTGTTCGCCGACCTGGTTGCGGAGATGCAGCGCCGGGAGATCGTGCCGGTGTTCTTCGGCTCGGCGCTGAACGGCTACGGCGTGCGCCGGCTGCTCAAGGCCTTCCGCCATGAGACGCCGGACGTCAGCGCGACGGCGGAACGTCTGGGGCTCTCGGGGCCGTGCGCCTATGTGTTCGGCTCCTCGTTCAGCGGCGGCGCCGGAAAGCTCGCCCAGGCGCGGGTGATGGCCGGCGCCTTGCACGACGGCGAGGAACTGACCATGGGCAGCGGCGAGCGGGCCAGGGCCGGCGGCCTGTTCGCCATCAAGGGCGCCACGACCCGCAAGATCGCCGAGGCGAAGGCCGGCGACGTCGTGGCCATCGCCAAGATCGAGAAGGCGCGGCCCGGCGACGTGCTGTCGCTGAACGGCAAGGCGCAGGAAGCGACGCTGAAGCCCGGCGAGCGGCGCGCCGTCTTCTCCCTGGCCATCGAGGCCCGCCACCGCAAGGACGACGTGCGGCTCTCCGGCGCCCTCGGCAAGCTCCTGGAGGAAGACCCGACCCTGCGGCTCGATCCCTCCGGCGAGACCCAGGAGCTGATCCTGTCGGGCCAGGGCGAGGCGCACCTGGCGGTGACCGTCGAGCGGCTGCAGAACCGGTTCACCGTGGAGGTGACGACGACGCGCCCCAAGGTGTCGTACCAGGAGACCATCAAGAAACCGGTCACCCAGCGCGGCCGCCACAAGAAGCAGACCGGCGGCCACGGCCAGTTCGGCGACGTGGTGGTGGAGATCAAGCCCATGCCGCGCGGGTCGGGCGTAACCTTCTCGCAACGGGTCACCGGCGGGGTGGTGCCCAAGCAGTGGATCCCGGCGGTCGAGCAGGGCGTACGCGACGCCTGCGAGCGCGGCCCACTGGGCTTCAGAGTGACCGACGTGGACGTGGTGCTGATCGACGGCTCGCACCACAGCGTCGACTCATCGGAAATGGCCTTCCGTCAGGCCGGGCGGCTGGCCATGAGCGAGGGGCTGAAGGTCTGCAACCCGACCCTGCTGGAGCCCATCGAGCAGCTGACCATCGTCGCGCCGTCCAGCTCCACCTCGAAGATCGCCGCCGCGGTGTCCTCCAAGCGCGGCCACGTGCAGGGCTTCGCCCCGCGCGACGGCTGGCGCGGCTGGGACGAGATCCGGGTGCTGCTGCCGCAATACGAGCGCCAGGAACTGATCGCCGAACTGCGCGGCCTGACCCAGGGCCTCGGCCTGTTCACCGCGGTGTTCGACCACATGACCGAGGTGGGCGGCCGCCTGGCCGAGGACATCATCCAGCGCGAGAAGGCGCACGCCTAGGTCCATGCGGAGATTGCCGCGGCGCCCTACCCCGGCAACCGTCGCAACCGCGGTTCCTTCACCATGGTCACCAGCACGACCAGCGAGACGCCCAGCATCAGCATCGACATCATGAACACCGGCTTGTAGCCGAAGCTCGCGGCGACGAGGCCGCCGCACAGCGGGCCGAGCGTCGCCATCAGCCCCTGGGTGGTGGAGGACAGGGCCAGGCGCATGGCCATGTCGTGCCGGTCGCCGAACTCCAGCACCATGGTGGTGGCGCTCATCTGGAAGCCCGACTGGGCCGATCCCAGGCCAAAGAACGACACCAGGATCAAGGGGATGCTGGGCGCATAGATCAGCAGTCCGGTGGCCAGGATCCACAGGCTGAGCGAGCCCACGAAGGTCGAGCGGAACCCCCAGCGGTCGCCCATCAGGCCCCACAGCATGTTGGTGACCACGTCCGAGCCCAGGAACACGAGGGACACCAGGCCGAGGTTGCCGCCGGTCAGGTGCATCACGTGGCCGGCGTAGAGGATGTAGAAAGGCGCGGCGACCCTGCCGGCCATGGCCGTGGTCTGCGCGACCATGAACCAGGCGTAGTCGCGGTCGCTGGTGATCAGCTCAGGGAAGTCCTTGATGCGGTCCCAGATGCGGCTCTTGGCGCGCACCGTGGGTGGTTCGGGCTCCTTCATCAGCAGGCTCAGGGCGGTGAGCCCGAGGCTGGTCAGCACGAAGGCCAAGAAGAACGTGGTCGAGTAGCCGTTGCCGAATACGTTCTTCTGGATGAGGTAGCGCCCGGCGACGTAGGCCAGTCCCGCGGCGATGGCGCCGCCCGTGACGTTGCGCACGGCCTGCAGGCTGCCGCGCCGGCTGATCGGGATCACCTTGGCCAGCAGCATCTGGAAGGCCACCTGTTGGGCGCCGCTGAACAGCCCGAACAGGAACAGGAACAGGAGGATCGCCACGATCTTCGCCTGACCGAACAGGAACCAGCCGGCCAGGGCCACGCCGAGGATCTGCAGGCGCATCAGGGTGCCCATGAGCATGGAGACCGGCAGCACGCGCTTGCGGTGCTCGATGTGGGTGGCGCCCACCACCGGCGAGACCACCGCGCCCAACTGCTGCAGCGACTGGCCGAGCCCCACCAGGGCGTCCGACCCGGTCAGTGAGTGCAAATAGGCCGGCAGGAAGGTCGGGGCGTTGAAGATGCGCATGCCGGTCATGCCCAGCATGCCGTGCAGGAAATGGGCGGCGAAGTTGCGCGGCAGGTTCTTCCAGACGAAGCGCTCGTACTCCGCCTCGGCCTCGGCCGCCGCCGCCTCGGCTTCGGGCGGCAGCTCGGCGAACTCCTCCGCCTCTTCGAATTCGGTGACCTTGTCCAACACGCCTCAATCCTGCGGGATCTTGGCGTCCCTTGGATGTTCAGTGACCAGTGATCACGACGTCCTCGTAGCAGAGTCTTCCCTCGCCACAAGGCCGCTTCGCGCCCTGGACACAGCGGGTTATCGTCGCGGGCGAGCGAAGAGAGGCAAGCCATGATGGTCTCGACCACCAACGACATTCCTGGGTATCGCACGGTCAAATTTATCGGTCTGGTGCGCGGCATCACCGTGCGTTCGCGCAGCGTGCTGGGCAACTTCGCCGGCGGCATCCAGTCGCTGTTCGGGGGAAAGCTCTCGGTGTTCGTGAGCCTCGCCGAGACGGCGCGCCAGGAGGCGCTCGACCACCTGACCCAGCACGCCACCGAGCAGGGCGCCAATGCTGTGATCGGCATGCGCTACGACGCCAACGAGATCATGGAAGGCATCACCGAAGTGCTGGCCTATGGCACCGCGGTGGTGGTCGAGCGCGGCAGCTAGGCCACCTTTGCGCTCTCCAGAGCCGCCCCGCAGAGCCCGGCCGTGCGTGGGTCGCCCACCAGGTCCGGGCCCATCTGGTTGCAGACGTAGCCGATCGCGATCTGGGCGTCGGGATCGGCGCAGCCGAACGAGCCGCCCCAGCCGGAATGCCCGAAAGCCCGGGGATTTGGTCCGTAGATGCCCGGCGTGTTCAACGCCACGCCCATGCCCCAGCTGTCGGTGAACCCGAGGAACATGTCGGTGCGGTCGTTTGCCGTGGCGGGCGTTGTCATCAGCCGGACTGTTTCAGGCGAAAGGATGGTGACGCCGTCCAGCGCGCCGCCCGCGCCGAGGGCGGCGTAGAGGCGCGCGAGGCCCTGCGCGGAGGCGTGGCCGTTGGCCGCCGGAATCTCCGCCAGGCGCCAGGCGCGTCGGTTGGGCGACTCCGGTTCCTGGGCGGGATTGGCCAGCGCCATCAGGGCGGGCGGCGCCAGGCCAGCGACGGCTGCGGGGTCCGGCTCGACCTTGGGGCCGAGCAGTTCGGCGACTCGCGGCTCGAGAGCTTCCGGCAGTCCGATGAACATGTCCGCGCCAAGCGGCCCGCAGATCTCTTCTCTGACGAAGCGGCCCAACGTGCGCCCGTCCGCGCGCCTGACGATCTCGCCGGCCAGCCAGCCGTAGGTCATGGCGTGGTAGGAGGTCGCCTCGCCGGGCGCCCACGCGGGCGTCTGGCGCTCCAGCTTGCCGACGCAGCCCAGCCAATCGAACTGGTCGTCGATGGTCGTGGGCTCGGCGAAGCCCGGCAGCCCCGCCTGGTGGCTCATCACCTGCGCGACTGTGACGTCGCCTTTGCCGCCGGCGGCGAATTGCGGCCACACCTCGACGACGCGGGCGCCGTACGAAAGCCGTCCCTGGTCGACCAGGCGCGCGACCGCCGTGGCGGTCAGCCCCTTGGTCGCTGACCAGACGTTGACCAGGCTGTCCCGGGTCCAGGGTCGGGTGCGGGCGCGGTTGGCGAATCCGCCCCACAGGTCGGCCACCTGGCGGCCGCGATGGTAGACGGCGATCGCGGCGCCGATCTCCTGGTAGGAACCTTCCCGTTCGAAATTGGCCGCGAAGGCGTCGCGCACGCTCTCGAAGCCGGGGGCGACGGTCCCATTTATCTGGGCAGTTACGGCTGTGGTCATCGGCGCCTCAGGCCAGCAATGAACAGGCGGCAGTATTCCCCGGCGAGCGCGCCGGAGGCCCTGGGATCGGCTGGATCGAACCACTTGGGCAGCCATTCGAAGACGCCAGCGCCCAGCTGGGCGATAGCGTCAAGGTCGACGTCGCGATTGGTTCCGTCGGCGAGTCCTTCGGCGGCGTAGGCCGAGAAGGTGCGTTGCAGGGCGCTGGACCGCTGGCGGATTTCCCTTCGGAAAGCCGGCGGCAGACTCTCCACACCCACCAGTTGGATCATCGGGGCCAGGTCGGAGGCCTGGGCCTGGACGTTCAGGTAGAGGCCGATCAGGGTCTTCTCCAGACCGCTGCGCCCGAGACGCCCGGACGCCGCCGCAAAGGCTTCGTTGAGGCGCAGCGCGCGCTGGTAGCAGCGCACCACCAGGTCAGTCTTGTTCCTCAGGTAGTGGTAGAACGCGCCCTTGGTGGCTCCCAGCGCGCCGGTGATGTCGTCGAGCGAGGCGCCGTCGACGCCGCGCCGGTTGATGATCCGCGACGCGGTCATCAACAACTGTTCGACCTTGGCGTCGGCCTGCCCTGCCCGATCGAACGGTTTCGGCGCGGCGGCAAAGAAGGTGTCGATGCGCACCGGCGAATTGAACAGGTAGGACGTGTCGGCGGCATAGCCATCAGTGAGCAGGTCGACCACCGCCTGAACCGTCCGGGCGCGATAGCCCGGGTCGGTGCCTTCGACCCAGTCCACCGACAGCGGAATCCAGCCGATGACGCCGACGATGGCCTGGGCGATCGCCTCGTCGTCACACTCTCGGATGCCGCCGTCGGAGACGCCGCCGCGGATCAGGGCGCGCAACCGGGTGACATTGGCGGCGTGGGCCACGGCGATCTCCGTGTGTGCGTCGCCGGTCAGGTAGTCGAGTTCCGACAGCACGGCCGTCGGCGCGCGTTCGGGGTCGAGCGCGGCGCGCACGAAGGCGACCAGCCGGGCCAGTCCGTCGCCGGCCGACGCCTCTGCAGTCGCGAGATCGGCGGCCATCTGGGCGCAGGTGCGCCGGTAGCACTGCAGCACAAGGTCCTGGCGGTCCCTCACATAGTAGTAGAGCGCCGCCCGCCCGAGGCCGATATCACGGGCGATGCGGGTGAACGATGCGCCGGCGGCGCCTGACGCATTGAACTCCCGGGCCGCGGCTTCCAGCACCGCGTCACGTCGGGCGTCCTTCGCCGAGCCTACGCCGGCGGGCGCATCCTCCTTGCCTGGCGTGGGTGGACGAAGCACGGGCGCGGTCTGCTCTTTCGACATTTCAGTCTGTAACGATACGTCGATGTAAAATCATTTGACAAGCCTATTCTTCGCGTCGTTATCTTCACATACCTTAGTGTCAAATCGATCTGAGAGTCGATGACCGATCCGCGGGGAGGGTACCTGAAATGCCGTGTCTTCAAAGCGTTCGCCGCCTGCCCAGGCCTGCTCTTCTGGCCGCGACAGCGCTGTCCGCGGGCCTGATGGCGTCAGCGGCGGCTCGCGCCGACGCGCCGGCGGACACAACGGTTGGCGAGCTGGTGGTGGTCGCCGAAAAGACCTCGGAACGCATCACCGACGTGGCGATCAACGTTACCAGCGTCTCCGGCGAGACCATCCAGCAGGCTCACGTCAGCCAGGCCGCCGACCTGATGATGCTGACTCCGAACCTCGACGTGAAGGACAACATCCCGGGCGCGCAGTCGATCATCACGGTGCGCGGCGTCGGGCTGGACGACTTCTCCTCCACCAACAACTCAAGCGTCGGAGTGTACGTCGACGACGTGTTTCTGGCGTCCTTCGCCGAGATGGACTTCCACTTCTACGACCTCGACCACCTGGAGGTGCTCAAGGGGCCGCAAGGCACGCTTTATGGCCGCAATTCCACCGCGGGCGCGATCAATATCCTGTCCGCCAGACCGTCGACGAAGGGGACGTCGGGCGAGCTGACGGCCGGCTACGGCAACTACAACGCGTTCACTGCGAACGGCTTTGTGAACATCCCGGTGTCCGACAGTTTCGCGCTGCGCTTTTCGGGCATGACGCAGCAGCAAGGAAGGGGCTACTGGTTCAGCCGTGTGCTGAACACCGACATGGGCCGCCAGAACAATCTGCTCGGCCGCGCCCAGGCGCTGTGGACGCCGAACGCGAAGACCACGGTGCTGCTGAAGATCGAAGGTGAGCACGATCGCTCTGGGATCGGCGTGGGCAAGTTCTTCGGCACCGTGCCGGTCGCCGGCTACGCCGGGGCATGCCCGAACTTCGCCGCGCCGGCCAACTGCACCGACTTTCACAACTACACCGACGTCACGCCGAACCCGTTCCAGGGCGACTGGAACCACCCGGCCCCCTACAATGTGGACCAGCTGAACGCCACGCTGCACATCGACAGCGACCTGACCTGGGCCAAGCTGTCGTCCATCACCGGTTACATCACCTTCAGGCGCGAATTCTATATCGACGCCGACGCGGCGCCGACCCAGCAGGCGGAGTTCGATCAGCATGACGACGTCAATCAGTTCAGCCAGGAGGTGCGGCTCAACGGTGACGTCCACCGGCTGGAGTGGATGGTCGGCGGCTACTACTCCTGGGACAAGGTGCACTCGTTCACGCCGGGCGTGGTGAGCATCAATTTCAGCCCGTTCCCGGACCCGAACTCGTTCTTCGTCGGCAGCAACGTGTTCATCCACTCCGACCAGACCACCACATCGGGCGCGGTGTTCGGCCGACTGAAGTATCCGCTCACCGACCAGTTCGCGTTGGAAGGCGGCCTTCGCTACACGACCGAGAGCCGCAGCTACATCGGCGGCACCCAGGACGTGACGCCTAAGCCCGGCGTCAGCATCTGCACTTTCCTCACCGGGTGCGCGGTCACCCCGGCCAACCTCACCTTCCTCAACGCCAGCATCCACGACGAGAACTGGTCCTGGCGCGGGGCCTTGGACTGGAAGCCGGGCCACGACGTGCTGATCTACGCCAGCGTCTCGCGCGGCGAGAAGAGCGGGGGGTTCTTCAACGGCATCACCACCACCAACCTCGCGCTTGCCCCCTACAAGCCCGAGCAGCTCACCGACTATGAGGTCGGCTTCAACGCGCTGCTGCTCGATCGGCGGCTGCAGGTGGAATCCAGTGTCTTCTACTATGACTACTTCGACCTGCAGGCGCAGACCTTCACCAACGTCGGCGGCATCGGACTGATCAAGCTGGGCAATATCCCGCACGCGGCGATCTATGGGGCGGACATCAACGTGACCGCACGTCCGGTCGAGGGGCTGACCCTGCGCGCGGGCCTCGGCCTGCTGCACTCCCGCCTTGGCGCTTTCGAAACCACCGTGCCCATCGCGGCCGGCAACAAGCTTCCGGACGCGCCGGAGATCAGCTTCAACGGCACAGCCCGGTATGAGCACGCTCTGGGCGACCACCTGGTCGGCGCAATCCAGGTCTCGCCGCAGTATTCCGGCGCGGTGTTCAAGGAAGCGCTGAACACGCCGTTCCTGTCGGCGGCGGCGTATTGGGTCATCGATGCACGCGCCTCGCTCAGCACTGCGGACGGCGGCTGGGAGGTGGCGCTGTGGGGCCGCAACATCGGCAACACGCGCTATGTGGCGCAGGCTACCAATGATGCACTCGGCATGGGCTACCGGATCTTCAATGCGCCGGCGACCTACGGGGTCGAAATCTCGCACAAGTTCAAATAGGGGGCGGCCCAAACGAAAACCGGCCGGAGGGTCGCCCCTCCGGCCGGTTCGCGAGTCAGGTCGGGACCTGAGGGCTAGTTGTAGGCCTCGAAGAGGCCCGCGCCGCCCTGGCCGCCGCCGATGCACATGGTCACCACCGCGTAGCGCGCGTTGCCGCGTCGGCGGGCTTCCTGCAGCACGTGGCCGGTCAGCCGCGCGCCGGTCATGCCGAACGGGTGGCCGATGGCGATGGCGCCGCCGTTGACGTTGTACTTCTCCGGATCGATGCCCAGGGTGTCGCGGCAGTACAGGCACTGGGAGGCGAAGGCCTCGTTCAGTTCCCACAGGTCGATGTCATCGACCTTCAGGCCGTGGCGCTCCAGCAGGCGCGGCACGGCGAACACCGGACCGATACCCATCTCGTCCGGCTTGCATCCGGCCGCCGCCCAGCCCATGAACCGGCCGAGCGGCTTCAGGCCGCGGCGCTCGGCTTCCTTGGCTTCCATCAGCACCACGGCGGCCGCGCCGTCGGAGAGCTGGGAAGCGTTGCCGGCGGTGATGTACTTGTCCGGGCCCTTCACGGGCTGCAGCTTTTGCAGGCCTTCCAGGCTGGTGTCGGGCCGGTTGCACTCGTCGCGATCGACCACGTAGTCGACGATGGTCTCCTCGCCGGTCTCCTTGTTGACCTTCTTCATCTTGGTCTTCATCGGCACGATCTCGTCGCGGAACTTGCCGGCCTGCTGGGCGGCGGCCATGCGCCGTTGCGACTCCAGCGAGAACTCGTCCTGGTATTCGCGGCTGATCTTGTAGCGCTCGGCGACGATGTCGGCGGTGTCGATCATCGGCATGAAGATGTCGGGATACATGTCGGTGAGTTTGGGGTCGTTGTTCTCGCGCGCGCCTCCGCCGCCCGGGAACGAGATGGACTCGACCCCACCTGCCACCACCACGTCGGCGCCGTCGTCCTTGATGAAGCGCGAGGCCATGGCGATCGACTGCAGGCCCGAGGAGCAGAAGCGGTTGATGGTGACGCCCGCCGTGGTGATTGGCAGGCCGGCGAGCAGCGCCGCGTTGCGGCCGAGATTGGCCGCGCCGTGGGCCACGTTGCCCATGTAGCAGTCTTCGACCGCTTCCTTCTCTACGCCGGCCCGCTCCACCGCGTGCTTCACGGCGTGCGCGGCCATGCTGACGGTGGGTGTGATGTTGAATCCGCCCCGGGCCGATTTGGCCAAGCCGGTGCGCGCATACGAAACTACGACCGCTTCACGCATGAAGTTCCTCCCAAACAAGCGTTCGAATGAAGTCTAGCGATCCATAGAACGCTGGCTAGGGAAAAGCGAATCACCGGTACGTGGCGGACCGCTCCCAACCCCAACGCCGCCATCGCGGGCTATGCCGCCGCGGCCTGCATCGGGCGGCCGATCCAGACGTGGTGGCTGCGGGCCAGCAGTTCGCCGTCGGCGCTGAACAACGCGGTCCCGGAGAGCTTCTTGCGCCCGCTCTGTTCGATGGGCCAGGCGGTGACGATGCATGTCTCGCCGGCGGCGGGTGGGCGAACCACCTCGCAGGTCATGGTGCCGAGCATGCCTCCGCCACCCTGCATCACCACCCAGGCCACCGAGCCCGGGCAATCCAGCGCCGCCCAGACCACCTCCGGGCGGATGAGCCCGCGTTCGTCGGCGAAAGCTATGTGCGGCGTCCACGGACCGGCCACAAAACCCTGCCGCCCACCCGGAACCTGTCCGGTGAACACCCGCAGCCCCTCGCCCTCGACCAGTTGGTCGCCGCAGGTGAAGCAGATCGGGTGGAAGGGACGCTCGAGACCCGGAAATCCGCGGCCGGCCGCGATCGCCCGCTCGAGATTGGGCGGCGCGGGGGGCGTCGGCAGGGCGTCGTCCCCGGCGGGACGCGCCTCGCCGAGCAGCTCGCCCGCCGCCGACAAGAGGCGCACGGCCTGACCGTCGCGTTCGACCGTATGCGGTGTATCCAGCGGAATTGGCGCGCGCAGGATGGCCGTGGACGGCCCATCGATCAGGCGTCCCATCAGGCCACAGACGTAGCCGCCGTTGCCGGAATGCGGGGGCCCGCGGAATTGGCGGGCGACAATGATTTCGTTCAAGGTCTCTCCGGCGGCGCGATGCAGGCTGCGCCTGGCAGTACAGAAGTTAGGGAATGGTCGGCTCGTAGCGGCGTGGGCCCCGCCGCGTCAAGGCGCCTGGCTGTCGCAGGAAGCCGGCCGCCCTAGGCTCTCAGCGCCATCGTCGCGGGGGCGCGGTCGTCGTTGGCCATGTCCGCGGGCTCGTCGCCGAGCCTCTCGAGCAGGGCTGAATACTGGGCCCAGAGCGCGGTCGGCAGGCGATCGCCGAACTTCTCGTAGTCGCCGGGAATGAGCGCCGCCTCTTCGCGCCAGACGCCGGCGTCCACCGACAACAGCAGATCGAGCTGCTCCGGCGTCAGGCCAAGACCCGCAACGTCCAGGCTGCGCGGAGTCGGCAGCCGGCCGATGGGCGTGTCGCGGGCTTCCGCCCTGCCCTCCAGCCGGTCTACGATCCACTTCAGAACGCGGCTGTTCTCGGCGAAGCCCGGCCACACGAACTTGCCGCGGGCATCCTTGCGGAACCAGTTCACGAAATAGATTCGCGGCAGCTTGGCCGGGTCGGCCCTGGCGCCCAGCTCGAGCCAGTGGCGGAAATAGTCACCCATGTTGTAGCCGCAGAACGGCAGCATGGCGAAGGGATCGCGGCGCAGCTCGCCGACCTTGTTCTCCGCCGCCGCCGTGCCTTCCGACGCAACGTTGGAGGCGAGGAACACGCCGTGCGCCCAGTCGAAGGCCTCGGTGACCAGCGGCACGGCGCTCGCGCGGCGCCCGCCGAACAGGATAGCGGAGATCGGCACGCCCTTTGGGTCTTCCCACTCGGGCGCGACCACGGGGCATTGGGCGGCGGGCGCCGTGAAGCGCGCGTTCGGATGCGCGGCCGGCTCGCCGGAGCCGGGCGACCAGGGACGGCCCTTCCAGTCGGTGAGGCCCTCGGGCGGCGTCTCGGTAAGCCCCTCCCACCACACGTCGCCGTCCGGCGTGGTGGCGACATTGGTGAAGATGGTGTTCTTCGCCAGGGCCGACACCGCGTGGGCGTTGGTCTTAAGGCCGGTGCCCGGGGCGACGCCGAAAAAGCCGGCCTCCGGATTGATGGCGTAGAGCCGCCCGTCGTCACCGAAGCGCATCCAGCAGATGTCGTCACCGATGGTCTCGGCCTTCCAGCCCGGCAGGCTGGGCTGCAACATGGCCAGGTTGGTCTTGCCGCAGGCGCTGGGGAAGGCCGCGGCCATGTAGTAGGCGCGGCCCTCCGGCGAGATCAGCTTGAGGATCAGCATGTGCTCGGCGAGCCAACCCTCGTCGCGGGCCATCACCGAGGCGATGCGCAGGGCGTAGCACTTCTTGCCGAGCAGGGCGTTGCCGCCGTAGCCCGAGCCGTAGGACCAAATCTCGCGCGCCTCGGGGAAGTGCACGATGTACTTGATCTCGTTGCAAGGCCAAGGAACGTCGGGCTCACCCGGCGCCAGCGGCTTGCCGACGGAGTGCACGGCGGGCACGAAGAAACCGTCGTCACCGAGGGCGTCCAGCGCCGGCTCGCCCATGCGGGTCATGATGCGCATGGAGACGACCACATAGGGGCTGTCGGTGATCTCCACGCCGAGCGCGCTGATGCTCGAGCCGATGGGACCCATGGAAAAGGGCACGACGTACATGGTGCGCCCGCGCATGCAACCGTCGAACAGTCCCATCAGGTCGGCGCGCATTTCGCCCGGGTCCAGCCAGTTGTTGGTCGGGCCGGCGTCGGAAGGGTCCTCTGAGCAGATGAAGGTGCGGCTCTCGACCCGCGCCACGTCCTTCGGGTCGGAGGCGGCGAAGAAGGAGTTGGGGCGCTTCTCTGGGTTGAGCCGCTTGAAAGTCCCGGCCTGGACCAGCGCCTCGGTGAGCGTGTCCCACTCGGCGTCCGACCCGTCACACCACTGCACGCGGTCCGGCTTGGTCAGGGCGGCGATATCGCGCACCCAGGCGACGAGGCGGCGGTGGTTGGTCGGGGCGCGGTCGAGGCCTGGAATCGAATTGTCGACTACAGAAGCTTCCCCGTCCGGCATCGCCTCACCGTATGTTCTGTTATGGGCCATGAGCCGGCAGGCCCCGCAAGCGCCGTTCCTAGTCTCGCCCTGTCGCTAACGCAATGAGTCGTTGATGGCTGCAAGAGCTTTGGCGCCAGGGGTCAATTCCGCGTCACCCAGCTGGTTCAACGGCTTCGAAATGGTGCCCAGGTAGCCGTGCAGATCCTCCGCGTCCGGGTCGATGAAAAGCAGGCCAGTGACGATCTCGCCTCGCCCGTGGGACTCCTGCAGGCGGGTGATGGCCTGGACCCGGTCGGTGGGATCGTAGTCGGTCGCGAGCTTGCGCAGCTTGAGGATCGAGCCGTCGTGCTGGGTGACGATCTCCACCGCGCCGGGCTCGTAGTCGATGACGATTTCCTCGCGCGGTTCGATCACGTCGAGGCGGTTCACAGCCGCATTGTGTTCGCGGACGTAGTCGAAACTCTTGGTTGAGCCGGCGTGGTTGTTGAACTGCACGCACGGGCTGATCACATCGATGAACGCCGCGCCCTGGTGGCTGAGCGCGGCCTTGATCAGCGGCGTCAGCTGCGCCTTGTCACCCGAGAAGCTTCGCGCGACGAAGCTGGCGCCGAGTTGCAGGGCCAGACCGACAAGGTCGATCGGCTGGTCATGGTTGATCACCCCGCGCTTGGACTTCGACCCGCGATCCGAGGTGGCCGAGAACTGGCCCTTGGTCAGGCCGTACACCCCGTTGTTCTCGACGATGTAGGTCATGTTGACCCCCCGCCGGATCGAGTGGGCGAACTGACCGAGGCCGATGGAGGCGCTGTCTCCATCGCCGGATACGCCCAGGTAGATCAACTCGCGGTTGGCCAGGTTGGCGCCGGTGAGCACCGAGGGCATGCGCCCGTGCACGCTGTTGAAACCATGCGAGTTGCCGAGGAAGTAGTCCGGTGTCTTGGACGAGCAGCCGATGCCGGAAAGCTTGGCCAGGCGGTGCGGCGGCAGGTCGAGTTCGAAACACGCCTGGATCACGGCCGCGGAGATGGAGTCGTGGCCGCAGCCGGCGCACAGGGTGGAGACCTTGCCCTCATAGTCCCGGCGGGTGAACCCCAGGCCGTTGGGCTGCAAGAGCGGGTGATGCAAGCGAGGTTTGACGATGTAGGTCATTCGGCCACCTGGGGTACCTGGCGCAGGGCCATGCCGCCGATCCGGCGCATGATCTCCTCGGTGATGAAGCGGGCGGTGATCGGCGAGCCGTCGTAGTTCAGCACCGGCACCATCTTGCCCGGATCGACGCCGCCCTCCACCATCAGCAGGGTGCGCAGCTGGGCGTCGCGGTTCTGTTCGACCACGAACACCGTCTCGTGCGCGTCGATGAAGTCGAACACCGCATCGCTGAACGGGAAGCCGCGAAGACGAAGGCCGTCCACGTGCTCTCCCTGCGCTTCCAGGGTGTCGAGGGACTCGTGCATGGCTGGCGTGGTGGAGCCGAAGTAGATGACCCCATGCGGCGTGCGGCGTTTGGCGGGCCGCGTGACGGGCGCAGGAATCAGGCCCTTGGCGGTCTCGAACTTCTCCAGCAGGCGCTGCATGTTGCCCACATAGACCGGCCCCTCCTCGCTGTAGCGGGCATAGGGATCGCGCGAGGTGCC
This sequence comes from Caulobacterales bacterium, assembly GCA_044445825.1. Lineage (GTDB taxonomy): Bacteria > Pseudomonadota > Alphaproteobacteria > Caulobacterales > Caulobacteraceae > Acaudatibacter. Next base: position 56,171 of record JBIOEG010000001.1, read on the forward strand.
GCGGGTGAAGTAGCCGCCGCGCGATGGGTGCACGCCCGGCAGGGTGCGGTAGGGAATGCCGTCGCCGTCCACGTCGAGGTAGCGGCCGAAGTCCTTGCCGGACTCCAGATCCGCGTAGGACATCACCTTGCCTCGGTCGAGCCTGCGCTTGTCGTCCCACTGGAAGGGCCGGCAGAGCCACTCGTTCATGCCGATGTCGAGGTCGAGCATGACGTAGATGGTGGTCTGCAGACGGTCGGCCAGGTCGAACGCCAGGGCGGCGAATTCGAAACACTCGGCCGGGTCTTCCGGAAACAGCAGAGGGTGCTTCGTGTCGCCGTGCGAGGCGTAGGCGGCCGACATTATGTCGGACTGCTGGGTGCGGGTCGGCATGCCGGTGGACGGGCCGCCGCGCTGCACGTCGAAGATCACCGCAGGAATCTCGGCGAAATAGGACAGGCCGACGAATTCCTGCATCAGCGAAATTCCTGGCCCCGAGGTGCAGGTGAACGCCCTCGCGCCGTTCCACCCCGCGCCCACGACGATGCCGATCGAAGCGATCTCGTCCTCGGCCTGGATGATGGCGTAGCGCGCCTCGCCGGTCTCGGGATCCTTGCGAAACTCCTCGCAATAGCCGGTGAAAGCCTCCGCCAGGGAGGTGGATGGAGTGATCGGGTACCAGGCGCAAACGGTCGCGCCGCCGTACACCGCGCCCAGGGCCGCCGCGGCGTTGCCCTCCACATAGATGCGGTCGCCGACCTTGTCGGCGCGGCGCACCTGCAGGCCGAGAGGCCGCAGGACCTTCGCCGCCTCGTCACGGCCCATGTGCAGGGCGTCGAGGTTGGGCGGGATCAGGCGCTCCTTGGAGGCGAATTCCTCGCGCACCAGCGTCTCGAACACCTCCATGTCGATGCCGAGCAAGTAGGACAGCGCCCCGACATAGATGATGTTCTTGAACAGCTGGCGCTGGCGCGGATCGCGGTAGGCGGCGTTGCAGATCGCCGTGAGCGGAACGCCCACCACTTCGATGTCGGGGCGGAACTTCGAGGGCGGCAGCGGCTTGGTGGAGTCGTAGAACAGGTAGCCGCCGGACTCGATGGAAGCGACGTCCGCGTCCCAGGTCTGCGGGTTCATGGCCACCATCAGGTCGACGCCGCCGCGCCGGCCCAGGCGCCCCGCTTCGCTGATGCGAACCTCGTACCAGGTGGGCAGCCCTTGGATGTTGGACGGGAAGATGTTGCGCGCCGCCACCGGCACGCCCATCCGCAGGATCGACTTGGCGAACATGCCGTTGGCGCTGGCCGAACCCGAGCCGTTGACGTTGGCGAACTTCACGACGAAGTCGTTGACGGCGGTGATCGGCATCACTCTGCCGCGATCTTCTGCGAGGGGCGCGTCTCCTCGGCGTTGGTCATCTCCAGCAGGAACTTCTGCATGTCCCACGCGCCGGTGGGGCAGCGCTCGGCGCAGAGGCCGCAGTGCAGGCAGACATCCTCATCCTTCACCATCACCCGGCCCGTCGGCAGCACGCTGGATACATAGAGGTCCTGGGTCAGATTCAAGGCCGGCGCCTTGAGCTGTTCGCGCAGCTCTGCCTCGTCGGCGTTTTCGGTGAAGGTGATGCAGTCCATGGGGCAGATGTCGACGCAGGCGTCGCATTCGATGCACAGCGGTGTGGCGAACACCGTCTGGATGTCGCAGTTCAGGCACCGCTGCGCCTCATCGAAGCCGACCTTGCGGTCGAAGCCGAGCTCCACCTCCAGCCGCACGCTGCGCAGCGCCTCGGCCTTGTCGCGCAGGGGCACCCGGTGGCGCAGGTCGTTGGAGATGTCGTTGTCGTAGCTCCACTCGTGGATGCCCATTTTCTGGGAGACCAGAGTCACGCCCGGCGGCGGCCGGTCGGCAACGTCCTCGTGCTGGCACAGCTTGTGGATCGAGACGGCCGCATCGTGGCCGTGCGCGACCGCCCAAATGATATTCTTCGGCCCGAAGGCCGCATCGCCCCCGAAGAACACCTTGGGATTGGTGGAGGCGAACGTCGCCTCGTTCACCACCGGCATGTCCCAACGGTCGAACTCGATGCCGATGTCGCGCTCGATCCAGGGGAAGGCGTTCTCCTGCCCCACCGCCACCAGCACGTCGTCGCACTCGACGTGCACGTCAGGCTCGCCGGTGGGCAGCAGGTTGCGCCGGCGATTGGCGTCATAGGTTGCCGCCACCTTCTGGAACAGCACCCCGGTCAACCGCCCGTCCGCGTGGGTGAGTTCCTTGGGAACCAGGAAGTTGAGGATAGGGATGTCTTCGTGCATCGCGTCCTCCTTCTCCCAGGGGGACGCCTTCATCTCGTCGAAGCCGGAGCGGACGATCACCTTCACGTCCTCGCCGCCCAGACGGCGCGACGTGCGGCAGCAGTCCATCGCGGTGTTCCCGCCGCCGAGCACGATCACCCGCTTGCCGATCTTGTCGACGTGGCCGAACGAGACGCTGGACAGCCAGTCGATGCCGATGCGGACGTTGGCGCGTGTCTCTTCGCGGCCGGGAATGTCCAGGTCGCGGCCGCGTGGCGCGCCGGATCCGACGAAAACCGCATCATATCCCTGGTCGAGGACCGCCTTCAGGCTGTCGACGCGTTCGCCGAGGCGCAGGGTCATGCCCATGTCGGTGATGTAGCCGACCTCTTCGTCGATCACGGTTTCGGGCAGGCGGAACCGGGGGATCTGGCTGCGGATCATGCCGCCGGCCTTCGCGTCGGCGTCGTATACCACGAGGTCGTAGCCCAGAGGCGCAAGATCGCGCGCCACGGTCAGCGAGGCCGGCCCGGCGCCGATCAGGGCGATCCGCTTGCCGTTGCGCGCCGACGCCTTCGGTGGCAGGCGGCCGGTGATGTCGTTCTTGTTGTCGGCGGCGACGCGCTTGAGGCGGCAGATCGCCACCGGCTCGTCCTCCACGCGGCCGCGACGGCACGCCGGCTCGCACGGCCTGTCGCAGGTCCGACCGAGGATCCCCGGGAAAACATTGGACTTCCAGTTGATCATGTAGGCGTCGGCGTAACGCCCTTCCGCGATGAGGCGGATGTACTCGGGCACCGGCGTGTGCGCCGGGCATGCCCACTGACAGTCAACAACCTTATGGAAGTATTCTGGCGCCTCGGTGTTCGTAGGCTCCAACAGCCAATCCTTCTTTCGTTCCCCCGGACGGTCCCGTCTTGGTTCGATGTTCGACGCCCCCGGGGCCTCGATTCATCGATGCGGGCGTGTGTGAACGCATGTTAGATCGCTCAAAACGCCCTGACCAGCGCGTTCACGCCCTGTGTGACATTTCAACTGTCATACGAATCTGCCTTGCGCGACGTAAACGGCCGGTCGTTTTTCGCAAGCGTTGCTGTGTGTTTCCAGCGCGAAGGGGGAGACCATCTTGCCGCCCGAATGGAACTGCAAACAGCTGACGCCGTTCGGATGTCCGCCCATCGCGCGCGCGTTCGGTTCCAGGCGCTTGCCGAAACTTCCGGTGGAGAGGGCATGAGCGAAAGAGCCTCGGCGCCGTTCGGCGCGCCAATGCGGCCCCCACCGCGCAAGCGGCCGCTGTGGCAGACCGTCGCCGGCATCGCCGTAGTTGTGCTGATCGCCGTCGTGCTGGCGCTGCTGCTGTCGCGCTGCGCCTCAGGAGGAGGAGGCCCGGCCGGTCGGGGCGGCAGGGGCGGCGGACCCGGCGGCAGGCCCGCCATCACCGTCGGCGTCGCCAAGGCAGCCTTGGGCGATGTGCCGATCCAACTTACCGCGCTGGGCACCGTGACCCCTGAGGCGACCGTCACCGTGACCTCCCGCGTGAGCGGAATCCTCACCGAGGTGCGCTTCCAGGAGGGCCAGATGGTGCGCAAAGGCGCGCTGTTGGCGGTGATCGACCGCAGGCCGTTCCAAGTAGCGCTGCAGCAGGCCGAGGGCGCCCTGATGCACGACCAGGCGCAGCTCGCCAACGCTCGGATCGACCTGAAACGCTACCAGGATCTCCTGGCCGAGGACTCCGTCTCCGCCCAGACCGCGGACACCCAGGCCGCGCTGGTGAAACAGGATGAGGGACTCGTGCAGTCCGACAAGGCGCAGGTGGCGAACGCGCGCCTGAACCTGTCTTTCGCCAGCATAGCCTCTCCAGTGGCCGGCCGCGTCGGACTGCGCCAACTCGACGCCGGCAACCAGATCGCCGCCGGACCATCGACGCCCATCGCCGTGGTCACCGAGATCGACCCCATCGACGTGGTCTTCGCCGTGCCCGAGACCGAGATCCCGGCGATCATCCGTCAGACCGGGCCAAGCGGCGGCGGACTGCCGGTGACCGCGTACGACCGCGAGGGCGGAACCGTGCTCGGCCAGGGGTCTTTGAGCACGATCGACAACCTGGTCGACGTGACCACGGGGACCGTCAAGGGCAAGGCGCGCTTCCCAAATCCTGACGGCGCCCTGTTCCCGAACCAGTTCGTCAACGTAACCGTTCTCGTCGACACCCTAAACAATCAGGTCATCGTGCCCACCTCGGCCGTGCGTCACGGACCGCAGGGCGACTTCGTCTATGTGCTGCAGCCGGACCAGACGGTGAAAATGCAGCTGGTGAAGGTCGGGCCTGGTGCGGCCGAGACCGTCTCCATCGCCTCCGGCCTTCAGGCGGGCGTCACCGTGATCACCGAGGGCGGCGACCGGCTGAGCGACGGCGCGCACGTGAACCTGCCGGGCCAGAAGCCGGCCACGGCCGCGGGCGGCTTCGGAGGAAAAGGCAAGAAAGGCGGCCGCCACAAGAAGGGCGGCCAGGGCGCGGGCGGCGGGAGCAGCGCGGCGGGCGGCGGCGGATGATCGGCGCGGCGTCGGTTAGCCCCAGGACGCAGCGAGCCTCCAGGCGGCAGGTCGTGGCGCCGCGGACATGAACCCGTCGCGCCCGTTCATCATCCGGCCGGTGGCCACGTCGCTGCTGATGGTGGCGATTCTGCTCGCCGGCGTCGTCGCGTTCAATTTCCTGCCGCTGTCGGCGCTGCCGGAGGTCGACTACCCGACGATCCAGGTGCAGACGTCCTACCCCGGCGCCAGCCCCGAGGTGATGGCGGCGACGGTCACCGCCCCGCTCGAGCGCCAATTCGGACAGATGGCCGACCTCAACCGCATGTCGTCGGTCAGCTCCGGCGGCGCCTCGGTGGTCACCTTGCAGTTCAACCTGGACCTCGGCCTGGACGTCGCCGAGCAGGAGGTGCAGGCGGCGATCAACGCGGCTGGCAACCTGCTGCCTACCGACCTGCCCGCGCCGCCGATCTACGCCAAGGTCAATCCCGCCGATGCGCCGATCCTCACCCTGGCGCTGACGTCCAAGACCACGCCGCTGACCGACGTGCAGGATCTGGCCGACCAGCAGGTGGCGCAGAAGATCTCCCAGATCGGCGGCGTCGGCCTTGTCACGCTCAGCGGCGGCCAGCGCCCGGCCGTGCGCATCCAGGCCAATGTGCGCCAGCTCGCCTCCTATGGCATGACGCTGGAAGACCTCCGCGCGGCGATCGGCTCGGCCAACGCCAACGCCGCCAAGGGCGCTTTCGACGGCCCTACCCGGGCCTATTCGATCAACGCCAACGACCAGCTGCTCACAGCCGACGACTACGCCAACCAGATCATCGCCTACAAGAACGGGGGGGCGGTGCGCATCAAGGACGTGGCGACCATCGTCCAGGGCGCCGAGAACACCCGGCTCGGCGCGATCTACGGCGCGCAGCCGCGGGCGGACGAAGACGCCAAGGTGACGCCCGCGATCGTGCTGAACGTGCAGCGCCAGCCCGGCGCCAATGTGATCACCACGGTCGACCACATCAAACAGGCGCTCCCCGACCTCACCGCGAGCCTGCCCCAGGGCATCAGCGTGAAGGTGGTCTCGGACCGCACCACGGGCATTCGCGCCTCGGTCCGTGACGTGGAGTTCGAACTGCTGCTCGCCGTCATCCTCGTGGTGGCGGTGATCTTCCTTTTTCTGCGCAGCCTGCAGGCCACTTTCATCGCCAGCGTCGCAGTGCCGCTGAGCATCGTCGGCGCCTTCGGGGCGATGTATCTGCTGCACTTCTCGCTCAACAACCTGTCGCTCATGGCCCTGACCATCGCCACGGGCTTCGTGGTCGACGACGCCATTGTGATGATCGAGAACATCGCCCGCTACATCGAGGCCGGCGAGCCGCCCCTCGAGGCGGCGCTGAAGGGCGCCCAGCAGATCGGCTTCACCATCATCAGCCTGACCGTCTCGCTGATCGCCGTGCTGATCCCGCTGCTGTTCATGGGCGATGTGGTGGGCAGGCTGTTCCGTCAATTCGCCATCACCCTGGCCGCCACAATCATCATCTCGGCCATCGTCTCCCTGACCATCGTGCCCACCCTCGCGGCGCGCTGGCTGAAGCCGACCCGGGAGACCAGGGAAAGCTGGTTCGGCCGCAGGTCGCGCGAGATCCTGGAGGGCGTGATCGCTCGCTATGACCGCGCTCTCACCTGGGTCCTGGACCGGCAGGGGCCGACCATGATCGTCGCCGTGGCGACCCTGGCGCTCACCGTGCTGCTCTACATCCTGATCCCCAAGGGCCTCTTCCCGACCCAGGACACCGGCCTCGTGCAAGGAGTCACCGAGGCAGGTCAGTCGGTTTCCTACGCGCGCATGGCGCAGCTGCAGAACCAGCTGGCGACGCAGCTGCTCACCGACCCGGACGTCGACAGTCTGACCGGCTTCGTGGGCGTCGAGGCCAACAACACAACGCTCAACACCGGCCGCCTGCTGATCAATCTGAAGCCGCGCGGCGAGCGCACCGGATCCCAGGCCGCGATCCTGGAACGCCTGCGCCGCAGTGCGTCGGCCACGCCCGGGGTCAGCCTCTACCTGCAGCCGGTGCAGGACCTGACCATCGACGCCAACGTCAGCCGCACCCAGTACCAGTTCTCCCTGGAGGGCCCCGACCAGCCGACTATCAACACCTGGGCCGGAAAGATCGTCGACCAGTTGAACCAGGATCGCCGCCTGCGGAACGTCTCCGCCGACGTGAAGGACCAGGGCCTGTCGGCTTTCGTCAACATCGACCGCGACGCCGCGGCGCGCCTGGCGATCACGCCTTCGACGGTCGACGATGCCCTCTACGACGCCTACGGCCAGCGGATCATCTCCACCATCTTCACCCAGTCCAACCAGTACCGGGTGATCCTGGAGGCCGATCCCAATCTGCCGCAGAACGCCGCCAGTCTGGACTCGCTCTATCTGAAGTCGGCTTCGGGCGGGCCGACGCCCCTGTCGGCCGTGGCGACTGTCAGCCAACGGACGGCGCCGCTGCAGATCAACCATGTGGCCCAGTTCCCCGCCGCCAACATCTCGTTCGACACGGCGCCCGGCGTGGCGCTGGGGGACGCCGTCAGCGCCATCAAGACCGCCGAGAAGCAGATCGGCGTGCCGGCCGTGCTGACCACCACCTTCCTGGGCGCCGCCAACGCCTTCCAGGCCTCGCTGAGCAACGAGCTGTGGCTCATCCTGGCCGCGATCGTCACCGTCTACATCGTGCTGGGCGTGCTCTATGAGAGCTACATCCACCCGATCACCATCCTGTCGACCCTGCCATCGGCCGGGGTCGGGGCGCTGCTGGCGCTGATCATCGCCGGCCAGGACCTGGGCGTGATCGGGATCATTGGCATCATCCTGCTGATCGGCATCGTCAAGAAGAACGCGATCATGATGATCGACTTCGCCCTCGACGCCGAAAGGGTCGAGGGCAAGAGCCCGCGCGAGGCTATCCACCAGGCCGCCCTGTTGCGTTTCCGGCCGATCATCATGACCACCCTGGCCGCCCTGTTCGGCGCCCTGCCGCTGATGCTCGGCTGGGGCCAGGGGTCCGAGCTGCGCCACCCCCTGGGGATCAGCATCGTCGGCGGCCTGATCGTCAGCCAGGCGCTGACCCTGTTCACCACGCCGGTGATCTATCTTCAGTTCGACAGGCTCGCCCGGCGCTTCGGGCGCGGACCCAATCTGCGCAAGGGCGAGGCCGCGCCGGGCATCAGCGAGGCGGAGCCGGATTCCGGCCCGGTCCTCACATGAACCTCTCGGCCCCGTTCGTCCGCCGGCCGATCGGCACGGTGCTGCTCACCGTCGGCATCGCCCTGGCCGGAGCGGCGGCGTTCTTCAAGCTGCCCGTCTCGCCGCTGCCGCAGGTCGACTTCCCAACGGTGGCGGTCTCCGCCTCCCTGCCCGGCGCCAGCCCCAACACCATGGCCACCAGCGTGGCGACGCCGCTGGAGCGGCACCTGGGGATCATCTCCAATGTCAGCGAGATGACCTCCAACAGCGGGACCGGCCAGGCCAACATCGTCCTGCAGTTCGATCTCGACCGGGACATCGACGGCGCGGCGCGCGACGTGCAGGCGGCGATTAACGCCGCCCGGGTCGACCTGCCGGCGACGCTGCGCAGCAATCCGGTCTATCGCAAGCTGAACCCCGCCGACGCGCCCATCGTGATCCTGGCGATGACCTCCAAGACCAAGACCCCGGCGCAGATCTACGATGCCGCCGCCACGGTCGTTCAGCAGCAGCTGTCGCAGGTGAAGGGCGTCGGCGACGTGACCATCGGCGGGGCTTCCCTGCCCGCCGTGCGGGTGGAGTTGAACCCGGTCTATCTGTCGCGCTTCGGCATAAGCATGGAGGACGTGCGCGCCGCCCTGGCCTCGGCCAACGCCAACCGGCCGAAGGGCATCGTCGACGAGGGCGGCCAGCGGCTGCAGATCTACACCAACGACGCGGGGACCACCGCGGCCGACTACAGGTCGCTGGTGATCGCCTACCGAAGCGGCTCGGCGGTGCGGCTGTCGGACGTCGCGGAGGTGGTCGACGGCCAGGAGGACATCCACAACCTCGGACTCTACAAGGGCCAGCCGGCGGTGCTCGTGGTGATCAGCCGACAGCCCGGCGCCAACATCATCTCCACCGTCGACGCCGTGAAGGCGCGCATCCCGGCGCTGAAGCAGGCGCTGCCGCAGGACATCGACATGCAGACGGCGGTGGACCGGACGATCACCATCCGCTCGTCGCTCGCCGAGGTGGAACGCACCGTGCTCTTCGCCACCATTCTGGTGGTGGGCGTGGTCGCCTTCTACCTGATGAACGGCAAGGCGGTGCTCATCCCCAGCGTCGCCGTGGCGGTATCGTTGCTGGGCGCCATCGCGGTGATGTTCCTGCTCGGGTTCTCCCTCGACAACCTGTCCCTGATGGCGCTGACCGTCTCCACCGGCTTCGTCGTGGATGACGCCATCGTCGTGCTGGAGAACATCACCCGGCACGTGGAAGCCGGCATGGACCGCTTCGAAGCGGCCCTGAAGGGCGCCGAGGAGGTCGGCTTCACGGTCTTGTCGATCAGCATGTCGCTTATCGCGGTGTTTCTGCCGATTCTGCTGATGGGCGGCATCATCGGCCGGCTGTTCCGGGAGTTCGCCGTGACCCTGTCCACGGCGATCATCGTGTCCCTGGCCATCTCCCTGACCACCACGCCGATGATGTGCGCCTATCTGATCGACCGGCCCAAGCCGTTCGGCCAAAGGAGCTGGCTCGGCCGGATTCCAGAGCAGGTCTTCGGCTGGATGATCCGCGTCTATGAGAAGGGGCTGGATTGGGCGCTGGAGTCCGGCCCGATCGTCGTGACCATCCTGATCGTCACCATCGTGCTCAACTGGTACCTGTTCGCCGTCGTGCCCAAGGGCTTCCTGCCACAGCAGGACACCGGCCAGCTGCAGGGCGGCCTGCAGTCCGACCAGTCGAGCTCGTTCCAGATCAGCCAGCGCCGCATGAAGACCTTCGTGCGGACCATTCAGGCCGATCCCGCGGTGGACACCGTGGTCGCCTTCACCGGCGGCCGGTCGTCGGGCGGCTTCCTGCAGGCCTCGCTCAAGCCCAGGTCGGAGCGCCAGGGAGGCGCCAACGAGGCGATCCAGCGCCTGCGGCCCGAGCTGGCCCAGGTCACCGGCGCCAGCCTGTTCCTCAACGACGTGCAGGACTTCCGCGCCGGCGGGCGCCAGGCCAACGCCACTTACCAGTATACGCTTCAGGCCGACAGCCTGCAGGACCTGCGCACATGGGCGGTCAGGCTGACCGACCAGCTGAAGACCGACCCGGCCGTGACCGACGTCAATTCAGACCAGCAGGACCACGGCCTGCAGGCTTTCGTCAGGGTCGACCCGAACGCCGCCCTGCGCCTGGGCGTGACCAGCGCCTCCGTCGACAACACGCTCTACGACGCCTTCGGCCAACGGCAGGTGTCGACCATCTACAAGGACGTGAACCAGTACCATGTGATCATGGAGGCCGCGCCGCAGTGGGTGCAGGACCCGACGGCGCTGCGTTACATCGACGTCTCGACCAGCCGGGCGACCGCCGGGCCGCCGGGGAGCGGCGCGGCGCAAGGGCTGACGCCTATCGGCTTTCGCGGTCAGCAGGGCGCCCATGTGACCCCGGCCACCCAGGCCGCGGCCGCGGCCAGCGGCCTGACCGGAGTGCTCGCGTCCAGGGCCAACCCCGCCACCACTTTCCAGGCTGCGTCCGGATCGGCCGTCGCCGCAGTCTCGGGACCCTCCGCGCCGCCGGCGCGCGCGGCGTCGGCCGGCGTAGCGGTCAGCAGCGCCTTCGAGAACATGGTCCCGCTGTCGTCCATCGCCTCCTGGGCCGACAGCGCCACGCCCACCTCGATCAATCACCAGGACGCCCAGCCGGCGACGACCATCTCCTTCAACCTGGCCCCGGGGAAGTCGCTGAGCGACGCGACGCAGTCCATCGCCGAGGCCGAGGCGGCGATCGGCATGCCCGCCACCATCCACGGCGGTTTCGCGGGGACGGCAAGGGTGTTCGCACAGTCATTGTCCAGCGAGCCGATCCTGATCCTGGCGGCGCTCGCGGCGATCTATCTGGTGCTCGGCATCCTCTATGAGAGCTACATCCACCCGCTGACGGTGCTCTCGACCCTGCCCTCCGCGGGGGTGGGCGCGATGATCGCCCTGATCGTCTTCCACATCGAGTTCTCGATCATCTCGCTGATCGGCATCATCCTGTTGATCGGCATCGTGAAAAAGAACGCCATCCTGATGATCGACTTCGCCCTGGACGCCGAGCGGCAGCTGGGTCTGGCGCCCCAAGCGGCCATCCGCCAGGCGGCCCTGACCCGCTTCCGCCCGATCATGATGACCACATTCGCCGCCATTCTGGGCGCCCTGCCCCTGGCCATCGGCTGGGGCGAGGGCTCGGAGCTGCGCCGTCCACTGGGCGTCACCATCATCGGCGGCCTGATTCTGAGCCAGATCATCACCCTGATCACCACGCCCGTGGTCTACCTCTACCTCGATCGCTTCCATCGCCGGACGCGGCGCGAGGCAGCGCGCGGCCTGGAGGGCCCGGCGCCGGCCCCCGCGCCGGCGTCCTGAAGGAGTTTCATCCATGGTCCGCCCGCGACCGACAGTCCGTTCCGCCGCCGCCGTCCTAGCCGCCGGCGCGCTCGCCGCCTGCGCGGTCGGCCCGAACTATCACCGCCCCACGGCCCCGACGCCGCCGGCGTTCAAGGAAGCCAATGGCTGGGTTCCAGCTCAGCCCTCCGACGCCGCCGACCGGCGCGACTGGTGGACGGTGTTCGACGACCCGACGCTCAACGACCTGGAAAAGCAGGTCGAGGTCTCCAACCAGAACCTCGCCGCGGCCGAGGCGGCCTATCGGGCGGCCCACGCCCTGGTGGCCGAACAGCGCGCGTCCCTGTTCCCGGCTGTCACGCTGAACGGTTCGGCCGCCGACACCCACACCGGTGGGGTCGGAACCAGCCAGAGCTACCGCCTGTCGCTCGGCGCGTCCTGGGAGCCGGACATCTGGGGCAAGATCCGCCGCACCGTCGAGAACGCCAGGGCCGGCGCCCAGGTGAGCGCCGCCGACCTGGCCAGCGCCCGGCTCTCCGCCCAGACCGAGCTGGCCGCCGACTACATCCTGCTGCGCCAGCTCGACCAGCAGAAGCGCATGGATGACGCCACGGTCGACGGCTACACGCGATCGCTGACCATCACCCAGAACAAGTACCGCGCCGGGATCGTCACCAGGTCCGATGTGGCGTCGGCGCAGACCCAGCTTCTCACCGCCCAGGCCAATGACGCCGACCTGGAGCAGCAGCGCGCCAAGACCGAGCACGCCATCGCCCTGCTAGTCGGCAAGCCGCCGGCAGACCTGACCATCGCGCCCGCGCCCTGGAGCTTGGCTCCGCCGCAGATCCCCGCATCCCTGCCCGCCACCCTGTTGCAGCGCCGGCCGGACATCGCCGCGGCCGAGCGCCAGGCGGCCGCCGCCAGCGCCAATATCGGCGTGCAGACGGCCGGCTACTTCCCTGCCCTGTCGCTCACCGGCAGCGCCGGCGGCGCCGCCGGCGAGCTGTCCCAGCTGTTCGCGGCCAGCAGCAGCTTCTGGACCTTGGGCGCCTCGGTGGCCCAGACCGTGTTCGACGCCGGCGCGACCCATGCCCGGGTCAGCCAGGCCAGGGCGACCTACGACCAGTCCGTCGCCCAGTACCGCCAGACCGTGCTCACCGCCTTCGGCCAGGTGGAGGACGACCTCGCCGCCCAGCGCGTGCTGGCGGGCGAGAGCCAGCTCCGACGCCAAGCCGTGGCCGCCGCCGCCGAGAACCTGCGGGTGGTGTCCAACGCATACAAGGCCGGCCAGGTGGACTACACCACCGTGGTGGTCGCCCAGGCGTCCTTGCTCTCCGCGCAGAACACCGAGCTGCAGATGGAGGGCAGCCGCCTGACCACCGCCGTCGACCTGATCGCCGCCCTGGGCGGCGGCTGGTCGGACGCCCAGCTGCCCAAGGACTAGGCGCCAGCACCCACCTGTTCCGACCTGTTATTCACCTGTTCCACCTGTTATTTCACGGTTTTTTCTACCTGTTACGGTCTGGAAGCCCAAGCCGTTCAATGGGTTACGGCCACCTGTTTTGCTCAGGAACAGGTGATAACAGGTGCATTTAGGCGCCAAACGGGTACATTTCACGCGGATAACAGGTGCGGAACAGGTGACTTCGGACACCTAGCGCCCGACACCTCCCATCCGAAATTCCCCGCGGAAGCGGGGACCCAGGCTTTTTTCGTTTGTTCCTTCCTTCCACACCCGCGCGGCCCCAACCGATTGTAAAAACGCCTGGGTCCCCGCTTCCGCGGGGAATTTCGGGTGTGGGGGATCGGAAACCTGGCCGAGCGCTCGTCGGTCTCCGGCCGCGCGCAATTCGTTTTACGATGTCAAAGAGCGCGTCCAGGCCACGAGGACCAGGCGCGTCACGTCACCACTTGCGCGCTGATTTGGCGAGGGGCGCGGCGCCCCCAACGCTGTCATCCCGGAAAGCGCGAAGCGCTTATCCGGGACCTCCCCCAAATTGAGTTCGATCCTGCTTCGAACCGATCAGCCCTACCCGAACACCACCGGCAGCGAGCGGAAGCCGAACAGCAGGCCGGTGGGCAGGCGGCGGCCGGGCTCTGAGCCTGGCGCGATCGAGGCGAAGCGATCCACCAGCGCGGTCATCGCCGCCTTGGCCTCCATCCTCGCCAGCGGCGCGCCGATGCAGGTGTGCACGCCGTGGCCGAAGGCCAGGTGCCGGTCGCGCTCGCGCGCGAGCTCGAAGTTCGCGGGGTCCTCCCACTTCGCCGGGTCGCGATTGGCCGAGGCCAGGTAGACCATCACCATTTCGCCGGTCGCGATCGTCGTCTCGCCGAGCGTCACGTCCTGTCTCGCCCGACGCATCAGCATCTGCGCCGGCGAGTCGACACGCAGCGACTCCTCGATGGCAGTCTCGATCAGACCGGGGTCGGCGCGCAGGGCGGCCCAGTCCGCCGGCGCCCGTGCGATGCGATTCAGCAGGTTGCCCAGCAGGTTGGTGGTGGTCTCGTTGCCGGCGATCATCAGCAGGATGCAGAAGCCCACCACCTGGTCGTCCGTCAGGTGTTCGACGGCGTCGCCGGCTTTCGTCAGGGCGCTGACCAAGTCGTCGCCCGGCGCGGCGCGGCGCTCGGCCGCCACATTCGCGAAATAGTCGCGCAGCTCCAGCAGCATCTTGATCCGGTCGCCCTCGAACGGATTGTCCTGGATGCCCATGATGGCGTTCGACCAGCGCTTGAAGTCCATCGCCCGGTCCGACGGCACGCCCATCATGCCGGAGATCACCGCCACCGGCAGCGGAGTGGTCATCGCCTCGACAATGTCGACTTCCTGGCCCGCCGGGATCGCCGCCGCGAGATCGCGGGCCATGCGCTCGATATCAGGGCGCATGGCTTCCATCGCCGCCGGCGTGAAGGCCTTGGCCAGCAGCCCGCGCAGCACCGAATGGCGCGGCGGATCGTCGGTCAGCAGCGGAAAGGGAACGTTCGAGCGGCCGTCCATGCCCCCGCCGCTTCCGCCGCCCATGGCCGAGGACGAGAAGCGCTCATGGTCCAGCAGGATGGCCCGCACGTCTTCGAACCGGCTGGCCACCCAGAAGCCGTTCACGTCCCTGGCCAGGGGCCGTTCGGCGTGCAGCCTCGCGATGAACGCGTCCTTGCCGGCCGTCGTCAGACCTTCGCGAAGATCGATCTGGCCATCGTCCATCCGGCGCACCCGCTCCAGCTGTCCCGCGGCGACGAGCATAGCGCAACTGCGCGGGTATGGCTCAAGAAGCCGCAGCCGGGTCTCGCGACAGGCCCGTCGGGTCCGCGGCATCGACTTGATCTCGATCAAGGGGCGACGGCCCCGTTGATTCACCATACCGGCCGAATCAACCTCTCGGCCGGGAGCCGACAGAGTGGCTTCGAAGCCGCCACACCTCAGATCGACCGCGCCGACAGCGTGCGTCGCGCCGCTGTGAACAACCAAGACTCCGAGTTGCTCGATCGGATTTCGCGGCTAGCGGCGACCGCCGAGGGGCTGTTCGTGACGCACGCCGAGCTGAGCGCCTGGCTCGCGTGCGCATTGCGCCGGCGTCGCCACGGCGAGACCGGAGGCTCCGCCCAGCGGTGCGACGAGGTCGCCGCGGCGGCATGCGCGATCGGCTTCAACGGCGAATGCCCTCTGGCGAGCACCCCTATCGAATTCGATTTCGTCACAAGCCGCCTGCCGACCGCACGGCTCGAGGCCTTGCTGAAGCTCGCGGAGGGCGGAGCGCCGGCCTGACGGCGCCACCATCACCCCGCCGGCGCGGCGCGCCAGTCTGACGCCGTGGCGGTGTAGAGTTGGGCGATGTCGGCCATGCGGCGGCCCTGAGCGGCCACCAGGGCGCGGCGCGCCTGGTTCACCTGGCGCTGGGCGTCGATCACGCCGAGCATCGGGCCGCCGCCGAGTCGATAGGCGTTCTGGGTATCCAGCAGGTGCGACTGCGCCGCATCGATGGCGTGCCGCAGGGCGGCGATCTCCTCGTCGTCGTTGCGGATCGCCTGCATGACGTCGGCGACCTGGCCGAAGGCGGTGAGGACGGTCTGCTGATAGCGCGCCATGTAGACGCGTGCATCCGCCTCCGCGGCGCGGCGCTGGGCCGCCAGGGCGCCGCCGTTGAGCAGAGGCATGGACAGCTGGCTGGCGAGGGTCCAGCCGGTGGACCCGAACCCGAACAGGTTCACCGGCGTCAGCGCGCCCTGGGTGACGTTGGCCGACAGGTTGATGTCGGGATAGGCCTTGGCCGCGGCCACGCCGATCTCGGCGGTGGCGGCGTGAAGATCGGCCTCTGCGGCCTGGATGTCCGGACGGCGGTGCACCAGCTCCGAGGGCAGGCTCACCGGCACGGGCGCGGGCGTGGCGAAGGCGGCCAGGTCGAAGTCGGGGGCCGACCACTCCGCGGGGGACTTGCCCACCAGCAGGGCCAGGGCGTGGCGGCCCATGGACAGCTGCTGTTCCAGCGGCGGGCGCAGGGCCTCGTCCGCGGCCAGCTGGGCCTCGCCGCCGGCGGTCGCTGACGGCGCCTCGCCGCCTTGCGCCTCCGCGCGCTTGACCATGGCGATGTTCTCGCGATCGCCGGCAAGGACCTGATCGAGGGTGTTCAGCTGGGCGCGGGCGGAGGCGATCTGCAGCGCCTGCAGAGCCACATTGCCGGTCAGCGTCAGATAGGCCACGTCGGCGCGCCGCGCCGCGGCGTCTGCCTGGGCCTGGGCCGACTCCACCTGGCGCCTTCGGCCGCCGAACAGGTCGGGGTCGTAGACCACCGTGGGGCCGATGGTGAACAGGTTGATGGTCGGGTTCGGGAAGCCGGTGAAGCCGAACGCCGCGAAGTTGATCCGCTCGCGCTCCGCGATCCCGCCGAGGGTCACCTGGGGCTGCTGCGCTCCCCGCGCGGCGGCGACCTGGTCGCGGGCGCGTTCCAGGGTGGCGTCGGCGGCCGCCAACGTCGGGTTGTTGGCGAGCGCCTCGCGCATCACCCGGTCGAGGTCGGCCGAGCCGAAACTCCGCCACCAGGCGCCCGCGACACGGGTCTGCGGGCTCAGTGTCGCCTCCGCCGGGATCTGCTCGCCGGGCGAGAGGTAGCCGGCGGAGGTCGGCGCGGCCGGGCTGTGGAAGTTCGGGCCCACGGTCTTGCAGGCGGCCAGCGACGCCGCGACGGCCAGGCCCAGCGCCAGGCGAGAGGCCCTATTCAACGGCCATCTCCACGGCGCGGCCGCCAACGCGCGGCGGGCGCATGATCAACAGCATAGGAATGGCGCAGAACGTCATGATGGTCATCAGTCTGAATACGTCCACATAGGCGACCATCGACGCCTGGCGCGTGATCTCGCCATTGAGCGTCTGCAGGCCGGCGTTGAGCGCGGGGTTGAACTGCGCCGGCAGGCCGGCGTTCATGGTCGGACTGCCGGGCTGGACCGCGGCGGCCATGTCCGAATGCGACACCGAGAGCTGGCGCGCGAGGATGGAGGTCATCAGCGCGATGCCGATGCTGGAGCCCAGGTTCCTGACCAAGGTGAACACCGAGGTGCCCTCCGGCCTCAGATGCGGCGGCAAGGTAGCGAACGCCAGGACGCTCAGCGGCATGAACAGCAGGCCCATGCCGAGACCCTGGAGGAAGCCGGAGACCACCATCGGGGTGGCGTTCATCGACAGGTCGAACCGGCTCATCTGCCACAGCGCGATGCTGCTCAAGGACAGGCCGATGAGCAGGATCAGGCGAATGTCGACGCGGCCCACCAGCCGGCCGACCAGGAACATGGAGATGAACGTGCCGATGCCGCGCGGCATGCTGATCACGCCGGCCTGCCACACCGAATAGCCGAGCAGGGTCTGCATCATCGGCGGGAACAGCGCCATGGTCGAAAACAGCATGAGGCCGGTGAAGAAGCCGAAGATGTTGCAGGTGACGAAATTCCTATCCAGCGCGAGCGCCCGGTCGAAGAACGGGTGCGCCGCGGTCAGGGTCTGCACGAGGAAGACGTAGAACCCGATGGCCGCGAGGATGGCGTCGATCCAGATCTCGCCCGAGTTGAACCAGTCCTGCGTCGACCCGCGGTCCATCATCAGCTGGAAGGCGCCCATGGCCAGCACCAGCGCGGCGAATCCGACGAAGTCGAAGGGCCTGGCGCGCGCGCCGTCGTCACGGCCCATGAACAGCCACACGCCGGCGAAGGCCAGGATGCCGACCGGCAGGTTGATGTAGAACACCCAGCGCCATGAAAAGTTGTCGGTGAGGTAGCCCCCGACCAACGGCCCCATGATCGGGCCAAGCATGGTGCCCATGCCCCAGATGGACATAACCTGAGGGACCTGCTTGGCCGGAAAGATATCCAGAACCGTGGCCTGGGAGAGCGGGATCAGCGCCGCGCCGCAGATGCCCTGCGCCAGCCGGTACGCGACGATTTCGCCGATGTTGGCGGCGGCGCCGCAAAGCATGGAGGCGACGGTGAAGCCGGCGATGGAAAACAGGAACATCTGCTTTCGGCCGATGCGCACGGACAGCCAGCCGGTGAGCGGGGTCATGATCGCGGCGGCGATGATGTAGGAGGTCAGGACCCAGGTGATCTGATCCTGCGACGCCGACAGGCTGCCCTGCATGTGCGGCAGGGCGACGTTGGCGATGGTGGTGTCCAGCGAGTTCATCACCGTCGCCAGCATCAAGGCGACGGTGATCGGGACCCGGTTGGCGAAGTCCTTGGCGGAAGCCACCTTACTGACCCGCGGCCGCGCGGCTCCCCGCTACCGGGCGCACGTCCACCTTCACCCGCGCGGACAGTCCGGCGCGGCCTGCCATGTCCGGCGGCGGGCGATCGAAGTCGATGCGCACCGGCAGCCGCTGCACCACCTTGACCCAGTTGCCGGTGGCGTTCTGCGCGGGCAGCGGCGAGAACGCCTGGCCGGTGCCCGGGCTGAAGCTGGCCACGTGGCCCGCGAAGCTCTGGCCGCCGTAGCTGTCCACCGAGATCGTCACCGGTTCGCCGACCCGCATCTTCTTCAGCTGGTCTTCCTTGAAGTTCGCCTCCACCCAGGGCACGCCCGACACCAGCCAGAACAGAGTCTGGGCCGGGTTGATGTAGGAGCCGGCGGGCAGCTGCACGACGCGGGTGACCACGCCGTCCGACGGCGCGACCACAACGCCGTAGCTCAGGTTGAGTTTCGCCCGATCCACGGCGGCCTGGGCCTGCATCACCATCGGGTGGTTCTCGACGCCGACGCCCGGCCCGCCGAGGTTCGCCTGGGCCTGCGCTACCTGGCTCTGGGCGGTGGAAATCTGCTGGCGCGTCATGTCCACGGCATGCGCGGCGGTCTCGTACTGGTCGCGGGAGGACACGCCGGTGTCCATCAAAGCCTTCTCCCGGGCCGCCTCCCTGACCGCGAACTCGGCGCTGGTGCGGGCGGTGCTCAGGTTGCTGAGCTGCTGCTGGTAGGCGGCGCGCAGCGCCTGCACCTGCAGGCGCGCGGCAGCGAGCTGGGCTTCGGCTTGTTCGAGGTTGGTGGCGTAGTCGCGCGTGTCGATGCGGAACAGCACCTGGCCGGCCTTCACCGGCTGGTTCTCCTGGACATCGACCTCGGTCACCCGCCCGCCGATGCTGGCGCTGATCGGCACGCGCGAGGCCTGCACATAGGCGTCGTCCGTCGACTGGAAGCGACCCGAGGTGAGCACGAAGTAGGCGGCGATCGCCAGGATCACCAGCGGGCCGCCGAGCATCAGCGGCCAGCGCAGTCGGCGCAGCAGGCTCTGCGGCGGACGTTCCGGCTCCGGGTCCGCCACCGGCCTGAGGCTTGGCCGTTCCGTGGTCAATGGCTCGGCGCTATCCACTCTCGAGACTTCCCCTGACGCCACGCTGAATCACTCTGGCCCGCGCGAAGGGGTCGCGCAGGTGGCTGGTGTGCAGATTGCACCTAGACGGCGTTCCGGCATGATGGAAATGATAAGTTGTCACTGTTAAAATGAATTCCATGCATCTCACTGGCATCGACCTTAATCTTCTGCGCGTGCTGGACGTGCTCCTGGAGGAGCGCAGCGTCACGCGGGCCGGCGCACGGCTAGGCTTAACGCAATCGGCGGTGAGTCATTCGCTCAATCGATTGCGATACCACTTCAGCGACGATCTGTTCCAGCGCAACGGCCAAGGCATGCGGCCGACCCCGCGCGCGCTGGAGATCGGTCCCAGCCTGCACGCCGCCCTCGGCCAGCTGCAGGGCGCCCTGACGCCCGCGGACTTCGACCCGGCGGTGAGCGACCGGCGTTTCAATCTGGTGGCCGGCGCCTACGCCTGCGCGGTGTTGCTGCCGGCCGTGGTGGCCCGCATGCAGGCCACCGCGCCGAACGCCCTTCTGCAGATCGCTGAGAACCCGGCGGACCTCGTGGAGCAGCTCGACAGCGGCCGCGTGGATTTCGTCATCGCCGGCTTCGCCGCCGCGCCGGAGCGCTTCGCCCGCGAGCGGCTGATGGTCGAGGAGCTGGCCTGGATCGTCCGCGCCGGCCATCCGCTGGCCACCGGCCAGGCGACCCTCGACGCCCTGGTCGAGACGCCGCACGCGGTCGTGGCCGCTCGGAGAGACACGGCCGACCGGTCCGCGATCGCCCTGCGCTCCAGCTGGGAAGACCTGGGCGCCCTGGAGACCGAGCTGGCGCGTCGGGGTTTGCGCCGGCGGGTGGGCGTGGTCGTGCCGGACACCTATTCGGCCCTGGCCATCGTCGCCCGGTCCGACATGGCCGCGCTGATACCGCGTCGCCTGGCCCTGCTGTCCGCCCAGGGTGGACGCCTGAGCCTGATCGATCCGCCCTATGCGTCGCCGCCGGTGGACGTGACCCTGCTCTACCGCAAGGACCGCCTGGCCGAGCCGCCCATCGCCTGGATGCGCGCCTTGCTGGCGGACGCCGCGGCCGAGCTGTGACGCCGCGGCGCGATGGGGCTAGGCCAGCACTTTTTCGAACCGCCGCGCGACAAATCCGAAAGCGGTCCGGTAGTCGTCGACGTCCTTGAAGTCGAGGGAACGGTAGAGCCCGATCAGTTCGGGGCGCGGGTCGCAGTCGAGCCGGAGCGCCGGGATGTGACGTCGGCGCGCTTCGTCCCCCGCCCAGTCGACGAGCCGGCGCGACCATCCTCGGCCAGCGAATGACCGGCGCACTGCGATCTTGTGAAGGTAGAAGGCGGAGCCCTCCGGCCTGTCCGGCCAGCACACCGGATCGGACGTGTCGGCGAACATGCACGCGACCTCCACACCGTCTTCGCGCGCCACGACGAGGGCGCCTCGCGCCGCATGGTCCGCGGTATCCTGGATGGAAAACTGCTCCGGCGACCATAGGGCGCGGTCGCGCTCGATCAGCCACCGCGCGGCTTCACGCAGTATCTCGGTGGCGGCGGACGCCGCTTCAGGTCCGGCAAAGCCGATGTCCTGCACTGGAGCACATCCTCTTCCGTCTGGGCGGTCCGGAGCCTGCGCGCGGACGCCGGAACCGGGGTTCAGGCCGCGATTGAGGCCGGTTGCGCGGTCGTCGCGCGACTGCGCAGTCTTCGCCCGACGAGAATCCGCGTCGTGACGTACTGGACGGCGAACAGCGTCAGCTTGGACGACGTCGGAACGACGCTCAGGAACAGGGCGTAGGCCGCCGTATCGAAACGATAGGCCACCACGGCGTTGGCGGTGGCGGTCAAGAACATCAGTCCCGCCCAGATGAATCCGAATGCCAGCGGGACGTCCGGCGCATGCTCGTTCACGACGGGCGGCATGTAGCGGCTGATCCAGCCGGGCTTGAGCATCACCACGCCCACCGCGATGTAGATCAAGCTGGGCGTCAGCTTGATGAACTGGGCATTGCGGGTGAGCAGCGTGGCCGTGCCGAAGACGATCACCAGCCCCAGGCTCATCCACTGCATCAGGCCCACCTTCTTTCCCAGGACCTTCATCAAAGCGACCTGGGCGATGCCGAAGCCGATGCCGGCGCCGGTCGCCACGAAGAGGTTGGCGGTGAGCGCAAAGGCCGCGGCGAAGACCAGCGTCGAGAAGAGATCGGCGAAGAACAGCAAGCCGGCGTTGAGGAGCGCCCTCACTGGCCGGCGCCGCGACTTGGTGGGGATTGGGAGCGCCGCGTCGCCAGCTCGAACAGGTCCGCGAGTTCTGCGGCGTAGGCCTGAAGATCGAGATCGGGCTGGACCGCCAGTTGAGGCGGCACGGCGTCAAGGGCCTCGATGATGGTCGCGACCATCACCGGCGCCGAAAAGGCCCTGAACTCGCCTTCGCGCTGCCCCCACGCCAGGATGGCGCCGATGGTCGCTTGGCGCGGCTCGAGCACCGACGGATCGAACCACGACGCGCCGGCCTCCGCGCGACCGGCGTGGATGATGTTCATCGCCGCCCGAGCGTAGTGCGGTCGCTCGCCGATGAATCCGATGCCCGCCTCGATGAACGCGCGCAATGTGGATCTTGCGTCGGCTCGCCCCTCCGCTCGCAGTCGGATGAAATCGCCACCGACGGCGAAGACGTGGGCGAGGACCTCGCGGATCAGCTCGTCCTTGCCGGCGAAGTAGTAGGAGATAACCCCCGCGCTGATCTCGGCCCGCTTGGCGATGCGCGCCAACGACGCCTGGCCGTACCCCAGTTCCGCGATCGTTTCGATCGCGCACTCGATGATCTGTGCGCGGCGGGCTTCCTCGATGAAGCTGCGCCGATTCTGATCAGTTGCGCGAATTTCTGATCGCATGATCAATTATTAGCACGATCGCGCAAACACGCCTAGCGGTGATTTTTGCCGGCGCCTCGCGGGCTCAGCTGCGAGCGTTCAACCCTGCTGGCCGGCCGCTGCGTCGAGCAGCAGATAGGCGCGGCCGACGTCGGAGGTGAGCAGGGCCGCCGCCTGGAAGCCGCCCTTGTCGCGCTTGACCGCCTCGTCGAGCACCACCGCATAGCGCCCCACCAGGGTCTGGGCGCGGGTGCGGAAGCCAGCGTCGGAGAGCAGCCGCCGGGCGATCCGCCGGATGGCCGCGGGGGCCAGGGTCCGCACCACCTCCCGCGCGCCGGCGCCGTCCTGGGTCTGCACCGCCGCGGCGATCTCCTCGGTGCGGCTCTTGGGCAGCAGGGCGCCGGGATCGATGCCCATGCCCTGTATCTCGGCGAACAGGGCGCCGCCCAGCTGGGCGTCGTCGCCGGCCGCCTCGCCGTCGATGGAAGTGAGCAGGTCCTTCCAGGTCCAGCCGGCCTCCTCGGCCTTGTCCTGGGCCGCGGCCGGCGGGCCGCCCGCCGCGTCGAACACCGCCTTGAACTCCGCGTCGGTGGCCGTGGGGGTGAGCTTCAGCTTCGAGCGGCTCGCCGCCTCCGAGGCGGTCGGGGGCGTCGCGGCCGGAGGCTCGATCGCCGCCTGCGAGGCCGCCGCCGTCACCCGCCGTTGCGCACGGTCCGCGGCGGACGGCCGCTGCAGCACCGCCGCGCCCTGCCCGCCCGACGCCACGACGCCCATCAGCTGGACCGCCTCGCTGAGCATCTCGTAGTTGCGCCTCACGCGTTCCTGGAATGCCGCGTCGATGGCCTGGGTTTCCTCGGCCGCCTGGCGCGCCGAGGTGAGCAGGTCGCCAAGCCCGCGCTCCATGGCCTGGCGAACCTCGTCGGCCTTGGCGCTGGCCTCCTGCGGCAGGCGCTCGGCGCGCTCGCCGATCTCGTCCATCATGGCGCGGAGGCTCGCCAGGGCCTCTCGCGCCGTCTCGACCTGGCCCTCCAGGCGCTGCGCCGTGGCCGCGCCGGCGTCCTCCACCAGCCGGGCGGACTGCTCGATCAGGCCGCGCGCCTCGGACAGCCGAGCCTCGAACACCTGGTCGGCCTTCTGGCCGGCGCCGAACGCCGCCTCGTTCAGCTGGTCCACCCGCGCACGCGCCGCCTCGGCATGCACATCCGCCGCCTCGCGCGCCTCGGTGGCCGCAACCGACAGGGCCTCGATGGTGGAGCGCATGGCGCTCTCCAGGTGCTCGCGTTCCCGTGCGCCCGCCTCCGACAGGCTCTGCAGCGACTCCAGCGCTGACTGGCTGAACAGCTCGCGCTCGCCGCTCGCGGCCTGCGCCAGTTCGTGGAACTTGCGCCCGGCCTCGGCGATCAGTTCGCTGAGCGACTGGGCGCCCTGCACCGTGCTCTCGTTGAGCGCCTGCACCTCGATGCGCGCGCCGCCGAGGAACTCGGCCAGCTGGGCGGTGCGGGTTTCCGCCAGGCTGGCGAACTCTTCCTGGTCGGCGCGCAGGGTGTGGGCGACGGTGACCAGGGCCGCGCGCTGCTGGGTCAGGCCGTCTTCCAGGGCCCGCATCTGGTCGCCGACGCCGACGCCGGCGGTCTCCAGCCTGGCGACCTGGCGGCTGAGATCCTCGCCGGCGATGCGGGAGATGTCGGTGGCCTCGCCGGCGGCCGCGGCGAGATCCGCGGCGCGGGCGGCGAGCGCGGCCTCCGCCTCGCGAAGTTGGGTCTCGGCCAGGTCGGAGGCCTCGGCGACCATCCGCGCCTGGCGGTTGATGGCGTCGGTGACCGCCGCGGAGCGGGCGTCCAGGGTCACCGCCAGGGTGTTCAGCTCGCCGCGCTCCTTGCTCAGGGTCTCCACCAACTTGACGGCCGTGCGCGACGCCGACGCCGTGGCCTCGGCCAGCTTCTCGGTCTCCAGCGCCAGGGCCTCGCGCAGCGCCAGCAGGTGGTCGCGCGCCTGGTTGGCGACTTCGGTGGCGGTGAAGATCTGGGTGCGCAGGCTCTCCACCAGCTGCCCGGTGTGGGCCGCGGCCACCGCCGTGGGCCCGACCATCTCGTCGGTGAGCCGCCTGGCGCGCCCGGCCTCCGCGGCCAGCTTGCCGGCCTGGGAGATGGCGTAGGCGCCGGCCCAGACGAAGCCGATCGGGGCCAGCGCGATCAGGGCCAGCACCGCCAGTCCGAAGGCGTCGAGTGCGAAGGGCCCGATCCTGCCGTTGTAGCCCACGACCAGCGCGGTGATCCCGCCCAGCCACAGCAGGCTGGCCACCGTCGCGGCGACATAGACGGCGCGGCCGGTCTCGGGCTTCGGCTCGCGCGCCTGGGCGATCAGGCGCGCGCCGCCGATGGGCGCCACGAGGGTCGCCGCGTCCCGCTCGCCAAGGGTGGTGGCGACGTTCGACGCCGGCGGCGTGGGCGCGGGCGCAGGCGCCGGCTCCGACTTGGCGGCGCGCTTGGTCGGGGCCGGCTCCGGCGTCGTCTCCGCCGCGTCGGCCGCCGTCGTCGGCCCGACCGGGGGGAACGGGCCCACCTTTATCGAGGAAAACGTCAGAGGTTGTCGCTTCGGAGGGGCCATACGCGTCCTGATCAAACCATGGGCGTCAGCGACGGGGCGGCCTGCGCCAGGCCCGTCCCAGACCGCGCCCGTTTTCATTAGCGCCGTCAGGCGCCTGATCAAAGCCGCTTCGACGTCGCGCGCGCCCCCGCGGCGCGGCGGCGCCCCATCTTGCGCTAGAGGGCGCCGCGCCTTAAGTCAGCCCCGAAGGGCCTGTCCGTCGACCGCAACCCCGCGGCGGCGGATTTTTCGTATGGACCTGGACTTCGCCGATGTCGCTTGAACTCGCGCGCGCTGCGTCCCCGGGCGCGACCCTCGAGGTCCCCGTCCCGCTGACCCACCTGCAGCGGCTGGAGGCCGAAAGCATCCACATCATGCGCGAGGTGGTCGCCGAGTGCGAACGCCCGGTGATGCTCTATTCCGTGGGCAAGGACTCGGCGGTGATGCTGCACCTCGCCGCCAAGGCCTTCTACCCCTCCAAGCCGCCCTTCCCGCTGCTGCACGTGGACACCACCTGGAAGTTCCAGGCGATGTACGAGATGCGCGAGAAGATTGCCCGCGAGCTCGGCTTCGAGCTGCTGATCCACCAGAACCCGGACGCCGTCGCGCAAGGCATCAATCCGTTCACCCACGGCTCGGCCGTGCACACCGACATCTGGAAGACGCAGGGGCTGAAGCAGGCCCTCGACAAGTACGGCTTCGACGCGGCCTTCGGCGGCGCCCGCCGCGACGAGGAGAAGAGCCGGGCCAAGGAGCGGGTGTTCTCGGTGCGCACCGCCCAGCACGTCTGGGATCCGAAGAACCAGCGGCCCGAGCTGTGGAAGCTCTACAACGCGCGCATCGCCAAGGGTCAGGAGATCCGCGTCTTCCCTCTGTCCAACTGGACCGAGCTGGACATCTGGCAATACATCTACCTGGAGAGCATCCCCATCGTGCCTCTGTACTTCGCCGCCGAGCGGCCGGTGGTGCATCGCGACGGCGCGCTGATCATGGTCGACGACGAGCGGATGCCGCTGAAGCCCGGCGAGACGCCGCTGCTGCGCAAGGTCCGCTTCCGCACCCTGGGCTGCTACCCGCTCACCGGCGCCGTGGAGAGCGAGGCCGCCACCCTGCCCCAGATCATCCAGGAGATGCTGCTCACCACCACCTCCGAGCGCCAGGGCCGGGTGATCGACCACGACCAGTCCGCCTCGATGGAGAAGAAGAAGCAGGAGGGCTATTTCTGATGGCCCACGTTTCCGAGCTGATCGCCCACGACATCGACGCCTATCTCGAGGCGCATCAGC
The DNA here is from genome assembly GCA_044445825.1 of Caulobacterales bacterium. Classification (GTDB taxonomy): domain Bacteria; phylum Pseudomonadota; class Alphaproteobacteria; order Caulobacterales; family Caulobacteraceae; genus Acaudatibacter. The sequence continues at coordinate 82,154 of JBIOEG010000001.1, forward strand.
ACAAGTCCCTGCTGCGCTTCATCACCTGCGGCTCGGTCGACGACGGCAAGTCGACCCTGATCGGGCGGCTGCTCTACGATTCCAAGATGATCCTCGACGACCAGCTGGCCGCGCTGGAGGCTGACTCCCGGAAGCTCGGCACCCAGGGCGACGAGATCGACTTCGCCCTGCTGGTGGACGGCCTGGCCGCCGAGCGCGAACAGGGCATCACCATCGACGTGGCCTACCGCTTCTTCTCCACCGACAAGCGCAAGTTCATCGTCGCCGACACGCCGGGGCACGAGCAGTACACCCGCAACATGGTCACCGGCGCGTCCACGGCGGACCTGGCGGTGATCCTCATCGACGCCCGCAAGGGCGTGCTCACCCAGACCCGCCGCCACTCCTTCCTGGTCAGCCTGATCGGCATCCACCGGGTCGTCCTGGCGGTGAACAAGATGGACCTGGTGGGCTACGACCAGGCGGTCTTCGACGCCATCGTCGCCGACTACCGCGCCTTCGCCGCCCGCATCGGCATCGGCGAGTTCCTGGCCATCCCGATCTCCGGCCTGAAGGGCGACAACATCGCATCGCGCAGCGACGCCACCCCCTGGTACGCCGGCCCGACCCTGATGCACCACCTGGAGACGGTGGAGGTGGACGAGACGCGGCTGCAGGCCCTGCCCCTGCGCATGCCCGTGCAGTGGGTGAACCGCCCCAACCTCGACTTCCGCGGCTTCAGCGGCCAGATCGCCGGGGGCCGCGCAAGGCCGGGCGAGCGGGTGCGCATCCTGCCCTCGGGCCGCGAGAGCCGCATCGCCCGCATCGTCACCAAGGACGGGGACCTGGACCTCGCCGTGGCCGGCCAGTCGGTCACCCTCACCCTCGCCGACGAGGTGGACTGCTCGCGTGGCGACGTGATCGCCGCGGCCGCCGCGCCCGCCGAGGTCGCCGACCAGTTCGAGACCACCATCGTCTGGATGGCCGAGGAGCCGCTGCTGCCGGGCCGCCCCTACTGGCTGAAGATCGGCGCCAAGACCGTCTCGGCGACCATCACCGAGCCCAAGTACAAGATCAACGTCAACACCCTCGAGCACCTGGCCGCCAAGCAACTTGCCCTCAACGAGATCGGGGTGTGCAACATCAGCCTCGACCAGGCCGTGGCCTTCGATCCCTACGAGCACAACCACGACACCGGCGGCTTCATCCTCATCGACCGGCTGACCAACGGCACCGTGGGCGCCGGGATGATCACCTTCGCCCTGCGCCGCTCGCAGAACATCCACTGGCAGGCGCTGGACGTCAGCAAGGCCTCCCGCGCCGCCCTGAAGACCCAGACCCCCGCCGTCCTGTGGTTCACCGGCCTTTCCGGCGCCGGCAAGTCCACCATCGCCAATCTGGTGGAGAAGAAGCTGCAGGCGCTGGGCCGCCACACCTATCTGCTGGACGGCGACAACGTGCGCCACGGCCTCAACCGCGACCTGGGCTTCACCGATGCCGACCGGGTGGAGAACATCCGCCGCGTCGGAGAGGTGGCCAAGCTGATGGCCGACGCCGGCCTGATCGTGCTGGTCTCCTTCATCAGCCCGTTCCGCTCCGAGCGCCGCATGGCCCGCGACCTGATGGCCCCCGGCGAGTTCCTGGAGGTCTACGTCGACACGCCCCTGGCCATCGCCGAGCAGCGCGACGTCAAGGGCCTCTACAAGAAAGCCCGCGCCGGCGAGCTGAAGAACTTCACCGGCATCGACAGCCCCTACGAGGCCCCCGAGCACCCCGAGATCCGCGTCGACACCACCGCCCTCACCCCGGCCGAGGCGGCGGAACTGATCGTCGAGCGCATGGACCAGCGCGGCGAGGACTACTCGATCTGACCGCCCGCGGCGCCGCGCCCGGCGCCTGTTGCCACCTGTTATTGGCCTGTTCCACCTGTTATTTCGGTGTTTTTTCCACCTGTTCCGGTCCGGAAGCCCAATCCATCCAACGGGTTACGGCCACCTGATACCGCACAGGAACAGGTGATAACAGGTGATAACAGGCGCCAAACAGGCCTGTTATCGATGCATAACAGGTGCGCAGCAGGCGATATCAGGCCGCCGCTCGCCACCGACCCGACGCGCCGCCGCCGAGGCGCGAGCCATCGCCCGCCCCCGAGCCCGGGCGCGCGCCCACTCAATTCACGATATCAAAGACCGCGGACGCACCAGCGCCCAGGGCGACGCATTACCACAAGTGCCGCAAGAAGTCGAGTGATCCGAAAGCCAGCGCGGCCGCGAAACGGACCGAGCGGCGATTGGGCCGCCGAAGTCCAACGACGGCTTTGTGACCCGTTGCGGACGTCCGCCGGGGCGGGCGATCCGCGACGACAGCTCCTGACTCATTTCTGCCGTTGGGAGCGTCTGCTATCGGGCGGCGGGCCATTGACCGGGTTCGACCACAAAGCCGACATTCGGTGACGTCGGAGCAGCGCTCACGCCGCTGTGAGATCAGACCCGTTGCATTCCTCGCCGGTGGCGAGGAAGCAGGTGACGCGCCTTATCGGAACCCTTCGAACCCAGTTCGCGAGCGAGTTACACCAACGGATCGACCCCTGGAGATGTCTCATGAGCGGCGGCGACAACCTCGATCGCATGAAGACGCTGGACGACTCTTGGAATGCTCAGGATTGGGAGGTGTTCAGAAGCCGACACTCGGCCGATACGGCCGTCTACTGGCCGGGCCAACCCGAGCCTACGCGTGGCCGCGAGGCTCATCAGGCGGAATCGGAGGCGTTCTTCAAGTCGATCGAGAACCAGCTCGACAACAACCCATACAAGGTGATGTTCGCATCCGGCGATTGGACATGCACGATCGCCCGATGGACGGGTCGTATGGTTGGGCCCATGAGAGGGCTCGACGGCCAGATGCATGCGGCGACGAACAGGCCGTTCGAACTCGAATTTTGCACGGTCGCCCGATGGAAGGATGGCGAGATCGTCGAGGAGAAGCTCTTCTACGACCAGGTTGGATTTCTGCGCCAAATCGGATTGCTATGACGCGTTCCAGGCCTTTCGCGGGATCGCCGAACAAGATCTGTGGCGTCTCGATAAGTGCTCCGCGCGGAGCGGAGGCGCTACCCGTCGGTGAAGCCGATGGACGCGTGCGTACCATCGCAGAACGGTTTGTTCCGAGATTCTCCACAACGGCACAGGGTCACGCGGTTTCGGATCTCGTAAGCAACCCCGTCAGCGCCGACGATCTCAATGCCTCCACGCACCCAAAGGGGACCGCTCACGCCCTCTTGCGGGTCTTCGATCAGGACGATCGACGGCGGCAGCATCGGTTCAATAGGTTTGCGGGCGTCGACGTCCCACGCCACCAGCCGTCCCGAAGGACACTGGCCGACCTGATGGGTGAAGGCTTCACTGGCAGAGGCCGATCGCGCCTCAGACACGGTGTTCCAAACCTTGCCATCGCGATCACAGAACCGAGCGAAGGCGCAAAGCGGCTCCGCGTCCGTTAACGCCAGGGCTGGTCCATCGATCTCCTGCGCCTGCTCTGAGTAGGGTTGGCGGCTGGCGGTCTCTTGGCCATCAAAACCGACCTTGGCGTGGGTCCCATCGCAGAATGGCTTCCTCGACGACTGGCCGCAGCGGCACAAGGCATAGGAAGCACCAACGGCAATCGTCTCACCCGGCAGCCAGCGATCCGACTCGCCTGCCGCATTGGACGCGATCGTTTGTTTGGAGAGGGGCGGTCCGCCGGTGACCGCATAGGGTCCATCCTTTGTGACAGCGATCTTCATCGCATGCGTAGCCTCGTCCCTGTCCATTTGAGGATTAATCCTTCGGCGGCACACCCAGGGGTCTGGTGGTCGAGTAGGGCCGCCCCATTTCAATACCTCACAGCGAACGCCGGCGCCTCAAGCTTTGTAGCCAGACACACGTGCCCGCCGCTAACGCAGCGCCGTTCGCCAAACTTGAAAGTCCCCTGGCTGATGAACGACAGCAACTGGGTGACCGGCACGTCGACGCCCTTGTTCACACGTCGCGCCGAGACTGCTTTTCGGCGCGGAGCAGAGCGTAGGACCCCGCCAGCGCAATGGCCGCGCCCAGAATCCAGCCTGCAAGTACGTCCGTGGGCCAATGAACACCCAGGTACACGCGGGTGATTCCCACCGCCGCCGCCAGAAGCATCGCGGACCCGACCAGCAGCACGCGCACACTTCGCCGCTCGGAGCCCGCGGCCAGAACAGCCGCCAAGGTCAGGTACACCACCGGGCTCATCATCGCGTGGCCGCTGGGGAAGCTGGCCGAGTAGACGAGATCGAGGTGCGACACGAGAATGGGCCTCGGGCGGGCGATCAGGTGCTTGAGAACCTCGGATGCTGCCTGCGCGAAGAGCACGGCAACGGCGAACACCACGGCTTGGAGACGCCGCCCGTGCAGAAGCAACATCACCGTCGCGAAGACCGACACCAGAGCAAGCACCGTGAAACCGCCGAGCGCGGTGATGTCGCGCGCCGATTCCTCGACCCAAGGCGGCCCGATGGCGATCGAGACATCGCCAGGCAGCCGGAAGGCCAGCAGCAGGACGCGGTCGACGGCGCCGATGTCTCCCTCACGCGCCTCGGCGGCGAGTGCGGCAAAGCCCGCGATGGCCGCGGCGATGGCGAGGCTACCAAGCAGCAGCTGCGCTTCGATACGCCGCGTGAGTCGATCGATCATGCGACTGGTTCGGCTGCGGCGATGGCGCGGAACGCAAGCGGCACGAAGGTGACGCTCACGGTGCGGCCCATGTAGGCCTTCTCGCCGTCGAGGATCACTGGCACGCGGCCGTGTCCGGAAACGCGAACAGCCTTCACCTTGGTCCGCGAGACCGAAGGGTCGTCCCGCCAGTTGTCGAAGATGGCGTGCGAGGCCAGGCGGAACATGGCGCCGGCGGTGGTCGGATCCAGCGCCGCCGCCTCCAGGGAGTGCTCGTCTTTGTGCATCGCCATCGACACCAGGGGGCAGATCACCGCGACCGCCTCGGCCGTGCCCGACAGCTGGTCGCCGAGCTGATAGTGCAGGGCCTCCCCACTGCGCCGGATCGCCGTGAGCGATCTCTTGATGGCTTCGAAGAGGCGTCCGCGCCTGATGGCTTCGCGCGCGTCCGCCCACAGGGTCGGCGCCCCCAGGATAGCCACGCAGAAGAAGGGCTGGCCCTCGGCGCTGCCGCCGCTCACCTCGCGCACATCGGGTGCGGCCAGGGCGTTCGTGAGAGCCTGCTCCCAGCTCACGTCGCCATAGAGGGCGCGCGATAACATATTCATGGTGCCGCCCGGCAGCGGGATGAGCAGCTTGCCCGCCTTGCCGCATTTCATGGCGGCTGTGCGTATGGTGCCATCACCGCCCAGAACCACCACGACCTCGGCCTTCGTGGCGGCGTCTTCGAGGGCCTTCTCCAGGTTCGGAGGCCCGATGCTGATCACTTCCGGGTGGGCGAGGCCGGCCCTGGCGAAGATCTCGCCTATGCGCACGGGGGTAGTGGCGTCGCAACTCGCGCTGTCGGTGTTGAGCACCGCGATCACGCGTTTGCTCAGACTGGCCGCGGCGTCGTTCTCCAATGGGCGCTGGCTTGCGGGAGTCATGTTGCTCCAGCCCCCGTGGCCTCACTGGTACGGCGATGCGGCTCCGCAGTCGTGTCGGCCCTGGGGCGGGCGCGAAGTCCGCGCGGTCTCAATGGTACGACCCAGGCTCGCTGCACATTGAGGATCCGCCCATCCCAGGCCATGGCGTTCACGGCCATCTGATCGCCGTCGATTTCGATGACGTTGAACCCGGGCGTCGCGCCTCGCTCGCGCAATGACAGAGTGCTCGCCCCGATCGCGTAGGTCCGCTCGTCGTCGAAGGGCAGCACCTGCACGAACGGGGCATGCAGGTGGCCGGTCAACACCGCATCAATGTTCGCCTGAGCAAACCGCTTCGCCGCGAACCTGCCACCTCGCACCCGTGCCGTCATCGGCGCGTCTTGGACCTCGACGAGAGGGTGGTGGCACACCAGCACGCGCACGGCGCCCGGCGCCGCGGCTTCCAGCCGCCTGGACGCCGACTCGGCCTGTTTGCGCGAGATCTCGCCTTTCGACCAGTTGAGCCGGACTTGCCAGCCACGTGCGCTGTTGATCGCCCGCACGCTCAACCCGGGCGCCTCGAAGCTCGCCTCCCGTGGGGGACCTATCGTGCGGGCGTAGCGGGCGAATGGCATGACCATTCGTTCGAAGAGCCCCAGCCATGGCGTGTCATGATTGCCGGGCGTAGACAGGTGAGGGCCGGGAATCGAGGCGAGCCACGCCGCCGCCGAGCGGAACTCATTGAACTTGCCGTATTGGGTGATGTCGCCGCTCACCGCCAGCAGATCAAACGGGGTCGCAGCGGCATAATCCGCGGCGGCCTCGATCGCCGAAGCGTTCTCGTATCCGAAATGGATGTCCGACATGTGTAGCAGGCGAACGGGCATTCAGGGCCTCTCGCGGGTCAGCCGTCAGCCGGGAGCGCCGGGTAGAGCTTAACCGGAACGATCTGGGACGGCTGGCGTTCCGTCAGCGTACGCTTCGCGCAAGGGGACGATCGGGCGGATGGCGATCAGCGACGACGTCCTGTCAACCATGCGGGCGCAGCCTTTGCACGAAGTCTCCGCACTCATCGAGGACGGCGACATCCTACTCTGCGCGGCCTCCGATCTCGGATCGCGACTTATCTCGTGGAGCACGCGCAGCCGATGGAGTCATGTGGCGCTGGCCTACCGCTGGGATTCCCTCGGCCGAGTCATGGCTTTCGAGAGCGTGCACACCATCGGCGTGCGGGCCGTGCCCATCGCCGCATTCATCAAACGCACAAGCAGCGGCGTCACGCCCTATCCGGGCCACATCCTCCTCGCCCGCCACGAGGACTTCCAGCGCCACATCCACGCGAATCCCGAAGCGACGATGCGAATGGGCGACTTCGCCGTGGACCGTTTCGGCGACCCCTTCGCCAGTGGTGAGATCCTGAAGATCGCGACGCGCGTGATGTTTGGACGAACCAAGCTCAAGACCCCACCGGCTTTGGCGCCGGACGATGAGTTCATCTGTTCGGAATACGTCGCCGAATGTCTGCGACAGGTTGGGATTGAGATCCCTTGGGATGGAAGGGGGTTCATCGCGCCGCGAGACATCGCGGCCGACCCGAAGGTCCAGGCGGTAGGGCTGTTCCAGACCTGACCGCGCCGCCAGGCCAACGCGAGTCCCAACGCCGCGGGACCTAGCGCCACCCCTCGAAACTCGGCCTCGACAAGGAACCCTCGCAAGGTCCGTCCGTTGCCATAGGGGACGCCGCAAGCGTCTGCTTTCCGGCCGGAGGTCAATGTCCGCTTCTGGCGCGAACGGGCCGCGACCTACCGGCTCAGTCGGCCAGAGCCGGCTCTGCGTAGTCGACGGCGAAGCTGTATTTGGGATCGTAGTGCGCCGCCCAATAGGCCTCCCAAATGTCGCGCGTCACCGGTCCGACCTGCCCCCCGCCCACAGGATCACCATCCAGTTGCGTGATCGGCATGATGCCGCCCGCCGTGGTCGACATGAAGATCTCGTCGGCGCGGTAGAGGAGGTCGACTGGGACGTAGTCGACGACTGCCCGCCTGCCTTTGCCGGCCGCAAGCTCCAGCACCGTCTTGCGCGTGACCCCTTCCAGTACGCCGCGAGCGGGCGTGAAGAGGGCGCGGTCCTTGACTGCGAATATGTTGTAGCCGCCGCCTTCCGTGACGTTGCCATCCCCGTCGGTCAGGAACGAGTAGGTGGCGCCGCGGTCCATGGCCTCCAGCCACCCGCGCGTGAAGTCGCCCCACTGCAGGTTCTTCACGGTGGGGTCCATCGCCCCCGGCGGCGTGCGCCGAACCGTGCGGGTCACGATGGCCGAGCCGCCCGTCCGCTGAAGCTGGGGCGGCATCGCCCAGACGTAAGGCATGACGAGCATGTAGAGATTATTGTCGAAGCTCTCGTACTCGCGCACGAACTTGAGGCCTCGGGTTACGATGATTTCGACGAAGGCGTCGCGGATGCCGGTTTTCGCCACCATCTCGATGAGCGTCTGACGCGTCTTCTCGCGATCCAGAGGACAGCGAAGTCGCATCTTCTCGCAGCTCCTCCAGAATCGATCCAGATGATCGTCCAGACGGAAGTATCGGCCGTCCCAGACTGCGGGGACGTCGTAGGTAAGATCCGAGTGAAGGAAGCCCTGGTCGAGGATCGGGATGCGGGCCTCGGACAGCGGGTAAAGCGCCCCTTCGATCCAGGCTACGCCTTTCGCGAGCGGATTGGAGCTGCTCTTGGCCTCAGCCTTGCGCTGTTCGAATGCGCCCAGCACGGCATCCATTGAATACATCGTCGCTCCCTTAGGGCCTGAGGTGCCCTTCCCGACGGGCAGATCATTCCAGATTGACGGCGTATCACCCGGACCAACGAAGCCCAAGGCGCAGTGACCATAATCTGATCCGGCGCTGTCGCGCGTCGGAGCGGCTGCTTTCGGGAATCTGCTGATGTCCGGTTCTGGCGCTCTGAGGTCTTTCTCGCGCCGTTCGTAGGCGTGGCCCAGCTAGCGTCCCCGCGGAGGGCGACTACCTGCGAAAGCTAGACCGGCAGGTCGCTGGCGTGGCTTGTAGAGACGGTGACTTGGTGGCCGTCAGGATCTCGGGCTTTGAAAATGTAGCGGCCGAAATAACGCTTGTCCGAGATCGGGTCGGGCTGGACCCCGTCCGCGATCAGTGCCCTGATGCACTGTCACCGTAATTGCGAAAGCCAGCGCGGCCGCGAAACGGCGGCGCTGATTACCGACCGGGGTCTGAACGCCGACGATGATACGCGGGTGGGCGATCAGGAAGCCCGTCGGCGCGTCGATGATCCCACTGCGGACGCAGTGAACGGCTCCGAACGAGGGCGTCTTCGATGGCCTCAAAGGATAGACGCTGACGAGCATTAGAGCGACGGTGCCCCCTCTCTCATCGGAGAAAGCCCATGCGCGCGCTTATCCTGTTGGTTTCGGTCGCCCTCTTCGCGTCAGTCAGCGACCCAACTCACGCCGACAAAGCGTATATTAGGAAAGCTGGCGGTACTCAAATGGAGTACGCACGCCATCCGGGCGCGCCCGCCACCCCTCGCTGCACGAGCGGCAAGGTCTGCGGCCATTGGTGCATCCCAAAGCATCGCACCTGCCATCAGCCAAGAGCCGGTAGCTCAATCGTGCACTCCGTCTATCACCCGGTTACGACGCCCCAGAAATAAAGGTGACGGCATGGCCGAGGACAACCTGTTGAGCATCAACAGCTAGCCACAGGCGCCGACACTTCAGGGTTGTCCGGAACGCCGTGTAATGTAGCCTCTGCCCCGGCGTGACCTCTCCGAGAGAGCTGCGGCCGTCTGGAGCGCTCCGGATGAGCGTTGGCATGGATCGCGCCCTGAGCCGGCCGAGGGCGCTCACGGCCGGCGGCGATTGCAAACTAGAGGGGGGCCGACATGCTGAGGCTGGAGAAGGTCTGCAAGACCTACCGCACCACCGACGTCGAAACGCTGGCGCTCAACGAGGTGTCGATGGAGATCGCCGCCGGCGAGTTCGTCGCCGTCATGGGGCCGTCCGGCTGCGGCAAGTCGACCTTGCTGAACGTGCTCGGCCTGCTCGATAACCCCACCAGCGGCGCCTACCAGTTCTTCGGCGAGGACGTCGCCCGCTACCCCGAAAAGCGGCTCACCGGGTTGCGGCGCGACAAGATCGGCTTCGTCTTCCAGAGCTTCAACCTGATCGACGACCTCACCGTCGCGGAGAACGTCGAGGTGGCGCTGATCTATCGCGGCGTTTCGGCGGCGGATCGCAAGCGGCGGGTGACCGCGGCGCTGGAGCGGGTCGACATCGCCCACCGAGGGCGCCACCGGCCGCAGCAGCTGTCGGGCGGCCAGCAGCAACGCGTCGCCGTGGCCCGCGCCCTGGTGTCCGAGCCCAGCCTGATCCTCGCTGACGAGCCGACCGGCAACCTCGACACCGCCAACGGCGAGGCCGTGATGGCGCTGCTGACCTCCGCCGCCAGCGCGGGCGTCACCGTCGTGATGGTCACCCACTCGCTGGTGCACGCGGCGACGGCGCAGCGGACGATCAAGCTGCTCGACGGACGGGTCGTCGACGAAACCCTGCTGGCCGCCTGAGGGGGCCGGGGTCATGTTCCGCAACTACCTCGCCACCGCACTGCGCAATCTGGCGCGCAACCGGCTCTACGCCGCGATCAGCATCCTGGGGCTCGCCGTCAGCTTCGCCGCCGCGATCCTCATCGCCCAGTTCGTGCGCAACGAGTTCAGCTACGACCGATGGATCCCGGGCTATCGGCAGATCTACAAGATCACCGACACGATCACCCAGCCGGGCCAGCCGCCGAAGGAATCCGACATCACCCAGTCGGCCATCGCCGGCCAGCTGAAGGTGGCGTTTCCCGGCGCCGTCGCGATCGCCAGGCTGATGCAGGACTTCCCGACGCTGCGCCACAACGCCGGCGAGACCGGGATCGTCGACCAGTCCTTCGCCTGGGCCGATCCGGACATCTTCAAGGTGCTGCCGCTGCCGGCGCTCGCCGGCGACCTGAAGACGGCGCTGCAGCAGCCGGGCACGGTCGTCATCACCCGCGAGGTGGCGCGCAAATACTTCGGTCGCGATCTGCCGATCGGCCAGGTGCTCGACGTGCAGGAGGGCGACGATCACCACCCGATGCGGGTCACCGCGGTGCTGAAGGATCCGCCGTCCGACACCAACCTGGTCACCGAGGTGTTTGCTTCGGCGCGATCGGCCTATTCGCCATTGACCCTGATGGACGCCAAGCCGGCACTCACCGGGGTCAGCACCTGGACCTATGCGCGGCTCGCGCCGACGTCGTCGGCCGCCGATCTGCAGCGTGGGCTGGACCTGGCCGGTGAGCCCGAGACCGCGGCGTTCGCCGTCCTGGGCGGCGGGACCAAGTTCCGGTTCGGCGCCGTGCCCTTGGCGGAGGCCCATCTGCGCTCGCCCGGGCTGACCGCCATCGTGGTCAAGCCGACCGGCAACAAGAGCACCACCTATGCGATCGCCACCGTGGGCGTGCTGATCGTGCTGGTGGCCGCCATCAACTTCGTGACGCTGATGACCGCCCGCGCGGCGAGGCGCGCCGTCGAGGTGGGCGTGCGCAAGTCGACCGGCGCCCGGCGCTCCGATCTCATCATCCAGTTCATGGGCGAAGCGCTGATCCAGGTCGCGCTCGCGATGCTGGTCGCCCTGGCGCTGGCGGAGTTGCTGATCCGGCCCTTCAGCGCCTTCGTCCAGAGGGGCCTGACGCTCGATCTCGTGCACGACCCGCTGCTGCTCGCGGGCCTGGTCGGCCTGACGCTCGCCGTCGGCCTGCTGGCCGGCTTTTATCCGGCCCTGGTGCTCTCGAGCTTCAGGCCGGCGGCCGTGCTCAAGGGCGGGGTTATCCAGACGGCCGGCTCGACGCTCGCCCGGCAGGCGCTGGTGGTGGCGCAGTTCGCGATCCTGATCGGCCTGATCATCACCACCACCACGATCTATCGGCAGACCCAGTACGCGCTGAAGGAAGGCATGGGCGCCCAGAGCGACCTGATCCTGGGAGTCTGGACTCCCTGCCGCAACGCCTTTCCGGACGAGGTTCGCAGGCTGCCGGGCGTCGCCGCGGCGGCGTGCTCGTCGCTGAACGCGCTGAATTCCCCCAGCGCCAAGAACATCGCGCCCGTTCAGACGCGCGACGGCCGGCTGATCAACTTCGATCTCGCGCCGGTGGATTTCGGCTTCTTCGAGGTGTTCGACATCCACCCGCTGGCCGGACGCGTGTTCTCGCGCGCCTATGGCGGCGACGGCGCGCTCATCCAGCCGAACAGCACGGCCCCGCCCGCGATCATGATCAACCAGACCGCTTCGCGAGACCTCGGATACGCCGACCCGCGCGGCGCCATCGGCCGCCGGATGAGCTGGGCGCGGTTCACCGGCCCGGACACCCCGCCGGTAAGCGAGAGCTCGGAGATCGTGGGCGTGGTCCCCGACATGCCGGTCACGGTGAGATCGCCCACCGATCCGAAGTTCTACTTTGTCCAACCCAACCGGATGGGCATGCTGGCGATCCGCATGACCGGCCGCGACATGCCGGGGACGGTGCGCGCGATCGAGCGGGTGTGGACGGCCACCGGAAACACCCGGCCGATCCAGGAGGTGTTCCTGAGCCAGGCGAGGCTGCGCCTCTACCTCGACATCATCATCCAGGGCGTCACCATCTCCATCTGCGCGGTCCTCGCGGTGCTGATCGCCTGCCTCGGCCTCTTCGCCCTCTCGGCCTATACGACCGAACGGCGGACCAAGGAGATCGGCATCCGCAAGGTGATGGGCGCCAGCACAATGGACATCGTGCGCCTGCTGATCTGGCAGTTCACCATCCCGGTCCTGTGGTCGATCGCCATCGCCCTGCCGCTCGGCTTCCTGGTCATGAACCAGTGGCTGCACGGCTTCGCCTACCGCGTCGAACTCACCGTCTGGACTTTCGCGCTGGCCGCCGCCGCGGCGCTGGTGATCGCCTGGCTGACGGTATCGTTTCAGTCCTACATGGTCGCCCGAGCCAACCCGGCGGGAGCGCTGCGGTACGAATAGCGCCGGCGAGGCCGCCCCAGGCCGCCTAGCGCTAGGCTCCGACTTCCGGCTTGGGCGCAGGCGGCTTCGGATGCGGGCGCCGGTGATGCCTGCCGCTCTTAGCATGCACCTTCGCCGTGTGCGTGTTCCTGGGCCCTAGAGTTCTGCTCTTCTTCGGCGGCGTGTCCTGCGCAAGGATGATCGTCGGCGCCGCTGTATCCGGTTGGACCATCGCGTCGGCGGCTGATGTCACGGTCTGGTGGTGATCGCCCTGCAGGGGCGTCGACGCGAGGAGAACCGTCAGAATAACCTCAGAGATGGGCATGGGATGGTTCCTCCTCTCTGCTGCAGCGCCTGGTTCTCCTTACAGCATTCGCGGCTAGGATTCGACCGACGCGGTTGCCTTCGGGGTCCTGTCCAGGGACGTGGCATCCCCGCCACCGGCCCCGCGCGGGCCTCTTGGCCGGCGCCAGGCTCGCGCCGTCACGGGGGTATCGGTGCGCGGGGCGATGGCCTAGCTTCGGCGCTTTGGGCTCGAGGAGGACAGGCGCGCACATGCTTACGGTTCATCACCTGGGGATTTCCCAATCCGAACGCATCGTGTGGCTATGCGAGGAACTGGGGCTGGACTACGAGCTCAAACGCTACGAGCGACGCGCCGACAACCGCCTTGCGCCTGACGACTACAAGGCGCTGCACCCGATGGGCATCGCGCCGGTGATCACCGACGGCGACCTCGTGCTGGGAGAGAGCGGGGCGATCTGCGACTACATCTGCGCGCGCTACGGCGCCGGGCGGCTCACGCCAGGGCCGGGCGATCCCGACTTCGCCGACCACCTGTTCTGGTTCCACTGGTCCAACGGGACCTTCATGACCACGCTGATGATGCAGTTGGTGCTGGCCGGCGGCGGCGAAGGCAATCCGGCCGCGGTCTTCGTCGATGATCGCAGCAGGCGCGGCTGGGCGATGGTCGAGGCGAGGCTCGGCCAGTCGCCGTTCTTCGGCGGCGCGAACCTCACCACCGCCGACATCATGATGGTGTACTGCCTGACCACCAGCCGGGTGTTTCGGGGCATGTCGATCGACGGCTATCCCAACCTGCGCGGCTACCTGCAGCGCATCGGCCAGCGACCTGCCTACCAGCGCGCGATGGCCAAGGCCGAGCCGGGCATGGCGCCGATGCTCGCCTGATCGCGGGAACTGCGGTGACGTCACCGTAATTGCGAAGACAATCCGTCAGAACTCGGCGGTTCAGAGCCTGGTCTTCACCAGCGCGAAATTGGCGCCTTGCGGGTCCGTCGCCTGCAACACTCGGCTGCCGTCCGGAACATCCATCGGCCCGGCGATGACGGCGCCGCCGGCCCGTTTCACACGCTCCGCGGCGGCATCGACGTCGTCCACCTCGAAGTAGTAGCGCCAGCCAGCCACCGGGATATTTGCGGGCTTGGTCATGATGCCGCCCACCTGGCCGTCGGCGTTGCCGAAGAGGTGGTAGACGCCCATCGCCCCCATGTCGAAGCGGCCCGTCTCGGTCTAGCCGACGAGCTCGCGATAGAACGCAATGTCGGCGTCCGCGTCGCCCGCGTTCAGCTCGTGCCAGCCCGCGTGGCCCACGGTCCCGCGTCTCGGCCTGGGCCGCGCGTCCGAAGGCGGGATGGGCTTCATGATCGCGCTCACCGCGCCGTGCGGGTCGCCGATGACGGCGAAGCGGCCGATGCCCGGAATGTCGGTCGGTGGTGTCAGCACGCTTCCGCCCAGCGCCTTGGCCTTCTGGGCCGCGGCGTCGCAGTCGTCTACGCAGATGTAGCCGGTCCAGTTCGCCCCTTGCGCCTTCTGCTCTTCGCTCAGCGGCATGGCGCCGCCCACGCCCGCGCCGTCGGCCTCGAGCACGGTATAGGCGCCGTCCCCAATCGGCATGTCCTGCGCCTTCCAGCCCACGACCTCGCCATAGAAGCGTTTCGCCGCCTGCAAGTCCGGGGTCATCAACTCGTACCAGATGAAGCGGCCATGATCGTCCGACATTCGTCATCTCCCTTGTCTGTGCGAGCCATGCGCTCGTCGCGCCACGCCTCTATGACGAATGAGGCGCCACGAAACCGACAGGAGAGAGACGAGAGTTTCACTGGCGCGCGGCCTGCGTTTCAGGCTCTGTGCGGGGCGCGAGGCGCTTGTGGGAAGGAGAACGCAGTGGGCGTACGAGCCTTGTTCCTGTTCGCGGCCTTGGCCATGGCGCAGCTCAATGGCCCCGCCTTCGCCGGCCAGGCCGGCGAGCGCCATCTCACCGCCACCAATCCGACCGCCGCGCTGCGGGACGCCGAACACCGCGACACGGTTCGGGTCACGGTCTGGTATCCCGCGGCCGCGGACGCGAAGGAGCTTTCGCTGGACATCGGTCCGCCGGACAAGCCGCTGTTCAGGGTGGGATCGGCCGCGCCGGACGCCGCCTTCGCCGACGACAGGCGCCGGCCGGTGATCCTGTTCTCGCACGGTTTCGGCGGCAGCGCGCGCATGATGGCCTGGTTCACGCTTCCGCTCGTCCGCGCCGGTTACGTGGTGATCGCCGTCGACCATCCGGGCAACAACGCCATGGACAAGATGACCGTCGGCGGCGCGGTGATGTTCTGGGACCGGCCCGGCGACCTCGCCGCCGCCCTGGACGCCGCCAGGGCCGATCCTGGCATCGGACCCCATCTCGACCTCGGTCGCCTCGGCGTCGCCGGCTTCTCCGCCGGCGGCTTCACCGCCATCGCCGCCACGGGGGCGCACGTAGACGCCGCGCGGCTGCAAGCGTTCTGCGACGCCAACCCGGACGATGGCATCTGCAGACCGCAGAAGGAGTTCCCGCTCTCGACGGAACAGGCGCTGGCGGCCCTGAAGTCGCCCGAGCTCGCGCCCGAGGCGGCGCACAGCGGCGACGACCATTCCATCCATGGCGTGCGCGCCGCCTTCGCGATCGCCCCGGCCATCGTGCAGGCTTTCGACCCGGCGAGCCTGAAGGCGGACCAGACGCCCGTCGCCGTCATCCTCGGCGACGCCGACCCCGTCGCGCCGCCCGACACCAACGGCCGCGTCGCTGCGCGAGACCTGCCGCACGCCGAGCTGAAGGTGTTGCCCGGCGTGGGACACTACGACTTCCTCGCCACCTGCACGCCCGCGGGCGTCGCCGCCGTCCCGATCTGCGCCGACAAGGTCCCCCAGGATCCCACCCACCAGGCGGCGATTGATATGGCGCTGGCCTTCTTCTCCAAGACCCTCGGTCGCCCGTAGCCGGTCTGGCGCAACGCGATGCGTCGAACTCCGGCGCTCATTTGACAATCGTGGCCGCGCCGCGCCCTATTCCAACGCGAAATGCATCTGGGCGGCGTTTGAGCCCGACTTTTCGATCAGCCGGCGTTCTGTGCGAAACGCCGGGCTCCGGCGATCGGCGACACCCAGGCGACGGCGTGGTCGGTGTAGACTTCCACCGCCGGCTGGAGGCCGGACATGTCGTCGAGCGTGCCGGCTTTCACCATCGTCAGGCCGGGCATGACCGCCACCTTGGACACGATCGGCGAGCCACAGGCCGGGCAGAAGTACCGGTCCACCGGCTGGCCGCTGTCGCCGCGATCCCTGAACACCTTGGTCTCGCCGGTCTGATGGTAGTCGGCATCCGGAATGACCAGGTTGGTCGAGAAAACGCCGCCGCTCTGCTTCTGACAGTGCGTGCAGTGACACACCGCGGTCATGGTCGGTTCGCTGTCCAACGCATACCGCACCGCGCCGCAGAGGCAGCCTCCTTCTCGTCTGGCCATCGCAAAATCTCCTTCGTGTCGTTGGCTCGTCAGCGGGTCGGTCGGATGCGTCGCCATCGCTGACCTCACCTCCAGCCTAGCTCTTCACGGGAAGGGCGCCAGCCGCGGATTTGTGCTGCGATCGTTCGGAGGGTAGGCGTACCATCCCCAGTCAAAGAGTCTGCTGGAGGTGTCGCCCGTGGCGTCGCCATTTGCCGGGTACGAGATCGAGGAAGAGCTTCGGCCGGTCGCGCGGTTGTTCGACTTCGATCTGGACCGCCGCCTGTCGTCGGTCGTCGCGCTCGAGGCGAAGATCAGGGACGATGCGCTTTCCGCCAAGACATTGGGGACCGCGCGCGTCGGCCATGCGACGGTGATCGGCGCCGAGGGGCTCATCCTCACTATCGGATACCTGATCACCGAGGCCGACGAGGTGACGGTCACCACCGCGGACGGAGCGCGTGTCGCGGCCCACGTGCTGGGTATCGACCAGGCGACGGGTTTCGGCCTGGTCCACGCGCTCGAACCGCTCGGCTTGCCCGCGCTGCCCATCGGAGACTCGCGGAAGGTGCGGCCGGAGGCGGCGGTGATTTCGGCCGGCTGCGGCGGTCGTGCGTATGCTCTGTGCGCGAGCGTTCTCGCACGGCAGCCCTTCGCCGGTTACTGGGAGTACTACCTGGAGGAGGCGCTGTTCGTCGAACCCGCCCACCCTCTTTGGAGCGGCGCCGCGCTGATCGGCCCGGCGGGCGATCTCATCGGAGTCGGTTCACTGCGCATGGACCGCTTCGGACGGAACGGCGAGATCCTGCCGCTGAACATGTTCGTTCCGGCCGAATTGCTGGCGCCCATCCTCGACGATCTCGCCCGCGGCCGGCAGGCGAGGCCGCCCCGGCCCTGGCTCGGGGTGATTTCTCAGGAGGTCTCGTCTCACGTGGTCATCGCGGACGTCACGCCCGGCGGGCCCGCGGCGCGAGCGGAGTTGCATCGCGGCGACGTCGTCCACAAGGTCGCCGGCGCACGGGTGAACGACCTGGCTGGCTTCTACCAGCGGGTGTGGGCGCTCGGCCTGGCCGGCGTTGTCGTCCCACTCACAATCCAGCGGGAACGCGACGTGTTCGACGTGGAGGTACGGTCCGCCGACCGCGTCGCATTGCAGAGGAAACGCCGCCTCAACTAGCCGCCGACGTCCGCAGGCGCACCCAGCACGTCTTCGCCACGCCCGCGGCCCGGGAGCAGAACGCCCGCGCGTCCTTCGGGGACGCGAAGCCGGCGATGCTGGCCCGGTAGACCTGAACGCCCTGGACCGTCGCCGATTCGACCGTTCCAGCCAGGGGCGGCGCGATCAGCGAATGCAGGGCGTCCAGCACTCTTTGCGCGCCCTTGGCGGTAGGGCTGGCGGTCACCTGGGCCACGGCCTGGGCGCCTGGCCTCGGCGAGCCAGCCGGCGCCGGCGCAGGCGCGCCCGCGGCCACGGCCGGAGGATCAACGTGCGCGCTCACTGCCGCCGTACGCCCAGCCGGCGGAGCGGGAGGCGCCGCTGGCGGCGCTGGGGCGGGGGCCGTGGCTGGCGCTGGCGAATCCGCAGGCGGCAAGGTGTTGGCGCTGGCGGCCAGCGTGACCACCATGGCGGGCCCCGGCGGTGGGAGCGCGCCGCCGCTGCCGCAGATCCGCTCGCTGACCGCGGCCATGTAGGACCCGGCCGTGGGGTGAACCCATTCGCCGCTGACCCGCAGGACCTTCACCTCGCCCTGGAGGTCCGCCAGCGCGTAGGCCTCGGCCCTTTGAAACTGGTTGGCGCCCTGGCGGCAGTCGACAGCCGTGACGCCGCGCAGGGAGCGAAATCCGAGCCGGCGCGCGGCTTCGTCCGTGCGGGCTTCCACATCGAGCGCCACTTCGACGGCTTCAGGCCCGCCGGCCGGAGCGACCGTTGGCAGGATGGTGACCTCCACGCCGTCCTTCGCAATGACGTCGGCAGCCGGCGGCGCGGCTGGCGCGGCAGACCCTGGCGCCAGGGCGAACACGAGGCCGACGAGAAGGAAAGTGCGCAAGGCGACTCCAGGAACAGGCGTGGCTGCCTGGCAGCCTAGTCCGAATTCGTTGCGAATCTGTCGACCGCGATGCGAGCGTTCGGAACATGCACGCTAGGCTGGGCCTGCGGCGACGCGTGTTCAACTTTCAGCCGACGGGTCACCGAGGGCGATGACCGGGGCGAAGCCGCCGCCGGGGGTGCGGAAGTTGGTGGTCTGGCCGCGGTAGAGGCGCGCCGCCGTCAGGATCGTGTCGCCCGCGTAGGTGTACAGCCGGACATCCATCTTCCGAGCTTGCGGGTCGCCGTCCACCTTCACCCAGCGCTCGCTCGGCGGTTCGAGGTCCTGGGCGACGTAGTCCCCGCCCAGGATGCTCGCCCATACGCGCTTGGTGATCTTGTCGCCGCGGTAGACCGCCTTGCCGGCATGGCCCGACGAGGGCTTGAAGAACAGCGACTTGCGGTCCTCCCACAGGGCGTCCGCGTTGTCGGCCGTGACCCGTCTCGATCTCGGGATGCGCGCGAGGGACTCTCGTAGCGCCGCGTCGACGCCCAAGGCGTCCAGCGCCTCCGGGTCGGACAGCAGGGTCAGATTGCGCTTGTCGGCCATCAGCGCATGGTTTCGGGGATTGGGGGTCACGACCGCGGCGTCGGCGAGATAGGCCTGGCGCAGGATAGCTGCGTGCGGGCCCTCGAACGCAAAGTCGACGAGCCTGTTGTAGACGAGGTCGATCGCCAGGTCGCCGGCCATCAGCCGGCCCCGGCACACTCGCAGCTCCCTCGGATCGACGATGACGGCCGCAACGCCGCGCCGTTCGAAGAAAGCCTTGGCGAGCAGGAACTCCGGATAGAGGAATTGTCCCTCGGGGGCGTCATCGACGATGGCGACCGCGCGCGGTTCGCCCCGGCGGCCCTGAAGCGACCACTCCGCCTGGAACATGCGCCACACGGCGTCCTCGAAGTGGTCCAGCGAATGCGGCTGCGTGGCCGTCTGAACCTCAGGGCAGCAGGCGACCTGGCCCTGCGCCAGGAGCGCGTTCAGGAAGGCGCCGCCGGCATTGGTGTTGACCTCGATCAGCTTCGGCCCGGCTGGCGAGAGGTGGAAGTCATAGCCCATGAACGCGCCGCGCGGCCCTAGGTCGGCGCGCGCGATCGGCGGCGCCCAGTCGAGCGCCGCGGATTGGAAGGATGCAAGCTGTGCGACAGCTTCGATCGCCCGCGCCACCTCGCTCATGGCGGTCAAGTCAGCCTGCGCGACGAACGCAGGCACGCTCGAGAACAGTCCGGTGCGCCGCAGCGCCATCGCGCCGCTCGGGGCAACGGTCGCCACCAGCTTGTCCAACGCGCGCCAGACGGCATCGCCATTCACGTCGATGCAGAAGCAATCCCGATTGAGCCGCCGCTCGACGGCGGATGAAGCACAGACCGGCGACGGCGCCATGCGTTCGACGACTTCCCGTGGCCCAGGGCTCGAACCTGTCATCGTTGTCCACCTCGATCGCTGCAGGTCATGAAAGGTTCACTTGGAACTATTCCTTATTTCTGCTATTTTGGAAATATGGAAATTGAATCCGCCGCCGCAACCCTCTCCGCTCTCGCCCATCCCGGCCGCTTGGAGGTGTTTCGCCTGCTGGTGCGTGCGGGCCGGTCCGGCGTCGCCGCCGGTGACATCGCCCGCGCGCTGGGCGCGCTGCCGAATACGCTGTCGGCGAATCTGAACATTCTCAGTCACGCCGGGCTGGTCACATCCAGGCGGGACGGTCGTTCGATCATCTACAGCGCCGCCTACGACCGGATGAACGATCTGCTGGCCTTCCTCGTCGAGGACTGCTGCGCCGGCGACAGCAAGGTCTGCGCCCCGCTCGCAGCCATAGCCGAACGCGCCGCGTGCGGTGCGGCCGCCTGCGCCTGAAGGCGACCGCGAGATGGCCGACGAACCGCTGAATGTCCTGTACCTCTGCACCGGCAACTCCGCGCGTTCGATACTGGCGGAGGCGATCATGAACCGGGACGGGCGCGGCCGCTTCCGCGCCTTCTCAGCCGGCTCGGCGCCCAAGGGCGAGGTCAATCCGCACGCCCTCGCGCTGTTGCGAACTCTGCACTACCCGACCGACGGCTGCCGCTCCAAGTCCTGGGACGAGTTCGCCAGGCCGGGCGCGCCGAAGCTCGACTTCGTGTTCACCGTTTGTGATGATGCCGCCGCCGAGGTCTGCCCGGTGTGGCCGGGACAACCGATCACGGCGCATTGGGGCATGCCGGACCCGGCGGCCGCGACCGGATCCCCCGCGCAGGTCAGCCTGGCGTTCGCCGACGCCTATCGGATGCTCAACAACCGTATCGGCGTGTTCATGAACCTGCCCCTCGCTTCACTCGACAGACTGTCGCTGCAACGGCGGCTCGACGACATCGGCGGGCGGCGCGAAACGCCGGCGAAAGCGTGAGCGAAGGCGCCGCCGACGCGAGCCTGGAGCCGCCGCTCGCGCATTTCGACACGCGCCGACGGCTGGCCGCCGAGGGCCTGGGGACGGCGCTGCTGCTGATGATCGTCATCGGCTCCGGGATCATGGGCGAGCGTCTCGCAGGCGGCAACGTCGCCATCGCGCTTCTCGGCAACACCCTCGCCACGGGCGCCGGGCTGGTGGTGCTGATCACCATCTTCGGTCCGCTGTCCGGCGCCCATTTCAACCCGGCCGTGACCTTGGCCTTCGCGTTGCGGCGGGAGATCGGCTGGCTTCTGGCCGGCGCCTATGTCGCCGCGCAGGTCGCAGGCGGCGTTGTCGGCGTCTGGATCGCACACGCCATGTTCGGCGAGGCCATCCTGCAGGTGTCCACCAGGCTGCGTGACGGTCCCGCCCAGGGACTCGCCGAGGTCGTGGCGACCTTCGGCCTCGTGGGTACAATCCTCGGATCGCTGCGCTTCCGTCCCGACGCCACGCCGTGGATGGTGGGTCTCTACATCACCGCCGCCTATTGGTTCACGGCCTCCACCTCGTTCGCCAACCCGGCCGTGACCCTGGCCAGAAGCCTCTCCAACACCTTCGCCGGGATCGCGCCCTCCTCGGCGCCGCTGTTCATCGTCGCGCAGGTCACTGGCGCCGTGGCCGCCGTCGCCGTGTTCGGCTGGCTCCTGCGGGAGCGGAGCGCGCGATGAGCGACGCGGGTCACGACGGCGGGGGGCCGGCCAACTATCCGGTGAGGGTCGCGCCCACCAGTCTGCCGATGGTGAAGGTGACGCCGGCCGCGGCGTAGCCCACCAGGATCTGCCGCGCCGCGGAAAAGGCCAGGCCGCGTCCGGTGAACAGCGACGTGCCCACCCCGATCCCGGCCAGCACCACCCCGCTCAGAGCCAGGCTGGCGAACACTGCCAGCCAGCCGCTGAGGAACACATAGGGCGCCACCGGAAACGCCGCGCCGAAGGCGAAAAGGCAGAACGAGGCCGCCGCCGCGGCGTTGGCCGAGCCGCCCAGAGACCGCGGATCGATGCCCAGCTCTTCACGGGCCAGGGTGTCCAGGGCCGTCTCCTTGTCGCCGAGGAGCCGGTCGGCCAGGGCCCTGGCCTGCGCCTCGGGCAGGCCCTTCGCCTGGTAGATGAGCACCAGCTCCTCCTTCTCCTCTTCCGGAGACTGCTCCAGCTCCGCCGCCTCCGTGGCGAGCTGCCGCTGATTGAGCTCCCGGGCGCTGTTCACCGAAAGCCACTCGCCCATGGCCATGGAGCAGGAACCCGCCACCAGTCCGGCGACGCCGGTGAGCAGGATGGTGTGCGCCGATGTGGCCGCGCCGGCCACGCCCATGACGAGGCTGAGGTTCGAGACCAGGCCGTCATTGGCGCCGAGCACGGCGGCGCGCAGGGAATTGCCGCCGCCGCCTCGGTGGCGCCCCTCCAGGGTGGCGATCGACGGGCCGACCAGGCCCTGCCCCGTGGCCGCCGCCGCTTCGATGACCCGGGCATGCGATCGCTCGGCGGTCGGCAGCCCGCCGGCCACCGCCTCTGGCTGGTTGTCGTAGGCGTCGACGTCCCGCGCCTCCGCCGCGGCGATGGTGGGCAGCACGAACGACGGCCCGAAGCGCCTGGCCAGCCAGGCCATGGCCCGGGCCCTAAAGCTCGGCGCGAGCTCGACTCCGCGAACGCCGCTGCGGTCCAGGTGGCCGCGCCAGAACTGGGCATGGGCGCTCTCCACCGACGCCAGCTTGCGATAGACCTCGGCGAGGTTGGGGTCCGGCTCGGCGGCGGCCAGTGCGCCGTAGACCGCCGCGCTGTCGACCTCGCCCTGTAGGTTCGCGCGATAGCGTCGGGCGTCGCTGGTCTTCGCCATGGGTCGGCCTGACTGCGCTGAATCGCCCGACAAGGACCGCGTCAGATGGGAAGGTCGCTGGCGTGGCTGGTGGAGATGGTGACCTGGTTGCCGTCCGGGTCCGTCGCCTGGAACGCGTAGTGACCGAAGAACCGCTGGTCGGGGATCGGCGACGCCTGGATGCCCTGCGCCACGAGCCGTGATCGGAACGCGTCCAGGTCCTCAAAGGTGCGGCCGGCGATCATCAGGTCGATGCGCTCCGCCGGCTTCTGGTCGAGCGGGCCGCCGGACGCGGGCTGTCCCGGTCCGTCGCGGCGAAACAGCAGCAGGTGGGTGCCGCCGCGCAGCTCCAATATGCCCATTTCGTCGTCCTTCATGAACGAACGCAGGCCGACGTCCTCATAGAACTTGTGGCTGGCCTCGAGGTTCGCCACCGTCAGGGCGATGTGACCGAACGCGACCGGGGGAACATCCGTCGAAGTGATATGAGACATTGACGCCTCCACTGCCAGGAATGCGCGGCCAGGATGTTCCAACAGGCCCGTCCGCGCAAGACAGGCGCTGTAGGCCCAGCCGGTCGGCTCATCGCTTGGCGGCCTGTCTCCCGACACGGTCGCGCCGCGCGTACGCCTCGCGCCACGGCGCAAGGTCGAGGTTCGGGTAGCGGTCCGCGCAGCCTTGCAGCGTCGCGTCGTCCCAATAGTCGTGACCCGGCGGCGGGAAACCCAGCGCCTCGAGCTGGCGCACGCTGCAGCGCTCGACCAGCGGCGTCCAATTGCTGATGCCCTTGCGCGGCCAGGGATTGGCGCCGACCCAGTCGGCCCCCGCCGGGCGGTAGGCGAGGTTGAAGAAGAACCGCCCGCCGCCCTCCAGCGACATCTCGGTGCCGCGGTGGACGACATCGGCTCCGTAGACCAGCAGGGAGCCGCGCGGACCCACCGCGCTGACCGCGGCCGCCTCCCACTGAGCGATCCGCTGCGGCGACACCCGCGCGCGGGGGAAGGACAGCTGCATGACGGGCACGTCCGCGGTCAGGGTGCGGCTGACCACACGCGTGGCGCCGTGCGCGGCCGTCACATCGGTCAGATAGAGGAACATCTGCGCCTGGCGGTAGCGGCCGTCGGCGCGCGGCGGCAGCATCACATGGTTGGTGTAGTCCACGTGGAACGGCTGGTCGTACTGGGTGACGCCCGTGTATTTGGCGAAGGTCTCCGCCTGGTAGAGGCGCACGTCGCGGGTGCGCAGCAGATCCTCCGCAGCCGCGATGATCGCCGGATGCAGCGCCAGCAGGTTCAGTGTCTGGTCGGCGAAGGGAAACTCCTTCAGGCCGGCGAACTGCAGCGGCCGGAAACGTCCCTCGCTGCCCTGGTTGGCCGGCGCGGCGGCGCCGTCGCGGAACGGATCGATGCGAGGATCGGGCGCGCCGGAATGAAACCGCTCCGGCGTCGGGTAGATTTCGAAGAGGCCCGGGTGCGCCGCGTCGATCTCGTCCTTGCCGAGCAGCCCCTCGATCAGCACCCAGCCGTGGCGGTGGAAATGCTCGATGTGCGCGGCGCCGTGTCGTCGTTCCATGCCTCCCATTCTAGCGGCGGCGGCGGAATTGGCACCCTGACTCGCCTGCCCGCGGCGCGTAGCTTCACAGCGCAGTTGAATTGCGCGAGCATGCGCCGAGTTCCTGACCGAGAGGGCCGTTTTATCTGGGAGATCTCAGTGAATATTCGCCACGTCTTGAACCCATTTCTGCTCGCCGCTTTCGCCGTTTGCGCCGCCGCCGCGGCGGAGGCGCGGGTGACCAAGATCACCATAGATCCCGCGACTGTGGCGCCGAAGGACGGCGTGGCCTGCCCGCTGCAGCAGATCTTCATCGGCCATATCACGTCGAACAGCGGGGGCGACATCGCCCTCCAGTGGACCACCTCCGACGGCCAGCAGTCGCCGGTGATGCATGCGCCCTTCGACGCCGCCGCGACGAAACCGGTCAGCTACCTGTGGCTGGCGACCCTGAAGGGGCCGCGCGTCGACGGCTGGGTCCGGCTGGAAACGAAGGCTCCCAATCGCGTCAGGGCCACGGCGCGCGTTGCGAGCTTCTGCAATCCCAAGGTGCCCCCCACTACCCAATGAATTCGCGCCGCCGCGGGCTATCCCGCGGCCGTGGTGACGCTCGACCTGGACATTCCTTTTGGCGCCGCGGTGCTAATCCCGATCGCCTATTCCTATTGGCTCTACCAGCGGCTCGAGGCGGACGCTCCGGGCGCGGCCCGGCGGCGCCGCTGCGCCTCATGCTGTTTGGAAAGACGAAGATGAAACCGATGCTGGGAGTTCTTGCCATGGTGCTCGCCGCCGCCGTCTCGACCGCCGCCATCGCCGCCGAAGGGGCGGCTCCGCCCGCTCAAAGCCCGCTGGCCCGGCTCGAAGGCGACTGGGACGGAAAGCTCGACGCCGGCGCGCTGAAGCTGCGCGTTGTCCTGCACGTGCACACCAAGGACGGCGCTACCGTCACGACCCTGGACAGCCCCGACCAGAACGCCAACGCACTGCCCGCCGCGGTCACGCTGGAGGGCGATCAGGTGCACTTCACCGTCCAGGGCGCTGCCGGCGCGTTCGACGGCGCCCTGACCGCGGACGGCGCGGGCCTGACCGGCAAATGGTCGGGCGCGCCGGTGGCCTTCGCCCGCCTCGCGCCTGGCGCCGCGCCCGCCGCGCCAAACCGCCCGCAGACGCCGGTGAAGCCCTATCCCTACCGGGAAGAGGACGTGGCCTACGACAACGCCGCCGCGCATGTGCGGCTGGGCGGAACCCTGACCCTGCCGCAGGGTGCGGGCCCCTTCCCCGCCGTGGTGCTGATCGCCGGATCGGGGCCTCATACACGAGACGAGAAGGTGTTCGGTCACGCCATCTTCCTGGTGCTGGCCGACCACCTGACCCGCCATGGGATCGCCGTGCTGCGCTACGACAAGCGCGGCCTCGGCCAGTCCACCGGCGACGCACGGACCGCCACCAGCAGCGACTTCGCCGGCGATGCGGAAGCCGGGGTCGCCTATCTGAAGACCCGGCGGGAGATCGATGGTCGCCGCATCGGCCTGATCGGCCACAGCGAAGGCGGGATCATCGCCCCGATGGTCGCCGAACAGGACCCGGCCGTGGCCTTCCTGGTGCTGATGGCGGGCCCCGGAGTGCCGGGCGACCAGATCATCATGGCCCAGTCCCGGGACATAGCGGCGGCGGCCGGCGCGTCCGAGGCCGCCCTCGCGGCCAACGCCGCCATCGAGCGCAGGTTCCTCGATGCGGTGATGGCCGCCAAGGATCAGGCGTCCGCCGAACAGGCCGCCCTGGAGGTGCTGACGGGCGCAGGCATGCCGCCGGCCGCGGCAGACACCCAGGCCAAGGCTGCGGCGTCCGACTGGTACCGGTTCTTCCTGAGCTACGACCCGGGTCCCGCCCTGCGCCGCCTGCGTCGGCCGGTCCTGGCGCTGATCGGATCGAAGGACCTGCAGGTTCCCCCGGACCTGAACCTGCCAGCCCTGCGAGACGCCCTGAAGGGCGACGCCGGCGCCCAGGTGGTCGAAATGCCCGGCCTCAACCACCTGTTCCAGACCGCCAAGACCGGCGCGCCATCGGAATACGGCGACACCGAGGAAACCCTGGCCCCCGCCGCCCTGGACCTGATCACCGGGTGGATCCTGGCGCAGAAGCCTGCCGGATAGCCGGGGTCCGCCGCGCCGTTTACCCCGCGGTCAGGCGGCGTCGGCTAGGTTAATCGCTCGGGGCCGGCATCTGCGGCGGCGGGTGATCTGAAGCGCATGACGTCGGCAGTCCGGGCTGTTTCGACTTCCGACGGGCTCTGGCGGCGGCTGCTGGTCACCTGGGCGAAGACCGCCGGCTGGCTGGTGCTGCTGGGCGCGATCTATTTCGTGCGCGTGCGCTACCGCAGCACCGACGAGGCCTTCTTCCTGACCCAGGACCTGCCGGTGCTGGCGTTGGGGGGCCTGCTGATCCTCGCCCTGCGCTGGGTCCCGGCCGCCCCTGCGATGCTGCGCCCCGCCGCCTGGATGTCGCCGCGGATTGTGGTCCTGGCGATGGCCGCGCTGTGCGTGCTGATCGGGACGGTCTGCGCTCGGCCGGTGTTCGAAGGCTACCACCTCTCGCTCGACGAATTCATGGCCGACTTCGACGCCCGCATCTTCGCGCAGGGCCAGGTGATGGCGCCGACGCCGCTCCAGTGGCGTCCTTTCATTCCCGCCCTGCAACCGATTTTCGGCCTGCCTGTGCCAGGGCATGCGTACTGGGCTTCGGCCTATCTGCCACTGAACGCGGCGGTGCGGGGGCTGGCGATGAGGTTCGGCGTCCAGGCCCTGGTGAATCCACTGTGGAGCGGCCTCGCCGTCGTCGCGGTCTGGGGCGTTGCTCGACGGCTGTGGCCCGACCGGCCGTGGCTGGCGGTGGCCGCCGCGGCGCTGCTGGCCAGTTCGTCGCAGCTGCTGATCACCGCCATGACGGCCTACGCCATGCCGGCGCATCTGGCGCTGAACCTGGTGTGGCTGTGGCTGTTCCTGCGCGGCGGACGCCTGGGACACGCCGGCGCGCTGGTCGTGGGCTTCGTCGCCTGCGGCCTGCACCAGGTCGCGTTCCACCCCCTGTTCGTCGCGCCCTTCGTCCTGCAGCTGTGGCTGGACCGCCGCTGGTCCGCGGCGGCGCTCTATACGGCGGCGTATGGCGCGATTTGCCTGTTCTGGGTGCTCTACTGGTCGCTGCTGCTGAAGGCGGTCGGCGTGGCGCCGCAGTCCGCTGGAGCAGTTGGGGCGGGATGGTTCGCCGCGCGCGTCGGCGACCTGCTGAAGCACGTGAACCCGGGCGCGCTCGGCATCATGGCCGAGTCCCTGGTGCGCTTCGTCACTTGGCAAAACCCACTGGCGGCGCCCCTCGCCCTGCTCGGCGTCGGCGGCGCCATGCGCGCCAAGGGCGTGATGCGCTGCCTGGTGCTCGGCGTCGTGCTGACCCTGGTCGTGATGACGTTGCTGGTTCCGTCCCAGACCCACGGCTGGGGGTATCGCTATCTGCACGGCCTGATGGGGTCGGTCTGCCTGCTGGCCGTGTGGAGCTGGGCGCGGCTCACCGAGGGGTTGCCCGCAGCGGCCAAGGACCGGGCGAGCGTCGCCTTCGTAGCCGCCTGCGCGGTGTCGGCCGCCGTGCTGCTGCCTTTGCGCGCCTGGCAGGCGCACGGCTACGCCCACCCCTATGTCCTCGCCGACGCGGCGATCCGACGGGCGCCGGCCCAGGTGGTGATCGTCGACGACGACGCGCCATGGTTCGACGAGGGGGCCGTGGTGCGCAACGATCCCGATCTGCGCAACAACCCGAAGGTGATGTATCTGGCGGCGCTGGACGAGGCCGGCCTGCGGGCCGTCTGCGCGCGCTACAGCGTCCTCAACTTCGACGGACGGCAAGCGGCCCGCTTCGGCATGGAAACTATCCCCCTGCCGGCGTCGCCGCGCATGGCGAAGCTGCGTGCTGTGCAGGCCGCGTTGCGGTGCGACAGGCGCATGGGGTGAGCGCGCGTCAGCCCAGTTTGACGCCGATCCGGCCGGTGTCGTCGATGCGGTTGAGCAGGATCGGCGCGGCGCGCGCGCCGAAGTACTCGTCGACGGCCTTCCTCGCCCCTTCCCATGCGCCATAGTCGTCGATGATCAGAACCCCGCCCGGGCTCAGCCGCGGGTAAAGGTGCTCCAGTTCATGGCGCGTCGACTCGTACCAGTCCGTGTCGAGGCGCAGGATGGCGATCTGGTCGGGCGCTCGATCCGGCAGCGTGTCCTCGACCTTGCCGCGCACATAGGTGACCCGCTTCGCCGGATAGCCTGTAGCCAGCATGTTGGCGCGCACCTCCTCCAGGGACGAGTAGCACCGGATCTTGTCCCCGACGGTCGATGCGTCCAGCAGGTCGCCGGCCGGCGCTGAGTCCGCGGCCCTTCGATCGTGCTCCGACGGCGCGGTCATCCCCTCGAAGGTGTCGAACAGATAGAGGTCGCGGTCGGTGCGCCCGGCCGCAATCAGGGTGTAGGCGACCGCCATGCTGCTGCCGCCCTTCCAGACGCCGCATTCGACGACGGCGCCGGGCACGCCGCGCGCGACGACATAGTCGACCGCCCCGCACAGGGCCAGGACCCGCTCCGGCGAGGTCATGGTGTGACGTTTGACCTTGGCGTAGACGGTCCTCTGGTCGGCGGCGACGTCGGCGAAGCGCCGCGCGACGACCTGTTCGCTGTGCAGCACCGCGTGAACCCCGCCGGCCATGGCGTCCCTGAGCTTCACCGGGCGCCCCTCATCCCACCCGGCGGTGACCGGCGTTCGACGCCTGCCAGCTCATGGTGGTCTCGAGCCGGTTCGGGAACAGCAGACCGAACAGGCCGCCGCGGTAGGGCCCGGACTCCTGTCCGGCGATTTCGTAACCGGCGGCTCGCGCCAGGTCCCGCCAGTCGTCGATCGACAGATAACTCGCCCTGACCATGCCGTGGAACGGTGCGTTGCCGATCAGGTCGAGGGCGGCGAGGCGCAGCCGGTCCAGCCGTCCGCGCTGCAGGTGGTCCTTGATCAGCAGGCCGCCATTCGGGGCGACGCGGCGGCACTCGAGCAGCAGCGGCAGCCGGTCGGCGGGCGCCACGTGATGGATGACGTTGTTGAACATCACGCAATCGAACTCGCCGTCAGCGTACGGCAGGCGGCGGCCGTCGTAGGTCCGGTGTTCGATGGTCAGGGTGTCCAGGAACCGGTCCTCTACGTCGATGGACACCACACGATCGACCGGGAACAGTTCGCTGACGGCCTGGGCGATCACTCCGGTGCCGCCGCCCACATCCAGCACGCGGCGATGCTCCGGGCGCCAGACCCGGCGCAGCGCCTCGAGCATGATCGCCTGATAGATAGGCTTGCGCAGCCGATAGATCGGCAAGCGCTTGGCCAGCACCTCGGACACCGCTTCCACTGTGATGGTCATGGCGTCTCCCGGGTCGGCGCCCGCCCGATGGTCCAGCGTGCGATGAGGTAGTTCCAGCCAAACAGCAGCAGCGTGTCCACGACCGACGCGACCGGCACGGGCGTTCGCGCCAGGTCGCAAAGCACGAACATCACCAGGAACCAGATCGGGAAGTTCAGCAGCAGGGCGCCGGCGTAGGCGATGAACGATCGCAGACCCGTCGCCACGGAGAATGTGAAGCGCGAGTGCATGACGAAGCCCAGCACCGCCGCGGCCGCGAAGGCGACCAACGAGGACGCCAAATAGTGCACGCGCAGGGCCGCGCCCGCGATCATCACACCGTTTACGACCGCTGCGCACAGTCCGGCGACGATCAGGTAGCGCAGTCTGGCGTCGCTCAGCATGCCGCCGCCTCCGCCGGTCGACAGACCGTGACATAGACGCAGGCGTTGTCCTCGCGCACCCAGGCCGGCGTGACGGCTTCTTCCACCATCGCGCGCAGGTTCATGATCAACGACATCAGCCAACTCAGCGGCACACCGATCACCGGAAGCCGCTTCAGGGCATAGCACCAGCAGGTGAGGCGGATCAGCGTCGTCCAGGCCAGCGGACCCAGCACCGGATGGCACTCGGCGACATCGAAGCCGTGGGCCTGGATGTCCCCGATCAGGCCCTGGCGGGTCCAGCGGCGATGATCTTCCGGATGCGGGTGGTAGAGCCAGGTTCCGTGGGTCGACAGCACCATGGTCCCGCCGGGCCGAAGCACGCGACGCGCCTCGGCGAAGTAGGTCGCAAGGTCCCGGACATGTTCGAGCACCTGAAACGACAGCACGAGGTCCGCGCTGTGGTCCGGCGCATGCAGCCTGCCTTCCGCGTCGATCAGCACTTCGGCCTCGCCGCCGAAATCCGCCCCGCGGTAGGCGCAGCCGGCGCCGCGAAACAGCGGCTCATAGGGCCTGGAACCGCAGCCGAAGTCGAGGGCGACGCGGCCGGGGGCGCCGACCTGGGCGGCGAGCCGAGCGATGATCCTCGCCATGTCCCGAAGCACCATCCAGTCGTGGTCGATCATGCGAGGATTCAGGCGCCTGGCGCTGTCGAGCCCTGCCCCGTTCATCGCGCGTCACCCGCGACGAGATCCGCCGCCTGAGCCACCCGCCGCGTCTCGCGCCGATCGCGGATGACCCGGCGCAGGATGGCGGCGTAGCGATCCGCCGCCGCGGACCAGGCATAGCGTTGGACGACCAGTTCTCGTCTCTGGGCGGCCGCACCGCGGTCATGCGCCGCGCCCGCCAGGACCTCACCGACAGTGCGGACCAGCGCGCGGCTGACCTTGTCCGGGTCGCCCGCGAGTTCCACGCCGGCGAGGAAGGGCGCGGCAGCGGGGTCCGCTTCGAGCGTTTCTGCGCCGCACACCACGGGCAGACCGCAAGACAGGGCCTCCTGGATCACCAGCGGAAAGCCTTCCCCGCAGCTGGGCAGCACGAAGACGTCGGCCGCGCGGTAGAGTTCGGCGAGGCCGCGCCCGCTCAGGTCGGAAAACACCCGGACATTGGGCAGTCCCCAGGCCATCGGGTCGATCACGCCCCAACCGGCGAGCACCCATTGCATGTCGGGGCGCAGAGCCGCGGCGCGCTGCAGGAAATGCAGGCCCTTCTTGTCCACGAAGCGGCCGACGAACAGGGCGATAGGACGGTCAGGATCAAGCTGCAGGCCGGCGCGCGCCGCCTGCCGGTCGCCCGGCGCGAATAGCTCCGCATCCACGCCGTTGAAGACGAGTTCCGGCGGCCGCCTAAACGCCGCGCGGGCGAAGAAGCGGTGGACGAACTCGCTGATGAACACCGCCTGGTCGGCGCCGGCGAGAAGAGGCCGCGCGACGCAGCGGTTCGCCGCGGCCATCAGGCCGCGCAGCAGCGGATTGCGATAGGGCACGGCGCCGATGTGCTGGATGACCACCAGGGGCTTGCGGTGCAGCTTCGCCGCCAGGGCGGTCAGCAAGCTGATCGGATAGAGGCTGTCGTGCAGCAGCACGGCGTCGTGTCGCCGGACCTCCCCAAACAGCCGCTGGGCCGCGGCGGGGCCAAGCATGGGGAAAGGCACGCCGAGCCGGCGTTCGGCGATGTTCCAGGCGCCTACCGGCATGGTTACGACCTCGCCCGCGTCGTCGGGAACGGGCGTGGCTCGGGTCGCCAGCCAGCTCACCTCGAACCCCTTGGCGGCCAGTTCCCGCGCCAGCCGCCCAGCCACGATCTCCAGGCCGCCGCGATGGGTGTCGAAGAAGTTCGAGACCGTCAGCAGCCTCGGCGCGCGGCCCCTCGACTCTCGATCCGGTTCGCCTTGCGCCACCTAGCCGACCTTCGCGTCCATGGCGGAATGCAGGCGCGGATCATGCGCCAGGCTGAGGTGCGCCAAGCCACCGATGGAGAGATAGGCCAGGCGGCGTTGTTCCAGCCGCGCCCGCGAGACCGTGTCGAGGATCACCCCGCAGGCCAGGCTGACGATGCCGACCATCGCCGAGCCGACCGCGACGATCAGGCTGGGAAACCGCGGCACGGCGTGCAGCCGCGCGAAGTCCAGCAACACCGGAACGCCGAGCGCCGCGGCCAGGGCGAAGGCCGCCAGCGCCGCGCCGCCGAAGAACTGCAGCGGCCGTTCCTCACGCACCAGCAGCCCGATCATGCGCAGGATGCGCAGGCCGTCGCTGATGGTGTTCAGCTTGCTCTGCGACCCCTCCGGCCTTGCGCCATAGGCGGTGTCGACCTCATCGGCCGGCAGGCGCATCTGCAAGGCGTGGACGGTGATCTCGGTTTCGATCTCGAAGCCTTCGGAGGTCGCGGGAAAGCTCTTCACGAAGCGTCGGCTGAACACGCGGTAGCCGGTGAGCATGTCCTTGAACTGCCGACCGAAGATGCGGCGAACCAGACCGGTCAGCAGGCGGTTGCCCAGGCGGTGGCCGGCGCGGTAGGCCTCGGCCTCGATGGATTCGCGCGCCGCGCTGACCATGTCG
This sequence comes from Caulobacterales bacterium, assembly GCA_044445825.1. GTDB lineage: Bacteria > Pseudomonadota > Alphaproteobacteria > Caulobacterales > Caulobacteraceae > Acaudatibacter. The sequence continues at coordinate 114,821 of JBIOEG010000001.1, forward strand.
AGGCCATCGTCGAGGAGCTTGCGCACCAGCATCGGCGCGACGGCCGCGTCGTAGGTGCCATCGCCGTCCACCAGCAGGTAGATATCCGCGTCAACGTCCGAGAACATGCGCCGGACCACATTGCCCTTTCCCGGCAAGGCGGCGCGACGCACGACGGCGCCGGCGCGCTGCGCGGCCGAGGCGGTCCCGTCCTGCGAGTTGTTGTCGTAAACGTAGATCGTCGCCTCGGGCAGCGCGGCGCGAAAGCCTTCCACCACCTGCGCCACGGTGAACACCTCGTCGCGGCAGGGAATCAGGATGGCGATCTCGGGCGCGCGGCCCATCAGCCGTCGCGGCGCGGCGCGGGCGTCCGCGGCCTGGCGAGGTTCCGCGCGGATCTGGGTCTGCAGGGAGGACGTCAGGGCGAAGATCCCGCTTGGCAGGTTGTCGGGGCCGCGGCGCGGGCGCCCCGAAGTTCATTTATCTAACAATTGAAGGGTTAATTTCTGACAGCCGAGCGGCTGGCAATTTCCGAGGCGCGGAGGCGCCGGCAGCGGCGACGCCTAGGACGGGTTGATCCCAGGTCGCGCCATCACTGCCAACCGGCGCCAGCTAGCCGGTCCGTCGAAGACTTGCACCGCCGACAACGCCACGAACGCGACCAGGGCGACCGCGCTCCACTGCGGCATGGGCAGCAGGGCCACGGCGAGATAGGCGACGAACGCGGGCCACCAGACGCCATCATCCAGCTTGTTCACCGCGGCGGCGACGGCGGCCGGCGCAAGCATCACGAACTCGTAGTGCACGGCGTACGGCGACATCAGCAGCGCGCCGCCGCTGAGCAGGGCTGTCCGCAGGGCCGCATCGCGGCTGACCCGGAATCCATGCCACGCCAACGCCACCGCCACCGCCACGAACATTCCGCGCCAGACCAGATCCGCCGGTCCCGACAGCCCTAGCGCGCCGCCGAAGGCGCTTGGGGTGATCATCCGCTCCATCATGCGCGGATGGGCCTGGATGAGGGCCTGGAAGCGCGGCAAGGCGCCGGCCCAGCTCAGCCAGAGCTGCGGCCCGAACGCCAGAGCGCTCACAACCAGAATGAGGCTCCCGGCGATCGTAGCGCCGGCGATGGCGCGGTATTGCCGGGCGGCAAGCAGCGCGACGGGGGCCAGCACCACCGCCTGCGGCTTGATGGCGCCGGCCAGGGCCAGCAAGACGCCGGCGAGCCACGGCCGCCGCTCCAGCTCGAGCATCGCCAGGACCACCAGGCCGCAGATCAGGAACACGCTCTGGCCGACCAGCGCGGCGATCATCGCGGCCGGGGTGAGCAGCATCAAGGCGAGCGCCAGGCCTCGCTGGCGCTGTGCCAGCCGCGCGCCGGCCAGGCCGAAGACGCCGACGCCCAGCAGCATCCAGAGTTTGTAGGCCGCCCAGAACGGCAGCCGCCCCAGCGGGGCCAGCAGCAAGAGCAGGCTGGGCGGATAGGGATAGGGGCGCAGCTCCCTCAGGTGCGGCAACAGCCAGGTCTGGGGGCGTGTCACGGCGGCGAAGTCATAGACCTGGTCCGGCGCGGTCCAGGCCATGCCCCCGGCGGTCCACAGCGGCAGGAAGTCCACGCCGAGGGGCTGGGCGCCGAGCATGCGCCAGGCCATCAGGGCGACGGTTGCGGCAAGGCCCAGCGCCAGGAGCCAAAGCACGAGCGTGCGCGTGCGTGCAGGTGGGTCTGCCGGGAGCCAAGTCCGCAAAAAGCGAGTCTGCAAGGGTTTGAGCGCCGCACCGGTGAAGATGCGCCTAGCCTAGGGCCTATTCTCTAGCAAAGCCTTGCGGCGTCAGGCCGTTTCGGCGGCGGCGCCGGCGCGCTGCGGGTGCGGGCCCGCGGCCGCGCGCCACAACGCCTCGCCGATGGCCAGTTCGCCGTCCAGGGCCACCAGCAGCACGAACGCGGTGACCGCCGCGGCGCCCCAATGAGGAATCGCCGCGAAGCACAGCAACAGGGCGCCGAGGAAGGCCGTGACCCAGGCGCCAGGGCTCGAGCGGTAGGCCAGCAGCATCACCGCCGCGGGCGCGAGCAGGGCCGCGTCGTAGTGCATGGCGTAGGGCGTCACGAAAAGGCTGCCGCCGAGCAGCGCCGCCAGTCGCCGCGCCGGATCTTCTGTGCGGCGGAAGACCACCCAGACCATCACGGCCCCGATCACGACGAAGGCGGCGCGCCAGGCCATCAGCGCGTCCCCGTGAAGTCCGAGGCTCACGCCCAGTCCCGTCGGCGTGATCACGCCGCGCAGCAGTCCAGGGGTGTGCATGATGAAGCGCTCGAAGCGCGGCATCGCCGCCATCCACTCGAGCCAGGCCTGGACGCCGAACACCGCCACGGACACCAGGCCCACTGCTGCGGCGGTCGCCCCGGCCATGAGCAGCGCCCGCCACTGCCGCGCGGCGATCAACGCCAGCGGCAGCAGCACCAGCACCGGCGGCTTGATCGCCGCCGCGAAGCCGAGCAGCAGGCCTGCCAGGATCGGCCGGTCCCGCAGGTTCAGCATGGCCACCAGAACCAGGGTGGCGATCAGGAAGGTGGTCTGGCCGGTGACCATCACCAGCACCGACGCCGGGGAGACCACCAGCAGCAGCAGCACGAGCATCCTCGCCGATTTCACCAGCGGGGCCATGGCCGCCAGCAGCAGCAACAGGCTCGCGCCAGTCCATAGCGCATTGGCCACGACGAACGGCAGGCTGCCGAAGGGCGCGAACACCAGAAGTCCGCTCGGGGGATAGACGAAGGGTCTCAGGCCGCGGAAGCCAGCCAGCAGCGGATGCTGGAAGCGCGTGAGAGCGACAAAGTCATAGACGCGCGACGGATGGGCGAAGGCCTCGTGCGCCGCCGCCCACATGGGCAGGAAGTCGATGCCGAGCGGCTGCTTGTCGAGCAGGTGCTGCGTGTGGTCCACCGCCAGCCAGGACAGCACGGCGACCATCACCGCCAGAATGGCGATCCGCAGGTAGTCACCGCGGGTAAGCAGGCGACGCACGACTTCGACCCCTCATGAACACAGGTTCGTGATGAGGGATTGATCGCGCCGGCCGTGAAGTCAAGCGGGATGCGACATCTCAGCAATAATTCCTGTGCGCTGCAGCGAGAGATGTCAGCGGGCGTACGAGGTGTGTTAGCGCCGCCGCGCCACATAGATCGTGGGCCAGTCGTCCAGGGCGACGCCCCGGCATTGGTCCATGAATGTCTCGCGGAGAAGCTGGAAGGCCTTGCCGTCCCACACCCAATCGCCGACCGAGCCGCAGTCGGCGAGGCCCCGCGCCTTGGAGAGGCTGGAGAGGGTCTGGGTCTTGGGGTCGAAGGCCACGTTCATCAGCACGTCGTCGCTGGTCTGATCCAGCCCGGGCGACTCCGGGAAGGTGACTCGGTGCAGGTTTCCGCCCTTCTCGTCGCCGACGAAGAAGACGTTCAACTCGTTGTAGGCCCCCTGGCTGCATTCCGGTCCCCAAAGCGCCACGCCCGGCGCCAAGCGGGCCACGATTGCCGCGTTGGCCTGGTCCTGGTCCGGGTCGCACTCGACGATCGTCGCCGCCAATGCGGCCAGCTTGGCGACGGGCATCGAAGAGGGCATGCCGGCCTGGCTCACCGGCGCGGCCACCGCGACCATGGGCGCAGGCTTCGGCGGCGGGACCGCGGACGCGGCCTTCGTCCCCTTCCGGCTGAGCGCGGTGATGGTACCCACCCGGCCCTGCTGGTCGTCGACCCACAGCAGGATGGCCGCGCTTCCGGCGAGCGACACAGTCATCGCCGGCTTGCCGTCGCGCATGAGTTGCAAGGTCGCGGCGTCGCGCAGCGCCTCGACCACGCTTGCCGCGGCCGGGCCCGTCAGAGCGGCGCGCTCCGAGTTGTCCCCGCCGCTCGAACGCACCGGACCAACCCCCGTCACCGGCTTTCCGTCGACCGCCAGGGTCCACACGCCGCCCTTCGTCGCCTGATCCACCAGATGCACCACGCTGATCGCCGGCGCGGTCCTGCCCCCGGCGTCGCGGGTCAGCTTCAGATAGCCCTGGCTGTCGTCTTGCTCGCCGGTGAAGCCGAATGCCGCGCAGGCGCCCAGGTTGTTGCAGACAGCCGTCCAGTCCTTCACCGACTTGTGGCCACCGGCGTGCGCCGCCGACAGCTCCCCAGCCACCGTCAGGGCGAACGACAGCACGGCGGCGACGGCGATCTTGCGCATTGGGAGCTCTGGCCTCAGCCCCTGGCGAGCTCCAGGCGTCGCCAGTGGGCCATGTTACGATAGAGCTTCAGGATGCGGTGATCGAGGTCCCGATCGCTCGCGGCTTCGGCCGACTCGTGCAGCGCGATCAGCAGCTTGCGCAGCTCGGCGTTGGTCGCGTCGAGGGCGGAGCGGTTGAAGTCCGTATCGACGCCCGCGGCCGCCTTGGCGAGACGGCCTCCAAGCGCGCCGTCATACCGCTCGGCGCCTGCGAACAGCGCGCGCATGGCGCCGTTTTCGGCGACGCAGGCCGCGACGCCCCGCTCGGCCTCCTGCGCCGCCAGGGCGCACATGCTGGCCACCATGCCGATCTTGCTGGCGGTGTAGTCGCCTGCCGCCTCCGGGGGCGCTGGAGTGCTGAGCGCGACCGCCGCGCCATTGAGTATTTCCGGGAGGGTGGGGTTCATAGGCCCTCCAGGGCGCAAAGCTGGTCGGCCAGGATCTGGTCGTGCCGGCGGGCTGTGAGCCAGCCGGAGAAGCCGAGGATCGGTTCGCGGTAGCCGCCGTCGCGGTACTCCTTGGCGGAGGAAATCCAGATCGCCTGGCCCTTCACCGAGGCGAACAACTCCCACCAGGCCATAGCCGCGGGGTCCACCTTCAGGCCGCTGGCCCGTTCCCAGTGCGCGAACGCCTGATCGCGGGTGACCATGCCGCCGACCCTCGGCTCGTCGATGGCCCGCCACAGGGGGTTCATCGCCCAGCCCAGATCCTCCAGCGGATCGCCCAGGTGCACCATCTCCCAGTCGAGGATGGCGACGATGGTCCCCGCGCCGTCGTGCAGGAAGTTGCCGGTGCGGTAGTCGCCGTGCACCACCGAGAGCTTCTGGGCGGGCGGCGGCGGATTGCGCCGAAGCCGGCGGATCGCCGCCCAGACGATGGGCTGCGGGTGGAGCTGGTCGGTCTCGATGACCCCGGCCCAATAGTCCAGCTCGCGCCGCCAGCAGGCGTCCAGCGCTGGGGCTTCAGCGGCCTCGGCGATCGGCAGGCCTGCCGGATCCGCGCCTGCGATGCGCCCGAGCTGGGTGAAGAACTGCTCGCCGATGGAGTCGGCGTGGGGATCGTAGGGACCCTTGGCGAATGGACTGGCGGTCTGCCCGCCCATGACCCGCGCCATGACGAAGAATGGCCGCTCGAGCTCGGCGCCCTCCTCCTCCAGGATCAGCGCCTCGGGCGCGGCGACGCCCTTGCCGTGGAACGAGCGGATCGCCAGGAATTCGGCTCGGCGGTCGGTCTCGATGAGGCTGCCGGGCGGATCGCGGCGCAGGATCATCGGCCGCCGCCCCGCCGCCATGACCGCCTCGAACCGATAGGTCTCGCGGCTGGCGCCGCCGGGGATGCGGGCGAGCGCCTCGACGCCGACAGGCTCCTTCCACGCGCGTGTCAGATAGGCGGACAGGCGGTCAGCGAGGGTGGGCGCGCCGGCGCTCAACGGGCGAAGTCCATGATCTGGGTGAAGCCCGATGGCGCGTGCGGCCCGACCACCAGCTGCTCCAAAACGCCGCGGCCGACCTGCTCGGCGCCTCCGCCGTCGCGGTAGGTCACCTTGCTCAGCGCCTGGACGTGCAGGTGGTGGCCGGCGCGCGGATCCGCCTCGGAGAGTTTGAGATCCTCGCGCTCCACCGCCAGTTCGCCCTTGTTGCCGCCGTGGCCCCAGGTCGGGTGGCCATAGCCCAGGCCGAGCATGAAGAACTCATACTGTGGCTCGAACACCACCTCGCTGGCGCCACGTGCGGTGTTGAGCTTCACGACCGCCCGTTTCGCATGACGGGTGTTGCTCCTCCAGTCGATCTGGATGCCGCAGTCCTTGATCTCCACCAGGCCCTTGGCGTCGGCCCCTTCGGGCGCCCAGACGGCGCGGCGGTTCCAGGGCTCGCCGGCGGCGTCGTCGTTGGAATGGAAGAAGAAGCTGCCGGACGGGAAATTGCAGGGCGACCAGACCCAGAAGAACTGAGGCGGTTGCGGAGGGACAAGCTCCTGCGTATCGCGCGCGCCAACCGGTCTGACGCCCCAGGACCGGTCTCGCGTTCCAGTGAAGCCGTCGACGCTTTCGCGCTTCCCGTCCAGTTCGATCCAACCGGTGTAGCGGCCGTTCTGGGTGAGCCGCGTGTAGTCCATGGACGCCCGCGGGCCCTGCCTGCGGATGAACCGCGGCTCCTCCACCGGAAAAGCGCGTCCTTCGAAGGTGATCTCCGCCCTGACGCCCTTATCCGGCGCATCGACGGTAATCTTCAGCCGTTGCAGCGGGACAGGCACATCGATCTTGATCGGGCCGACTGAGATATCCAGCCGCTCCATGCCCAGCCACCGGCTGGCGTGCAGCGCGCTCTGCACCCCGTCGCGCACCACGCAGAAGCTCGCGTCGGCGATGTTCAGGTGCGGGTAGACGCCGAAGGCCACCGCGAAGAACAGCTCGCCCTCCGCCCCGTAGCCGTTGAAGAAGTAGCGGTCGTAGAAGTTGCGGTCCGTGCCCGAGTAGGCGATGGGCTCGCTGGTCTGGTGAATGGGGAAGTCGTCCCCGCGCGTCAGAGCCATGGCCGTCATCCTCCCGGTCCAGCCGACTGCCGGATCCTCTATCGCCAGCCGTTAGCAGCCCGCGCTGGAGGCAAGTCTAGGCGACAATCACGGCGCGTCAGTCAAGCGCAACACGGCGCGCCGCCCCAGGCTTCCGACGCGAATTCGTCAGTTAGCTTCGTTTCCCTCGAAGTAACTTCGTTTCAAGACGCAGGCGCCAAGATGGCCCTCAATGGGGAAGGGCCGTTCTTTGCAAGGCATTCTCGACGAAGGGCTCGACGAGCTGGCGGTGAGCGCGCATGCCGGATTCTGGCCGCGCATCGGCGTGACTCTCGCCGTGGCCGGCGTGTTCGCGTTCATGCTGCCGTGGCGCATTTGCCTCGGTTGGGTCTGCCTGACCTTGGCGCTGGAGCTCCAGGCCTGGTTCGCCACGCGAAATCAGTTTCTGCGCCGTCCGGTCGGTTGGCGCACGCGCCTGTGGCACGTCAGCGGCCTGGCGGCCGCGAACGTGGCCTGGTTCGCCATAGGCGCCATGCTGTGGCTGTCCGGCTCGATGGAAGGGGCGGTGAGCGCCATCCTCGTCTGGCTGTCGGTGATCTTCTTCGCCCAGACCAACGCCTACCAGTCGCCGCTGGGATTCGTCGTCGGCGGCGCCCTGCCCAGCGCTGCGGTGCTGGCCGTGGTGCTGCTCGGGCCCAATCCCCTGCACCTGCGGATGTTCCCGGTGGCCGCGACCCTGGTGCTGGCGCTGAGTTTCGCCGGCGAGGGCGTGGCGCGGATGCTGGCCGCCAGGCGGCGGCTGAACGAGACCCAGGCCAAGATGCGGCAGAGCGAAGCCCTGTATCGGGTCCTGGCCGACAACGTCACCGATGTGATCGCCATGGCCGGCCTAGACGGCCAGCGCCATTACATCTCGCCGTCGATTCAAGAAGCCCTGGGCTATTCGCCGGAGGAACTCTACCGCACACCGAGTTTCGCCTACATTCATCCCGACGATCGCGAGGCCTTGCAGCGCGGCGTTGGGAAACTGGCGCAACGCGGCGGCCAGTTGACGCTCGAATACCGGGTCATCCGCGCGGATGGTTCGCCGATCTGGGTCGAGACGAGCTTCACCGTGGCGCCGCCCACGCCGGAGACCGCCGTGCCGCAGATCGTCAGCGTCTCGCGCAACATCGAGCGGCGCAAGGAACTCGAGGCGCAGCTGATCGAGGCGCGCGAGGCCGCCGAGGCCGCCGCCGCCGCCAAGTCCGACTTCCTCGCCAACATGACCCACGAACTGCGCACGCCGCTCAACGCCATCATCGGCTTCGCCGGCATCCTGAAGGAGTCGCCGAACCTCCACGGCCAGGACGCGCGGCACGCGCGACTGATCCGCGATGCAAGCGGAACCCTGCTGGACCTGGTCAACAGCGTGCTCGACTTCTCGCGCCTGGAGGCCGGGGCGGTCGAGCTCGATCCGGCGCCTTTCGACCCCGACGCGGAGATCCGCTCGATCGTCGAACTGCTGGAAGACCAGGCGAGGGCCAAGGGTCTGACCTTGAGCGTCCGCACCGAGGGCGCCGGACTGCTGAACGGCGACGCCAAGCGCCTGCGCCAGGTGGTGCTGAACTTCCTGTCCAACGCCATCAAGTTCACGGCGAAGGGCGCGGTAGGCGTGACGCTGGCGCAGCGGCCGGCGAGCGCGGGCAGCGCCAGGCTCAGGGTGGAAGTTGTCGACAGCGGCGTCGGCCTTCCCGCAAGTCAGATCGCACACATTTTCGAGCGCTTCACCCAGGCCGACGTCTCGGTGTCGCGGCAGTACGGCGGCACAGGCCTGGGGCTGGCCATCTGCAAGCGCATCATCGAACTGATGGGCGGCGACATCGGCGCGCACAGCGTCGAAAGCGAGGGTTCGACCTTCTGGTTCGAAGTGGAGCTGCCGACCGCGGAGGCGCTGACTGTTCAGGAGGAGGCGTCGGCGCGCGCCGAGTTGGCGCGGCCCGTCCGCCTGTTGCTCGTGGAGGACGTCGCCATCAATCGCGAGCTGGTGCGCACCGTCCTGGCGCCCTTCGACATCGAGATCGAGACGGCCGAGGACGGCGTCCAGGCGGTCGAGGCCTTCCGAACCGGAAGCTACGACCTCGTGCTCATGGACGTACAGATGCCGGTCATGGACGGCCTCACCGCGGCGCGCCGCATTCGCGCCCTGGCCTCGCCCGCCGCCGCAACCACGCCGATCGTCGCCATGACCGCCAATGTGCTGCCGGGCCAGATCGCCAAGTGCATCGACGCCGGCATGGACGACCACCTGGGCAAGCCGATGAACCCGGCGCGGCTGCTGGACGTCATCGCCTATTGGACGTCCCACCCGCGCGAGACCGAGACGCAGGGAGTCGCCAGCGCCTCGGCGGCGGGATAACCAGACTTAGCATCGAAACCCCGGCCGGCGGACCCGGCGTCAGCCTTGCGGCGTTGGCGCCGACGCTCCAAGGTCGCGCCCGCAACGCGACGGCCGGAGGGACCCACATGTCGGCGCTCGACACCATGATGCCGCCTGTGAAGTACGCCGACACCAACGGCATCCGCATGGCCTACTACGAGGTCGGGCCGCGCCGCGGCGTGCCGGTAGTGTTCTGCCACGGCTTCCCCGAACTGGCGTTCTCCTGGCGCCACCAGCTCGCTGCGTTCGAGAAGGCCGGCCGCTGGGCCATCGCTCCGGACCAGCGCGGCTACGGCCTCACCTCGCGGCCGGCGAAGGTCGAGGACTACGACCTGGAGCACCTCACCGCCGACCTGGTTGGCCTACTCGACCATCTCGGCGTCGAGAAGGCCGTCTTCTGCGGCCACGACTGGGGCGGCTTCGTGGTGTGGCAGATGGCGGTGCGCCATCCGACCCGCACCGCCGGCGTGATCGGACTGAACACGCCCCACTCGCCCCGCGCGCCCATCGATCCGATCGAGATCATGCGGACCCGCATGGGGGACGAGATGTACATCGTCCACTTCCAGAAACCCGGCGAGGCCGACGCGATCCTCGCGGCTGACGTGCGCAAGGCCATGAGCTTCTTCCTGCGCCGGCCGCTGGAGGGCGAGGCCGCGCCGTCCGCCGGCCTGGCCAGCGAGCGCAAGCCGGGCGACCCGTCCACCTTCGCCCTGATGCCGGCCCTCGCGGCCTACGACCCCGCGGGAGATCCGCGCGGTCATTTCCTCTCGCCGGCTGAAATGGACGTGTTCGTCGAGACCTTCCAGCGCACCGGCTTCACCGGAGGGATAAACTGGTACCGCAACTTCACCCGCAACTGGCAGCGCTCGGAGGGCCTCGGCGACAAGGTGAATGTCCCCTCGCTGATGGTCTGCGCCGAGAAGGACGCCGTATTGCCGCCGTCGGCCTCGGACGGCATGGAGGCCTATGTGCCCGACCTGGACCGCGCGCTGATCAAGGGCTCCGGCCACTGGACGCAGCAGGAGAAGCCGCAGGAGGTCAATAAGGTTATCCTCGACTGGATGGACGGGCGCTTTCCAAGGTAAGACTGGCGGAATGGAACGCAGCACCCCCGCGCCCGCCGTCATGTCCACCGCCGGGCGGCGGGGACTCTACGTCGAGGTCGATCCATTTGCGTCGGGCTGGCTGCCCACCGGCGGGCCACACGAGATCTACTACGAGGAATGCGGCTCGATATCGGGCAAGCCTGCGGTGGTGCTGCACGGCGGCCCCGGCGGGGCGATCAACGCCACCATGCGGCGGTTCTTCGATCCCGCCCGCTGGCGCGTGGCCCTGTTCGACCAGCGCGGCTGCGGCAAGTCGCGGCCCAACGCATCGATCGAGGACAACACGACGTGGTCGCTGGTGGAGGACATAGAGCGCCTGCGCAAGCACCTGGGCATCGAGAAGTGGACGGTGTTCGGCGGCTCCTGGGGCTCGACCCTGGCGCTGGCCTACGCCATCGCCCATCCGGAGCGGGTGAGCGGCCTCGTCTTGCGCGGCATCTTCCTGCTCACCGAGCGCGAGCTGCGCTGGTTCTATCAGGACGGCGCGTCCATGCTGTTCCCCGACGCCTGGGAGAGGTTCTGCGCGCCGATCCCGGCGGGCGAACGCAGCGACATGATCCGCGCCTACCACAAGCGCCTCACCCACGCCGAGCGCCGCGTTCAGGCCGAGGCGGCGGCCGCATGGAGCCAGTGGGAGGGCGACACCATCTCCCTGCGCGGCCCGGAAGCCCGGCCTGCGAAGTTCAATGAGGTGGACTTCGCCATCGCCTTCGCCCGCATCGAGTGCCACTTTTTCGCCAACCACGGGTTCTTCCCGAATGACGGCTGGATCCTCGACAACATCCACAAGATCGCCGACATCCCTGGCTGGATCGTGCAGGGCCGCTTCGATGTGGTCACGCCGCTGGAAAGCGCCTGGGCGCTCAAGAAGGCCTGGCCGGCGGCGCGTTTCGAAATCGTCTGGGACGCCGGCCACGCCTCCACCGAACCCGGCATCGTCGACGGCTTGGTCCGCGCCACGGACCAGGCGCTGGCGCTGTAGGCTCCCTCAAAGGCTCGGCCGCTCGCCGACGATCGACACGCGCTGGCCGTAGCGGGAATAGGGGTAGTAGTCCCACACCGCATGGTGCTGGGTGCAGCGGTTGTCCCAGAAAACCAAGGTGTTGGGCCGCCACTGCACGCGGCACTGGAACTCCACGTGTGTCTCGACGTGGCGCCAAAGGAATTCCAGCAGCGCATCGCTCTCCTTGCGGTCGAGGTCGTTGATCCTGGTGGTGAAGCCACGGTTGACGAACAGCGCCTTGCGGCCGTTTTCCGGGTGCCGGATCACCACGGGATGGGTGCTCTTCGGCCAGCCCCCCGGCGGCGCTGCGTAGCCATATCCGCCGGTATAGGGCTTGGCGCCGTCGTGCACGGCGGTGAGGCCGTCGACGAAGGCCTGCATCTTCGCCGACAGGGCCTCGTAGGCGCGTATCGTGCTGGCGAACAGGGTGTCGCCGCCGCCGATTTCGGGCGTCTGGGTGAGGTGCAGCATCGAGCCCATGGGCGGTTCGGCGTCACAGGTGACGTCGGTGTGCCACTCCTCGCCGGCGACGAAGCGGGAGTTCTGATCGGCCTTCACGACCAGGATCTCCGGGTCGGACTCGGGCCTCGCCTTGGCGTGATCCGGCGTGGCGTTCTTCAGATGATAGGGATGCACGTGCAGGCGCCCGAACATCCGCCCGAAGCGCTTGTGATCCTCCGGCGTCAGTATCTGGTCGCGAAAGATGAGCACGTGGTGGGCGTTGAGCGCCGCTCGCACTTCGGCGAACTGCTCCTCGGCGAGGGGGCGAGACAGGTCCACGCCGCCGATCTCCGCCCCTATCACCGGATTGAGCGGCGCGATGGTGATCGTCCTCGGCTCGAGGTGCGGCGCCGCCGCCTCGAGCTTGCGCGCGACACGCGTGGCCATGGGGTTACCTCCGGAGGTTTCCGTCAGCTTCGCGACCGGAACGCGGCCGGTCAAGCGCGGCGGCGGCTACAGCAGTGAGCCCTTGCCGCTGGTGACCTCGTCGTAGCGATGCACGCGCACGGCCAGCACCAGGGCGAAACCCAGCATCATGCTCATCATCACCGTGCCGCCCCAGGAAAGCAGCGGCATGGGCACGCCCACCACCGGGGCCAGGCCCATGACCATCGCCCCGTTCATCAGCACGCAGAAGGTGATGGTGGCCGTGACGCCGGCGGCGCTCATGCGGCCGAAATGGCTGTGCGCCACCGAGGCGATGCGCAGCGCCATGAAGATCACCACGCCGTAGAGCGCCAGAATGCCGAGGCAGCCGATGAAGCCGAATTCCTCGGCCAGCGAGGCGAAGATGAAGTCGGTCTGTTTTTCCGGCAGGAAGTTCAGCTGACTCTGCGAGCCGAGCCCGAAGCCCTTACCCAGCAGCCCGCCGGATCCCAGCGCGATCTTCGACTGGACGATGTGGTAGCCCGCGCCGGACTTGTCGGCCTCGGGGTTCATGAAGGTGACCAGACGCGTGTACTGGTACGGCTTCAGCACCAGCTTCAGGAACGGCACGGCCGCCCCGGCGGCGGCAAGGCAGGCGACCACGATCCGCAGGGACAGGCCGGCCAGGATCATCATGGTGAAGCCGGTGGCGGCAATCAGCAGCGCGGTCCCGAGATCGGGCTGCTTGGCCACCAGGCCCGCGGGCGCGGCGATCAGCAGCGTCGGGATCAGCAGCCACCATGACAGCCTGGAGTTCTGCGACGACAGGCCGTGGTAGAAGCGCGCCAGCGCCAGCACCAGGCCGATCTTGATGATCTCGGAGGGCTGGATCGGCACCGGCCCCACTTGCAGCCAGCGCTGCGCGCCCAGCGAGGAGTGCCCGACCGCCGCCACCGCCAGCAGCAGCACGAAGCCGACGCCGTAGATCGGATAGGCAAGTGCGAACCAGACGCGCAGGTCGACCATAGCCAGGGCGATCATCACCACGAACCAGAAACCGTAGCGCAGCAGGTGCTGCGCCGCCCAGGGGCTCCACGATCCCCCGGCGACGGAGTAGAGCATCGCCCCGCCGGCGGCGGCGATGCAGGTGATCGCCGCACAGAAGGTCCAGTCGATCTGGGTGAACTTCACGACCAGCCGGTCGCGCTCGCCGGGCCGCGTAAGGGCGCTCATCGTCATAGGCTGGCCCTGTTCGCGATCGCTGGCGGCGTCGGCGCCGCCGAGGCCGCGGGCGGCGAAATCGCCGGGCCCGCGGCGGCCGGCGGCGGCGGTTGCGGCGTTGGCGTGACGATGCGCGCCCTGACTTCGGGGTCCTTGAGCAGGGCGACGCGCATGATCTCGCGGGCCTTGGGCGCCGACGCCGAGGCGCCGAAGCCGCCATGCTCCACAAGCACGCTCATGGCGTAGCGCGGGTCGTCGTAAGGGGCGAAGGCGATGAACCAGGCGTGGTCGCGGCTCGCCCAGGCGCCCGCGGCGCCGTGCGTGCCTCTGCCGCCGGCATAGGAGTGGGCCTGGGCGGTCCCGGTCTTGCCGGCCATGGCGATCGGCCCGAGGCCGAGATCGGCCACATGGCCTGCCGAGGCGGTGCCGCTGGTCACCACGGCGGCCATGGCGTCATGCAGAAACGCAATGTGCGCCGGGTCGAACCGCAGCTGCGGCGCCGCCGCGCCAGAGGGTTGCGCCGCGCCGCCGATCGACCGCACGAGCCGCGGCTGCAGGGCGCGCTTGCCGTTGGCGATCCGCGAACACATCACGCACAGCTGCAGGGCGTTGACGTTCACATAGCCCTGGCCGATGCCCATGCTGGGCGTCTCGCCAGGGTGCCAGACCGGATCGTGCGGGAAGTTGCGCTGCTTGTACTCGGTCGTCGGGATGAGGCCAGGCTTCTGGCCCGGCACGCCGATGTCGAAGGTCTGGCCGAGCCCGAACGCTCGCGCCGTCGCGGCGATAGGGTCTGGGCCGCCGACCTGCAGCGCCAGCTGATAGAAGTAAATGTCGCACGAGCGGGCGATGGCGGCCTTCATGTCCAAGGTGCCATGCGCCGAGTCGCAGTGCCACGGCCGGCCGCCCCAGAACCACACGCCGCCGCAGGTGAAGGTCTTCGAGGTGGGCACGCCTTGTTCGAGCGCGGTGAGGGCCACCATGGTCTTGAAGGTCGAACCTGGGGGATAGGTTGCGGTGAGCGCCTTGTTGAACAGCGGCTTGCGCTCGTACTCGGCCAGGGCCGCATACTCCGGACCGGTAAGTCCCTTGACGAAACGGTTGGCGTCGAAGCTGGGCGCGGACATCAGGCACAGCAGGTCGCCGGTGCGGCAATCCATCATCACCGCCGCGCCGCTGTCGTCGCCGAACACTTCCAGGGCGCGGTTCTGGATGTCGGCGTCCAGGGTCAGCTGCAGGGTCGCGCCGGGCGTGGAGGGAATGTCGCCGGCATTGTCCTCGCGCACCACGCGGCCCTTGACGTCGACCTCGACCTTCTTGGCGCCCGGCTTGCCGCGCAGCTGTCCGTCGTAGGTCTTCTCCAGGCCCTGCTTGCCGATCCGGAAGCCCGGATTGAGCAGGATCGGATCAGGGTTGGGCCCGGCCCTGGTGACGTCGTCCTTGGTGACCTTGGCCACATAGCCGATCACATGGGCGAAGGCGCCGCCATATGGATAGACCCGCACCTCGCCGACGTCGGCCGTGACGCCGGGCAGCTCGGGCGCCCGCACATTTATCCGCGCGAAGTCCTCCCAGCTCAGGTCCTCCATCACCGTGACCGGCGCGCGTCGCGGGGCGTCGGCGATGTCCTGGGTGAGACGCTTGCGGTGCGCGTCGTCCAGCGGCACCAGCTTGGAAAGCCGGTCGAGCAGACCGTCCACGTCGGTCTTTTCGTCGCGCAGCACCAGGAGGCGGAAGTTCGGGCGGTTGGAGGCCAGCACGACGCCGGTGCGGTCCAGGATCAGCCCGCGCGGCGGCGCCTGCAGACGGAAGTCGAACTGGTTGTGCTCCGAGGCGACCTTGTACTTGTCCGCCTCGATCAGCTGCAGATAGGCCAGCCGCCCGCCAAGAGCGATCAGGCCGAGGCCGGTAACACCGCCCATGAGGAAGACGCGCCGGTGGAACACGCCCTGGCGTTCGTTGACTTCGTTCAAATAGATCGAGGGGCCGGTCATCGGAAGCGGACGTCCGCGTCTTCATACCGCTGGATCAGGCGGTGGGCGAACGGGAACAGGGCGACGGTGGTGAGCCACGGCCAGGCGCAGGCCAGCAGGGCGAGGGGCGCGCCGGAATTCATGGTCATCACGATGTAGGCGACCGCGAACGCCGCGGTGGCGATCAGCGCGTACCAGGCCCAGGTCACCAGGAAATCCTGGTTGAAGATCAGCCGGCGCGCGGAAAGCGTGGCCGCGTAGGCGACCAGCAGGCACAGGGGCCAAAGACCGTGCACGCCGCCGCCGAACACATCGAGAAACAGGCCGAGGACGAGCAGGGCGAACGGCGGCAGGATGGACGGCCGGATCACCGCCCAGGCGAAGGCGGGAACCAGGGCGAACACCGGCTGCGGCAGCTGCAGGCCGAACACCTTGATCGGCGTGGCGAAGACCACGGTCGCCACCGCGCAGAACAGCATGGGCAGGCCAAGCCAGCGGATCGGACTGAGCGGCCGCGCCGCACCGGCGCCGCGGGCGGTCATGGCAGGCCGAACAGGCTGTGCAGCGCCGACTTGACCGTGCGGGGCGGATGGGCGGGCTTGTGTGCTTGCGCGGCCGGCGGCTTCGCGGCGCGCGCCGGAGCGGCGCCGGCGGGGGACGCGGCGATCTGTGCGCCGACGGGGCCGCCCGCCGCCGCGCCCGGCTTTTGGGGAACCGGTCCCACGATGCTCTGCTGCGGCTCCTCGGTCATGGCGGTGGGCAGGGTCTGGGGCTCCAGCGTCCGCTCATCGACGAGCTGGGAGAAGTCCTTGAACAGCATGATCTGCACGTCGTCCAACGGCGCGGCGTCGGCGTCCAGCGCCACGCGCCACCCGCCGTCCAGACCCTTGACCACCGTTCCCACCGGCAAGCCGCGCGGATAGACGCCGCCGTCGCCGGAGGTGAGCACCCTGTCTCCCTCCTTCAGCCCTTCGTGTTCGCGCACATAGGTGAGCTCCGGCGCCCCTGCCCCGTCGCCCGCCAGGATCGCCCGCCCATTGGTGCGCACCAGCAGCACAGGCGTGCGGCTTTCCGGGTCGGTGAGCAGCAGGATGCGGCTGACGTTGGAGGCGACGCCGACGACGCGGCCGATGACGCCGTGCTCGGAGACCACGGGATTGCCTTCCACCACGCCCTTGTTCGCGCCGACGTCGGCGAGCCGAGTGTCGGCGAAGGGGCCGCGGGTGTCGGAGATGGTGTGGGCGAAGACCATGGGCAGCGGCGGGTCGGTGCGCACGCCCAGCAGGGCGCGGTAGCGGTCGTTTTCCAGCTGCTTGGCCGCCAGCTGGTCCTGCAGGTCGCGCGTATGGGCCAGCTCGGCCCTCAGGCGGCGATTCTCGGACACCGCGAAGAAGTAGCCGCGCACATAGGCGACGCCCTGGTCGGTCCAGCGCACGGGCGCCGACAGCACACCGCCGACGGGCGCGGCCACTGCGTCCACGGCGCGGCGGGCCGTGTCATAGGCCTGCGCCTTCATCGTCTCGCGCCGGTCGCTGAACAGCAGGACCAGCGCCGCGACAATGGCGATCACCAGCGCAGCCGCCGCCGACCACGTGAGCGGCACTTTGATATCGCCTAAGGGACCATCCCGCAGGGACAATCACAGCCTCCCGGAGCCCCCGCCCCGTCTGAACGATCCTGGACTGATCAGGGTCCCGATCAGCCGAGGGTCGCTCCGGCTAACAAAGAGTTAAACGCCCCCGGACGCGAGGCCAGTCGCCACTTTCGCCGGAGCCGCTTGAGAATCGAAATTCTAGTCTAAGCGAGCGTCGATTCCAGTACGCCCTTCATCCATTTCGGATGTTCGAGCACCTTGCCGCACCCCAGGGCGACGCACGACAGGGGATCGTCGGCCACGGTCACCGGCAGGCCGGTGTGGTCGCGGATTTCCAGGTCGAGGCCGCGCAGCAGCGCGCCGCCGCCGGTGAGCATGATGCCCTTGTCGGCGATGTCGGCGGCCAGCTCCGGCGGCGTGGCTTCCAGCGCCACCTTCACCGCCTCGACGATCTGCGCGACCGGCTCGGAGACGGCGTCGGCGGCCTGTTTTTCGCTGATGCGCACCTCGCGCGGAACGCCCTGCATCAGGTCGCGGCCCTTGACGTCGATGGCCAGTCCCACGCCGTCCTCGGGGGTGCGCGCCGTGCCGATCTCCTTCTTGATCCGCTCGGCGGTGGTCTCGCCGATGAGCAGATTGTGATGTCGGCGCATGTAGCTGATGATCGCCTCGTCCATTTTGTCGCCGCCCACGCGCACCGAGCGCGAATAGACGATGCCGGACAAAGAGAGAACGGCCACTTCCGTGGTGCCGCCGCCAATGTCCACCACCATGGAGCCGGTGGGCTCGTGGATCGGCAGGCCGGCGCCGATGGCCGCGGCCTGGGGCTCGTCGATCAGGCCGACCCGGCGGGCGCCGGCGTTGAGGCAGCTGTCGTTGATCGCGCGGCGCTCCACCGCCGTGGCGCCCGAGGGCACGCAGACCAGAACCTTCGGATTCGTGAAGCCACGGCGATTGTGCACCTTACGGATGAAATATTTGATCATCTCCTCGGCGACTTCGAAGTCGGCGATGACGCCGTCCCGCATCGGCCGAATCGCTTCCATGTGGCCGGGCGTGCGGCCGAGCATCATCTTGGCTTCGATGCCGACGGCATGGACCTGCTTGCGGCCGCCGACGTTGCGCAGCGCGACCACCGAAGGTTCATTCAACACAATGCCGCGACCCTTCATATAAATCAGGGTGTTAGCTGTGCCAAGGTCGATCGCGATGTCGTTGGAGATTATGCCGAACAGGGACGAGAACATTCAGGGCTCTGTCTTGAAGGCTTGAGGACTCACGGGGTCGCCCATAAAGCCTTCGCGCCGCATTTCGTCTCGCCATCCCCTCACGGCGCGACGTCGCTTGATGGCCCTTGGCTCGGCGGACTTGGCTGGGTGTGCCCTGGTGCGAAGGCGAATTCAAGGACAAATAAAAGAACATGGTGTCGCAAGGGTTTACGCCGATTCAAGCCAACGCCGCGAGGGCGACTCCAAGGCCCGCAACCGCGGCGGCGGCGAGTTGCCAAAGACTGAGTCGTTCGGCGAAGAGGCGGCGTCCCGCCAGGGCGGCGACGGGCATCTCCACCACGCCGACCGCCCGCACCGGCCCGGCGGGCGAGAGGGCGAAGGCGGTGAACCAAAGGCCGGACGCGGCGGCCCCGAAGAACCCCGCGGGCAGCGACGAGCGCCACGCCGTCACCGCCACGAAGAGCGCCCGGCGGTCGGTGGCCAGCAGCCAGGCCACCAAGGCGGCCGACTGCATGGCCTGTACGGTGAACACAGTCACCTGTGCGGTCAGAGCCGGGTGGTGCGCGTCGAGGCCCAGGGCCGCCTGGCGGTAGGCGTTGGAGGCCAGGGCGAATCCGGTCCCCGCCACCAGGCCCAGAGCGGCGGCGCTCCAGTCCCTCGGACCAGCGGAGGCGCGCGGCCACGCCAGTGCGAAGAGACCGGCGGTGACCAGGCCAATGCCCGCCCAGCGCCCGAGCCCGAGGTGCTCTCCGAACGCCAAGCCCATGAAGGCGGCGATTGGGATCGAGCTTTGCTGGAAGGCGGTGCCGAGGGCGAAGCTCGATCGGCGCATGGAGACCAGCATGGCCGCGGTCGCCGCGATCTGCGCCGCGCCGCCGGAGACGCAGGCGATCCAGAACCGGGGGGCGAACGTCAGTTGGGCGTGTGGGCTGAACAGCCAGGCGACGCCCACGAAAAGCAGGGAAAACGGCAGGCCGAAGAGGAACCGCACGAGGGTAGCGCCCCAAGGCCCGGCGCCCGAAAGCAGGCCCCGCTGCAGCGCGTTGCGCGCCACCTGCAGCGTCGCCGCGCCGATGGTGATGGGGATCCAGAGCATTCCTTGCTTCCTCCCTCCCCTTCACGGGGAGGGACGACCGCGAAGCGGTCCGGGTGGGGATGTGCGAGGCGTCAACCAACGGAAGGGGGGCGGCGCGCCTGGCCGGACTGCCCCACCCGATCGCTGCGCGCTCTGCCCTCCCCACGAGAGGGAGGGAGGGTCGGCCTAGAACCCGCTGGCCACGATGGGTTCGGGGGCGCTCTTTTCCTTGCGGACCAGGAGGTTGTTGAGCGCGTTGACGTAGGCCATGGCGCTGGCGGTGAGGGTGTCGGTGTCGGCGGCCTGGCCGGTTGCGATGCGGCCAGCCTCCTCGAGCCTGACCGACACCTGGGCCTGGGCGTCGGTGCCCTCGGTGACGGCATGCACCTGGAAGAGACGCAGCACCGCCTCGTGCGGCGCGACCAGGTGGATGGCGTTGAACACCGCGTCCACCGGGCCGTCGCCGGTCGCCGTGGCCGATTTCTCCACACCGTCGACCACCAGGGTGAGGTGGGCCTCCTGAGGTCCCTCGGTGCCGGCGATGACGCGCAGGGCCTTGACCTGGATGCGCTCCGCGCCGCGCGCCAGGGCGTCGTCCACCAGGGCGATGATATCGTCGTCGAACACGTGCTTCTTCTTGTCCGCCAGGTCCTTGAACCGGCCGAAGGCCTCGTTGAGCGCGTTCTGGCCGAGGTCATAGCCGAGCGCCTTGAGCTTCTCGCGGAAGGCATGGCGGCCGGAGTGTTTGCCCATGACCAGGTTCGAGGCGCCCTGGCCGACGTCTTCCGGCTTCATGATCTCATAGGTCTCGGCGGCTTTCAGAACCCCGTCCTGGTGGATGCCCGCCTCGTGGGCGAAGGCGTTCTTGCCGACGATGGCCTTGTTGAACTGCACCGGAAAGCCGGTGATCGCCGAGACGTAGCGGCTGGCGCGGGTGATGTGCTCGGTGCGGATCCGGGTGGGATAGGGCAACCGGTCGCTGCGCACGCGCAGGGCCATCACGACCTCTTCCAGGGCGGCGTTGCCGGCACGCTCGCCGATGCCGTTCACCGCCACCTCCACCTGCCGCGCGCCCGCCTGGACGCCGGAGAGGCTGTTGGCCACGGCGAGGCCCAGGTCGTTGTGGCAGTGGGTGGAGAAGACCACCCCGTCGGCGCCGGGCACGTTCTCGATCAGGTCGCGGAAGATCTCGGCGTATTCCGACGGATAGGTGTAGCCGACGGTGTCGGGGATGTTGATCGTCCCGGCCCCCGCCTTGATCGCCGCCTCGACGCAGCGACGCAGGAAGTCGCGTTCGGTTCGGGTGGCGTCCTGGGCGGACCATTCCACGTCGTCGCAGAGGTTGCGCGCGTGAGTCACCGAGCCGACCACCGCGTTCAGCACGTCGTCCTGGGTCATGCGCAGGATGTGGTCGCGGTGCTGCGGGCTGGTGGAGAGGAAGGTGTGGATGCGGCCGCGCTTGGCCGGACGGATCGCCTCGGCGCAGCGCTCGATGTCGGCGACGCCGGCCCGGGCGAGACCGCAGACGGTGCTCTCGGTGACGATCTGCGCGATGCGGCGCACCGCCTCGAAGTCGCCGTTGGAGGCGATGGGGAAGCCCGCCTCGATCACGTCGACGCGCATTTCCTCGAGGATCTTGGAGAGCTCCAGCTTCTCCTCGAGGGACATGGAGGCGCCCGGCGACTGCTCGCCGTCGCGCATGGTGGTGTCGAATACGATGACGCGGTTCGCCTCGTCGCCGGCGATATCCTCGCTCGGGGCGGCCGACGTTTCAGGGGTGCTCATGTTGAAATCTCTTCGCTTTCTGGCTTCGGGCGTTGGGAGGTCGTCCCCTGAGCGCCCGGCCGCGAAGAACGCGCAGCCTTAGGGAAGCGCCCAGGGGCGGCTAAGCCCCAGGAGGCCAAGAAGCAGGCTTTCGCGGCGAATGCACATGGGCGCGGGGTGTATATTGATCCGCGCTGAGCGGCAAGAGTCTTGCGTGAGAGCATCTCTATGTCGCGGACTCCGCAAGTTTTGTTCAACGATCATCAGCCGGCGGCCATCTTTGTGCGCCGTGCAGCAGTCTTAGCAGCACAACGTCGGCGCCGCCGACTTCGTAGACGATGATGTAGGGAGTGGTCGCAACGACGAACTCGCGCGTACCCGGCGCCTGGCCCGGTCGCCCGATTGCCGGCATGTCGGACAATCTGTCGGCCGCTGCGAAGACTCGCTCGACCACGCGGCGCGCCCCTTGCTGAGATCGACCTGAGATGAAGTCGTAGATGGACTTCAGATCGGCGTGAAAATGCGCCGACCAGCGGACGATCACGCCCGGCCGGCCTCGCGCCGCGCCATGTGCGCCTTGACGTCCGCGACCCCTTCCGCGTGATCGATAAGCCGGCCGCCGCGGGCGTCGTCTACGCCCTTCTGCACCTCGCTGGCGAACCAGCGCTCATGGTCCAGACGCTGTTCGACGAGGCGCGCCATCAGCGCTTCGAAACTGATGTTCTCATGGCGCGCAATCCGGTCGAGCTCAGCCTTCTGAGCGTCGTCCAGGTCGAATGAAACATGAACAGTCATAGCGTTACCTTACCGTGCTTCGTCTCGCCTGTCAGCGGTCGCCACCTACGGCACGTTCACCCCGATCGACTCGCGCTTCGGCAGGCCGGCCAGCGCCGGGCTGGCGGCGGCCTTGTCGAAGGCGGCCAGGATGCGGCCGAAGCGTGTCTCGACGGCGGCTTTGAACTCCGGGTGCGTGAAGACGTAGAGGTCGTTGTCCTTTACCGCCTCCACCACGCGCAAGGCCACCGGGCCGGTCGGGATGCCCGTCAGCACCCCCGAGGGCGGCGCGTCGGGACGCGGAGCGGCGCGCAGGTCCGGGCCATAGGCGCCCTGGCGATTGCGCCGGCTTTCGTTGATGCGGGTCTTCACGAAGCCGGGGCACAGGATGGAGACGCCAATGTTCTTCGGGGCCAGTTGCGCGGCCCAACCCTCGCTGATCGCCACCACCGCGAACTTGGTGGCGCAGTAGGCCTCCATCCCCGGCGGCGAGACCATGCCGGCCATGGAGGCGGTGTTGACGAAATGGCCGCCCTCCCCGTGGCTTTCGATCAGCGGCGCGAAGATCTCGGTCCCATAGACGACGCCCTTCAGGTTGACGTCGATGACCCAGTCCCAGTCGCGTTCCGGGATCTCGCCGAGCAGCCCGCCGGCCCCAATGCCGGCGTTGTTGCACACGAGATGCACCTTGCCGAATTTGCTGATGGTTTCCAGGGCGGCGGCGCGCAGCGAGTCGCGGCTGGCGACGTCGGCGACGACGCCCTCACAGCGCACCTGCTTGGCGCGCAGGTCGGCCAGCGCCGTCTCCAGCGCTCCGGCCTCGATGTCGGCCAGCATCACCGACATGCCCTCGCGCCCGAAGGCCTCGGCCATGGCCAGACCGATGCCGCTGGCCCCGCCGGTGATGAAGGCGACCTTGCCTTTGAGATCCTGCATGTCTGGTTTGCTCCGTTATCGGGGTTCAGTAGCAGCCTGCGTGTGGCGCACAAGCGGCGCTGTCTCGCCTCGCTGCGTTGCCCCGGCGCACTGCGCAGCGTAAAGACGCGCCCGTTCCCGCAACACCCTTCGACAGGAGTCGCTTTCCATGTTCGCCCAGTCCCTCGCGCTCGCCCGCGTAAAGCCGTCCGCCACCCTGGCGGCGGATGCGAAGGCGCGCGAGCTGAAGGCCGCGGGCAAGGACGTGATCTCGCTGGCCGCCGGCGAGCCGGACTTCGACACGCCGGACAACATCAAGGAAGCGGCCATCAAGGCCATCCGCGCCGGCAAGACCAAGTACACCAACGTGGACGGCATCGACGAACTGAAGGACGCCGTCTGCGCCAAGTTCCAGCGCGAGAACGGCCTCACCTACAAGCGCGCGCAGGTGAACGTCTCGCCAGGCGGCAAGCCGGTGATCTACAACGCCATGGTCGCGTCGCTGAACCCCGGCGACGAGGTGATCATCCCCGCGCCTTATTGGGTCAGCTATCCGGACATGGTGCTGCTGGCCGGCGGCGAGCCGCGCTTCGTGCCCACCACCGCCGAACACGGCTTCAAGGTGCTGCCGGCGGACCTGGAGGCGGCGATCACGCCGCGGACGCGCTGGATCATCCTCAACTCGCCGTCCAACCCCTCCGGTGCGGCCTACACTCGGGCCGAGCTGCGAGCCGTGGCGGACGTGCTGATGCGTCATCCGCAGGTCTGGGTCCTGACGGACGACATGTACGAGCACCTGGTGTTCGGCGACTTCGAGTTCTTCACCATCGCCCAGGTAGAGCCCGGCCTCTACGAGCGCACCCTGACCATGAACGGCGTCTCCAAGGCCTACGCCATGACCGGCTGGCGCATCGGCTATGCGGCGGGACCCGAGCCCCTGATCAACGCCATGCGCAAGGTGATGAGCCAGACCACCTCCAACCCTTCGTCGATTTCCCAGTGGGCGGCCGTGGAGGCGCTGAACGGGCCGCAGCACTTCATCAAGCCCAACGCCAAGCTGTTCGAAGAGCGGCGTGACCTGGTGGTCTCCATGCTGAACCAGGCCGCCGGAATGCACTGCCCGACGCCGGAGGGGGCGTTCTACGTCTATCCTTCGGTTGCAAGGCTGATCGGCAAGCGCTCGCCCGCCGGCAAGACCATCGCCAGCGACGAGGACTTCGCGGTGGAGCTGCTGGAAACCGAGGGCGTTGCAGTGGTGTTCGGCGCGGCGTTCGGCCTCTCGCCCTTCTTTCGTATCAGCTACGCCACCTCCAACGCCGCGCTGGAGGAAGCCTGCACGCGCATTCAGCGCTTCTGCGGCGCTCTTAAGTAGTTCCCTCCCCATGAAGGGGATGGAGCGATATGGTTGCTGAATGCTGACGCTGTTTCATGCGCCCAATTCCCGTTCGACGCGGTTCCTGTGGCTGCTGGAGGAATTGGGCGCGCCTTATCGCATCGAATACGTCAGCATCCGCCGGGGCGACGGGTCGGGCGGTCCGGACCCGCGCAATCCGCATCCGCACAAGCAGGTTCCGGCGCTGGACGACGATGGGGTGCTCGTCACCGAGTCCGCCGCCATCGCCCTCTACCTCACCGACGCGGTGCCTGCGGCGAAGATGGGTCCGATGGTGGGTGAGACCCTGCGCGGGCCCTATCTCACCCGGCTCGCCTACTACGCCGGCGTGCTGGAGCCGGCCGTGGCGCTGAAGGCGCGCAATTCGAAGGACCAGCTGGACATCGACGCCTACAACGCCCTGGACGCGCGGTTGAAGGAAACTCTGGACGCGCAGCCCTATCTGCTCGGCGATGCGTTCAGCGCCGCCGACATCCTCTATGTCAGCCTGCTGCAGTTCGCCCGCACTCTGCTGCCGCCGCACGTCTGTTACGACGACTTCCTTGCCCGCTGCACCGCCCGGCCCGCCTTGGCCCGGGCCATGACCAAGAACCAACCCTGATGCTGACCTTCTACCACGCCCCAGGAACGCGCTCTGGCAGCGTGCGATGGCTGCTGGAGGAACTCGGCGTTCCCTACGATCTGAGAATCGTGGATATCCGCGCCGAGGGTGGCGCGCCCGAGGAATATCGGGAGATTCAGCCGAACAAGAAGGTCCCGGCCGTCGTGCACGACGGCGTGGCGATCCACGAACGCGCCGCGATCTTCGCCTATCTGGCTGACGCCTTCCCGCAGGCGGGCCTCGCCCCGCCCATCGGCGATCCCCGGCGCGGCCCCTATCTGAGCTGGCTGGTCTACAACGACGCGGTGATCGACCCGGTGCTCGGCGCCAAGTTCATGGGCTGGCAGTACGACAAGCTGGGCGTTTCCTACGGCAGCTTCGACGACATGGCGCAGAACCTGGAACGGACGCTGTCGCGGACGCCGTTCTTGACCGGGGATCGGTTCACCGCCGCGGATCTTCTCGTCGCCGGCGGCCTGAACTTTGCGGTTCGCTCGATGAAGGCGCTGCCGGAGACAGAGGCGATCGGGGGCTTTCTGGACCGAACGACCGGGAGGGACTCGTTCGCGCGAGCAATGGCGAAGGACGGCGAACTGTGAGCCAGCCGGTCAGCCTCAACCGGGCGCGCAAGGCCAAGGCGCGCTCCGAGGACAAGGTCAGGGCCGCGCAGAACCGCGCCAGGTTCGGTCGCAGCAAGGCGCAGAAGGCGCTTGAGAGCGCGACATCGGAGAAGACGCGGCGAGACGTGGACGGGGCGAAGCGCGAGCCGTGACCGCCCTTCGAAAACGATCCGTCGTGCTGGCGGGTCACGCCACTTCGCTGGCGCTGGAGCCGGAGTTCTGGGCGACGCTGGAAGCGCTGGCGGGGTCGCGGTCGCTCAGCCTCGCGAGCCTGATCGCTGACATCGATGGCGCCCGGGCTGGCCGGCCCCTTGCGTCGGCTTGCCGCGTGGCGGCGCTGAGGTTCGCGCAGATCAGGGCGCCGTCGGAGACCTAGCGGGCGACCCGGATTGTTCCGCTGGCGCTACAACGGGCTGCGCCGGTTTGGAAGGCGGGTTGCCGGTCGCGAGCCACGCCACGAAGCCGATGACCACCAGCAGCCCGAGCCCGCCCCAGATCCAGGGCATGATCGTCTCCTGGCGTTGGGCTTCCGCCTCGCGCCCGTTGGGCGGCTCGTCGCCGGGCCTGAACTGGGTCATTGAGTCTCCCGCAGCGGGCAGAAGCCTACACATTGCGCCGAAACGCGCAAACGCGACTCGTCGGCGTAAGCCATGCCGACTGAGAGCTTAAGCCCGGCTCGCGGCGTGCTACATATGTTCCCTCCGAATCCAGACGATCGCCCCGCCCATTGACCGACGGCCCCCGCATCTCCGATCTCGCCCGCATCTCGGGACCCGACTACCTGGCGGGGCTGAACGACGAACAGCGCGCGGCGGTGGAGGCCACCGAGGGTCCCGTCCTGGTGCTGGCGGGCGCCGGCACCGGCAAGACCCGGGTGCTGACCACCCGCCTGGCCCACATCCTGGCCAGCGGCAAGGCGCGCCCCTGGGAGCTGCTGGCGGTCACCTTCACCAACAAGGCCGCGCGCGAGATGCGCGAGCGGATCACCGCGATCATCGGTCCTGCCGCCGAGGGCCTGCGGTGGCTGGGCACCTTCCACTCCATCGCCGCCCAGATCCTGCGCCGCCACGCCGAACTGGTGGGTCTGAAGTCCAGCTACACCATCATCGACGTCGACGACCAGGAACGGCTGATCAAGCAGCTGCTCGAGGCCGAGAACATCGACGCCAAGCGCTGGACCCCGCGGCACTTCGCCGGACTCGTGGACCATTGGAAGAACCGCGGCTGGACGCCGGAACGCCTGCCGGCGGCGGAAGGCGCGCATTTCGCCAACAATCGCGGCCAGGCGCTCTACGCCATGTACCAGGACCGCCTGCGCGTGCTGAACGCCTGCGACTTCGGCGACCTGCTGCTGCACAACCTGACGATCTTCACGCAACATGCCGACGTGCTGGCGGACTTCCACTCGCGCTTCCGCTACCTGCTGGTGGACGAGTACCAGGACACCAATGTCGCCCAGTACCTGTGGCTGCGCCTGCTCGCCCAGGGCCGGCAGAACCTGTGCTGCGTCGGCGACGACGACCAGTCGATCTACGGCTGGCGCGGGGCGGAGGTGGACAACATCCTGCGCTTCGAGCGCGACTTCCCGGGCGCCAAGGTCGTGCGGCTGGAACGCAACTATCGCTCCACCGAACATATCCTGGCCGCCGCCTCCGGCCTGATCAGCGCCAACAAGGACCGCCTCGGCAAGACGCTGTGGACGGAGGCGGAGGGCGGCCAGAAGGTGCAGGTGCGCGGCGTATGGGACGGCGAGGCCGAGAGCCGGATGATCGCCGACGACATCGAGCGCTGGAAGCGGTCAGGGCGCGGCTACCGCCAGGCGGCGATCCTGGTGCGCGCCTCGTTCCAGATGCGCGCCTTCGAAGAGCGCTTCGTGATGCTGCAGATCCCCTACCAGGTGGTCGGCGGCCCGCGCTTCTTCGAGCGGGCGGAGATCCGCGACGCCCACGCCTACCTTCGCCTCGTGCAGTCGCAGGACGACGACCTGGCCTTCGAGCGGATCGTCAATACGCCGCGCCGGGGCATCGGCGAGACCACCGTGCAGAAGCTGCTGCAGGTCGCCCGCCGGCAGGGCGTATCGGCCTGCGCCGCCGCGCGGGAACTGGTGCACACCGACGAACTGCCGGCCCGCACGCGCACCGCCCTCTCCAACTTCCTGCGCGACACGGACCGCTGGCGCGGCCTGCTGCCGACCCTGGCCCACCCGCGGCTCACCGAGACCATCCTGGAGGAGAGCGGCTACACCGACGCCCTGCGTCTGGACAAAGGCCCCACCAGCCAGACCCGGCTGGAGAACCTGAAGGAGCTGGTCCAGTCCATGGCCGCCTTCGACACCCTCGAGGGCTACCTGGAGCACGTCTCCCTGGTCATGGACCTCGACCGGGAGAGCGGCGAGGACTCGGTGCAGATCATGACCCTGCACTCGGCCAAGGGGCTGGAATTCCCGCTGGTCTTCCTGCCCGGGTGGGAGGAAGGCGTCTTCCCCAGCCAGCGCAGCATGGACGAGAAGGGCGAAAAGGGCCTCGAGGAGGAACGGCGCCTCGCCTACGTCGGCCTTACCCGGGCGCGGGAGGAGGCGCGGGTCTCCTTCGCCGCCAACCGGCAGGTCTACGGCCGCTGGACCAGCCAGCTGCCCAGCCGTTTCGTGGACGAACTCCCCATGGCTAACGTCGAGGCGCAGTCGGAGACCGGCTACTACGGCGGCGGCCCGGGCATGCAGCAGGCCGGTTCGCGCTGGGACGAGGCCGGCTCGTTCGGGGCGGGCTATTCGTCGCCCGGCTGGAAGCGCGCCCACGACCGCAACTACCGCGGGGGGCCGGCCGGCGTGACCCAGGTCATCGAGGGCGAAGGCCGCCTAGTGGCCGTGTCCGAACCCTCCGCAGCAGGCGCCTACGCGCGGGGCGAGCGGGTGTTCCACGTCAAGTTCGGCTACGGCGAGGTCCTCCAGGTGGAGGGCAACAAGCTCACCGTGGCCTTCGACAAAGCCGGCGAGAAGAAGGTGATCGACTCGTTCGTGGAGCGGGCCTGAGGGGCAGCCTCCTCTGTCGATACATCGGCGCTTTCGGCGGTCCCGGATAAGCGCTACGCGCTTTGCGGGGTGACAGCGATTTGGGGGTGAAATGTCGGCTTCGAGCCACATCTTGAGAATCTGGCCGCTAGTTCTCGCCGTCTCCCTGTGCGCCGGGTGCGGGCGCGCGGCGCCCATTCCGCCGACCATCGCCCTGGCCCACGTGCAGCCGCAGCGTCCAACGCCGATCGCCGTGACGTCGAGCGCCATCGGCACCGACGGGCGCATCGGCGATCGCTACAGCGCCTACGGCGACAACCTGTCGCCGCCGGTCAGCTGGACGCCGGTGGACGGGGCCAGGGCCTACGCCATCGTACTGGAGGACCCCAATGCGCCGGGCGACAATCCCTTCGTCCATTGGATGATCTGGAACATCTCGGGCGACGCGCACCAGTTGCCGCAGGGCCTGCCTAACATGTCCGGACTGGCCACGCTCGGCGCCGCCCGGCAGGGCAAGAACGACAGCGGCACCTTCGGCTACTACGGACCTCATCCGCCGGCGGGCGGCAGCGCTCACCGCTATCACTTCGAGGTCTTCGCCTTGGATGGGCCGCTCGACGTTCATGCCGACGCCGATCTGCCCACCCTGACCGCCGCAATGAAGGGGCATGTGCTGGCAGACGGCGAGCTGGCCGGGACCTACCGCGGCCCGGCGGCTGAGCAACGCTCCAAATGATTGACGCTGGGGCGCCGTAGGAGCGCCGCCAATTCCCGGCTAACTTGTGCAGAACCGTGGGAGGATTTCGGCATGGACGACGCAAGCAGCGCCGTGAGCGGCATTGACCGGGAAGCTTTGAACCAGATCGCGCCTGCGCTGCAGGGCGTGATTGACGCCGGGGATCTCTCCGGCGCGGTGACCCTGGTCTGGCGCAGGGGAGAGGAAGTCCGTCTGGATCTGATTGGCAAGCGCGACATCGAGACCGGCGCGCCCATGCAGCGCGACACCCTGTTCCGCATCGCCTCCATGACCAAGCCGATCACCTCGGTCGCCGCCCTGATGCTGATGGAAGAGGGCCGCTTCAAGCTGGACGACCCGATCACCGAGTACGCTCCCGAATTCAAGAACATGAAGGTGCTGAAGTCGGCGACGGGCGCGGTGGAGGACGTCGCCGACGCCCCGCGCGACATCACCTTTGAAGACCTGTTCACGCACCGCTCGGGCCTGGCCTATGGCTTCACGTCCATCGGTCCGATCGCCTACGCCCACCAGAAGGCGCTAGGCGACGTGCTGACCAACAACGACAGCCCGGACGCCTGGATGGCCGCGCTTGCCGGCCTGCCGCTGTCCTATCCGCCGGGCGAACGGTTCCACTACAGCCATTCCACCGACGTGTTGGGGTTCCTTGTCGGCCGGATCGCCGGCACGGGCTTCCGCGAGTTCCTGATTGAGCGGATCTTCGAACCGCTGGGCATGGTCGACACCGACTTCTACGTGCCGCCCGCCAAGCGGGACCGCGCGGCGGTGGTCTATCGGCTGGACGACCAGCTCTCGAGCCTGGAGCCGGTCCCCTTCCCGCAGCATGAAACCCCGCCAGCGTTCTGCGGCGGCGGCGGCGGCCTGATCTCCACCCTGGACGACTATCTGAAGTTCGCACGCATGATGCTCAATGACGGTGAGTTGGACGGGCGGCGCTATCTGCAGGCCGAGACGGTGAAGCTGATGCGCACCAACCGGCTCACCGATGCCCAGCGCGAGATTCCGTTCATGGGCATTCCCTTCTGGGGCGGGCAGGGCTTCGGCCTCGGCCTCTCGGTGATCACCGATCCGGAGAAGCAGGCCTGGATGGGCGCGGGCAGCGAGGGCGCGTTCGGCTGGCCGGGCGCGTTCGGCACCTGGTGGCAGGCGGACCCCAAGGAGGGTCTGATCCTGATCTATCTGATCCAGAACTCCATGCCGCTCGGTCCCGAAGCCGCCGCCCAACTGGCCACCGGCCAGCGGATGGGCGCGCGCGTGGCCCTGCCCATGTTCCAGAAGCTGGCCTACGGGGCGCTGGGGAAGTAGCGGGTCTGCTGTTCGCTCAAATTCCGCTCATCCCGGCGAAGGCCGGGACCCAGCTCGTAGAGTTCATCGGCAATAAGGAGAGGCTGGGTCCCGGCCTTCGCAAGGATGAGCGGGAGTATGGGTTAGCCTAGCCCTGGACCCGACCCGCGAACTGCTTCTGGAAGTTCGCCAGTTCCGACGGGTCGACGTCGGACACCGCCCAGAGCACCAGGCCGCCGTGGCCCCAACGGATCAGGGTGTAGCCCTCACGGTGCTCCACCAAAGGGGACGCCGGCTCGTCGCCCGGCCAGACGAAGACATTGATCACATGCGCGTTGCGCCGATAGACCAGCGCCGCCACCGAACGGCCGCCGAGGTGGTCGAGCCGCCCGCCCACCAGGGGGAAGCCGGCGTCCGCGAGGTCCACCACCGGCGGGGCGAAGTCGATCCTGCCGTTGAACCAGGGTTTGACCACGTGGCGGTTGGACGTGACCACGTCCACGAGGTGCGCGGCCTGCAGCGATCGCAACTGGCCGTCCACCAGCTGCGACTCTAGGCTCGGACCGGCCGGCATGAGGACGAACAGGGCGAGGCTGGCGGCCAAGGCGCTGATGGATCCGCCGAGCACCCAGGTCTCCACCGCGAAACGGCGCCGCGGCGGCGCCGGTCTGGCGGCGGCCTCTTCGGAGGCGATGGCCTGTTCGATCCGCTGCGCCAGGCTCGCCGGCGCGGCATAGGCCGGCCGCGCGTCCGCGAGCGCGCGCTTCAACGCGCGAATGTCGGCCAGTTCGGCCGCGCAGCCGGCGCAGGAGGCCACGTGCGCCTCTAGCGCCACCGCGTTGCCGGCGTCCAGTTCGCCGTCGGCCAGGGCGTGCAGCAGCAGCTCCTTGTCGGGACAGGCGCTCATTGGGCCTCCATGCCCTCAAGCCGCGCCGCGAGCATCCGCCGGGCGCGGGCGAGGCGCGACATCACGGTGCCGATGGGAGCGCCGGTGATCTCGGCGATTTCCTTGTAGGACAGCTCTTCAAGTTCGCGCAGCACTAGGGCCTCGCGGAAAGGCTCGGGTACCGCCTCGATGGCCTCGCGCAGGGCGGCGACGTCGCCGCGGCGGATCAGTGCGGCCTCCGGGCTCTCGGCGTCCGGATCGGCCACCGCGTCGATGGCGTCGTCAAGGCCGCGCACAGCCATGTCCTCCCAGCCGCGGCTTCTGCGCCGCCAGTCGAAGTAGGCGTTGCGCACGATGGCCATGAGCCAGGGTTTCACCTCCGCGCCGCGCAGGGAGTCTAGGCCCCGAAAGGCCCGCAGCAACGCGTCCTGCGCGATGTCCTCGGCCGCGGTCGCGTCGCGCGCCAGATAGCGGGCCAGGGAATAGGCCGCATCCAGGTGCGGCATGACGAGGGTGCGGAACCGCGGCGCTTGCGAGGGACTGGGTAAGCGCGTCGCGGTTCCGCTCGAACCGGCGCCGGGGGTGAGGCGCAGGTCCGAAGGGGAGATCCGCGATCCGGGGCCTACGTCAGCCGAGGCGGCGGCCGCCTTGGCGCTGGGCGCCGCGCAACCGCTGCGAAAGGGAAGGATTCGCCCGCTCATGGCTGGTGGGTTGAGGATCGCTGGACCAAGGGTTCACGGGCGCCTGACAACCACCTTGCCCACCATGTGCGGGTGCAACGAGCAGAAATACTCGTAAACCCCGGGTTTGGTGAAGGTGTAGCTGTAGCGCTCGTCGGTATCGAAGGCCCTCGACCGGAAGGAATGGTCCACGGCCACCACGGTGTGGGGCACGTCATCGCCGTTCACCCAGGTGACCTGGGTCCCCACGGGCACGGTGATCGCGGCCGGGTCGAAGGTGAAGTTGCTGATGGTCACGGTCGGCGCGGCGCCCTGTGCGAGGGCCACGCCAGCGACGATGAGTGCGGCCAAGGCCACGCATGCGCCGATCACACGGGCGCGAGTCAGTCTGGTCACGTCTGTTCTCCGTTTCTGGTTCGCCGGCTCAGGAGGCCAGCGGCGTGTCGACCACCGCGAGCGGCGTTGCGGTGCGCACAAAGCTGACCTCGCGCACGCCCAGCACGCTGCCCAGTTGCTCCGCCGGGACCTTCATTGGGCCGGGCGACGGGGCGGTCCCCGGCGCGGGCTGAGGGAAGGCGGTGGAGCGGGCGGTGTGGAAGGCGACGTGGCCCTCCACCTTCTGCAATACCTGATGGATGTGGCCGTTCAGGACTGTCACCGAACCGAAGCGGGCCAGGTGCGAGAGGGCCTGGGCGCTGTCGTCGGTCCCCCAGCCCCATTGCGGATAGACGGTCCACAGGGGGATGTGGGCCAGGACCACGATAGGCGTGCTGGCGCGATGTCCCGCGAGGTCCTGCTTCAGCCAGGCGATCTGGTCGGGGCCGAGATAGCCGAGGCCCCCGGCCTTCAGGTTGAACACATTGACCAGGGCCACGAAGTGCACGCCGCCGTGGTCGAAGCTGTAGAAGCCGCCGCCTGTGGCGCCCTTGCCGTAGCGGTCCAGGAAGGCCTTGCCGGCCCCCTCGTCCAGCGCGTCATGCTCGCCGGGGATGTGGAACACCGGCAGGCCGGCTTCCTTGATGATCTGGTCCGCGTCGTCGAATTCCTGATCCTTCGACAGCTGGCTGACGTCGCCGGTGTGCACGATGAAAGCCGGCTGCCGCGGCATCGCCTTGATCTTGCCGACCGCCTCGCGGAATGTCGCCCGGGCGTCCGGGTTGGCTGGCTTAGAGAAGCCAATGTGGCTGTCGCTGACCTGCACGAAGGTGAAGGGGCTGGCCTTCATGGCGGCGGCCCGGGCTTCGCCGAGACCCATGGCCGCCGGCAGGCCGCCGCTCACCGTCCACACCAGGCCCGCGCCAGCCCAGGTCATGCACTTCAACAGACCCCGCCGATCGAGGCCGCCGTCTTCACGCTCGTCCATCGCCACACTCCCAAGGATGGTTCGGGAGGCTAGACGCGCGCCTGCCGCGTATTATTCCTGGCGGACGATCGGCGGAGCAACGCAACCATGACTACCTGGACCAAGGCGCCCCAGTCGCTCGTGGACCTGTTCACCGAGAGCCTGCCCGACGATCCGCGCATCGAGCGGCGCAAGATGTTCGGCTACCCGTCGGCCTTCGTGAACGGCAACATGTTCGCCGGGGTGTTCCAGGACCAGGTGTTCGCGCGCCTAGGCCCCGACGAGCGCGCCAGGCTCGAGGCGGCCCATGGCCCCCTGCCCTTCGAGCCCATGCCCGGCCGCCCGATGAAGGACTACACACGCCTTCCGGACGACGTGCTGGAGGACGAGGCGGAGGTGGCCGCGACGCTGGCCAGAGCCTTCGGCTTCTCGGCGGCGCTGCCGGCCAAGATGAAGAGCGGGAAGGGCAAAGGCTAACCCCTCTCAACACCCCACACCCGAAATTCCCCGCGAAAGCGGGGACCCAGGCTTTCTCGGAGCGGTTCGTGACGTGCCCCCGCATTTAACAAAAACGCCTGGGTCCCCGCTTTCGCGGGGAATTTCGGGGGTGGGCTGCCGCGGACGCCTGTCAGCTGTCCAGGAAGCTCCGCAGCTTCCGCGATCGGCTGGGGTGCTTGAGCTTGCGCAGCGCCTTGGCTTCGATCTGGCGGATGCGTTCGCGGGTGACGGAGAACTGCTGGCCGACCTCTTCGAGGGTGTGGTCGGTGTTCATGCCGATGCCGAAGCGCATGCGCAGGACGCGTTCCTCGCGCGGGGTGAGCGAGGCGAGGACCCGGGTCGTGGTCTCGCGCAGATTGCTCTGGATCGCCGCGTCGATGGGCAAGATGGCGTTCTTGTCCTCGATGAAGTCGCCCAGGTGGCTGTCTTCCTCGTCGCCGATGGGGGTCTCCAGGCTGATCGGCTCCTTGGCGATCTTCAGGACCTTGCGCACCTTCTCC
>JBIOEG010000002.1:0-142422 GCA_044445825.1 Caulobacterales bacterium
GGGTGGGCGGCGGGGTGGCGGCCATCGCCACGGAAGGCGGCCACGCGGCCTTCGCGCCGGGCGACGCCGTGGAGATCGAGGTGCTGCGGCTGCTCGGCCGCCGCTTCGGGCGGGTGTCCATCGAGCGCATCCTGGCCGGTTCCGGCATGGCCAACCTGCGCTGGGCGCTGGGCCGCGCGGCGGGCGGCGAGCCGCCCGAGTTGGCGCCGGAAGAGATCGTGCGCCGCGCCCAGGCGGGCGGCGACGCGCTGTGCTCCGAGACCCTGGCGAGGTTCTGCGGCATCTATGGTTCGGTCGCCGGGGACTTCGCGCTGACCTATGGCGCGCGCGGCGGGGTCTTCCTCGGCGGCGGCATAGCGCCGGGCATCCTCGAGCCCCTGCGGGCCAGCGAGTTCCGCAAGCGCTTCGAGGCCAAGGGGCGGTTCACCGGCTACATGGCGGCGATCCCGACGCGGGTGATCACCCACCCCTATGCGACGCTGCTCGGCGCGGCCATGGCGGCGCCGATAGCCGCAATGAGGTAGCCGCCGGCCCGATCAACTCCTACTTCGGCCCGCGGGCCTAACTCCGGCGCCGCGACGCCCGGCGCACAGCGGACTTCGGCCTTGGACCTGCACCACCTGACGCCGCTGATGACCGCGCTGCTGCTGGCGGCGGGGGTGTGGGCCGGGGCGCAGAACGCCCTGGCCGGCGGCGGCTCGTTCATCACCTTGCCGACGCTGATGCTGGCCGGCATGGACGCGCGGGCGGCCAATATCACCTCAACGGTCGCCCTGTTTCCTGGCCAGGCGGCCACCGGCTGGCGCGGGCGCTCCATGGCCCGGGGCGCGGAGGGGCTGTCCTTCACGGCCCTGGCGCTGATCAGCCTGGCCGGCGGCGCGGTGGGGGCGGTGCTGCTGCTGCTCACCCCGTCCAGCTTCTTCGAGCGGCTGGTCCCCTGGCTGGTGCTTTTCGCCACCGCGGTGTTCGCCTGGGGATCCTTCGGCCGCAGGCCCGAGGCGGCGCGGCGCGAAATGTCCGCCCTGCCCGCCAGCGTCATGCAGTTCGGCATCGCCATCTATGGCGGCTACTTCGGCGGCGGCATCGGCTTCCTGATGCTGGCCGTGCTGACCCTGGTATCGCTGCCGGTGCGCGCGGCGACCGCGACCAAGAACGTGCTGGCGGCGGCCATGAACCTCACGGCGGTGGTGATCTTCCTGTTCTCGGGCCAGGTCCACTGGCTCGCCGCCCTGGTCCTCGGCGCCGGCGCGGTGCTGGGCGGCCTGGTCGGCGCCTGGATGCTGCGCCGGGTCGACGAGCGGGCGCTGCGCGTGGCGGTGGTGGTGATCGGGCTTGCGCTCACCGTCGGGCTGTTCGTGCGGCAATTCACGGTCCCCGCGGCGCCGTAGCGCGACGCGGCGCCGTTGCATCCGCGGCCGCGCGGCTGGACTCGACTCGCCCCGTTCGGCTAGTTGCGCCCATCCATGTCCATCCATGCCGCCCCTGACGCCGTCAGCCTCGAATCCATTTCGGGGCGAGGGGCCGGCGGCCGCACGGCCGCAGCGGACCGCCGGTGATGGCGCCGCTCGACGGCGCGGGGATGGTCCTGCTCTGCGCGGGCGGCTGGCTGGCGCTGGCGCTGGTGGCGCTGACCATAGCACGCCGGCCGTTCGCGACCCCGCTGATCTATGGAGCCTGCCTGGTCCTCGCCCTGGCCGCCGGCGGCGTGGCGCTCTACGCCCTGCTCACCGTCGCGCCGCCCGATCGGGCGGTGCTGCCGTTGGGGCTGCCCTGGATCGGCGCGCGGTTCCGGCTCGACGCCCTGGCCGCCGTGTTCCTGGTGGTGGTGAACCTGGGCGCCGCCGCGGCCAGCCTCTACGCCATGGGCTACGGCCGGCACGAGGCGGAGCCGCAGCGCGTGCTGCCCTTCTATCCGGCGTTCCTGGCGGCCATGAACCTGCTGGTGCTGGCCGACGACGCCTTCAGCTTCCTGATCGCCTGGGAGCTGATGTCGGTCAGTTCCTGGGGCCTGGTGGTGTCCGATCACCGCGTCGCCGACAACCGCCGCGCCGGGTTCATCTATCTGCTGATGGCGAGCTTCGGCGCGGTCTGCCTGCTGCTGGCGTTCGGCCTGCTGGCGGGACCGAGCGGCGGCTACGCCTTCGAGGTGATGCGGGCGCACCCGCCGAGCGGCTACACCGCCGGCATCGTGCTCGCCCTGGCGATTCTCGGCGCCGGATCCAAGGCCGGCCTGGTTCCCCTGCACGTCTGGCTGCCGCTCGCCCATCCGGCGGCGCCCAGCCACGTCTCGGCGCTGATGAGCGGGGTGATGACCAAGGTCGCGGTCTACGCCTTCGTGCGGATCGTGTTCGACCTCGTCGGCCCGCCGCAATGGTGGTGGAGCGTCGTCGTGCTGGCGCTGGGCGGGGCGACGGCGGCGCTGGGCGTGCTCTACGCCCTGATGCAGCACGACCTGAAGCGCCTGCTGGCCTACCACACGGTGGAGAACATCGGCATCATCTTCATCGGGCTCGGCCTGGGGCTGGCGTTCGAGGCCGAGCACATGGCCTGGGCCGCCGCCCTGGCGGTGACCGCCGCCCTGTTCCACGTGTTCAACCATTCCCTGTTCAAGAGCCTGCTGTTCTTCGGCTCCGGAGCGGTGCTCGTCGCCACCGGCGAGCGGGATATGGAGCGCATGGGCGGCCTGATCCGCCGCATGCCGCAGACCGCCTTCGCCTTCCTGGCTGGGTGCGTGGCGATCTCCGCCCTGCCGCCGCTCAACGGCTTCGTGTCCGAGTGGCTGACGTTCCAGGCCATACTCGTCAGCCCCATGCTGAAGGCCTGGTCCCTGAAGCTCATGGTTCCGGCGGTCGGGGCCTTGCTGGCGCTCTCGGCGGCCCTGGCGGCGGCGTGCTTCGTCAAGGTCTACGGCGTCAGCTTCCTGGGCCGGCCGCGCAGCACCCAGGCCGAACAGGCCGTGGAAGTCGACCGCTTCAGCCGGGCCGCGATGTTCGCCCTGGTCGGCCTCTGTTTCCTCGCCGGCGTGCTGCCCGGCTTCGTGATCGACGCCCTGGCGCCGGCCGCCCAGATACTCGTCGGCGGCCATATGCCCGTGCAGTCGGCGCAGCCCTGGCTGTCGATCACGCCGATCGCCCAGGCCCGCAGTTCCTACAACGGCCTGCTGGTGTTCGGTTTCATCACCGCATCGGCGCTCATCGCCGCGGCCGCCATCCACCGTTTCGCGTCGCACGCCTCCAGGCGGGCGCCGGCCTGGGACTGCGGCTTTCCCGACCCGAGCCCGGCCACCCAGTACACTGCCGGAAGCTTCGCCCAACCGATCCGCCGGGTGTTCGGCTCGATCGTCTTCTCCGCCGGCGAGGAGGTCGACATGCCGGCGCCGGGCGACATG
Organism: Caulobacterales bacterium; assembly: GCA_044445825.1. GTDB lineage: Bacteria > Pseudomonadota > Alphaproteobacteria > Caulobacterales > Caulobacteraceae > Acaudatibacter. The sequence goes on from JBIOEG010000002.1 coordinate 3,389, forward strand.
CGCCCCGCGAGGTTCACCGGCCGCCTGCGCGATCCGGTCTGGGATTTCTTCTACGCCCCGGTGGCCGAGGTGGTGACCTACGCCGCCACCCGCCTCAATGCGCTGCAGTTCCTCACGATCCGCGCCTACCTGACGCTGGTGTTCCTGGCGCTCGTCGGCCTGCTCTTGGTGCTGGCGATATGGCTCTGATCCGGGACCTGGCCATCCAGGCCGGCCAGATGTTCCTGGTGCTGGCCCTGGCGCCCCTGCTCACCGGCTGGGTGCGCAAGGTCAGGGCGCGCCTCCTGCGCCGGCGCGGCCCACCGCTGCTGCAGCCCTACCTCGACCTGTGGCGGCTGATGCGCAAGGAAGTGGTGCTGGCCGAGTCCTCGTCGTGGCTGTTCCGCGCCGCGCCCTATCTGATCTTCTCCGGCACCTGGGTCGCGGCCGCCCTGGTCCCGACATTCGCCACCGGACTGATGTTCTCGTGGTCGGCCGACCTGATCGCCATCATCGCCCTGCTGGGCAGCGCACGGTTCTTCCTGGCCCTGGCGGGGATGGACGTGGGCACGAGCTTCGGCGGGATCGGCTCCAGCCGGGAGGTGATGATCGCCTCGCTGGCCGAGCCGGCGATGATCCTCATCGTGTTCAGCGTCGCCTTGCTGGCCGGGTCGACGCAGCTGTCCACCGTCGCGGCCTACATGCTGTCGTCCAACGTCGGCCTGCGGGTCACGCTGGCGATGGCGCTGCTGGCGCTCAGCATGGTCGCCGTCGCCGAGAACGCGCGGATCCCGGTGGACAACCCCGCCACCCACCTGGAACTCACCATGGTGCACGAGGCCATGGTGCTGGAGTACTCGGGCCGGCACCTGGCGGTGATAGAGCTGGCGGGGTCGCTGAAGCTGCTGCTCTATCTGTCGCTGATCTGCTGTCTGTTCGTTCCCTGGGGCCTGGCGCCGGCCGGCGAGGGAGCGGAGGCGGCGGCCATCGGCGTCGCGGCCTATGTGGGCAAGCTTGCCGCCGCGGGGTTCCTGCTCGCGCTGTTCGAGGCCGCCATCGCCAAGATGCGGGTGTTCCGGGTCCCTGAGTTCCTCGGCGCGGCCCTGATGCTGGGGTTCCTTGGCCTGCTGCTGCTGTTTGTCTCCAGGGGCGGCCTGGGATGACCAACCTCTCGTTCGACGTCGCGCACCTGCTCGCCGGCTCCCTGGTGCTGATGAGCTTCCTGCTGCTCTACCAGGACCGCCTGACCGCCATGATCAACGTCTTCGCCGTTCAGGCTGTCGCGCTGGCGCTGTCGGTCAGCTGGCAGGCGTGGATCCAGGCCGCCCCGCACCTCTACGTCACCGCGGCCATCGCCCTGGTGTTCAAGGCCATGGTCATACCGCTGGTGCTGCACAGGATCATCAAGCAACTGGGCGTTCATCGGGAGATAGAGCAGGTGGTGGGTATCGGACCGACCATGCTCGCCGGCATGGCCCTCGTGGCTCTGGCCATGGTGGTGATGCTGCGGGTCACGCCGGAAGCGGGCCGACTGGAGCGCGAGGATCTCGCCTTCGCCCTGTCCGTCGTACTGCTGGGGCTGCTGATGATGGTCACGCGGCGCAACGCCGTGGGCCTGATCATCGGCTTCATGTCGCTGGAGAACGGCCTCGTGCTGGCGGCCACCGGCGCGAAGGGCATGCCCCTCGTGGTGGAGATCAGCGTCGCCTTCTCGGTGCTGATCGCCTTCATCGTCATCGGCGTCTTCCTGTTCCGCATCCGCGAGCGGTTCGAGACCATCGACGTGGAGGCCCTGGACCGGTTTCGGGGGCAGCGCGAATGACGCTCTTCGGGCTGAACGCCATCCATGCGGTGCTGCTGATTCCGGCCGTGGCGGCGGCCCTGCTCGCGCTGCTTCCGGGCTACAGGCTGGGCGCGCGGATCAACACCATCGCCGCCGGCGCGACATTCCTGGTCGCCGCGTCGCTGTTCTTCGAGCGCCCGAAAGGCGGGCTCTATCTGCAGGTGGACGACCTCAGCGTGGTGTTCATCGTGCTGGGCGCCTTCGTGGGCTTCACCACCAGCCTGTTCAGCGCCAGCTACATCGCCCACGAGATCGAGATCGGCCGGCTCACCCAGACGCGGCTCAGATTCTACCACGCCATGTACCAGGTGCTGATGTTCGGCATGAACCTGGCCCTGGTGTCCAACAACCTCGGCCTGATGTGGGTGGCCATCGAGCTGGCCACCCTGACCACCGTGGCCATGGTCGGCATCTACCGCACCCACGAGGCCATCGAGGCGGCCTGGAAGTATTTCATCCTCGGCAGCGTCGGCATCGCCCTGGCGCTGTTCGGCACCATCCTAGTCTACGTCGCGGCGCGGCCGGTGGTGGGCGAGGGCCTGCAGGGCATGGTCTGGACGGTGCTGATGACCAAGGTCGCCCTGTTCGACCCGGCCCTGCTCAACGTGGCCTTCGTCTTCCTGCTGCTGGGCTATGGCACCAAGGTGGGCCTGGCGCCCCTGCACGCCTGGCTGCCCGACGCCCATGCCGAGGGCCCGACGCCGATCTCGGCGGTGCTCTCGGGCCTGCTGCTGAACGTCGCGCTCTATGCGGTGCTGCGCTTCAAGATGCTGCTGGCCGCCAATCACGCGGCCCTGGCCCCCGGCCCGCTGATGGTGACCATGGGCCTGGTCTCGCTATTGTTCGCCGGCCTGATGCTCTACCGCCGGCGCGACGTGAAGCGGATGTTCGCCTACTCCTCCATCGAGCACATGGGGATCATCGCCTTCGCCTTCGGCATGGGCGGGCCCCTGGCCAACTTCGCGGGCCTGCTGCACATGACCATGCACAGCCTGACCAAGTCGGGGATTTTCTTCAGCGTCGGGCATATCGCCCAGATCAAGGGCACCCAGAGGATCGCCGACATCCGGGGGCTGACGGTCACCCATCCGATCCTGGGCTGGTCGCTGGTGGTCGGCGTCTTCGCCATCGGCGGCCTGCCGCCCTTCGGCATCTTCACCAGCGAGTTCCTGGTGGTCAGCTCCACCTTCGCCCGGGCGCCCCTGCTGGCGGTCCCGCTGGTGCTGGGCCTGCTCATCGCACTCGGCGCCCTGATCCTGCGCATGCAGGGCATGGCGTTCGGCGAGCCCTCGCCGGGCGAGACGCCTTCGCATGCCTCATACCTGCCCATGGTGGCGCACCTCGGCCTGGTGCTGGCCGCCGGCCTCTACTTCCCGCCGCTGCTGACCCAATGGTTCGTGCACGTAGCGAGGATCCTCGGATGACCGCCGGCCTGGGCATCGCCGGCAGGCGCGAGGCGCATGGCGGGCCGTGGCCGGCCCTGCGGGTCGACGAACGCACCTGGCGCGGCGTCAGCCTGCGGCTCGCGGCGGACGACCTCTCGCTGCTCGCGCTCTGGGGCGACTCGGGCAGCGTGCGCATGGTGGTGATGGGCGAAGCCGGCGACGCCGCCATGCTCGTCCTGCCGTGTCCGGACGGCCGCTATCCCTCCGTCGGCGCCGTGCACCCTCCCGCGATCAGGCTCGAGCGCGCCCTGTTCGACCTGCACGGGCTCGTGGCCGAGGGCGCCGTCGACACCCGGCCCTGGCTCGATCACGGCCGCTGGGCGCAGCGCCACCCGCTCGGCCGGGCCAGCCCCAGCGCCGGGCCGGCGCCCTACGCCTTCCTGGCGGCTGAAGGCGAGAGCCTGCACCAGATTCCCGTGGGCCCGGTGCATGCGGGGATCATCGAGCCCGGCCACTTCCGATTCACCGCCAGCGGCGAGACCGTGGTGCGGCTGGAAGAACGCCTGGGCTATGTGCACCGCGGCGTCGAAGGCCTGATCGCCGGCGCGCCCATCGAACGGGCGGCTCGGCTTGCCGCCCGGGTGTCCGGAGACAGCACCGTCGCCTACGCCATAGCCTTCGCGCGGGCCGTGGAGGCGGCGCTGGGGATGGAGGCGCCGCCTCGCGCCGCATGGCTGCGCGCGCTGATGGCCGAGCTGGAGCGTCTCGCCAACCACCTGGGCGACATCGGCGCGATCTGCAACGACGCCTCCTTCTCCCTGATGCACGCCCACACCGGCGTGCTGCGCGAGGGCGTGCTGCGCGCGGCGGACCGGGCGTTCGGCCATCGCCTGATGATGGATGTCGTCGTCCCCGGGGGCGTCGCAGTCGACGCTTCGGACGCGTCGATCCGGAACCTGGGCGACCTCGCCACGGCGATCAGGACCCGAGTCGCCATGCTGACCGACGTCTACGACGACACGGCGTCGCTGCAGGACCGCACGGTGTCCACCGGATTCGCGGCGCCCGAGCTGGTCGCCCGCTTCGCCGCCGGCGGCTTCGTCGGCCGCGCGTCCGGGCGGGATTTCGACGTCCGCCGGGCCTTCGCCTATCCGCCCTACGACCGGCTCGCCTTCGAGGTCCCGGTGCGCAGCGATGGGGACGTGAACGCCCGGGTCTGGATCCGCCTGGACGAGGTGAACGCAAGCCTCTCGCTCATCGAACAGATCCTGACCGGCCTGCCTTCGGGCGCCGTTCTCACGCCGCTGTCGGACCGGTCCGGTGAAGGCTCGGCGCTGGTGGAAGGCTTTCGCGGCGATGTGCTGGCCTGGGTGCGGATCGCCGGCGGGCTCGTGCAGCACGCCCATCTTCGCGACCCGTCCTGGTTCCAGTGGCCGCTGCTCGAGGCCTGCATCGAGGGCTCGATCGTCGCCGACTTCCCCCTGTGCAACAAGTCGTTCAACTGTTCCTACGCGGGGGTCGACCTCTGATGTCCCTGCCCGGACTCCTGGCCGAAGGCCTGTTTCTCAGCCCGCTCACCGAGGCGGCGCAGGACCCCGCGGACGCCGACATCGCCGCCCTGGCCGAGCGGCTGCAGGTCACAGCGCGGCGCAGGCTAGGGCGCAGTCTCGCCATTCGTCACGTGGATGCGGGCTCATGCAACGGGTGCGAACTGGAAATCCACGCCCTGAGCAACGCCTTCTACGACCTGGAGCGGTTCGGCCTTAGGTTCGTCGCCTCGCCGCGCCATGCGGACGTGCTGATGGTCACCGGACCGGTGACGCTGAACATGCGCGAGGCCCTGGAACGCACCTGGGCCGCGACGCCGGGACCGAAATGGGTGGTGTCCGTTGGCGGCTGCGCCCTGGACGGCGGCCTGTTCGCGGGCGGCTACGCCTGCGCCGGCGGCGTGGGCGCCGTGGCGCCGGTCGACCTGCACATCCCCGGTTGCCCGCCGAGCCCCGCCGCCATGCTGACGGGCCTGCTCACCCTGATGCAGGCCGCCGAGCGCTGACCTAGAGCGAAGTCTACCGAGGCTGGTTCGGCGGAGAGACCCCTCACCTCGCCTCTCCCCACGCTTCGCGCGGGGCGAGGGCTACTGAGAGGACGGCTTGTCGTCGGGACCGCCCGGCTGACGCCGGCCCTTCAGTATCTCTCGCGCGATCAGACTCCCGCGCAACTCGAAGCGGCGACCTCAGTAGTGGCGATATTCGCGGCGCGGCGACGTCTTGCCGGGGCCGCACACACCCGCACTGACCCGCGACAAGCCGAGTCCAAGCAATGGCGCCGTCGATGACCAGCGTTGTTGGGGATGCGATTGCACGCAAGCCGAGCAATGTGAGTTGCTCTCTGCGAGCATCGTCAACTGAGCTTCGCAAGACAATACCCACGGACTTGGGCGTTATTCCACAATTGAATCGACTGAAGGTCTTGAGTCGCCTAGCCAAATTGAATAGCTATGCCCGGTCTGAATTCCCAGCAACCTCATTTCAGGGCGACACTATGGCCGAAGAGAACGACAAGCTGCGTGAACTGGTGGCGGAAGTGGCCGCGGCGTATTTTTCAAATTCCCATGTGGGCGTTTCGGATATTCCGACGGTGGTCAACCAAATCGCGGCGAGCCTAGCCGGTATCGGCGCCCCCGCGGCGGAGCCTCAGGCCGCCGCCGAACCTGAGCGGGCCAAGCTGACATCAGCTCAGGTGCGCCGCTCGGTCACGCCGGAAGCTTTGATCAGCTTCGAAGACAGCAAACCCTACAAGACGCTGCGCCGGCACCTGGCGACGAGAGGCCTGTCGCCCGCCCAGTACATCGAAAAGTGGGGCCTGCCGTCCGACTATCCGATGGTCGCGCCGAGCTACAGCGCGCGTCGCTCGGAACTCGCCAAGAAGCTCGGACTTGGTCAGAAAGGCGCCCAGCGCCGGGCCGCCAAGCCCGCCGCCAAGCCCCGCGGCCGCAAGCCGGCGAGCGCATCGTAGTTAGAGCCAAGTCGGCCGAGGTTGGTTTGGCGGCGCGACCCCTCACCTCACCTCTCCCCATCCCGCCTTCGACGGGACGGGGAGAGGGCTACTGATGGGCTGGCGCAAGCTCAGCGGTCCCGCCGCTGCACCGGCTTCCCAGTAGCCCTCGCCCCGCGCAGAGGGGAGAAGTGAGGGGTCTCTCCGGCACGCCGACCTGACTGGATTCGCCCTGGAGATCCCCACCAGAGGCGCCAGACCCGCGAAGATCAACCACCCGGCGCCTCGCAGCCCACCGTCACCACCGTGACATTGTCCGGCGCGCCCCGCTCGAGCGCCAGATCGAGCAGCGCGCCGCATGCGGCGCGGCTGTCTTCGCCCAGCAGCGCGGCGATCTCGTCGTCGCTCACCGGTCCGGTCAGCCCGTCGCTGCACAGCAGCAGGACGTCGCCGGCCTTCAGGGCGTCCGTCCGCATTTCGACCTCCAGCACGGGCTCGACGCCCACCGCGCGCGTCAGCACATGCGCCATGGGGTGCAGCGGCATTTCCCGCGCCGTGAGGAGACCGCTGTCATGCATTTCCTGGACGGGCGTGTGGTCGCGGGTGAGGCGCGTGAGATACCCGTCGCGCAGCCGATAGATGCGGCTGTCACCGACCCAGATGCAGCCGCAGCGCATGGCGTCGATATGCAAGATCGCCGCGGTCGACCCCATGCGCGCTCCGGCGGCTTCGGCCGCAGCGAAAATCTCGCCGTTCACGGCGGACAGGATCATTTTCAATTGATGCATATGGCTTGCGAAGCCGCCGCCCAGCGACACGCCCGCAAGCACGTCGACGATGGCCGCGGCGGCGACTTCGCCGGCCTGCAGGCCGCCCATGCCGTCGGCCACCGCCCAAAGGCCGATCTCGTCGCGGGTCAGATGGGCGTCCTGGTTGACCGTGCGCACGCAGCCGACGTGCGTCACAGCCGCGGTGATGAAGCGGACCTCGGCGCTCATGCGGCGCCCTCGGAATGTGCGGCCGTCGAACTGTCCTCCCGGATGGGACCCTGCGTAATCCTTCACACAAAGGCCGGAGACTTTCACCTAACCGACCGTCGTGCGATTGTCGCGCCGCCTGCGCCGCGCGTCATTGATGGCTATCCGCGGCGGGGAGCACAATTGGCGGGGGGCGCTGGACGTGCGCGTGGGCGGCCGGTGTTCGCGGCGAAGAAGGCCCTGAAGATGGGCGACGACCAGACCAGGCCTGCGAGGCGCCGCGCCCCCGGCGCCGCCGCTTCGGCCGCGCCGCGCTCGCCCGACGAGGTGGCGTCGCCGACCGCGGATGACACGCCGGCCGACGCGGCGCAAGCGCACGCCGCGCAGAACGCGCCGCGCCTCGAAGTGGGCGCGATGCTCAACCACATCTACGAAATCAGCGGCTTGATCGCCCGGGGCGGCATGGCGGAGGTCTACCGTGGGGTGAACGTCCTCACGGAAGAACGGGTCGCCATCAAGGTCATACTTCCCCACCTGGCGGACGATCCGACCGTGGAGGCCATGTTCCTGCGCGAGGCCAGGACGTTGCTGCGCCTGAGCCATCCGGCCCTCGTCCAGTACCGGCTGGCGACCCGCGAACCGGAACTCGGCGTGCTCTACCTGGTCACGGAATTCGTCGACGGCCCGGGTCTCGACGAGGCCATGGACGATCTGAAGCCGAGCATCGCCGAGACCGTCGCGCTGATGCGCCGGCTGGCGGAGGGCCTGCAGGTCGCCCACGACCTGGGCGCCATTCATCGAGATCTGTCGCCGGACAACATCCTGTTGCCGGATGTCCGGCTCGACCAGGCCAAGATCATCGACTTCGGGATCGTCAAGGACATCGCGGCGTCCAGCTCGACCATCCTGGGCGAGTCCTTCGCCGGCAAGCTGAACTATGTGGCGCCCGAGCAGTTGGGTGACTTCGGCCGGCGGGTCGGTCCGTGGACCGATGTCTACAGTCTGGGACTGGTGATGTTCGGCGTGGCGTCGGGCCAGGACGCCCAGCTGGGCGAGAACCTGGTCGAGGCGGTCGACCGCCGGCGCGCCGGGGTGGATCTGTCTGGGGTCCCGAAGGTGCTGCGCCAGGTCCTGGCGGGGATGCTGCAGCCCGATCCGAGCGCCCGATTCCAGTCGATGGCGGAGGTGCTGAGCGCACTGGACGCGTTGCGGCTACCCGCTGCGCCGTCCCGACCCGCGCCGGACGCCGGTCGCAGCCCGCAAACTCCCGCGGCCGAGGCGACGACCCTCGCGGGCAGCGCGGCCGTCACCGAGGAGGCGGCGACCACGGCGGCCGAGGTCGCGCCGGCCGCTCCGCCGCCGGCGCCGGCGCCGGCGGTCGAAGCGGCTCAGCAGGTCGAACCTCCTCCCCAGATGCCTCAGGCGTCGCGGGCCGCCGAGCCGAACAGCGAGCCGCCGCCTCTTCGAGCCTCCGACATGTCCGGCATCTCGCCGCGCGCCGTGACGAACTGGCGGCGGATCGTCGAGTGGCGCCGCCGGGTGGCCGCCGAGCGGCTCGAGCACGAGACGGCCGCGGCCGCCGACGTCGACGCGGGGTCAGCAGGATCGGGTCTCGCCCAGGAGGAAGCGGCGCATCCAGACGTCGAGGCGCCTCCCGACGACTACGCGTCTAGGTCCACGGCTGTCGCCGAACCCGAGGCCGGGCTGGACGTCGCCGCGGATCACCCGTGGGAAGGGGAACATCGAACCTCCGTCCGCGCCCTGGTGATGCGGGCGGTTGGATCGAGGGTGATCCAGGTGGCGGTCGCGCTGCTGTTGGTGGCGGCCATCGTCCTGGTCTGGCTGGCAAGTCGCTCGCCCCAGCCGAGCGGCGCGCCGACCGCCGCGGCCACGCACCAGGCCGCCATACCGCCGCCGCCGGTCGTTGCGCCCGTCCAGCAGGCGGCCCCGCCGACGCCGCTCGCTCCCCCGCGAGAGGTTCGCGCGGCGCCGCCACCGCCCAGGCGGGAAGAACCAACGGCGACTGTCGCCGCCACTCCGGCCCCCGCCCCGGTAGTGACGCCCCCAACGCCTGCTGCGTCGTCCGCGGAGACCCAGCCGACGACGCAGTCCAACGCCGCGAATCCGGGTCAAGCACCGGCGCCCCACAAGCGGCAGACATTCGGCGAAGGGCTGCGCCGCTTGTTCGGCGTCAAGCACCCGCCGGCCACCAACGCCACGCCGCCCGAGCCCCCACCCCCGGGACCTCCGAACTAGGGCCTGCGGGCTTTCCGGGGTGACGAGGGTGGGGAACCACGGAAAACGCGAAAAGCACGAACGCGTGCGGCCTCGCCAAATCAGCGGGCGCGTGGTGACGTGGGACAGGCTGGCCCGCGGGCCGGCCCTGGTCTTTGACATCGTGAAGATACACCCGCGCCGCGCACCAGCGGCGGGCGGCGCGCCCGTGCGCACCCACCTGGCTTTTTTAGTCCCCCAACACCCGAAATTCCCCGCGAAAGCGGGGACCCAGGCTTTTTTGCAATCGGTTGGGTCTGCGCGGGTGTGGACGGAAGGAACGAACAAAAAAACGCCTGGGTCCCCGCTTTCGCGGGGAATTTCGGATTGGGGGTAGTGGTGCACAAGCGTCCGCCCGCCACCTGCTCCGCACCTGTTATGCATCGATAACAGGCCTGTTTGGCGCCTGTTATGACCTGTTATCACCTGTTCCTGGCCGATATCAGGTGGTTGCAAGCCATTGACCAATCACGGTTTCCAGACCGGAACAGGTCAAGAAGACACCGAAATAACAGGTGGAACAGGTGAATAACAGGTCGGAACAGGTGCGGCGGTCAGCTCGCCGATGGGCCGCTGACGCCCGCCTCCCGCGCGAGCCGGGCTCGCTCCGCCGGCGTATTCGCGCCGCGCAACCGAAGGAGCGCTTCCGGCGGCGGCGCTAGCAGCGCCAGACCCGCGCGCTCCACGAAGCGCTTCACCGGCCAATCGGGTGACGCATCGCCGGGAACGGACCGGACCGACATCACCATCGGCAACGGCAGGCCCAGGAACGATGCGCCCGGGTCTTCCGCGGCCAGCAGCGGCTGCAGGTCCGAGGGCCGGATCGTCGGCGCATCGACCGCCAGCACCAGCACGCGGCCAACTGTCCCGGCAAAGAAGGCTAGGCCGCCGAGGATGCCGCCGACAGGTCCGCCCGGCGGCTCGGCGTCCGCCACATGCGCCAGCCCGAAGCCGGCCGCGCCCGCGGTGACGATGCGCCTCGCACCGACGGCCTCGGCGAGCGCCGCCACATGGTCGACGGCCCGCCGGGCGCCCCAGACCTGGGACGCCTTGTCCGCGCCCATACGGCTGGAGGCGCCGCCGGTGAGGATGATCGCGCCCAAACCGCCAGGTCCCCTCACGGGCGCAGCATTGGATAGGCCGGGCGGAGCGGTCGGTCGGACAGGGCGAGCTCCTGAAATCCTTGGAGCGGGCGATGGGAATCGAACCCACGACATTCAGCTTGGGAAGCTGACGTTCTACCTCTGAACTACGCCCGCATTTTCAATAACTTAAGCCGGTTTGCCGACTGGGTCTGGCTCTCTTTTGGCTCCCGAAGCTTTCGAACGGAGTTTTCGCCGGTTAGCCGGACTTTATCAATCTGCTCGTTGGTGTGAAGGTCCACAATCTGCCCTGTGTGGGCCAGATGCCAGCGCGATGCCGTTACCGATGTCGTCTAGATGTGAGTTCTCACTAGGTTGCCCATCCGATCCGGACCGGAGAAGCTGTGGTTGCGAATCTCAGCGACCTTGGAGCGGACCGGATGACCGCCGGGAATTTCCTAGGGTTGGCCGGCGGGGGCTGGCTTACCCAGACCTTTGGTTGGCGCGCCATGTTTCTGGCGGTGGGACTACCAGCTGTATTGCTTGCCCCTTTGGCGTACTTCACCCTCAAGGAGCCCCGTGGAAGTGCGCCCTCCACCGGATCGCCTGAAGCGCTTGCGACGGTGCTCAGGATACTTCGGCGTAAGTCATCCCACGTGCTCGCCATGGCCCTCTTCTTCGCCGTCGCCTACGGCCCGCTGTCGTTCGTCGTGCCCTTTATGATTCGCGTGCACGGCCTGCAGGTCGGTCAGGCGGCCGCGATCTATGGTCTATGCACGGCGCTTGGGGGCATCCTCGGCAATCTGGCCGGCGGCGCTTTGACGGACCGCCTCTCCGCGATCGATGTCCGTTGGCTTTGTTGGATCCCGGCGGCAGGCATGGCTGGCGTCTGCGGGCTCTACCAAGCCGCCTTCATGGCGGGGGCGGCAAATTTCATGATTGCCTTGCTGTTCTGTGGAAGCCTGATCTCTGCGGCGGCGTACCCGCCGATGTACTCCCTTCTGCACGTTTGCGGTTCAAAGCGGCGCGTGATGGCCGTGGCCATCGCGCTGTTCGTGGGGAACCTTGTCGGCATCGGACTGGGTCCGATTTTGGTGGGCGGCGTGAGCGACTTCCTAGCTCCGACCGTGGGCGCGGCGGCCAGTCTCAAATACGCGCTTGTCATCATCTCCTCAGTTCTGATCCCGGCGAGTCTCCTCTTCGTCTGGTCAGCACGCCACATTCGCTCCGATCTCGAAGCATGACTTCGGTCCCACAGCGCGTCGCGCAATGAACCACCCATACCGTCAGCCAATCTGCTCCCGGTAACGTTGAAGTACAGGAAGACGTTGTGGCCATAAAATCTGTGGAAATCGTTCGGCTATATAATTCTGAAATCTATCGGGCAATTGATCTTGCCTAGAAATGTTCCGATGCTTAATCCGCAACGGATAGAGTGCCTACGGCCAGCGGCGCTAGATAGGACTTCGATTGAAATTGCGACCGAACCCAGAATTTCGCCATGAACCGGCGATCAGTACATTGGCGAGGCAAGTGTTCGCTTGGGTGTGCGCAATCGTGTGCAGGCTGTCGCAAGAGCGGTTGTGCTGCGGCTGTTCGACCTCGATCCTCCGTAAATCTTGGGAGCATAGTCTTGCGGAATTGACGCGGGGGTCACGCCTCAGGAAGCGGCGGGCGGGGTCTACCTCTTCTGCATTCCCGAGAGTGACTATGTGAGCGGCGAGGTGCTGATCGTCGGGGGGGCGTCAACATTTGATGTTCACTGTCATCGCCAAGCCGGTGCTGTCATCCGTGGATGGCCCCTGCTCCGCAAAGGTGAAGTTGGGTTGATCTGCTGATCTGTCGGGGTGCCGACATCTATACGGCCTGCTCGCGCGGCGCTGATGGCCGCTGGCCCTGATGGAGTCCACTGACCAGGTCCCCATCAGTCTACCGAGCCGGGGCCCCCCTGCAGGCCGCGCCAAATGGATAAGGATCGGCCCCGCACTCCAGACTACGCGCGCCGCGAAGATCTTTCGCCTGGCACGCGAACAGCGATCGTCTCTCGATGACCGTGAGATCGCGTGTCGGTCAGCGCTGCGATTCCGACCTACATCGGTTGTTGATCGATGTGTAGCGATTGCACATTAATTCGCGAGCCGCCGCATTGAATTCTCAGTCTGAACGCAATAGCAGATAGCTTATTGGGAGCTCGGAAGACCATCGTTCGGAGGGGCGACATGCAAGAACACGACGAAAAGCTATTCGATCTGGTGGCGCATGTGGCCGCCGCGTACTTCTCGAATTCCCACGTCGGTGTTGAAGACATTCCGGCAGTGATCAATCAGATCGCCGTGAGCTTGTCTGGCGTTGGCGCTGCCGCGGCAGAAGCCGAAGTCGCCCAGGAGCCGGAGAGAGTGAAGCTCACGTCGGCTCAAGTGCGTCGCTCGATCACGCAGGAGGCCTTGATCAGCTTCGAGGATGGCCAGCGCTACAAGACGCTCAAACGGCACTTGTCCACACGGGGACTGACACCGGGGCAATATGTTGAGAAGTGGGGGCTGCCGAAGAATTACCCGATGGTTGCGCCCGCCTATAGCGAACGACGCTCGCAGCTGGCCAGGGCCGCCGGTCTTGGCCAGAAGGGCGGTCGCCCAAGAAATGCCAAACCGGCGGCGACGCCTCCTAAGCCGAAGCGTCGCAAGGCCGCCCCCGCGGCGACACCTGCCTAGGTTGCGCCCGCTGGGCCGGCTTATCGCGACCCGCACGCTGGCGGCGAACGTGCCACTGGCCTGATCCGCTGCCACTCTTCGCCCTTGCGTCGCCCTGAGTTGCGCCGTCAAATGGCACAGTGGACTGGGGTAACGGGAATGACGCGCCGACCGCTTAGGGCGAGTCGGACCTTCGAGTTGGCCGTGGGGCGCTCCTTGCCGCCCGGCTACGGCGCGATCAGCGTCCTGACACGACGCCGGCAACGCGTAGGTGTTCTGAGCTGGCTGATCGGTGCTGCGCTAGTCGCCGGCGTCCTCGCCGCCTTCTGGGCGATGCGCTGGGGGCCCGTTCAGTCGCTTTTCTCCGAAGGGCGTGGCTGGAGCAGACTATACAACGACGCTTCTGCCGCCGTCGCTTAGCGCGACAGGCGGGTGCCGAAGGGCGTGGTGCCCTCCATCCCTCTGGATCGAGGTTCCCTTGCCCGCCGCCGGCGCTCTTCAGACCACCGACGGCCTCAATGATGGCCCCATCATCGATATCGCACAGCATGGCCTTCTTCCCGGCCCGGCGGCCGCGAGGGCGGTGGTGATTCCAAGGCCGATGCCCGACGCAGCGCCGGTCACGAAAGCCGTCCTGCCTGCCAGATCCTTCACCGTTCGCTCCTCCTTCGACTGCGCCGGGCACTACGTCGTGGAGTCGCTGACCAACACTGTCGAAGACGGTGTCGATGTCTCCGGTTACAACAACGCGCCTGTGGACGCTCGGCCAAGTGACGTCCTTGTAAGGTTGCGGCATACAACCAAGTTGTTTAACAATATTCTGCCAAACACGAGTCGCATAAGGGGCTAAAGCGTCTCGCGCATCGGCGCAATCGAAGGATCGTGTCACGCTTCACCGACTGCAGACACTCGACTGTGACGGCTCGCGCTCCCCCTGGGTGGATTGACGACCTGCCACCGCGCATGGCATGATGTTCTTGGTTTGTTCTTTAGGGGAATCATGACAATGGCTATCACATCCTACGGGACCATCACGAACGAGGATGTGGAAAAGTTCAAACGCCACATCGAACGTCAGAGGAAAACGGTCACGCCCGCCCGAGCTCGCGAGCGGCTGATCGAGAGCGGCGCTCTTCGGAGAGACGGCAGTCCCTACTCGCCTGAGACCAAGGGCGAGGAGTCCGGCCCCCCGGCGCACGTCAACGGACGCAAGTGAGCGCCCTGTCCGGGGCTCGGACGCACTTCGTCCTCGCCTATTCTGGATGCGACCAATCAGTCGGTGAGGCTGCGCTTGAATCAGCCGGGCCGAATGGTTTGGTCGCTTCAAACAACGGCTACGACTGGCTTGGTACGGGCGTATATTTCTGGGAATCGGACCCCGACCGGGCACTGCAATGGGCGGAAGAAGCCAGAGATCGACACGCTAAACGCTATCGAGAACGTGGGACGCCGATTCGAGTTCGGCGTCCTTTTGTCGTGGGCGCGCTTATCAACCTGTCAAATTGCTTGGACTTGACCACGACAGAGGGAGTCAAGCTCGTTAGGGAAGGCCACAAGGGTTTCATGGCGGACATGAAGCAGGTGAAGAGTGAAGACGCGAATTTTACTATACCGTCGAACACCACCGACCGAGATATGAAAGGCCGATATTTGGATTTCGCCGTAATAAATTATACGTGCCAACAATACGTGAAAAATAACAAGGTTCCCATCGATACCGTACGTTGCGTCTTCGCCGAAGGTAACGACGTGTACGAAGGTGCAGGATTTCAGGAGAAAACCCACACTCAGATTTGCGTGAGAGAGCCGAGCAGGGCGATTCTGGCCTTCTTTCGAGTGCCAAACCCATAGCGGCGCGCGGCCGGACAAAATCTGTCTCACCTCGGCAAGAAGCTGGCCGATTCACGGCGAAGATTCGATCTGCATGTCGCACCACTACGTCCGGCACGAAAGAAGCCTCGCCAATTTCGGGCGACGCTTCAGACGCACGAGTCGTCTAGAGCAAAGTCAGGAATGAGTGAATCGCGGGGGATTCCTCAAGGGGGCGGATCATGATTCAAGATGCTGGCTGGGAGGAGGCCAGCATGGATGTCTCGACCTTACTCGGAGGACCTTCGCAGCCGGGCGGTGTCTGCGGTTGAAGGGGGCGTGAGCCGCCACAAGGCGGCGGCGCTGTTCAGCGTGGGCGTCTCGAGCGTGATCCGCTGGTGTCAGCTGAAGCGGACGACCGGAGCAGTGAAGGCCAGGCCGATGGGCGGCCGTCGCCGATCGAAGCTGGAGCCGCACCGGGACTGGATCTTGGCGCGGATCGAGGAAGAGCCGAGCCTGTCCATCGAGGAGCTGAGGGCCGAGTTGGCGGGTCGTGGGGTGACGGTGGCCCACGGCACGCTGTGGGGGTTCCTGGACAAGGAGAAGCTGACCTTCAAAAAAAACTCTGCACGCCGCCGAGCAAGAGCGGCCTGACGTCGCCGCCGCCAGGTCCCAGTGGCGCGCCGAGCAGCCGAGTCTCGACGCGTCCCGTCTGGTGTTCATCGACGAGACCTGGGCCAAGACCAACATGGTCCGCGAGCGCGGCCGATGCCGTAGAGGCCAACGGCTGCTGGGCAAGGTTCCCTTCGGCAAGTGGCGCACGACCACCTTCTTGGCCGCCCTGCGCTGCGACCAGATCACAGCCCCCATGGTCCTGAGCGGACCCATCGACGGGCTCTGGTTCCGGGCCTACGTCGAGCAGGTGCTGGCGCCTGAGCTCAGGCCCGGCGACATCGTCGTCATGGACAACCTCGGCTCGCACAAGAGCCCGGCGATCAGCGCCGCAATCGAAGCCGCTGGGGCCAGCTTGCGCTACCTGCCCGCCTACTCCCCTGACCTCAACCCGATCGAGATGGCCTTCTCCAAGCTCAAGGCCGGCCTCAGGAAAGCCGCCGAGCGCGCCGTCGACCCCCTCTGGGATCGCATCGGCCAACTCCTCGACGACTTCTCACCCTCAGACTGCGCCAGCTTCTTCAAAGCCGCCGGATATGCGGTTCAGCCTCAACCGACTCCGCTGGCATCGTCGGCCAATGGCGGAGCACCATCGACTTCGTCGACTTGATCGAGCGCAAAGTGCCGAAACCGGTCGCCGTCGCGGCGACGCTGGCTGAGGCCGCGATCAAGCAATCGCCCCCTCGTCATCTATGGTGAAGTAGGCCAGGACCAACGCGGCGGCGCTGAAGAGCGCCATCCGGCGATCCGCGCTCTCCCAAGGTCGGCGTTCCGGCGGCAACCGATGGCGGAAGGCGGCAATGTGGCCGGCAACACGCTCGGCGGCATCCTGTCGGGTTGCACCTGCCGGGAGGCCCAGCCCCCGGCGAACATCGCGGCGCGGAAGGAAGCGAACTTCGACTGCGTATTCCTGTGCGATCGCGGCCACCGCGTGGCATAGCTTGGCGACACGAATCGCACGCTTGCCCGTACGGTGATCGAACCGCTCCATCACCAGGACGTCCGGGCGAAACCGCGCCAACAGCCCATGCATCTGCTTAAGGCACGCCACGTTCTTGTCGCCGCGCACATAAGCAAGGTTCCATTCGAGAGGCGCGGACGGGGTTTCAAAGACAACCCAGCCGAAACCGCGCGCCGTTGGATGAAAGCCCATGACGGTGTCGGGCGGGCGGCATCTCATACGCGAGGTCGGCAGCTGGCTCGACCGAGCAACTGCTGTAGGAACTCCCGGGCACGGACGGCCGTTGCGTCCGTGCGATTACGGTGCGCTTCATCAATCTGAAGTGCTCGTCGCATGACATCCTCTTCGATCTCGCCGGCCAAGTCCGGGAACATCTTGGTAAGCGGCACCCCGAACACGAACTGATACGCCAGCGCCGTGCGAAAGCTCGGGCTGTTCACCCCACGTTCGTAGCTCGAGATCACGCTGCGGGCCCGAATTCCGACTAGGTCCGCGATCTGCTGCTGGCTGAGCGCCCAGGCTTTGCGGTGCGTCCGCAAATAGATTTTGTACTCCATAATGAAAGATCATTAGCTTCGACCCGAGCGGGCCTAACTCCATCATTTCGCGAAGAGTCTCGCTGCGCCAGGGGGCGCTGTGTCGACGTCGCCTGCGTCGCCCCCTTCGACGTCGCGCCGGCCGACACCGATCGCCTCAGGCCGCCTGGGCGTCGATCTCTCGGTCGACCCCATAGCGCGCCGCGAGCGCCATCACCTTCGGCCCTTCTGTGTTCGCGAGCACAAAGACCCCCTGCGACTTAACCGTGGTCAGTTTCAGTCGTGTACGGAGAAACCACCCAACCCATTTGTGCGAGACGGGGACTCTCAGCTTGTCGCTGTTGGCGCGATTGAACGCGTCCGCGACCCGCGCCACCGTCACGGCCCGGGCGTCATCCTGTTGGAAGAGCAGCGCCAACACCGCCGCCATCGTTCCTGCGGGTGTTGCCGCCCGATCCTGGCGCAATCGAACATGCTCTCTTTGGAGCTCGGCATGCACCTCCGCACGGACCGAAGCGTCGTCGATGATCGACAGTAGCGCAAGCGCAGTCTGATTGAGCCGTGGCGCGACTCCGGGCGCGGCGCGCGAAGCGTCCGCGCCCACCGTCCGGCTCGCGCGAAAGCGCCAAGCAAGCAGTTTGTCGCGCAGCGCCTGCGCCTCGTCGGCCAGCTTACCAGGCAACTGCAGCGGAACGTCCTGCCGTAGCGGACGAACCCCGGTCTCCTCGGTCAGGAACCGGCTCTCGAGCGCGGCGTCGTTGAACTGTTCGCGCATTCCCACCAGCTTCGGCCCGAACACCCGAAAGGCGCGCGGATCAAACTCCTTCTGGCGGTTGGTCATCGTACGCAAAACCGGCATGCCGGCGACGGTGCCGTTGTTGAGGATCTTGGTGAGGCCTGCGGTCGCGTCGGAGAAGCGGAAGTCCGCCTCGTCCAGTACGAGAGTCCCCTGAAACACATCGAGGATGTGGAAGATCGGCGAGACGGTCGACGCGCCCGACGCGAAGAAGGGCTTGTAGCAGACCGACCCCAGCGTCATGAGCGCCCGCGTTTTGCCTGTGCCGTACTCGCCCTGGAACCGCAGATAGGGCAGTTCGCGAAAGGCGTCGTAGACCCAGGTAAGCAGCGCATAGTGCGCCGCGATCTCTTCGAAGAGCGGCGAGAGATCCACGTATCGGTGAAGGTAGGCGCGGACCTCGGCGAGGAGATCCGCCTTCTCCCCGTCATCGCCGACCCGGCCCGCCAAGAGTACGCAGCGGGTCGCAATCAAATTGTTGCGCGCTGAGTAGGGGACTAGCTGTTCGCCGCTCGGAAGAATGAGTTCAGACGTCACCGCCACCGAACCATCCGGCGCGCCGACGGCCAATGCCGTCTCCCCTTTCGCTGGGTCATAGAGAAGCTCGACGATGCGGCCGTCTTCGAGGACGCGCGAGACAGTGGGAACTCGTCGATGGGCTGAGTGAGCTTCCATTCCTATGAGCCTAAGGCCAGGCTGAACTTCGCCCAAGGCGGCGCTCGGTCGGGGATGCCGACAGCGGCGCCGGCGCAGATCATCGGTGGCCTAAGAGCTAAGGGACTCCGTCCCTCGCGTGCGCAAGGGTCCGCGGCTTCGCCACCGGACCGCCGGGTCTCCCCAGTCTTCCTCCGCTTCGCTCCGTGCAGACCGGGTGATCCCCCTCCCGGCGGTCCGCCCCTGCGCTTCCTACCCCTGGTCTCGCCGACGGGCAGAGCCGTGAGGCGCGTTTTGCGCCTCCGGCTCATGCCTAAGGAGACTACACATGACCACCCAAGGAGCCCCGACCATCCAACGCGGCGTCGAGATCACCGTGCCGCTCGGCAAACTCAAGAAGTCGCCGAAAAATGCGCGGAAGACGCCGCACGCGGCGGCCGACATCGAGGCGCTGGCCGCTTCCATCGCGGTCAAAGGCGTGCTGCAATCCCCTGTCGTAGAGGCCGAAACCAACGCCGAGGGAGGCGCGACCGGCGCCTACCTCGTCACCATCGGCGAGGGCCGCCGTCTGGCGCTCCGCCTGCTCGCCAAGCGCAAAGTGATCGCCAAGACCACGCCTGTCCGGTGCATGCTCGATGACACCAACGACGCCTTCGAGGTCAGTCTCGACGAGAACGTCACGCGCACGCCTATGCATCCGGCTGACCAGTTTGAGGCGTTCCGCGAACTCGCGGAGACCAGAGGTTGGAGTGCGGAGGAGATCGGCGCGCGGTTTGGGGTCGCGGCCGCCATTGTGCGGCAGCGCCTGAGGCTTGGCGCAGCGAGCCCAAAGCTCATGGCTGCCTATCGCGACGGCGAACTCCCCCTCGACCAACTCATGGCGTTCGCGATCTCCGAGGACCATGAGCGGCAGGAGCAGGTCTTCGACGCCCTCTCCTATAACCGCAGCCCCAGCTTTATCCGTCGGCTCCTGACCGAGAACGAAGTGGAAGCCATTGTCCGTCGCGCGCAGTTCGTCGGGGTGGAGGCGTATGAGGCCGCCGGTGGTCGCATTCGGCGCGACCTCTTCGCCGAGGATCGAGGCGGCTGGTTCGAGGACGTGGGCCTCTTGGAACGCCTCGCGCTGGAGAAGCTAGAGGCGGAAGCTGAGCGGGTCAGGACCGAGGAGGGCTGGCGATGGGCCGAAGCCCACCTCGACTATCCGCAGGGCCATGGCCTGCGGCGTTTCTATCCGATGAGGCCTGTTCAGGACGAGCTGGGTCAGGCGCGTCTCACGAGCCTCGCCGACGAGTATGACGTTCTCGTCGCCGGCGTCGAGGACGGCGAGCTTCCGGACGAAACGGCGGCGCGTCTTGCCGAGATCGACGCGGAACTGCAAGCCGCACCCCGCCCCGTCTATGACCCCGAACAGCTTGCGCTTGCGGGCGTGTTCGTCGTGCTGGATTGGGACGGACAGCCCCGCATCGAGCGCGGGTTCGTCCGCGCGGCGGACGAAACACTCGAACCTACGGACACGTCAGCCGGCTTCGGCGAGGGCAAACCACTATCCGACGACGGCGTTCGCGCGTGCGGCGATGTCGGGCCAAAACCCCTCTCGGATCGCCTCATCGCAGACCTGACCGCGCACCGCACAGCGGCGCTCCGCGACGCTTTGGCGGGCCAGCCGGAGGCGGCCTTTCTCGCCGCGCTCCACACCTTGGTGGTCCAGACCTTCTGGCGCTCGCCGACGCAGTCGTGTCTTGAGTTGGCGGGCGGGCACGCGGACCTGGCGATCCATGCCGAAGGCTACGTGGAGAGCGTGGCGGGGCGCAGCATCGAGGGGCGGCACGCCCATTGGGCCGCGCGGCTGCCCAAGGGCCCCGAGGACGCTTGGGACGCGCTCATCGCCTTCCCCGAAAGCGACCGCATGAGCCTCTTTGCGCATTGCGTCTCGCTGACGGTGAACGCTCTTCGGCTCTTCGAAGGCCGCGCCGGGGCGCTCGCCCACGCCGATGTCCTTAGCGCGCACATCGGCCTCAACATGACGCGGTACTGGCGGGCGACGGCGCAGAGCTACTTCGGCCGTGTCAGCAAGGCGCACATTCTCGAAGCCGTCCGCGAGGGCAAATCGGCCGAGGCCGCGGACAAGATCGAGGGGCTGAAGAAGGACGCGATGGCCGACGCCGCAGCCGACCTCTTAGGCTCGGAAGGCTGGCTGCCGCCGCTTCTGAGAAGCGCGGCGGCCGTTCCGGCCTGAGGCCGTCGGGAGGGGGCCCCATCCGGGGTCCCCCCTCTCCCTCTCTCTCTCTCTCTCTCTCTTTGCCGAACGGCTGGAGGGCCTGTTTCTCCTGCCGACCGAGCGCCGCCTCGCCGGTCGTTCCGATCCGCAGCAATCTTGAATTGGCGCCAGAACATCCAACGCGGATTCGCGCAAGGCCGGGATGGCGCCTTAGACTCAGAGTCCGATCCCCTGCCTCGAAATGCCGGCGGCCGTGCCGCGGACTTCGGGGACGTGGGGGACGTCTCTCAAGACCATGAAGTACTTCCTCTACTGCCGCAAATCGACCGAGGCGGAAGACCGCCAGGTCATGTCGATCGACTCCCAACGCGCCGAACTCGAGCGCGCGTTCGGCCGACGCTCCGATATCGAGGTCATCGACACCTACGAGGAGTCCAAGAGCGCCAAGGCCCCCGGGCGGCTGATCTTCGGGGAGATGATGCAGCGGATCGAGGCGGGCGAGGCCCAGGGCATCATCGCCTGGGCGCCAGATCGCTTGGCGCGCAATTCCATCGATGGCGGCCGCGTCGTCTACCTTCTCGATCGCGGGGTCCTCACCGACCTGAAGTTCGCGACCTACACCTTCGAGAACAATTCCCAGGGCAAGTTCATGCTGAGCATCATGTTTGGCTACTCCAAATACTACTCCGACAACCTGTCGGAGGTGGTGAAGCGTGGGAACCGGGCCAAACGTGAACGCGGCTGGCGACCGGGGGCCGCCCCGACCGGCTACTTCAATGACCGGGCGAGCAAGACCATCGTCATCGACCCGGTGCGGTTCCCCGACGTGCAACGTCTGTTCAACCTGGTCGCGTCAGGGGTGAGCGCGCGACAGGCGACCCGCATTGCGCGGCGGGAGTGGAACTTCACCACCGACCGTATCCGCAAGGGCGGGGGTCTGATCTCGATGAGCGCCGTCCACTACATTCTCACCAACCCGTTCTACGCTGGCGTGATCGTTTGGGGCGGCGAGACCTATCCGGGCCGCCATGAACCGGCGGTGAGCGCCGAACTGTTCGAGGCGGTGCAGAAGCAGCTGCGACGGCCGGCGCCGGTGATTTGGAAAAGGGAGACCTTCGCCTACACCGGCCTCATCCGGTGCGGCGCGTGCGGCCTCGGCGTCACCGCCGAGCGCAAGGTCAACCGGCAAGGACACCGCTACGTTTACTACCACAGCGTCCGGCCCAAGACGGGTCCGCCCTGCCGCGAGCCCTACATCGAAGAGAAGAAGCTGGAGGCGCAGATCCTCGCCTTCCTTAGTTCCCTCCAATTGCTGCCGGCCTGCGAGGCGGCGTTGCGCCGAGCCGTCGAAGCGGAAGCTAAGCAGATGGCTGCGGAAGCGGCGGCGTCGGTCAGCGAGCTGCGGCGGTCAGTGGACGACCTGGAGGCACAAAGGCGGGAGCTGACGAGCCTCCGGGTCCGAAGGCTCGTCTCCGACGAGGAGTACCTTGCCGAGCGCGCGCGCCTGGGCGGCGAGCGGCGCTTACGGGCCGAACGACTTGGGGCGGCCGAAGGAGGGCACTTCGGGATCGAACCCGCCGAAGCCGTCATTTCGTTCAGCAAACAGGCCGCGGATTGCTTTCCGCACGCCGACGTCGCGCTGAAACGCGAGATTCTCTCACTGCTGGGATCGAACCCCACCTTGGAGGGTGGAATCCTCAGCATTCAGGCCGCGAAACCGTTCCAGCTGATCGCCGAAATCGCGGCCTGTCCGAATGGGCTGGGGGACTTGGACGAAGAGTCGCAACCTTTGTCGCGAAAGTCGACACGAAAATTTATTCGAGAATGCGGAAAACTGTTTCGCGATAACGCCATCGCTGGAACATACATCACATCCTGCCTGAAGCGCTTCGATGAGAGAGAAAACTCATCAAAACTCAGGGAGGCAGCTTTGTGGTACAAATGAAGTCCCCCAAGTCCCCAATGTCTCTACGATTACGTAAGAAATAAGACTGAGAACGCCAAGAAGACGGCACCGACGTATATCGCCGCGAAAGTCGATGAAAAGAATTTGCCCCCGTGCGCTCCTTTGTTGTGGCGCCCACCATAGGTGAGTCAGCGAGGTGGCGCTGACACTGTAACCACTAAGCACATTGACGTATGCAGAAAGACGCGAAGGCGACTCCCCTTGGGGAGAGCTACACCAACGCCTCCTTCCTCGACTTCATCGCAGATTCGATTGAGCCCATTGGCGTGCTCGGAGACGCAGTCTAAATAGCCGCCACCTATCAGCTCGATCTCATGGATGCGGTGGATCTGCCCTCTCCACCCTCGAGAACGGCGAAACGGGACGAAGCGTAGCCATTGTTGGATGGCCTCATCATAGCCAGGCGCGATGCGCCCAATACAGCATTCGGCTTCCGTGATGCCGTCGCCGGTTGTTCCCTAGGCAGCGACCAGCGCGAGCCCTCACCGGGCCGCCCCCGATCCGATCGGCGCCAGCGGCGGGGACCTCGCCGAAGTCGCGCTCAACACCCCCAACTTGCTCTCTGGGCTCCTGATAGAGACGCACGACGCGCTCGCGACTCACCTGGTGACCACGAACGAAGCGTGGCTCACGACGGCCGCCGATCCCGCCGACCGGGTGTCGCGCGCCTGGGCGAAACCGAGCTTGCCCGCCCCCGCCGGCCGGTTTTCCAGTCAAGGCCCCCGCCATCGAAGCCGTCGCCGCCCGGCTGGACCAAGCGTCACCTGCGTACGAAGTTCGATCTGAGGCCTGAGGTCTATCGGACCAAGGGGGCCCTCCGAAGGACTGCCCGATGGTGGCGCCCAACTACGCGGCGGCGCGCTCGGCTTTGGCCAAGAAAATGGGGGTCGGACAACAGGGACGCTCGCTGCGAAAGTCGAGGCGTCCGAAGTCCGCATCGCCGAGGGTGACGCAAAGGCGCTCAGCGCAACGCCGAGGCCCCTCTGCTAGCTACAAGAGTATGTTCGAAGGTCGTTCGGCTCTTCCCGCGCACACGTTCTCAATCAACTCACGCACGTTGCCAATAACTTCGTCGCTCGGGTCTATTTGTTCAGCACGCTTGATTTCCAGGAGCGCCCGGTCGGGTTTAGCGCCGATCAGGAGCGCGAGCGCGTAGTTCGCCATGTGGCCCGGGTCGTTCGGCGCGAGCGCGATGACCGCTTCGGCGACAGCGATTGCCTCGTCGCCATAGCCTAACGTGATGCACTCGACGACAAGGTTGCGGCCAACCTCGACTTCTTTAGGCGCCAGACCGTAGGCACGAGAGAATGCGGCGTAAGCGCCCTGCCGATCATCCAGCGCACGTCTGCCAATGCCGAGCAACCACCACGAACTCCACTTTGCCGCAATCGTGACGAGTCGTTCCAGCTCCGCGATGGCGCGAGCGACCTGTGCGATCTCTTCCGGCGTGACGGGTCTGTCCGGCCCGATGTAGGGGCCCAGAAGCTGCCCGGCGTCCGCCAATGAAGCATTGTACTCGGCGACGATTGCGTCGGTGGGGGCCTCGCTGGCTGCCTCCGTCGGGCCCTGGTCTCTGAGATACACTTCCTCCCCGGTCAGACGATCTCGGAAGGTGCGTAGGTCCTGCTCGCTCCGGACCAAATCAAGATGTTGGCTTATGTCGGTTCCCGGGTAGAACTTAAACTGTCGAGATAGAGAATGTTCGTATTTCCAGCCGTCTGGACAGATTAGGTTGTTCTCGGAACTGTTTTTAAGCCGTGCAGCTGAGACCGTGCCGTCGGCAATGTCATGCCGAAAGAAGTCTATCCAGGCGCACGGCGTCGTAGGTCCTACGCGTTGGTCGACCACGACGATATCGACCGCTTCGCCGGCGCTGTTCTGGAAGACGAAACCATGACGCTCCAGGTGACGGATGAAGGCGCCGACGTGATCGGGGTGCATGAAGCCAAGTCGAGCGATCTCGGAGTCAGCGCACAGTGAGCGGTTGACTGCGTCGGCTTGGTAGCCGGGCCAACCCCCCGCATATCGGCGCGCGATGGTTTCCCGGCGGACCACGACGGAGAGGGCTTCTATGAGGACGGCCATAGGCGTGGTAGCTACCGATCACTCCACCAGAGGGTGAACATTGGGACCACCGGCCGGACTTGGCAACAGCCTTTACGATGCGTTGATTGAGCTGTTGCAGGCGCCTGTGCTCACGGCGGACCTGCTTGAAACGGCCGTTCAGCGGTATCCGGAGCTTCTAGGTCAAGACGCCCAGATGTGGCTCTCGTTAATCAGGGAGGCCCAGCCGACGTCCGACGCGCGAAACTCGGTCGACATTTTGGCTCGGCTACTCGATCGCCTCGGGAAGGAGGATCGCACGGCGGTGTTCTCCGATGAAGGGAATCGCTTTCGCCGGGAGAACGCCGCGCGGCTTCGTGAGGCTAGGCTGGCCGAGGCAAGGGAAGCATTTCTCCGCGGGCGGGAACGAGGGACAGCCGGCCCAGCGCCTGACGGTCATTCGACTGACCCCCTGCCGTCGCTGACGCGCCTCGTTGAAGCTCTGCGCACCATATCGCGCACCGAGAGAGCCAGACCGTACGGGCGCGACCTTCTCAATCGCGCGGCCGAGACGAGCGCGATCCCGGCTCTTCTCTTTAGAGGGGAGAGCGGCGCCTACAAAAGCACAAGCACAAGCATGCGCCGCCTGACCGTCGCCGCCAACGCAATCGACGACATCGCCCGGGTTCGCGACAGCCTCGTGGCCGCGTTGGGCGCCAAGTGTGGACTGACGGGGCCGCAGGCGCTCGGGTTTCTCCAACACTACGGATACCCGACTGACTATTTGGACTTCACATCCGATCCGTCGGTGGCGGCCTCGTTCGCAAGCAACCTGCGCGTCGGCGACTCCGGTGCAATCTGCATCATGCCGACGGCGGGGCTGGGTACGAGTCTGATCGATCTTCGTGATCATCCATTGGCGAAACGACCCCAGCTACAGAGCGCCTTCGCGCTGCATGTTCCAGATCACCCCGACCTCAAGGCGCCAGAGGCCGTAGAGGCGCTCCGTCTGACATGGATCAGCTTCCAATTCTCCGCGCTCGACGCAGCGCGTTTTGTGCCGGATTTAGCGTTGCTTGATGCGCGTTCAGATGAAATTGCTGGGCTGCTTTGGCTCTTTATTAACGATTGCGCCAAGTTCAGCGATAAGGCGGTAAAGCTTCTTTCTGAGCGGCTAGCCAAAGCGCGAGTCTCTTTCGTAACCAGGTCGGATGGAACCGTGGCGCTGGTTTCCGAAGACGCGGTGGCCCCTCAAGAAGAGCTGCGTGAAGCCGACTTCGAGCGGTCTGCGTACGAGTACTGGTCGGACGCTTTCCCTGCGCCCGCGGGTGATTTGCCCGCGGGCCTAGAGGCGTGGATCCAGGCGAATAAACAACGGCTATCGGATGCCCCCCCTGGAACGATCGTTCAGGTTCTCAGCTCGCGCGGAATCAATGGCCTTGGCGTTGGGTCTTCACGCTAGCCGAGCAAGGCACGGGAGCGCGGTCCGATATTCGGGGGATGGGCTAGTTGATCCTGAAGGGGCCGGCCACCGAGCGTCGGTTCAGACTTACCACCTCACAGCGCAATAGCGTTCCTGGATCGCTGACGGGGCAGGTTCACGGCTTGGTGCTCTTGGCGGAGTAGGCCTTCACCAGGTTGTCCGCCGCGGTGATCACCGCACCCACCGCGGCGGTTGCAGCTACCAGAGCGCCAACCGCCTGGATCGCCGCCAGCAGACTGGCCTCCTGCGCCGCCCCAGGATCCACGAAGGCCTGGGTCGCCTGGATGTCCTGGATCCGCTGCTGGCAGGCGGTCTGCTCAAGGCTTGTCGCATAAATCTGGGCCTGAAGGAGGGTTCGCTCCGCATCTGTGGCGTCGGCGAAGGCCAGAACTTGTTCGCCGCTCGACTGGGTGAGCGCCGCGAGCTTGTTCGAGAGGTTGTTAATGACGTCATTGGTGGTCGCCATCGGTGTCGTCCTTTTGGTTCGTCATCCCGGCGCAGGCGCTGCGACCGCGGGGGCGGGCTTGGCAGCCGTCGGGGCCGCCTTGGCGGCCTTCGCCTGCAGAGTCTTGAGCGTGTCGTCGATGGTCTGGAGCGTGCCGGCCAACGCCATCAGGTTGTCGAGGGTGCTGGGTTTCTGAGCCAGACTGGCGGCGGCCTTCATGCCAGCCGTCATCTGGGCGTCGAAATTGCCCGCGTCGAGCGCCGCGGGCGTGGAGGCGGAAGCGGCGACTCCGACCACGATCGCGTCCCCCGTCACCACGGTCAGCTGCTTGTTGGCGTCGGCGGCCTGGTTGTTCTTCGCCAGCGCCCAGCCGTCGGTCTGGCGCGCGGTGATCCGGCTGACCTCCGCCGTACCGGCGTCCTGCATCGTGACGCGGTCCTGGAGCTGCCCATTGTAGCGGTCGTAGCGCGTCTTGAAGTCGTCGGTCGCGGCCTTGCTCGTCTTGGCGAACTCGCCGATTTGGCCGGCGAGGCCGCGGACCTGGGGATTGTCCGCACAGCCGGCGAGCGTCACGGCCGCGAGGGAAAGGAGCAGGACCTGTCTCATCTGGATCATGAATTCACTTGGCGGCGACGGCGGCGACGGCCGCTAGGTCAAACAGCAAGGTCGTGAGCATCGTCGGGTCGACGCCGGCCTTGACACCGGCATCCTCGGCGTTGGCCGCGGCGATCAGGAGTTGGCTTCGGCGATCGGCGACCGCGCGCTCGCGCCGCACGGCGTACTCGCGGTCGATCTGATCGGCATGGCCGGCCAGGATGGCCGCGGGGATAGCCCCGCGGTTGGTCGCGTCGATCCATAGAGGCAGGGAGCAAGTCATCGCCGCGGCGCCGCAATCGTGCCTCGGGGCCTTGTTGAGATAGAGCTGCGCGTCGGCGTCTTCCGTCACCTCGATCACCAGCGCCCGGAACTCGGCCTGCGCGGCAGAGACCTTGGCGGCGTCCCGATCGGCTTGCAGCTTCGCATCGGCCGTCTGGGCGGCGATGATAGCCTGGGCGCCGGCGAGCCATTGGACGGATCGCGACTTCGGGTTCGTCGCGTCAGCCAGCATCGCCAGAGCGTTCAGGAACGCCCAGCTATCGGACGCCTTGGTTTGGATCGGAGTCGCCGACGCGGCGTCGCACTTGGCCGCCGTGACGGTGGCCGCGTCGAACTGCTTCGGCTCGTTGCAGATGTCGGCGCGCGAGATCGCATCGACGATCTCCGACAGGTGCGCGAGCGCGTCGACTTTGGCGAGGCCACTCGGGAGCAGGTCGATGTCGCCCTGCAAATCCTTGCCGAAGGTGGCGAGGTTATCCTGGTTCGCGGTGTTGGCGGCGGTCGCCGCGTCGACCTGCGCCTTCAGCTTGGCTTCAAGGTCCCCGGCCGCGTCAGCCGCCCCCTTGGTGGAGGCCGCCGCCGATCCCCATCCCCCGCAATAGACGACCAGGAGCTGGGGGCGGAGGGGCCGGTCGAACAGTCGGGGAGTGTCGAGACGCCGAGAAAGCTCGCCAAGGCTTTTTCGCGCAACACCTTGAGATTGGCGAGCTGGGCGCAGCGCATCTGGACGACATCGGCCCCGGCGGCCTTCGCCATTGCGGCGTCCATGGTTTGCAACGCCTCGCAACTGGTGTCGAAGGGCTTCGTCGCCGGCGCGGCGGCGCCTGTCTTGTCCTTGGGGCTGGCGGGGGGAACGGGCGCTGGATGCTCGCGCGCATAGTCGTGCCGGGCATTGTCGAGCACGAACTGCGCGATGGCCGCGTTCTCATCGTCTTGGTCCATTCCGAGCTTCAGGCCCGATAGCTTGCGGGCGTCAAAGGCCGCCCCGGCGTTGTCCGTCAGGCGGGCTGTCAGCACGGCTTGGGCGTAGCTCAGGCCGCCGCTCGAGACGGCGACCGGCGGACACGCCAGGCTGTATTCAGGCGAGGGCCGGTCGAGCATCGCGGCGAGCTCGGCGTTGCGGCAGGCCACCCGCCGCTGAGCGAGGGACACGTCCTCGGCCTGCGACTGAGCCGAGAGTTGCTTCAGCTCGTTGTCATAGACCGTAAGGTACGTGGCGCCTTCGAGCGCGGTTCCCCCCGTTCCCCACTTGGCGACTTCCTCCGGATGGGTGATGTCCAGGGTCGAGCAGCCCGCCAGGAGCGTCGCCGCCAGGACAAAGAGTGCGGCCAAAACACCGCAACGCCTCGCGTGCACAACGAAAGCCCCCGGCCATGCCAACGGGTAGTAGAGGCCACCAAAACAACCTGGGCGTCAAGCTGCTTCGACCCTTGATATGTGAAATGACGTTGGCGACCCGGCTCGTCGCGAGCAGGTCGGTCCGGCGCGGCGATCGCGCTCCCGCGCGGCTACCCTCTCACCGAGCCAGCACCGCGCGACCGGCGCGAATCCCTATAGGATTTCGCTGGCAGATTGCGCCCAGAATTGGGTGTCGCGGTGGTGCCGGACATGAGCCAGGACTATTTGAGCGATCCGTTGCGCGTCTCCATACGGCGCGAGCAGATCCAGGACGGCGCCGGCTACGAGGCGGCCGTCGCGGGGTTGGAACGCCTGGGACTGTGGGCCGGATCGCCCGACCTTCACGGTCTCTGGCGGCACCAGCAAGAGGCCGTCGCCTTCGCGGCGGCCTATCTCTGCTCCGACAAGACGCTTGCGGAAGGGCTCCTCGAGGCGGCCTTGATCAAGATGCCGACGGGAACCGGAAAGTCCGGCGTTGTGGCGCTGGTCACCCGCTGCCTTCCCCAGGTTCGCCGCGCCTTGGTGCTGACCCCCAGAACCGCCCTGACGGAACAGCTGAAGGACGACATCGCCTTTCGCTTTTGGGGAAACATGGGGCTGGACGTCAAAACCGCGCCGGTATGGAGCGGCGCCATGAGCGGCGGCGGCGACGTCGACACGGCCGAGGTGGAAAAGCTCCTGCCCAATCTCGCAGCGCTGCGCGGCCTATCAGGGAGAACGGGCAAAGGTCGGCTGGTGGTGGTCGGCACACTGCAGGCTCTGGATCAGATCCGCACCCTGCGCGACCGGATCGAGCGAAAGATGCGCCGCGGTCGTACGCTGACCACCCTCGAGTTGAATGCCTATCCCGAGGTTACCAAGACGCTAGCCTTCCTGAAGGGCTTCGATCTGGTCGTGGTCGATGAAGGTCACTATGAGCCGGCGCCGTCCTGGAGCCGCAGCGTGCGCGCCCTGGCGCGCCCCACCATCCTCCTCAGCGCCACGCCGTTTCGTAACGACTACAAGCTGTTCCAGGTCAAAGGCCGGTTCGTCTTCAACTTCCCCTTCCCGGCGGCGCGTGACGGCAACATCATCCGCGACGTGACCCTGGCGGCGCTTGGGGAGAGCGGCCCGGCGGCGGGGACGGCGCGGGCGCGACGGTCGGCGGAGACGGATGAAGACACCGATACGCCCGGCGCGGTCACGCCGGAGGACCGGGGCGCCGTGGTGGACTGCGTGGCGGCGCTGAAGCGCCAGCTCCCGCCGATCCTGGATGGCGTGGGGTTCAACCACCCGAAGGTGATTGTTCGCGGCGGATCCTTCGAGATTCTCGAGCTGCTGCAAGCGGCCATCCAAGAACGGTTCAAGGAGCTCCCGGTGTTGGTCCACGAACGGATCAACAACCCTTCGAAGGACGTCGCGAGGCGGCGGTATAGGTCGGTCGACGAGGCTCGCAAGGCCTTCCCTGACGCGCGGTTCTGGCTCCACCAGACGAAGCTCCTGGAAGGCATCGACGAGCCGACCTTCGTGGTCGCCGCGCTCTTCGACCCGTTCACCAACGCCCGCCAGCTGGTGCAGCAGATCGGCCGGGTCCTACGCTCGACGGACAAGAGCCGCCAAGTCCGGCAGACGGCGCATATCCTGATCCCGAAAAGCGCGCTCGCGGAAGTCGAGGCGGCGTGGGCGGGTTATCTGGGCTTCGAGGACTACAGCGCCCAAGAGGGCCTGGGCAGCATCGTCCCGAGCGAAGCCTATCTGCCGGAAGAGATCGTGCAGCGTATGCCGCAGATGCAGTACGTGGACGGCCTTTTCCGCCAGCGGTTGCCGGACGACATATCGCTCAAAGCCGAGGACATCATCGTGCCCAGACGGGCCGCGGTCTTCGACACCGAAGCGGGTTTCGACCTGGCCGCGGCCGCGGACGAGATTCGCGAAAGCGTGCTCGCGCGGAACCGCTTCGTGGTGCGGTCGATAGAAGACCT
Source organism: Caulobacterales bacterium (assembly GCA_044445825.1). Taxonomy (GTDB): domain Bacteria; phylum Pseudomonadota; class Alphaproteobacteria; order Caulobacterales; family Caulobacteraceae; genus Acaudatibacter. Next base: position 34,431 of record JBIOEG010000002.1, read on the forward strand.
TCCCGCGGACGTCCTTGGCTGGACCTTCTTCACCGTCGATGAGAGCCCCTACCTCGCCAACCACTTCGTGACCGAGTGGCGGTTCGGCGTGGTGCTGGCCGCGCAGGTGAATGACCACGTGTTCGTGTTCGACTCCGACGGGTTGGCGTTCAATCCCGGTCGGATCGACCTCTCCCGGGCCGACGAGGCGACGCTCACCCGGCTGCTGCCGACGGCCTCGACCATCACCCGCGTCGCCGCCAACTCCCTGGATATGTCCGACCGGGCGATCCGATCCCTGGCGCAGAGGACGCGCTCCTTCGCCGACACCTTCACCGACCTCCTCGACCCGATGCTCAAGCCGACGACGGTGACGGGGTTCGTCGGCGGCGTCGGCCGTTACCTGGGAGTGGTGCGCGCCAAGGTGGCCGACGCCGTGGACGCCAATGTGTCGATCCCTGAGTATCTGGATTGGCTCAGGGGCCTGGATCGGCAGCTCTCGGACAAGGCGGCCATCCCGAACCCGGTCTTTCGCCGCTACGCCAAGGTGGTCACGCCTGATCCCCAGAAGGCCGAGAACCCGGCGAATATCCTGCTCGATCTGACCGAGGAGGCCATGCAGGAATTCGGGCTGCGCGGCGACCTCGACGCGGACGCGGCCCCGAAGGGGATGCTGGCCTATGAGGACTTCTGTGTCGACATCGTGGGCGGGAAGTTCAAGATCCGGGGTCTGGACGGCGTCGAGGTCGAGTGCGTGATCCAGTTCAATCGTGAGAGCGGGCGCTACAAGATCTCCAGCGCCGCCCTCAACGCGCGGCACCCGCCGACTGTCACAGGGCGTGCGCATCGGGCCGTCAGCCTCACGGAACAGCTCAACACCGCGCAATCCTTCCGGGTCCTGACGGGTGAGGACGGCGTCGTCTATATGTACGGCCAGTTCGTCAAGGCGCGCGACATGCTGGCCGCGGACGGGACGGTTCTGCCGCTCGAAGGGGCGTCGGCGGTCCCCGGCCTTGGCCGAACGAAGACCGAGAAGGGCGAGAAGATCTTCGCCGACCCGGTCGCCTGGGCGACCACCTCGGTCTTTGGACTGACGAAGACCTATTGCGACCGAAGCGACCCCTCCGGCGACGCCTATGAGCGGGCCCTTGCGGACTTCGACCTGGTGCTCCTGGACGACGACTCCAGCGAAGTGGGCGGCTTCCTGGCCATCGGCGAGCGGCGGCTCGCGATCATTCACGCCAAGGCGAGCGCCAAGGTGAGCGACGGCGCAGTGACAAAGCTGGAAGCGGTCGGCCGGCAGGCGGTGGCCTCGCTGGCCTTCTGCGCCACCGCCGCCCAGGTCGACGGACTGGCTGACGATCGGTGGAGGCGTCCGACGGTGTTCAACGGCAAGACGGTCAAACTGTCCCGCGTGTACCGCAATCGCAACGGGCTCCAACCTAAGGAAATAGGGCCGTTCGTTCGAAAGGCGCTCATGAACCCGAGCTTCAGCCGCGAGGTCTAGATCGTCGCCGGAAACCTGCTCGACGTGGAGAAGGTCCGTGGGTCGGCGCGGACCCGCGTCCTGACCAACCGCGAACGCCAGCTCCTGATGTTCCTCGAGAGCTTGACGACCGCCTGCGGCCGCGCAGGCGCCCGCCTGCGGACCTTCGGCCACTAGTTGTCGCGAGACCTGGCCTTGCTTGCATGGCGTCTTGGTGGCGCGGCCGCGAGCGAATTGGACGGCGGTCGAGCATCCGCCAGGCTGCCGCCGGATCAGGCCCTCGCCGGCCCCAGGGTCGTGGCGCTGAACGGCCTGGACGGCGCGCCGTCGAACATTGCTTCAGATAGATGTGGTGGTTCGGCAGGGTGATCAAATCCAGCGCGTCGAAGGTCGGCTGAAACTCGGCGACCAATAGCACCGCATCCTCCGGCCCGACGCGGAAAGACAGGAGACTGCCGACGTTGCCGAGCACGGCATGGCCGACGTCGGCGTCCAGCTGGTGGAAGTGCTGATGCACGAGGGTGAGGCCGACGCCGTACTTCCGCAGCTCGGACATCATATTCACGAAGGCCAAGGTGGTGAAGGTCTGGAACTCGTCGATGTGGATGAAGAACCCTGGCCGCTCGCCGGATGGCGTTTCCGCCCGGCGGAAGGCGGCGAGACTTAAAGTGGAGACGATGAGGCCGCCCAGAATACGGGCCGCATCCTCGCCGATGCGCCCCTTGGCCAGGTTCACCAGCATGGTCTTGCCGATGGCGTAGAGATGGGAGAGCCGGTCGGCTTCCTTGATCCCGAAAACGTCGCCGGGCGCGCCCCGAAATCGGGCGCGGGCGAAGTAAGAAATGGGGTCGGGACGGTGCATATGGCCAGTGTGCAAGCGCCACGGTCCCGGCGCACGAGGGCGACCCGTGACGAAATGGCAAGACCGGGCGGGCACGCTGCGCCTCGGCCCAGATCCCGACGGCCATGCCCCGGAGAGGACAGATGCCGGCCTGGTGGTTCAGGCGCCAATGCGGTGACGCGCCACAAACCCACCCAGGTCGCGGTCGTTGTCGTAGATGACCAGCGGCAGGTCCGACTTGGGCATCCACACCCGGCCAACCTCGATCGCCGCCGCCGCCGGCAGGGCCGGCAAGACGTGGATCTCGGCCTGTTCTCCGTGGGCGGCCTTGATCCGGTCGTAGGCGAGCCTGAGACGTCGTCGAAACTCGGCCAGGCACTGCGAGCGATGCAGGCAGTCGTTGCCGGGCGCCTCGGCGCTGATCGACCAGAGTGGCGCCTCCGGGCCGACCGCCGCGCGAACCCGCTCGTCGGTGACAGTGGCGCTCACCGCCAATTTCAGCGCGACGACCCTGGCCGCGCCGGACGGGGCTTCGACGGCCTGGAAGTCGATCGGCGGGCCGGCTGGCCGCCAGGCCCAGCCCTTGGGCTCGCGGCTGGGCTGAAAGACTTCCACGTCGGCGATATCACAGAGCTGGCGGCCAAGCTCGATGAGGAGCGGCTGGGGCGCGATGGCGAACACAGAGAGGTGGTGGATCTCGCCGGAGGCGAGACGCTGACGGACCCGCATCTCGAACTGGCGGCGGAGATGCTCGACCTCGGCCGCCCAATAGGCCGGGGCGCGATCGGTGAGCGCGCTCTCCCCCAGCCCGAGGGTGATGGGCCGGCCGTCCTTGGGGTAGCGATCCGGCAGCAGCGCCGCCCAGGCCAGATCCTCGCGCACCAGGGCGTCGTGGGCGCCGATCCTGGCTCCGTAGAAGAGGGCGTGGGTGCCGCGCTCGGCGTGGATGCCGGTGAGGGCATGAACGCGGTCCTCGTGGTCGGCCTTGATCTGCTTCAGGCGATCTTCGGGGTAGGCCTCGGGCTCGTCGTCGTCGACCAGGTGGTGGTGGGCATGGCACAGCAGCAGGAGGTTGGCGGGGTCGTCGATGAGCTGGGGCGACCGGTCCGGATCGCCCCGAGGACCGTCGGGAGCCGCGGCGACGATGTGGGCGATGAGCGCCTTGTTGAGCCGCGTCGACCCCGACAACTCGTCGCCGAGGAGGAAGGCGTTGCAGAGTGAGCAGCGGCCGCCGCAACGCGTCCAGACCGCCAGCCGGGTCCTCGCCGACACGCCGCCACGGCGGTTGCCCCCTGGGGTCCGGGCGCCCGCCACTAGGCGAAGGCCGCGGCGCCGAGTGCGCCGCCAGGACGATGGAGAGGGTCGATACCGAACGGGCGGAATCGTTCGAGGGCGTGGCTAGCGAGCAGCGCCGCCAGCGCGCCGTGGGACACGGCGTCATCGAACCGCCGACGCCGGCGATCGCCATCTTGCGGCTTCATCGGCCGGTCGACTTCGCGCTCTGCGTCGGCCGGGGGCCGGCTGAGCCGGCCGTGAGGGGCGCCGCCACCGGTCCAGACGCCGGTGGCCTGCCAGGCCTCGTAGAAGCGGAGCCAGCCGGCGGCCCAGACGAGGATGGTGTCGGCGATCGCCATGTCCCGGGACCAGCCGCCCGTCCGGGGGTCGAACAGACAGAGGATGGGCTGGTCCCGCGCCGCGTCGGTGTAGATATGCGGGACCGGCTCGTCCGGCGCCTGCGGTCGCCGGACCACCGGCGGGGTGACGACGGTCACTTCCGGGAAGGGGGCGTAGCTGTAGTGGAACGGGTCGGTCGAGCGGTTGCGGGCGTAGATGACTTCGACCTCATATCGGTGGGACAAGGGTTGCAGCTCGCCGCGCCAGATGGCCAGGCGTTCGGTGATCAGGACCGACCGGAAGCCTGGCCAGGCCTGTCGGATGCGCCGGTCCTGTTCGGGGTTGCTCAGCCCCGCCACCAGGGTGTCCCACCAAAGTAGCTGGTCGCCGGTTCGCTGCGGCCGCGGGGCGCGGCCACCAGGGCCGGCGCCGCCGGCACGATGAGCCGCCCGGCGCCCGGGACGTAGCGGCTCTGACCCGACGCCTTGCGTCGGCCCAGCTCCTCGGCGAAGGCCAGCACCGCCGCCTTGGCCGCCAGCTCGCCGAACAGGTCCGCCAGGATGGCCTGGCGCTGAGCCAGGGTCGGCGCGCCGTGGACATAGAGGGTCAGGCGTTCCACCAGATAGTCGAGGTCGCGGCGCCAGCGCGTCTGGTCGGCCGCGGTCCCGGGCCAGCGGTCGGTCAGGACGTCGGCGGGGCAGGCCGGGTTGGTGGCGTGAATCAGCTGGCCGCTCTGCTCGGCTGCCTTGACCTGATCGCGCAGGTGGGTGGCGTAGGAGAGCAGGGCGACGCCCAGGCCCGCCTGATAGACCTTGTGTTCGGCGATCTGCTTGGAGAGGAGGACGCTGGGCGGGGTGCGCTGGTCGCGGTCGTTGTAGCGCAGGTTCCGGAACCGCTTGTGGAGCTGCAGGCTGACTATGGCGCGGGAGGTCTCGTGCGGCTCGAGCTGGTCGGGAAGCGGTTCGGTCTGGGCCTTGGCGAGGCCCCGCTGCGCGAACGCGCTATCGGCGAAGGCCATCTGCTGCATCGGCTCAGGGGGCGTGTTGGCCTTGAACCACTCGGCGAACCCGAAGGGGTTGGCGATGACGCGCCGGCCGGGAACGTCCGGGGTCTCGTGGCGATGGTGGAAGATTACGCTCTCGCGCTCGGGCCGGCCGGCCAGCAGGACCGCCGGGGTGAGATCGACATGCATTCGGTCGGCGTAGGTGACCTTAATGCAGCGGGTGTGGCGGGAGGTGGCGTCGAAGTAGCGCGAACGCGGGTGGCCGCGGATCACCCGGAAGACCGTGTCCAGCACCCATTGGGGATCCGACGCGGGCGGAACGAGCAGGCCTAGCATGGCGTCGACGTCGAATTCGTCGTTGGAGGCGCGGTTGGCGATCACCGATCCGGTGGCGACCCCGCCCTGGGCATAGACGAGGCCGACCCGTCCCTTAAGGGGGCTCTCGTCGCGCTCGATCCAGTCGACCAGGGTGTGGAATCGCTGGCCGGCGGTCGCATAGGCGGAGGGCGGCAGCTGGACGCGGACGGCGACGTCCGCCAGTAGGACATCTCCTTCGTCCAGGATGTGGCTCGATGGCTCGCGAAACGGCGCGTTCATAGGCGGGTGCCCCACTGGCTGAGGCCCGGTCGCGGGCTGAAGGACGAAAAGTTCGGGATCACGGCTCGGGTTCCTGTTAGCGTCCGGTCGGACACTGACGACGTTTGACGCCTGCCCCGAACAATCACATACAAGATCTTTGGCAGAAATCAGCGATCCAGTCAAGAAACTGGAGGCTGTAGCCCTAAGCACTGGATGAAACCATGGTGGTCGACGACGAGGACGAGCTTCAGCTGCGATGGGGCGTCCAAAGGCGCCTGGAATTTATCGACTTCAGGCTCTTCTGGGACGGTCGCTTCAACCGCAAGGACCTCGCCCTGGCGTTCGGCATCTCAAACCAGCAGGCGTCGGCGGATGTCGCCCAGTATGAGGCTCTAGCCCCCGGGCATCTCACCTATGATCCCGCCCTGAAGGCCTACGTCCGTGCGGACGGCTTCCGGCCCCGGTTCATCGGCCGACAAATCGATCGGTTCCTGCTGCAACTCCTCGCCGTGGAAAGCGGCTGGCTAGGGCAAGAATACACCTGGTTCGACGTCCTGCCGCCGGTCGAGGTGGTGAGCCTGCGCACCCGCCCCACGAACCCCGAGCATCTTCTGGCAGTGCTGGATGCGATTCGAGGGCGTCAGGAGCTGACGCTCGACTACCGGTCGATGACCGGGTCGACGCAGCCGGGGCGCTCAATCGCGCCTCACGCCCTGGTCCACAGCAAGGGCCGCTGGTATGCGCGGTCCTGGTCGCGGGACCACAATGATTTTCGGGACTTCAACCTGAACCGCATCCAGGCGGTCTCGAGTTCGCGGCCGTGTTCGGTCGACGCCGCGCTCGATTTCGAATGGGCGCACAAGATCAATCTGGTGCTGACCCCCAACCCGAGGCTGGGGCCGGCGCGCCAGCAGGCCGTGGCGCTGGAGTACGAGATGACCGAGGGGGTCCTGAAGATCCCCACCCGGCTGAGCTTGAGTTTCTATCTGATGAGCGAGCACAACCTCGACGTTGCCGACGATGTGCTGGCGCCGGAGAAACAGCAGCTCGTGCTGCGCAATCGGATCGAGGTCGACCAGGCCAGGGCCGCCGCCCGGCAAATGTCCAAGGAAGCCCTGGCCAGGGCGGACGCCTTTTGATCGGCCAGGTCCGCGCGGAGGATGACTGTCGCGGGGCTGCGGCGAGGGTTCAAGCCGTGGGAGACAAAGCGAGCTCATGACCGTCTCGACCGTCGCCCTGTTTGGGAGTCGCGCGCGGGGAGACCAGGAGGACGGTTCTGACATCGATCTGCTCCTGGTGACCCAGGAAGACCGGCCCCGCCATGTCACCATGGGCAACCTGTCCCTGTCGTTCTATCCGCTGGAGGATCTGCTGGCGGGTGCACGGCAGGGCGACCTCTTCGTCTGCCACCTGTGCCAGGAAGCCAAGCCGATCTATGACCCTGCCCATGAGCTCGGCCGGCTTCGGTCCGCCTTGAGGCTCCGCGCATCCTACTCGGACGTGGTGAAGAAAGCGTCTGACCTCGCCTGGTATCTCGCGCGTTACGGCGGTCAGCTGCCGCACGCGCATCTGGTCAACCGGCGCATTGCCTGGTGCGTTCGGACGATCCTAATTTCCCGGGCGGCGGAGCTTCGGCGGCCGGTGTTTTCCGCCGGGCAGCTGGCGGCGTTCGCGGACGACCCGGGTGTCGAGCGATTGATCCGCAGAAAGATGGAATCCGATCCGCCGAGTTCGAGGATTCGCGGGCGCCTGCGGGCGCTGCTGGTCAAATGGGGCACCAGCGACCCGGTGGGTCGAACCGCCTGCATGGACGCCTATCGGACCGTGTTCGAAAGCACCGAGAGCGCGGTGGCCCTGCAAACCCTCAAGGGCTTGGCGGACACATCGGACTACGGCTGAGCGGCGGCAATCGCGACGGTCGCGGTGCGGTCGGGGGTCAGCGCCCGGAAGGTCACGTCGCGATCGCCGAGGCGACGAGCGCGCCGACGTCGGCGTTGGTGACGTCCATGTGTTCGCTGATGCAGGCGTCGCCCAGGACATTGTTCACAAGTCCAGGCGTGACCGTGTAGCTGGGCCGATTCTTTGCCAGCGCCTGCGCTTCCTGCCAGGCGCCGGAGGCTAGGTTCTGGGCCCCGTTCGCGCCCATGGCCCCGAACGGGTCGTTCTTATCACCGAGGGCCTTGGCGACATCCAGCGCCAGCCGCGACGCGAGCGCGTAGGCGATAGTGCAGGCGCTGTCGTTGTGGGTGTGGGTGATCGTGATCGGCCCGGCGACCTTCCCGGAGGCCAGGACCGTAGCGTAGGCGCCGACATCCCCGGAGCCGAAGGCGGCCGACAGGGCGTTGTGGGAGAACGCGCCTTGCAGCAACGTGAGACTGCGCAGCGAAAGGTTGGGAGCGCCCGGAAACGCAGCCGCCGCGGCCGTCACCAAGCGCGCGCCGAAACTGTGGCCGATGAGGTGGAGCCGCGTCGGTGCGCCGGGAGAAATCTGCGTCAGCACGTCGGCGCCCAGCTTGTCCCCGACCGCCCCTGCTCGATTCTTCATCTCGTAGTAGGTGACCTGGTTCAGCAACCGGCCGATGGCGGCCCGCGGACCTGCCAGCGCGCCCTGCAAGCTGTCGACGAGACTGAGCGCGCCACCGGCGTCGGGATCCACCGCCAGCGTCGGCGGGTCGACCAGATTGTTCAGAATGGTCAGGGGATCGTTCGACAGGCGCTCGGCGTCGGCCGCCAGTTCGACGTCCGACGGCATCGAAGAGAGACCCACCGCGGTTCTTAGCGCCCCCAGCAACCGGCGCGCGGACGCCGACGTGAACTGATCCTGGTTGGCCTGCGCGGCGTCGCGCACCGCGGCGGCACCCGGTCCGACAAAGCCGATGAACTGGTCGATGAGGGCGCTCAACGTCGCCGGATCGAGGTCCTGGGCTACCGCCATGGCGCCCACGTCCAGCGCGCCGCCGGAGGCAACCGGCTTCAAGTCGGCGACATCGAAGTCGGTCTGGAATTGCTTCGACGGCCAGAGCACCCCACCGATGACAACCTTGGCCGGGTCAAGCTTTCCAGACGCCTTCAGCGAAGCCGTGACGTTGGCCCACAGCGGCATGTAGAGGCTCTCGGCGCCGGCCTGATCCGTCTTCCATCCGTGCGAGATGATCACCAGGTCAGAGGCGCCGCTGTCGGTGAGAGCCTGCTTGAGCGCCCCAGGCGCGGCCAGCGTCACTAGCGCGCCGTTCTGGTCGAACTGCAGCCACTCGAACGGCGACTGGGAAATCTGGGCCATGGCCTTGAACCTTTTCGTCAGACCGACTGGAGAGCTTTCATGAGGTCGATGAGGCCGGCGCCCTGGAACTCGGGCCGACGCTTCAGGTCCATCGCAGAGCGGAGGAAAATGTCCTTCACCGCCTCGGGTTTGCCGATGAACTCGGCCCGGACCGACAGGAAGGCGGCGACGGCGGCCGAGACGTGCGGCGCGGCCATGCTGGTGCCGCTGTCTTGCCGGTACTTGGCGACGCCGGCGTCCGCGGCCTCGATGGAACAGGAGACGATCCGCTCGCCGGGCGCCACCAGATCCGGCTTCATTCGGCCGTCCGCGGTCGGGCCCTTGGCAGAGAAATAGGAGACGCCATAGGCGTGCGGTCGATCCCGGTGGGTCGAGCCGACGGTGATGGCCAGCTCCGCATTGCCCGGGTCGGCCACCGTGCAGGTCAATGCCGCGGCTTCCGGCACACCGTAGCTGGTGGTGACCCGGCCATAGCCGGCGTTACCCGCGGCGACGACGACCACGACCCCGCATTTCACCAATCGATCGACTTCGGAACAGAGCGGACTCTGTCCGGCGGCGAACCAACTGGCGTCGAAAGGATAGCCCAGGCTCATATTGAGCCCATGGACCTTGATGTCGCGGCCGTGGTCATTGATCTGCTGGATGTAGCCGATGGCGGCGAGGATATTACTGACATTGCCTGACCGTTCGGTGGCCAACACCTTCAGGCTCATCAGCTTGCAGAACGGCGCGATGCCGCTCACTTGGTCGCGGCTCTCATCCACGAACTCGGTCGGGTCCTGGTCCCCGGTCTGCACCTCCTGAACGACGGCGATACCGGTGACGGGCGCGGCGCCCGACGGTGCGCCCGGGCATCCAGGCTTGAACGTCCCCCCGGCGATAATGCCCGCCACATGGGTCCCATGCCCCGCGACGTCGGTGAGGGCCGCCGCCTCGGCCAGGTCGAGGTTGGCGTAGGTCTGGGTGAAGTCGCAGTGCTTCAGTCCATTCGGCAGCGACAGAGTTTCATGGGTGGCGAAGTGCGGGTGATCGCAGGCGATGCCTGTGTCGGCCACCGCCCAGACGATGTTCTTGCCGGCCGAGCCGAACGCGGTGCGCGCGGCGTCGCATTTGATGGTGCGGACGGACTCGTAGATGAACGTGCTCACCTCATGGTCGCGCCAGATCTTGTGCACGAGCTCATGAGACTTCCCCGTTTTCTCGTCGGTCGCCTTCGCGTCGGCCAGCGAAAACAGGGTCTCAGGGGTCAGCCGTCCGAAGGCGTAGGCCTGGGTGCGCATGGATTTCCACAGGTCGAGCTCGTCATCGTGCGTGAAGGTCAGCTCGCGACCGTCGTGCAACGGTGACGACTGCAGCGAGCTAACGAGGTTCAGAACCGGGAGGCTGCTACTCAGGAGGTCCAGGTCTTCGAGGGTCACGTCTTGGGCGCCGACCGCGTCCGCACCTTTCGCAGCCACATAGGCGGAGAACAGCAGGCGCCGCGCCGCGCGCGGACCGCCTGGGAAATTCGAATTGAACTCGATGATGACCTCGCAGGGCGCGTCCGCGGGGATGCTGCGGGGCGCCTCGACCCGAGCCTTCAGCCAAGCCTGCAGGTCCGGTGCAACCCGGGTCTTCGCCAGGTTCTTGCGGATATCGACGGGCGTTGGCTCGGACGGAGTCTGAGCGGGGTCCTCGCTGATGACCATGGCGCACCTGGCGATGAACTGTCAGAGGAGAGAGGTCGATCCGCCGTAGTCAAGCGGCACGCTTCACCTTGCAACATCTGATTGAGAACGCGCAAGCCACATCATAAGCTTGCCGAGACACTGCGGCCTGCAAAGGGACTCGGGCATGGCGCTACGGAAGATCAAGGTGATGATTTCCTCGCGCTGCAATGACCGCTTCCCGGCGGGTGGGCCGACGCTCAGCGAGACGCGCCAGCGGCTGAAGACCGAGATCGAGGCGACGGAGGTTTGGGGCGAAGCGCTGTTCGAGGTGTGGATCAATGAGATCGCGCCTCCGGACGAGGGGACGCAGGACAGTTGGGACACCTGCCTGGAGAAGGTGCGCGATTGTGACATCCTGATCGCGCTCAGCAACGGCAACGCCGGTTGGGCGGCGCGGGCGGGCGACATCGGCATCTGCCATGCCGAGCTGATGACCGCGCTGAACGCCGAAGGCGCTAAAGTCCGCCTCATTTCGCTCGGCGACGTCGCGGTCGACAGCACCGACCAGGGCCAACGAAACGCGCGTTTCCAGGCCTACGTCGCAACGCAGAGCCTGTTTCGAGGCGGCGGCGCCGCGACGCCGGACGCCCTCACGGCTCGGGTGAAGGAGGCCGTACTGCACGCCACCACCAACCTCGTGGGGCTAGGGGTTCGCGAGGCGCGTCGAGGGCGATACCACACTGGCGAGGCGCTGGCCTGGAGCAAGCTTGACTTCGTCCATCGGCAGGAGCGCATCTGCGAGACGCTGGTCGATGGTTTCGCAGACGACGGGGCGACTCGGGAGGGACCGGGGTTGCTCACAATGTCGCTGTCCGGCGAATCTGTTCTCCTTTCCGTACATGCGATTCCTGCGTCGCTAGCTGTGAGCGCCGCGCGGGAAATGATCGGGCGACCGTTTCTCAGAGACCATGAGTTGGACGGGGTCTGCGGCGCCGCCGTCGGGCCATTGCACGTGATCGGCTGTCACCAAGGAGCCAGCGAGACGCAGGCGCGTCAACTTCTGGGCTTTCCAGATGCTACGTTTGTTACAGCGCCGTTCGGCATCTATGCCGCGGACGAGGTTCAAGCGGTGCAATTCATCTTCCTGCAGAACTGCCGTGACGAGACGACCACGCGCCATGCGTTGCAACGATTCCTGGAGTGGCTCCAACAGTCGGGCGAGGTCGACGCCCTGGTGGCGCGCGCCAAATCCCGTCGGCAGATCATTGCCACTGTGGCCCGTGAGCTCTCGCTTCGTCTTGCCTAGCCAGTCTGTGGCGAAGTACAGCGATCGCGTCAGGGAGGATCAGCTTCGCGGCTGACGTTCGATTGCGTGCCGTCGGTCGATGAACCAGCATCGAAGTCGGGTACTTTCTTTATTGAGCGATATAGGTGCAGGAGGCGCGCGAAGAGCTCGTTCGCCTCTTCGGGAGTGATGTGCTCGCTGAAGGCGTTCTCGTAGGCCCCAATGAATTCCTCAAGCTCGGGTCCAGACAGCGGCATGCGGTCAGTGTGAGGCTGAAGCTGGACGGACGCACGGGGGCGCTGCGTCGCGTTGGCCGGCCGAGCGCCCCCGTGCGCGACGTCCCGCTCGGCGTCACACTGACCTGAGATCATCGGCTGACTGGATCGGCTCGCTCGTTCCCGGGAGCGCCTGAATCCTTCAAGCGCTCCCGACAAGCGAGGGAGCAGCCATGCAGTCATCCGTTCTTTCCGAAAAACGGTTCGACGTACACCGTGCGATCACCGACAAGATCATCGCCGCGATGGAGGGTGGCGCCGGCGACTTTGTGATGCCATGGCACCGACAAGGTCCTGGCGCCGGACGTCCAACGAACGCTTTGACTTTGTCGACATACCGGGGCGTGAACGTCGTCGCGCTCTGGGCCGAAGCCCTGACCCGTGGCTACGGCTCGGGATGGTGGGCGACCTTCAACCAGTGGAAGGAACTCGGAGCTCGCGTCCTCAAAGGCGAGCACGGTGCCATGATCGTCTTCTACAAATCATTGGCCGGGCCGGCAGACGAGAGCCTAGAAGACGACGAAAGGCCGTTGCTCATGGCGCGCGCCTATCGGGTCTTCAACAAGGACCAGGTTGATGGCTGGCGGCCTCCTCAGGCGCCGACCGCCAATCCGGTCGTGATCCTTGCTGAAGTAGAGGCGTTCGTGACCTCGACAGCGGCTGACGTCCGACATGGCGGCGATACGGCCTGCTACCGCGCCAACCTCGACGTCATCGACATGCCGCCGCAAGTCGCGTTCCAGGACACCGGCACCTCTTCGGCCACCGAGGCATACTATGCGACGCTGCTTCACGAGCTGACGCATTGGAGCGGTGCAAAGCACCGCCTCGATCGCGAGTTCGGAGGGCGCTTCGGCGCTGACGGCTACGCGATGGAGGAGCTGGTCGCCGAGCTTGGAGCCGCGTTCCTCTGCGCCGACCTCAGGATCACGAACGAGCCACGGCCAGACCACGCCGCCTACCTGTCGAGTTGGTTGTCAGTGTTGCGCGCCGATCGGCGGGCGATCTTCACCGCCGCTCAAAAGGCGAATGAAGCGACCGCATTCCTGGCCGCACTCAGTGCCGGAACGCCACCGTTCTAGAGCCCATCGCGCCTTTGACCCCAGCCCGCAGGTTGGGGTCTCCTCTTGTGTGTGCATAGGTCGCCCCGCGCGCCCGAGCGCCGCCGTGCCGGCGCGCGCGCCTTTGGCACCATGGATGGATGCGCCTCGACAACGACAACCTTTCATATCTGGCCGAGACCGATTTCCGCGGCACCCACAAGCTCTTCGGGATCAAACAGGCGGACCGGCTTCACCACCTCTATCTCATCGGCAAGACCGGGGTTGGTAAGTCGACGCTGCTGGAGCTCCTCATATGGCAGGATCTCGCAGCCGGCAGAGGCTTCGCACTCATCGATCCCCATGGCGACCTGGCGGAACGGATTTGGGCCAATTGCCCTGAACAGCTTCGCGAACGGTTGACGTATTTCAACGTCCCAGACCCCACCCAACCCTATGGATACAATCCGCTCAGACGCGTCCGCGAAGACCGCATCCCGCTCGCCGCCGCAGGGCTGCTCGAAACGATGCGCAAACTGTGGCCGACCGCCTGGGGCGTGCGCATGGAGCACGTCCTTCGCAACAGCCTCTATGCCCTACTTGAGCGTGATGGCTCCGATCTGAGCGATATTCTGCGGCTCTTCAGCGACAAGCGATTTCGTCGCGAGGTCACCGAGCGCATCGGCAATCCCGTCGTGAAGGCGTTCTGGAAGACCGAGTTCGAGAATTATCCTGCGCGATTGCGGGCCGACGCGGTGGCGCCGATCCAGAACAAGCTTGGCGCGTTGCTCGCAGACCCGACGCTTCGCCGCGTGCTCGTCCAGCCGGCCGCCGACATCCACTTTCGAACGCTCATGGACGGATCACGCGGGCTGCTGGTGAACCTATCCAGAGGTCAGCTCGGCGAGGACGCTTCGCACGTGCTGGGCGGCCTCGTCGTGACGACCATCGGCCTTGCAGGATTTAGCCGAGGCGAGGTGCCGGCAGCGCAGCGTGTGCCCTTCTATCTGTTTGTCGATGAGTTCCAGAGCTTCACCACGCTATCGTTCGTAAACATGATGTCGGAGCTGCGCAAATTCGGCGTTGGACTCACGCTTGCGCACCAGTACCTCAACCAGCTCGAGCCGGAGATACGCCACGCCGTGCTTGGCAACGCCGGCACCCTGGTGACGTTCCGACTCGGAGCCGAAGACGCCCCTTACGTTGCGGCCGAACTGCGACCCACGATCAACACGGAGGACCTTGTCAGCTTGGCCAATCACTCGATCTACTTGAAGCTCATGATCGACGGGACGCCGAGCAAGCCATTCAGCGCTCGCACGCTCGCCCTGCGGAGTTGCGATGACGAATGCTTTGATAAGCGCGTCGCCGAAAGGTTGGAGCTGAGGGCAGAAACGGACGAGAGGCCGTTTTCGGAGTGTCCAGATTCCGATCTGGACGCTTCAGACGAATGCTGACGCAGTGACCCCGCAGCGCGAGCAACGCGCTCGTTGCAGGCGAACGCTCGAAGATCTTCGGTCTGAGAACAGCCGCCGTGTTTGCCCAAAGCGCCGACAAGTTCGACCGCATTGCCGACGCTTCAACCTAGCTGACGGACGCGTCCGCGTGCCCACGTGCGAGCAGATTCGTCAGCCATTCTTCACCACTGCTGTCAGCCAGTAGCGTCACTTCAACAGCCAGCCATCACGCTCGAGTGCGTGTCGAGGCAGCTGCCCGTTGAGCGCCGGTAGGCGCCCGCCGAGTGAGTTCTGCCCGCTAAGCGTGTTGCGGCCGCGCGCACTTGCGTCGGCACGCGCTTTCGTGGCAATCGGTTAACCTCGCGTGAACGTTGGGGGCGAGGTGTGCGCTCGGATCAGGCGTTGCAGCTCCTAGACCAGTTGCTTTGGACGGCGTTCCTAGTGGCGGCGCCGGTGCTGATCGCCTGTCTGGTGGTTGGAGTAGTCATCAGCGTACTGCAGGTCGCAACTCAGCTTCAGGAAATGACGCTTAGCTATGTGCCGAAACTGTTCACGGCCGCGCTCGTGCTGGTCTTCCTGGGGCCCTGGATGATCCATGAGGTCACGCAGTTCGCTATCGTTATGATCAAACTCATTCCCTCATTGGGCTAGATGCGCCCGTGACCGATGGAGTCAGTGTGGGCTGGGTGTTCGAGAGCGCACTCCTCTCCTTGAGGGTGTCACCGGTGTTCGCCCTGGCGCCGCCATTCTCCTTGACACAGGTCCCGGCGCTATTGCGCGTGCTGTTCGGAGTTGGAATCGCCACGGCCCTCGTGTCCACCGATCCGAATGCGGCGCGCATCTCCGACTTCAGTCCTGGCTTTCTGATCGCCGGCTCAGTCCGAGAATTGGGGCTGGGCCTGATTTTCGTGCTGGCATTTCAGCTGATGTTCGCAGCCGTCTATGTCGCCGGCCGCACGCTCGACATTCAGGCAGGTTTCGGGCTCGCGGCGGTGATCGATCCGTCGACCGGGAGTCAGATGCCGTTGATCGGGAGCCTCCTGGCGTACGGCGCCGCCGCGGTGTTCTTCGCCATGGATGGTCACGCCGACCTACTGCGCATCCTCGCTGCGTCGCTCAACGCGATTCCGCTGGGTGGAGGTCGCTTTCCGACGTCGCTCGCCCCCCTGCTCGCGTTCATTTCAGCGGTGTTCATCACGTCGATGGGGGTCGCCGGAGGTGCGATCCTGTGTCTCTTCCTCGCCGACGTCGCCATTGCGCTCGTCTCGCGCACCGTGCCTCAAATGAACGTGCTGATCCTCGGCCTGCAGATCAAGAGTCTATTGGTGCTCATCGTCCTGCCGACCACGATCGGCATCGCCGGCGCTTTGCTGGTGCGCCTCGCCAGGCTCACTCTCGAAGCCATTCCCCGGCTCTTGCTATGAGTGAAACCGAACAAAACCGATCAGAACAGGCGACGCCCTACAAGCTGACCCGCTCGCGCGAGAAGGGTGTCGTGGCGCGGGGACTCGACCTCGGTTTCCTGGTGGCTCTGGTGACCTTCTCTGGCTATGTCTGGATCCGCGGGCCTGCGTTCGCCGGGGTCGTCGCACTGGCGGCGCGCCGCGCCTTAGTCGCTGCGCCCACCGTGCTGGCGAGCCCGAACTCGGTGCTCAGAGTCACCGGCACAACGCTGCTATCCGCAGCCAAGCCCATCGCCTTCATGGCGGCCTCGGTCTTCCTTGTCGTGCTGGTGTTCGAATTTGTCCAGACGGGACCAGTCTTTACGACCGAGCAACTGCGGCCCGATTTTGGTCGCTTGAGCCCAGCGCGGGGGCTCAAGCGCGTCTTCTCGGTCAGGATGCTCATTGAGACCGGCAAGAACGTGCTGAAGATCGTAGTCTACGGTGCGATCGCTTTCTTGGTCATTCGAGCCGCCCAAAACGTCGATATCGCCGCCATCACCGATGCGAGCGGCCTTGCGCATGTCATACGGGCCGTGGGCCTGAAGCTGCTGCTGTACTTTCTAGCCGCCGCCGCGGTGTTCGCGGTGCTCGACCAGATGATCGCCAGGCGCGACTTTCTGGGCAAGATGCGGATGAGCCGTCGTGAGGTCCGCCGAGAGCTTCGCGACCGCGAGGGCGACCCTCGGATGAAGCGCCGCCGTCAAAGGCTGCATCGCGAGTTCGTCAAGCTCAGCCAGTCGCTGCGAGGCATCCGCGGCGCCGATCTGCTCATCACAAACCCGGTCCACTTGGCCGTCGCCCTGAAATACGATCCGAAGACAATGGGTGCGCCGGTGGTGGTTTCGCAAGGCGCCCATGAGGTGGCGAAGCGGCTGAAACGGCTCGCCTTTGTCTATGGGTTGGTCATTGTCGAGAACAAGCCGCTCGCGCAGGCTCTCTACAACCAATGCGAACTCAACCACCCCATTCCAGAGGCGTACTACCGTCCAGTCGCGGACATTTATCTGTCGATCCGCAGGCGGCGTGAAGCGCAGCGCAAGGTCTCGGCCGATGCTTAATTCCCTCTTCGGAAAGAACCGCGACCTCTTCCTGGCGGTAGGCCTCATCGCCATCCTGATGGTGCTGTTCACGCCGATTCCTTCGGTGCTGCTGGACCTCCTGCTCATCGTCAACTTCTCGTTCGCGCTGACCATCCTGCTGCTAACCTTCTACGTGGAAAAGCCTGTCGCTTTTTCGACATTCCCCTCGCTTCTGCTCGTGGCGACGCTCTACCGCCTGGCGCTCAATGTGGCGGCCACGCGCCTCATCCTCACGCAGGCCAACGCCGGTCAGGTGATCGGCTCCATCGGGGCCTTCGCGGTCCAGGGCAGCTTCGTCATCGGCCTGGTGGTGTTCTTCATCCTAGTCGTCGTCCAGTACGTGGTGGTGACCGCGGGCGCCCAGCGCGTCTCGGAGGTGGCTGCGCGGTTCGTGCTCGATTCTGTGCCTGGCCAGCAGATGAGCATCGACGCAGACCTCAACATGGGTCTCATTGACCAGAACGAAGCCAAGCGCCGACGCAAGGAGCTGGAGAAGGAAGCGGCCTTCTACGGCGCCATGGACGGCGCCAGCAAATTTGTGAAGGGCGATGCGATTGCCGGGATCATCATACTCCTCATCAACATCATCGCCGGCTGGATCATCGGCATCGCCCAGATGGGCATGGACTGGCTGGCGGCGCTGCAGACATTCACCTTGCTCACCATCGGAGATGGCATCGTAACTCAGGTGCCGGCGCTGATCATCTCGACGGCGACCGGGATCATCGTCACCCGCTCGTCCGCCGATCGGCAGCTTAGCACCGAGATCCTGGCGCAGCTGGCCTCGGTTCCCAGGATCCCGCTGATCGTCGTCGGCGCTCTGCTCGTCCTCTTGATGCTCCCCGGCATGCCCAAATGGCCGATTGTGATTTTGATCGGAGCTTCGGTCGCCATCTTCCTGTTTTCACGCCGCAAGAGAGCTGAAGAACTGATGGGCGCTGTGATTGCCGAGCCCGAAGCCAAAGCCGGGCAGGCTAACGCCCACGGAGCGCCGATCGAAGTATTCCTCGGCAAGGATCTTAGCCTGCATTGGCAATCGCTGAAGGCGCTGCTTTCCGAGCGCATCGCGACGCTGCGCACGCAGCAGGAAAAGGCCAGCGGCTTCTCCTTCCCAGCCGTGGTGTTCCAGGACGGCGCCAGCCTCGCCGTCAACGACTACGAGGTCCATCTCCTCGGCTCCCGCCATGCGCAGGGAACCCTCTACCCCGAGAAGACGCTGGCGATCCGCTCTTCTGCTTCGAGCCCCAACCTCTCTGGCATCGAAGCGCGCGATCCGGCGTTCGGCTTGCCCGCCTTGTGGATTGACGCCGACCTGCGCGACCAAGCGCAGGACGGCGGCTTTACGCTTGTCGACCCGATCAGCGTGCTGATCACCCATTTGGGCGAAGTCCTCAGGAGCGAAGCGCCACTTCTCATTTCGCGGGCCGACGTCGTTTCGATGCTCGAAGGCGTGCGCTCGCGCGAGCCCGGCCTGGTGGAGGAACTGATCCCCGCCAT
Source organism: Caulobacterales bacterium (assembly GCA_044445825.1). GTDB lineage: Bacteria > Pseudomonadota > Alphaproteobacteria > Caulobacterales > Caulobacteraceae > Acaudatibacter. The sequence continues at coordinate 52,943 of JBIOEG010000002.1, forward strand.
CATGACCGTCTCGGACGTGCAGCGCGTGCTGCAGAGCCTGCTGGCCGAGGATGTCTCGATCCGAAGCATCGACCTCATCGCCGAGGCTCTCGTCGACGTCGGACGCAACACCAAGGATCATTCCGAACTCACCGAACTCGTGCGTCAACGCCTCAGTCACACGATCTGTCAGACCCTGCGCGCCGGTCACGATCAGCTCTCTGTGATGAGCCTCAATCCGAAGATCGAAGCCCAGATCGCCGACAACATTCGCAAGAGCGACGGCCGCGGCGCCTTTGTCATTGAACCGCGTTTGGCCGAACAGCTGATGCGCAAGCTGATGCCGATGGCCGACTCCATGATGCGGCAAAGCCTCGCCCCAGTTCTGCTTTGCGGACCTGAAATCCGCCGGCACCTGAAGACCTTCACGCGACGCAACATCCCGCGTTTGGCGGTGGTGTCAGTCAACGAGATACCCCCCAACATCGACCTAAGGTCGTTCGACATCCTGAGCGCTGACTAACGTTGTCTCGCCCAGCCGGGGTGCCCGCGGCCAGCTGTCGCAGAAGTTTTAACAGCTTGGCCTTGCATCCACTTTAATGCTTCATTAGCGTAACTTTATGGAGAGTTTCGTCGACGTTGCAACTGGCATATTGGCGTCGGCGAGCCAGCGGCTGGAAGTCGTCGCACAGAACATCTCCAACGCCGCCACGCCCGGTTACAAACGAAGCGTCAGCTTTCCGTCGGTTCTGGCGGCCGCCGACGTCGAGACCAGGCAGACCTACGCGACCGACTTCACGCAGGGTAGACAGGTCGTGAGCGGCAATCCCTACGACCTGGCCATATCGTCCGAAGGTTTCTTCTGTGTGCGCTCGCCTGGGGGGCCGCTCTACACGCGCGATGGCCAGTTTCAGCTGGGCGGGGACGGCCGGCTGGTGACCGCCCAGGGCTACGCGCTGCAGGCGGATGGCGGCGGCGACATCGTGGTCAAGGGCGGTACATTCCTGGTCCAGGCGGACGGAACCGTCACCGAGGATGGTCAGCCGACGGCGAAGATCGCGATCGTCAGCTTACCGCAGAACCAGGCGACCAGCCGTGGGGCCGGTGGCCTCTTCGCTGCGCCGGAAGATCAGGTGAGCGTCGAAGATGCGCCATCGGTCCGCCAGGGGGCTTTCGAGACGTCGAATGTCTCCACGGGCGATGAAATGATCCGGCTTATGGAGACATTGCGCCAAGCGGAAACCGGCCAACGGTTGGTGGGCGTCTACGACGACCTCATGGGGCGCGTGCTCAACACTCTAGGGGGCGCGGCATGAACGGGGCGTTTTACATCGGCGCGACGGGCCTGGCGGCCGAGCAGCGTGCGCTGGAGGTCATCGCTAACAACATCGCCAATATCAATACGCCCGCTTTCAAGCGCGCGGAGGTGCGGTTCTCCGAGCTGGTGGCCGAGAACGGTGGAACGAGCGATCAGCCGCTGACGACGAACGGCCTCGCGCCGCTGTTGGGCGTCATGGTCGACTCATCGCCGCGCCTATTCGCGCAAGGCGAGATCACGCAAACTGGCAAGCCGCTCGATCTGGCCATCGACGGCGATGGTTTCATCGAACTGATGGGCCCCGGCGGCCAGGCGATGTTGTGGCGCGGGGGAACGCTGCAAGTGAACTCCGACGGCTATCTGGCAGGCGCGAACGGTTTGCCTCTCAAGGCGATGATCTCCGTGCCCACGGGCTCGAGCCAGCTCTCGGTGGGGTCCGACGGCAAGGTTCAGGCGCTGCTCCCCGGCCAGACGAGCCCTACCGAGATCGGACAGATCGATCTCGCCCTGCCCAAGGACATGACCACGCTGCAGTCCATGAACAATGGGCTCTATCAGACGGCAAGCGAGAGCGACCTCTTGACTGTCGCCCCTGGCCAGGACGGCGGCGGGGTGATTTCGCCGGGAGCGCTTGAGAGCTCTAACGTTCAGCTTGCGGACGAGATGATCACTCTACTCTTGTTGCAGCGAGCCTACGCCGCCAACGCCCAGGTGGTGCAGGCGGGAGACCAACTGATGAGCATCGCCAACAGCCTGCGCAGATAGCGCTGTGGTTGGCGGGGGCGTGACATTGGCGGTTGTAGCAGGGCTCTCCGCCTTGGCGATGAAGCCAATCGTTTTCGCGGCGCAGAGCCAGGTGAGCGGGCCAGCTGTGACGCTGGGGGCGATTGCGGACCTCTCGCCGCTTCCGCTGGGTCTCCGCGGCCGGGCAGCGTCCCTGGTGATTGCTCTGGCGCCCCACCGCAGCGACCATTTCAAGATCAGCACCCGTCGAGCAGCAGCAAGAGCCCGCGCGTTGATGCCGGCCCTCGGCCCTTGGCTGACCGACCAGCCCGATGCGACGGTCGGCGTGAGCGTCGCCAATCGCCGCAAGGCGCCCAGCGGCTTCACCGAAACCTGCTTCACGGTGGTTAGCCCGGTTGCAGCTGGGTCGTTTGCCCCCATCGACGACTTCGGCCCGGCGATCTGCGCGACGGCGCCCGTGCGTCGCGCCTTGCGCTATGACGCGCGCTCCGGGGCGGTGCGAGCGGGTCAGGATCTTCAGCCTGGCGAGCTGGTGGCGGCGGCACCGGCGTCGCTCCTGGCGCATGTGCGCCCGGGCGAGCGGCTTACGCTCGCCGCGCGGGTCGGACCGGTGAAAGTCGAGCGGTCCGTAGAGGCCCTGCAGCCCGCGGTGGAGGCAAGAGGCCTCTTCGTGCGCGCTGTCGACGGCCAGGTCTTTTCGGTCGCAGAGCGGGAGATTGAGCCATGAAGCGCATCGAAGCCGGACTGGTGGCGGCTGCCTTGCTCGGCCTTTCGGCGCCCGCCTGTGCAACTGCCGCCGACCTCTACCAGTTTGGCGCCTGGCCCGCGCTCGCCGGCGACCGAGCCGCGGCGCGGGTGGGCGATACGCTGACGGTGATCATCGACGAAAACTCCATCGCCTCGAACTCCGCCCAGAATGGCTCGCGCAAGACTAGCCACTTCGGCGGTCAGCTCTCCGCCGGCTCTGCGTTCAACAAGGCCGGTTCGCTCGACCTTTCCAGTGGCTTCGATGGCAGCGGGCAGACGGCGCGAACGCACAAGATGCTCGCTCAGATCAGCGTGGTCGTAGATCAGGTGCTGGCGAATGGCGACCTGCACGTCGCTGGCGTACAGGCGTTGAAGATCAACGGCGAGCGCACCAACATTCACCTGAAGGGCCGCGTTCGGCCCCAGGACATCGCCAGCGACAACACGGTTCTCTCCACCAGGCTCGCTGACGCCACGATCGACTATGACGGCGCCGGCTTCGTCGCCGGCGCCGTCAAGCCCGGCATTTTGACCCGCCTCTTCAACTGGGTCGGTCTGCCGTGATGCGGCTGCTCGGGTCACTTGTTGCGTTGATCCTGCTGGCGGCGTCACCAGCTTACGCCGACGACGTGCGAGTGAAGGATCTCGGCCGGTTCCTCGGCTGGCGCGAGAACGCGCTGGTGGGCTATGGCATCGTAACCGGGCTTGCAGGCTCAGGTGACTCACCACGCAGCGAGCTGACGCGTCAGGCCCTGAAGAATGTGTTGAGCCGGCTGGGGACCAATGTAAGCGCCGATCAGATTCAGAGCCGCAATGTGGCCGCGGTGATCGTCACCGCCGCTCTGCCGCCGGCTGCGAACGTCGGTGACCGTATTGACGTCACCGTCTCCTCCATTGGCGATGCACGAAGTCTGGTGGGCGGAACTCTGCTGATGACGCCGCTTCTTGGGCCCGACCAGCGCCCCTACGCGCTCGCACAAGGCTCGCTGGTGGTCGGCGGCTACAGGTTCGACGCCAATCTCAATCGCGAGCAGAAGAACTACCCGGCCGCCGGTGTGGTGCCGGGCGGGGCCACGGTGGAGACAGCGGTCACGGCCGAACTTGTCGGTTCTGACGGCGCTCTCACCTTCCTCCTCGCGGACCCCGACGCGGCCACAGCCGAGCGGCTCGCTTCGGCGATCAATGCGGCCGTCGGGGCTGGCGAGGCCAAGGTCCGCGATTCTGGTGCAGTGCTCATCGATGCGCGAGCCGGTGAGGGCGACATCTACCGGCTGATTGCGGCAATCGGCGACGTGCGGATCACCCCAGACTCCCTGGCGCGCGTGGTGATCAACGAGCGATCGGGCACGGTCGTAGCGGGAGGGGGCGTGCGAATATCCAGCGTAGTGGTCAGCCAGGGCGACGTGCGCGTTTCCGTGAGCGTCGAGAACCAGGCGTCCCAGCCGAGCCTTTACGGAGGCTACGCACCTAACCTGCGCGGCCTCATTGTCACGAACACAAAGCTCGCAGTGACTTCGCCCACCAAGGACGCGGTGGTCAGCTTCCCCGACACCACCGTCGCTGACCTCGTCGAAGGGCTGTCTCAGGTGCATGTCGACACGCGCGGGGTGATTGCGGTGCTGCAGGCTGTCAAGGCCGCCGGCGCGCTGCACGCCGACATCATCGTTCAATAGGGCAGGGCGGATGGAAGCCTTTTCAGCAGCGCTGATCGTCAAGGCCCTCGACGGTCTTTCGGCGCGATCGATCGCCACCGCCGAGAACATTGCCAACGCCAGCACGGCAAACTATCGGCCGATCCGCGTGAGCTTTGAGCAAGCGCTCGCCGCGGCCGCCCGATCGGGCGATGTCAGCCAGGTCAAGCCGACTTTGGAGCAGGCCGCCGAGAACACGCCGGACGCCGATCTTCGGCTGGATCTGGAGCTGCTGACCGCCTCATCGACGGCGACGCGCTACTCTGCGCTCATCGAGATACTCAACCGCGAACTCGAACTCGACGCGTCCGCCCTCAGAGAGGTGACTTCGCCATGAAGGCCATGGAGATCAGCCGTTCGGCTCTGGACGTGGAATGGAAGCGCCTGGAGGTCATCGCCCAGAACCTGGCCAATGTGAACACGGTCCGGACGGCGCTCGGCGATCCCTATCAGGCGATGCGCCTGGTTTCGGGCCCCAAGGTCGACTTCCAGCGTCTGCTCGAAGGCGGCGGCGCCGCCGCCGATCTCGCCGGCGTCGAGGTCTATGGGGTCGAGCCGATGAACCTGCCGCAGCGCGAGGTCTATGAGCCGGGCAATCCCCAAGCCGACGCCAATGGATTCGTCACCTATCCGGGTTTCGACCATGCCGGCGAGATGACGCTGATGGTCAAGACCGCGCGAGCCTACGAGGCCAACATCGTGGCCCTGACCGCCGCGCGCCAGATGTATCTGAAGGCCCTCGAAATAGGCAAACAGTCATGACCGCCATACCGATCCAACCGATTGCGCCTGGCGTCGACCCAACGGCGCTGCTCTCGCAGCCGATCGGGCGTGCGCCAAGCGGTGCGTCCTTCGCCCAGCTGATGCTCAGCGGCGTCGACCAGGTCAACCAGAAGATCATCGACGCCGACGCCATGGTGCGGGCCTTTGCGCTCGATGACTCCATCCCCCTGCACCAGGTCACCTTCGCGCTCGAAGAGGCCAAGGATTCCTTCGATCTGATGATGCAGGTCCGCTCTCGGTTGGTCGAAGCCTACCAGGAGTTCTCTCGGATGCAGCTTTAGGCAGGGCCGCCCATGAGCTTCCTCGACAGTCTTCGGACTTCCTCGCCAAGACGGCAGCTGATCTTCGCCGTCGGTGGCGTCGCGATCATTGGCGCTGTGCTCATCGCCGCCTACTTCCTCGTGCTGCGCAAGCCCTATGCCGTGCTCTTCGCCAATCTGCGGACCGTCGATGCGGCGACCATCGTGGCGGACCTCGACAAGAAGAAGATCCCCTACCGCCTGGAGGCCGGCGGGACGACCATCCTTGTCCCGCAGAACCGCATGGACTCAACCCGGCTTGCGGAGATGACCGAAGACCTGCCGCTCAAAGGCGAGGTGGGCTTCGAGCTCTTCAACAAATCCGACATGGGCCTGACGGAATTCGCCCAGAGGATCAACTACCAGCGCGCGTTGCAAGGAGAGCTGGCGCGCACGATCATGACCATGGACAGCATCGACTCTGCGCGAGTCCACCTCGCGCTCGCCGAGCCCAGCGTCTTTCGCGACGAGCGACGCCCGTCGAAAGCCTCAGTGACGCTGCTCGCAAGGCCCGGCAAGGAGATCGAAGCCGGCGCCGTTCGCGGCATTCAGCGGCTTGTGGCCGCCGCCATCCCTGACCTCGCCGTCGATGATGTGGTGGTGCTCGATGGGCGCGGCGAGACGGTGAGCTCAAGCATGCCTGCCGGAGTGGCCGCCTCGCCGCTGGCGCAGCAGAAGCAGGCGATCGAGCTCTACTACGCGGCGAGGATTCGCCAAGCGCTGGCCGCGGTCTATGCAGGCGGGCCCGAGGTGACGGTCACGGCTCGGACCGAGCCGAGCACAAGCTCAATCGACGGCGACGAGCCAGGTTTGGCGAACTGGACGCCGGCGGCGCGCGGCTTCCCCCTCGACGTCACGGTTTCCTTTTCGTCGCCGCCCAGCGGGCCGGTCGAGGCCCAGGTCCGCGCCATCGCCGCAAGGGCGATTGGTCCGAGTGCCTCGAGCGGAGACGTCATCACTATTTCGACCGCCGCTCCGGCTTGGAATGCGCCAGCGACTGCGCCGGCTGGACGAGAGACCGGGGTGGCCAAGTCTACACGTGTCACCAGCCTATCGTCCCCCGCGAGCTTCTGGCTCAGTATCCTCGTACCGTTACTGGTCGCACTGCTGGCGATCGCCAGCTGGCTTGTATGGCGCGGACGCGGGCCGCGAGCGCTTTCGACCGCCCAGCGCAACGCATTGTCGCTCCGCCTGCAAACCTTGCTCGACCAGGAGGACGTCAGTGCCGCCCCCTCCGCTTGACCGCCGATTGCGACGTCTAGTGGCCGAGCTGGCCACCGCCCGCCCAGATGACGTCGACGCCGTGCTTGGCGCTCTGGAGACAGCGCAGCGAAGGCGCGTGGAAGGCCTGCTTGCAGAGTACGTCGGCGAGGTGGCGGCGGGCGGCGCCACCGCCACAGCCATCGCAGATCCGCGCCCCCAGATCGCCGGCCTCTCGCCCTGGCTGGCCGCGCGGCTGCGTGATCCGCCGCGCAGCCGCCGCTCGCCTCGCACCCAGCCCCTGAGCGCGTGGGGCGCGCCGCGCGAGGCGGGCTTTGTCATCACCCTCGCCGCCCAGGCCGCCTTGCGCGATTGCGCCGCCACCCTGAGCGCGAGCAAGGCCGATACGCCGAGATCGGGCCGCCGCGCTTGGCTGCCCCGGTGGGCTCAGGGTTTGGCAGGGGGAGGCCAAGGATGACGCTGATCAAAGCGCACGAGGTCGCGTCGATTTCTTCTAAGGTCAGGCCGCTTGCGAGCCCCCGCCGCCCGCCGACGCTCGCCGCTCAAGACCAAGTGGTTCCTGTTGAGCTGGCTGCCCTGCGTCGCGAGGTGGAGAGCCTTTCGGGACGGCTTTCCGAACGCACCAGCGAAATCGAGCGGCTGCGGCAAGACGTCAGCCGGGCCTATCGCGAGGGCGAGGCGGAAGGGCGCAAGGCAGGATTAAGGGAACTCGACAAACGGCGCGCCGAGCAACTGGAGCGCCTCGATGCCGGGATCGAGCGTGCGATCGACCGGTTCGCCCAGGAGCTGGCGTCGCTCGAACGACTGGCTGCGCTGGTGGCGTTGGAGGGGCTGGAGAAGATTCTGGGAGACCCCGCGCGCTACGCCGAGCTGCTCGCCCAGGTCATCCGCCGGCAGGTCGACGACCTCGACGCCAACCGAATTTTGCGCATCGAAGTGTCGTCGGAGGACTTCGACGATCCTGCTCAGGTCCACGCGCTCGCCACGAACATCGGAAGGCGCGGACTCGATGTACAGACCACGGACGATCTTGGTTCCGGTGATTGCCGGATCAAACTTGCGCTCGGCTCCCTCGAGGTGGGGATCGCTCACCAATGGTCGAGATTGAAGCCCTCGCTCGCGGCCCTGGCGGCGCCCGAGGCCGTGCAGTGAACGACCATCGGTTCATCGAGCGCCTGCGCGCCGTCGATCTCATAGGCCGGTCCGGGCGCGTCAGGCGGATCCTGCCGACCGCCATCGAGGCGGATGGGCCCAGCCTGCCGCTGGGCGCGCTGTGCTCGGTAGAGGCCAAATCGTCCATGGGCCGGCGCATGTCGGCCTCAATCCTCGCCGAGGTGGTTGGCGTCGACGAGACGGCTATCACTCTCGCGCCGTTCGAGCGGGGCGCCTCGACGTTCTCCGGCGCGCGGGTCGTCGCCTGCCAGGAGCCTGACGTCGTTCCGATCGGGGATGGTTTCTTGGGGCGAGCGGTCGACGCGCTCGCCAGACCCATCGACGGCCTAGGTGATGTACGTGCGGACCAATACGCGGCGTTGAACGGTGTCGCGACGACGCCCCTGGAGCGAACAAGCCCGCGCCGCGTGCTGGGGACGGGCATTCGGGCGATAGACGGCCTGCTGACCCTTGGTGAGGGCCAGCGCGTCGGCGTCTTCGCTGCGAGTGGGGTCGGCAAGACCACGCTGATGACCCAGCTCGCAAGCGGCGCGGCCACGGACTGCTGCGTCGTCTGCTTGGTTGGCGAACGCGGCCGAGAGGTGGAAGCGCTGTGGTCCGAGGGTCTCTCGGCTGAGACCCGCGCTCGCACCGCGCTCGTGGCGGCGACGTCCGACCAGCCGGCCGCCATGCGCGTGCGGGCTGCCCACTTCGCGCTGACGCTGGCCGAGCACTGGCGCGGGCAAGGCCGGCATGTGCTGCTGGTGCTGGATTCCGTGACACGCCTGGCGATGGCGATGAGGGAGATTGGGCTTGCAGCTGGCGAGCCGCCGACGGTCCGCGCCTATACCCCCAGCGTTTTCGCCGCCCTGCCGCGTCTCGTCGAGCGGTGCGGCGCTCTGAAGTCAGGAGGCGCCATCACCGCCGTGATCACCGTCTTGGCCGAGACCGATGACGTCGACGATCCGATTTCGGAGCTCATGAAGTCCCTGCTCGACGGGCACCTGATCCTCTCGCGCGAACTGGCCGAGCAGGGCCACTTTCCGGCCATCGACGCACCCCGCAGTGTTAGTCGGGGGGCCGAGACCCTGGTGTCCGAAGGCCATCAAGCCGACGCACAGGAGGCGCTCAACCTTCTGAGCGCCTATGAGGGCGCCCGCACTCTCATAGAGACGGGAGTCTACGCCGCCGGCGCCAACCGCGACATCGACCGCGCCGTCGAGCGCCGCCCGGCGCTCATGACGTTTCTGCGGCAGGGTCGAAACGAGTTCGCATCGTTCGAGGCTATTCGCGGCGCGCTGGCGACTTCGCTTGGCGGGGGACACTGAGGATGCGGCGGGGGGCCCAGGTCCAAGTCACAGCCAAGCTTGCCGCGGTTCGGCGCTGCCAGCAGCTCGCCGCCGAGGCGCGGCTCGCTCAGGCTCAGGGTGAAACACGGGCGCATCGCGCGCTCCAGGCGCAAGCATCGGATGGGCTCGCCCGAGATCAGCAAGCGTGGGCTGAGATGACCTCGCGCCGCTCGCTGGATCTTGCCATCACCGAGGTCTGGAGGCGGACGGTGGCCACGTCGCTGGCGGAGTTTGGCCGAATCTGCGCGAAGGTCGAGGCCGCTGAGGCCGATAGCGCCAAGCGACAGGGCGAACTGGCGACGGCGATCGCCCAGGCGGAGGCGGCGACGCATCTGGCCGATGCCTCAGCGCGGCGCGCGCGCCGATACAAGGCCGAGGCCCAACTTGCAGAGGCGGCCGACCAATATACTCGAAGTGCGGCAGCGTCATGAGGGTCGCACCGTTCATCCCCCAAGGCGGCTTTGAGCGAACCCCGCCGACGCTGGCGCGGACCCGATCCTCGTTCGAAGCTCTCCTCACCGGCGCCGAATTCTCGAGCGAGCCCCCCGTGACGACGCCCCAGGCTCGTCCGGCCGCGCAGTCCATGCCATCGTCGCGCCAATCGGCGTCGTCGAGCTCTTCGCGCGTCTTCGAAGGGTTCCAACGAGCGCCGTCCGGCGAGCCGGCGCCACGTTCTGACCTCGCCAAGTTCGCCGGCACGCAAGCCAAGTTCGACCGAGCCCGGCCGCTCGATTGGCCGGATTCTGCCGACCGCAGTGGAACCCCATCGCCTCCCGTGGACACGAGGGCGCCGCCCGTCGGCGCTTCTGGCGCGCGCTTTGAGGCGAAGCCGGCGACGACAGGGCCTGATGTCGGTTCCCAACCAAACCACGGGCGCAACGAGCCGCGACTTAGCGCGCCAGACATCTCTGCGCCCACTGGCGAAGCGCCGTCACTCGCCGGTGAAGCGCACACCGAGCTTTCCGGGAAAGGGTTCGATGTCGCGGAGGTTCCTAGTCCGATGGCGCGCACTACCGGCGCGGCGACAGAAGGGGTCAACTCGGCGCCATCGCCGCTCGGCCGTACGCAGATCATCGGGCCCGCCGCGCGGGCGCAGGCAGGACAGGCGGCGAGCCCCCCGCCGACCTCGCTCCCCGACGGACAAACCGCCGCCCGCCCTGGGCAGACGCAAACCGCCGGACCGGACGTTCCAGCCGGCGAGCAGGACGTCCCGATCTCAACGCCGCAACCACGCCGCGGCGCCGTCGTCGCTGAAAGCCCTCGGTCGATCGCTCCCGTGACGCTGGCGAGCGTTAAGCAGGAAGCCGAACACCGGGCTTTCGCGCTTGATGAGTTTGGCCCCCTGGGACCCGCGGGCGCCGCCACGAACGCAGTCGAGCCGGCCATCGATGGGCCGCGGTCGGTCGTTGCAGGCTTCGCGCAGGCGCATGTGTCAGCTCCCGGGGCGAGCGGGGCCACGCCCGCGTCGGCTGGCCCCGCCCTTGATCCTCTCTCCAGCGCGGCCAACGGCGCGATCGCGCAGGACCAGTTCGCCGAAGCAGTCTCCACCGAGCGGCTGCCGCAGCGCGCACCGCAACTGCCGTCGTCTACAGACCAGCGAAGTCGCCTCGCCGCCGAAGCTGAATCGCCAAGCGATTCCGATGAGATCGGTCGCGCCGGCGCAGACGCGGCCGATGAACGCACCGCTGCGGCTAGCCGCAAGTCCAGGTCCGACGTCAGCCTCATCCTCTCGGAGGTCGAGGGGGGGCTGCAAGTGGTCGCGGCTTCGCCAGAGCCCGGGGCCGCAGCCCGCGAGCGCCTCCGAAAGGTCGCAGATGAGGTTGCGGCGGAATTTGGCAGGCGGGTCCTGGCGCTCTCTCTGAACGGCGCCCCAATCGAAAACCCTCAAGCAATCATGGGAGTGACACATGGCGGTCACCGCAGTTAGCGCTGCCACACCAGCCGCGCAGGCCCCGCTCGGCCTCGATTTTCAGTCGCTGCTCAACATCATCCTGACGCAGCTCACCAACCAGGACCCGCTCAAGCCACTGGACAACTTCGAGTTCGTCTCCCAACTCGCACAATTCGCCCAGTTGCAGCAGTCGCAGACGCTCAACGACCAGATCACCAGCCTGCTCGCCGCTCAGTCCACCACGGAGGCGACCAGTCTCCTGGGCAAGACCGTCGACCTGACGTCCGCACAGGCGACCGCCACAACACCAGTCACCGGCACGGTCAGCGCGATCTCGTTCTCGAGCGGCCAGCCGCAACTCACCATCACCACCGCCACCGGTCAGACGATCTCTGGCATTTCGATCTCGGACATCGCGCAAGTCCGCTGAAGGAGAACCACCATGTTTGCCGCCATCGACATCGGACTTTCCGGCATGGACGCCTACACCAAGGGCCTCCAGGTCATCGCCAACAACGTCGCCAACCTCAATACGCCTGGTTTCAAGGCGAACACGGCGAACTTCTCCGACATGTTCAACAACGACCCTGGCGAGATCGGTTTCTCCTCTGGAGGCCCCAGCTCGGATCAGACCGGCAATGGGGTGGTCTTCGGCCAATCCTCTATCGACTTCAGCCAGGGCACGCTGCAGCAGACCAATGGCGACCTCGATTTGGCGATACAAGGCGGTGGCTTTCTGGTCCTGCAGGACGGCGCCAAGACGCTTTACGCGCGGACGGGCTCGTTCTTTGTCGACAAGGACGGGTTCATTTCCGAACAGGGAACCGGCTTCCATCTGGCGGTTCTCAGCTCCGCCGGCCAGCCGACTGCGCTGAACATCAATAGTGACCGCACGAGCCCGCCGCAGGCGACTACCAGCGTGACGTTCTCGGACAACCTTTCCTCTAGCGGCACAGCCGACACCGTCTCGAGCATCGCCGTGTTCGACTCCGCCGGCGCCCAGCATACCTGGCAGGTTCAAATGGCGGCCGACAGCCAAAACCCTGGGACTTGGAACGTCACGGTGACCGACGAGAGCGGCGCCACGGTCGGAACCGGGACGGTCAAGTTCATCGGCAGCACCATCGACCCCACCACCGCCAAGCTCACTATCAGCACGACGCCGAAGAACGCCAGCCCGCTTTCGGTGGTGCTGGACTTCTCTTCGGTGACCTCCTTCTCGGCCGGCACCACCTCAACGCTTCAGGTCGCCTCCACCGACGGCCACGCGCTGGGCTCACTAACCAGCATCACTATCGACGGCACGGGCCAAGTGAAGCTCACCTACTCGAACAACCAGACCAAGCTCGAGGGTCCGGTCGCCCTCGCAGACTTCGTCAATCCTGAAGCGCTGACCCAGCAGAGCGGAGGCGTCTTCGCCAACGACGCCGGCGCCAAGGTGCGCTTGCGGGCCAGCGGCGTTGACGGCATGGGCACGCTCGTCTCCAAGCAGATCGAGGCGTCCAACGTCGATCTATCGCGAGAGTTCGGCGAGCTGATCCTAATCCAACGCGGCTTCCAGGCCTCGTCCCAGGTCGTCAGCGTCGCCAATGACATGATCCAGCAGCTCTTCGGCATCAGGGGTCAAGGGTGACGGCCGACGTCCGCGAATGGTTGCCCCTCGGCGCGGCGGCCCATGAAGCCGTCCGCGCGAAGCTCGAGGCGACGATTACAGAGTGGTCCGACGCGTGGTTCGCCGCGCGGCGCGTAGGACTTGCCAGTCTGACGCCGACCACCGGTGGCGCACGGGCGAAGGCGGACGGGACCGTGTGGCGCGTGCACCGCCATTCGATCGCCGTCGCCGCATCGCGCACGACCTCATCGCGCCTCGTCGAGTGGGCGCTGGATGCGAGGTTGGATCAACCGGTCCTGACGGCCCGCGACCGCGATCTCATCGCGCTCTTCGAGAGGCGCGTGATTCAAGATCTCGTGCGAAGGCTCGAAGGGCTGCTTGCTCTGGACGCAGACGTCCGCGATCAGCCCATCGACGTCGCCGATCCCCTCGGCTGCGACGGTGGAGCGATGCTGCTGCTGGCGGCCGAGGATGGAACACGGCTGATGTCCATTGCGGTTCCGACGGCGGCGCTGCTGTCGCTCTTGAGGTCCGTCATCGTCCCAGGCGGGCGACCTAGAGCGCGACTGCAAGATCGACTGGGGGCGCTAAAGCCGGTGAACGTGACGCTAGAAGCCCGTCTTGGCGAGGCGAGGCTCTCTTTGGCGGAGCTGAGGGAGCTCGCGCCGGGCGATATTCTGGTGCTGGACGCCGAGGTGAGCGCCGGCGCCGACGTGGGCCTCGTCGCCTCCGATCAGGTGTTCGCCCGCGCTGGGTTGACGGAAGTCGACGGCTACATCGGCCTTACGCTGGAGCGAGGATTGCATTGATATGACCACGAGCGCCGAGTCGCACTCGAAATCCACGCCCGCAGCCGCACCGTCCGAGCGAGCGGCGACCAAGGGCGATCCGCTGGTCTCGCTAGACTCCGCCATCCTGAAGGATGTCCAAGTGGCGCTCCAGGCCAAGTTGGGGCGCGCGACGCTGTCAGTCGATGAACTGCTCGCCTTGAAGGCCGGTTCGATCGTCAAGCTCGACGTGAAGATGAGCGAGCCCATCGAGCTGTGCCTCAACGACTCGCTCATCGCGCGGGGCGAGATCGTGGCCGTGGGCGACAATTTCGGCGTGCGGATCATCGAGATCGCCCCGCTGAAATGACTGGACGTGCGGGACGCGCTGTGCAGCGCTCGATGCTCGCGGTCGTGGCGCTGGGGTTCGCGGCGCATCCCGCGGCCGCGATCGCTCAGACGCTCGGCCAGGCCGCGGCTAGCGACGTGCCGTGGCTTCGGGTTGGCGCCGCCCTGGCCTTCTGCCTCGCGCTGGCGGTTGGCGGCGCGTTTGCGCTGCGTTGGCGACTGCGGGGCGGCATCTATCCGCTCAAGGGCTCGGTGCGGCGGCTGCAATTGGTTGAAACCGTACGGCTAAGTCATCAGATTGACGTTTGCCTTTTGAAGCTGGACGAGCGGCACATCCTGGTCGCCGCCGGCCCTCACGGCGCCACACTGCTGATGAGCGACGCAGCGGCGCCCATTGACCGCCCATGAGATCGGCCCGCTCCGCCTTGCTCCTCCTGCTGATCGCGGCGCTCGCCGTTTGGCCGACCCCAGTGCCGGCTCAAACGGCGCCGCCCGCGACAAGCCAGGTCCCCACGAGTCAGCCTCCCGCGAGTCAAGCCTCCCCTCAGACGACGACGTCGGCCAAACCCGCGGTTCACCACCGCTCCAAGGCGCGCGCTCGCGCGACCCGCGGGCTCGCCCCAGCTGCCAACCCGCAATCCTTGACGATCGGTCCGATCGTCAAGACTTCGGACGCGGTGCGCATCGCCCTCGTGCTCACGCTGCTAACCTTGATCCCGGCGATGGCTATAGTGATGACGCCGTTTGTGCGGATCATCATCGTGCTGTCGATGATCCGTCACGCCTTCGGCATGCCCGAGACGCCGCCCAACCAGGTGCTTGTGGTCCTGGCCCTCTTCCTCACCGCTTTCGTTATGATGCCGACGCTGACGCGCGTGAACGCAGACGCGCTGCAGCCCTTCCTCGCTGGGTCCATCTCCGTCCAGGAGGGTTTGGCGCGCGGATCCAAGCCCATGCGCGAGTTCATGCTGCGCCAAGTGCACGACAGCGATCTTAAGACCATCTACGACATATCGCGTCAGCCGCTCCCGGACCGCGCGGCGGATGTCGGCCTGATGCAGCTGACCTCAGCGTTCATGCTCAATGAGCTCAGGGTCTCGTTCAAGATCGGTTTCGTGATCTTCCTGCCGTTCCTGCTCGTCGATCTGGTGGTCGCCAGCATCCTCCTGTCGCTAGGGATGATCATGGTTCCTCCGACCACGCTCTCCTTGCCGATCAAGATCCTGATGTTCGTCTTGATCGACGGCTGGAGCCTGGTGCTGGAGGGCGTCGTCGGGAGCTTCCGATGAGCGCCGACGGGCCTCTGGCGAGCGCGGCCCTGATCCCCGATCCGGAGGCCGCCGAGGCCGCGCTCTGGACCGAGTTCAAGGCCGGCGGATCGCTCGAGGCCCGCGAGAAGCTGTTTTCCCTCTATTTCCCGCTCGCCCGACGGATAGCCGCGCGGCGCTTTCGCAGCCGCAGCGGAGCGGATATCGAACTGCCAGACCTGCGCCAGCTCGCCACCGTTGGACTTCTCGAAGCAATCGATCGTTATGACCCGGCGTTAGGCCCGCCGTTCAAGGCCTTCGCTGGACGCTGGATTTCCGGCACGGTGCTTGGCGGAATCGCCAAGATGAGTGAACTGCGCGAACAGCTGTCGTTCCGCGCCCGAGTTCGTCGCGATAGGCTCAGATCGCTCTCCGACGTGGAACCAGATGTGCTCTCGGTGGCGGATGCGATGCGCGCGCTGGCCGACCTGGCGGTCGGACTTGCGATCGGGTTCATGGTCGAGGGCGCTGGGCTCTACGTCGCCGACGGCGCGCCGGATCCTCGCGCGAGCGCCTACCAGACCCTGGCCTGGAAAGAGACGATGGTGCGGATCATGGCGGCGATCTCCCAGCTGGCGGACCGCGATCAAGCGGTGATCCGCCATCACTATCTGAACGGCCTCTCCTTCGATGAGATCGGCGGCCTGCTTGGCCTCAGCAAGACCCGCATCTCGCAGATCCACAAGGCCGCGATCGAGCGGTTGCGCGAGCGTCTGCCGAACCCGCCTAACTTCCAATTGCAACGCTGAGGAGATCGTCATGACCGATCAGCAAGCCCAGTGCCCGCCCAACCTGCTCTCGGATGCGGTCGCGGTGGTCTCCCGCGACGAGCTTCAGGGTCTTCGCCGCATCGACGCCCTGCTGCGGGACTACCCCCAAGATGCGCGACTCCACTTCCTAAGAGGCTCCCTGCTGGCGAGCCAGCAACGCTATGCGGACGCTCATGAAGCGATGGCCGAATCCGTCAAGCTCGCGCCAGCCTTCTGGGTGGCGCGATACCAGCTGGGGTTTCTTGAGCTCACCTCGGGCGATGCACCCGCCGCCGAAGCGACCTGGGCCCAATTCTCGACCTTGCCGGACGATTACTATCTGAGCCTCTTCGTGCGCGGCCTTCACCACCTGATCCGGGACGACTTCCCCGAGACGATCCATTGCCTACGCGAAGGCATAGCCCGCAATGTGGACAACCCGGCGATGAACCGCGACATGCAGTTGATCATCGACGCCCTAGAGCCGGGCGGCTCCACACCTGCGGAGGGTGAGCTGATTTCGGCGACCCACCTGCTGCTGCGGCAATACACGAGCAAGACCAAGCACTAGCGGAGAAGGCCCTGAGGGCGCGCACATGGACCCGATTTCGAGCGTCGACCGACTTGTGCTGCTGCTGCGTCAGCGCCTTACTGAGCGAGCGCGCGCCACCTCCAGCGGCGCGAGCGAGGCGCCGCGGCTGAGAGACGAGCCGACCGGCGTCGGGCCTGACACGCTGCACGCGCTTGCGGCGATCGAGGGGATTGACGACCGCCAGCTAAAACGCGCGCTCGTACAGAACATTCTGGCCGACAATTTCGGGACAGATGTGATCAATGACGCGGCATTCCAGCAGGTGGTGGATCGGGTGACCGAAACTCTGCAGGGCGACCGAGCCGCGGCCACGCTGTTGTCACGCCTGGTCCAGGAACTTCGCGCCACAGCGCGGTAGCCCACGCGCTTGGATGCACTTGAACCTGACTATATCGACCTCGGTTTGAAGGTCGTTCCGAAACCCCGACCGGGTGGCCGCCGCTTGCAGGTCCTGAAAGATCGGCCTCTTCCTTTTGGTCAGCTGGAATGCGCGGCGTTCGGCCCTGCGCCATCATCGCGCGCGGCGCTGGTCTCGGATGCGGTCGGAGAACTCGCCTGGAGAACATCACCGTGGGACTGCCAAGCCCTTCCGCCAGACTCCAAGATTGGCGTGTCGTTGGTGATGTGCCCTTCCTCGAACAGCGTGGCGAGATCAGCTCGGGTTACTGGCCCTTTCGGATTCCGCTCCCTATCGAGGTAGTGGTACTCAATCACTCGGAAGTCGCGTGATCTTTCGTCGATAGAATCGGCGAGCTTCTTCCCCTGCGCAATCGCCGCCTTACCGATGTCGCGGCCGGCGTTCACCATCCTAGTAGCCGTGCTCGATAGCAGCGCGTTCAGGCGTTCGCCGTCGTCACTCACAAAGGCGCTCAGGGTCCGCCATGACGTTGAGACAGCAGCGCAAAGGTCCGCTATCTGGCCGGTTGCCAACGGCAGCTCCTGGCGCGAGGCCGACGCTGGGCCGTACATTTCGGAAAGCTGACACGGGAGCGGTTGCGCGTAGCACGCCCGTTGAGCGGCTATCCGCGGCGCGCGCCAACGACGCTGACCTAGGAGGGCGAGCCGCGCTACCTAGCCATGGCGTTGCACTCGGCGCTTTTCCAACCTTCAACCGCAACTTAACCGCGCCGGGTTACTTTCGCGGCGATTGAGTTCGGCTATGGAGCGCCGCGTGGGGTGGTTCGAGAAGAAGGTGGGGCTCGTCGTGCCGCAGGAGGACGGTACGCTGCGCAAGGTCAAGGTGCCCAAGAGCAGCTGGGACAAATGGGTGGGTGAGAGGAAGGTCCGTCCTGTCGAAGGGGAGGCCGAGCCGCAAGGCCAGATGCCGACTGAGGGTCAGGCAGCCGCGCTCGCTGTCAGGACGGCCATGGAAAACGCCGAGCGAGTGTGGCACAAGCTGATGGCGAACTACCGCGACATGGTTCAGCGCCCGCTAGGTCTACGCGACGAAAAGGAAGCTCGGCGGGATTTCGCTCTTGCGATCATCGCATTCGAACTGGGCGCGGTCGCGAACCTCTTCCCGGCAGAGCAGGCGCGTCGGCTCCAGCGGTGGACGCTTCGCATCTGCCAGTTGACCTTTGGCGCCGGCGCGCCGAGCGAGATGGCGGAATACCACCGCGTCGCACAGCACGCCTTGGACCATCCCGAGGGGGGAGAACTGCCGCACGATGCGCTCTGGTGGCGTCTCCTGGAGCGATGGCTCGGATCTGGCTTGAAGTCTCATGAGGTCGTGTTTGAGAGGAAGCGCACGGGATTGCTCGACCCCTTGCTGCCGATGGTGCTGACAGACGTGGTATGCCGGCCTCCCTTCCTGCGGACGTGGAAGGAGATCAGCGAAGGTCGCAAGCTCGTGGAGGGCGCGTGACGAGTCGGTCTTCCTCGCCAATGAGCGGCCAGAGAAGCGAGGACGCTTCATGTGCACTGGCCCGAACTCTCCCAGGCCGAGAAGCGCGACATCGTCCAAACCATCACGGACGAGATCAATCATCGACCAGGACACGATCGACATCCGTCTCATACGAAGTAGCGTTCAGGCTGCGAAACAACGTGGAGGTGCGTAGCGCGGCGCATAGCATGGGTGGCGATACCGAAGATGCGGCCACTGCCGATGCTATTGCATCGGCCTACAACCTCAACGCTTCGCCATCGCATGCGACTCGGGCGATTGTTCCGATGCGGTCGCACATCGCCCGCGTCGAACACAAGGCTCAATCAAATGACTACGGGCAAAAAGGACGGTTCAAAAGCTTCCAAGCTGCTGAGCAACCCCAACACACCAAAGAACGTGAAGTCGGTAGCCGGCTCCGATCTCGCCGGGAGGAGAGGGCACAAGCCCGGAAAATGACAGTGTCGGCAGTTCACTAGAGGCCCTCCTGTCGAAAGGCACGAGGGCCGTCTTGCTGGATGCGTCACACCAGCAGCAACTCCTCGTCGCGGAAGGTCAATCCTGCCTTCTCTGCTTCGAAGATGTACAGGCGCGCATCGGCCAGACTCTTGAACGCAACCGTGAGGCCTGCCGGCAGCCGCTGTAGGTCTTGAGCGCGGGCGGTCAGCGCGCGGATGCCGACCTCGCCTCCGTCATTCAGCAATCTGATGTCGAGATCATGCATTCGGGTTCCTTACGGGGAGGAATTGGCGTCGTCGAGATGAGGGTATCATCGAGTTGCGCGTGGCGACCAGCAGCGATGGGCTCGCCTCGCGGCGACAGTGCACTACCGGTCGAACGGTGAGCCGCGCGCCTGACGGGTCGCCGTGCCGAGGCTCAAGAGGGCCTGCGCGATGGTGCGTCCTCCCGGTCCGATGGGCGCGTTGAGGGCGATGTTGCGAACGCGCGCGGCGGATGTCGGGTCGCCTTCGCTGATCAAGATCAGGCTCTTAGCGAGCGCGGCGGAGAAGCATTTGCGGTCCAACCTGAGCGCAACCTCCGTCCGCCGCTTGGCGCCGGCCAGGTCGCCTTCGACCGCGTCGAGCACCGCAAGGCCGCCGTGGGTCTCGGCAAACGTATCGTCGAGGGCCAGCGCCTTATCGAACCTGGCGCGGCTCGAGATGTAGTCCCCGTTCACGAAATAGGCCCAACCAGCGGCGACCCAGGAGCCGAGATGATGCTCGAACCGCTCGGCGGCCTGATCGATAAGCGGCGGCGCCGCGCGAAGCTCGCCCTTGGCGAGCAGGCCCAGCCCCTCGCCCAGGAGGGCGCGTGGGTCGTGAGGATCGAGGCCCAAGGCCCGATTGAACAACTTTAGAGCGTCGTCCACGCTGTCCTCGTTCAGCCGCAGCATGCCGAGGGTGGCCAGTGCGTCGTGGTTCTCGCCGGCGCCCAGCGCGTAGCGCTCGGCAAGACCAACATCCTCCGCATCGATGGCCACCGCCGCCAGGGCGCCCAAAAGTGCGGGATCGCCAGAGAACCGCTGGACCAGCCGCGCGCCCCAGTCGAGCGCGGCTTCTAGCTCCCCCAGGTGGTGCAGCATCTGCACCTTAAGCAGGGCGGCCTGCGGACTGGCCGAAGCTGCCTGCTCGTCCAGGATCGCGGACGCGCCCGCATAGTCCTTCAGCATCGCTCTGCACCAGGCGAGATTGAATCGCAGCGCGGGATCGCTTGGATTGTCGGGCAGAAGTTGCTGGAAGATGACCGCCGCCGCCTCGAAGCGGCCGTCGCTGAGCGCGACCAGGCCAGCAAGGTTGCTGAGGGCAGGCGGCAATGGCGCGAGGCGCGCGTACCCGGCTAACAGGTCATCGGCTTGGCTGAGCTCGCCTTCGTCGAGGGCCGCCGCGGCGGCCTCGCCGATCAGCTGCAGATTTGCCGGATCGTGATGCAGAAAGCCCACGAGTTGCCTGAGCCGCGAGGTCGCAGGCGCGCCGGTTGCGGTCATGCCTCACCTTTCGTGTGGCCCCGGAGGGCGTTTCAACCTACCGGCGCGTTGTGAGGGCTGCAAGCGGTGTGGGGGGTATTGCGTCTGAATATTCCGTCGTAGAGTCAGTCGCTTATCACATTAACGCCGATAACTTTGTCGGCGCCCCTGAACGAACGACGCGATTCTTCTCACTCCAATAGCGAGGCGGGCTGACAGGGCGCGGCCTCGTGAGCGCGGGGTTGGTCGATGGTCGGGATCGTCGCGGGTGTCGGGCTTGGCCTGGAGCGCAGTTCGGCCAATCTGCTGGGCGCCGCTGGGCTGCTTGGAACGCCCTCGCAGGGGATCGCGGGCGATACGGTCTATGTCAACGCCGCCAGCGGCAATCTGATCGATCAGCACGCCGACGAGATCCTGCTGGGCGTCGGTCCGACGGACGTGCTCTCGCGCAACTACAACAGCCTGACGGGCTATTCGAACAACGGGGTGGTCAACGGCTGGCTGGAGAACGTCCAGCGCAAGGTCGACCTGGCCAGCCTGACTGGCGTGGTGAACACCGCCGGAAGTACGATCAAGCGGCTCGCCGCCGACGGCTCGGACGTTCTTTTCACCTATGACGCGGTGCGCGGCCTCTATATCGGCAACGAGGGAGGCGGCGCCTACGACACCTTGAGCTTCAACTCGGGTGCGAACCAATGGACCTGGACCGAGGGTAAGAGCCAGCTGAAGGAGGTCTATGACGGCGCCAACGGCGGGCGGATCATGTCCTCCACCGACACCGACTTCAACGCGCTGACCTTCACCTACACAGGCGCCCTGCTCACCAAGGTCACCACAGCGAGCACGGCGCACACCGAGTACACGAGCCTCAACTACACCGGCAACAACCTCACTTCGGTGGTCACCACCTACTGGGATGTGGCCAGCAGCACGACCAAGACCCTGACGCGGGTATCCTACGGCTATGCCAATGACGGCTCCAACCGGCTGACCAGCGTCAACTCCCTCTCCACAGGGGGCAGCTACGTCACCACCTACGGCTATGACGGGTCCAGCGATCGCATCAACTCGATCACCCAGACCGACGGCTCGAGCCTGACCATCGTCTACCAGCAGGTGAACGGGACCTACCGGGTCCAGACCCTGACCCAGACGGCCGCCAGCGGCGTCACGCGCATCACCAGCTTTTCCTACGACACCACCAACCGCATCACCACCGTGACCGACCCCTTGGGGATCGTCACCAAGCTCTACTACGACACCGCCGGCGAGCTTATTCAGACGGTGGTCGACCCGACGGGCCTGAACCTGTCGACCACCTTCACCTATGACCCCATGGGCGATGTGCTGTCGGCGACGACGCCGGGCGCCCAGACGGTGACCTACGCCTACGACGGCATGGGCAATCGCACCTCGCAGGTGGACGCAGCCGGCAATACGGTGGTGCGCACCTATGGCGCGATGAACCAGCTGCTCTCGGAGACCCGGTTCTTGGTCCCCGCCGGCGGCGGGGCGGCCTCATCGCCGGTGACCACCTGGTTCGTCTACAGCGCGGCGGACCATCTTCGCTATAGCGTGACCTCGCAGGGCGACGTCACCCAATTTCAGTACAACGCCCAGGGCCAGCAGACGAGCGCCATCCAGTACGGCGCGAACGCCTATTCGCCGGTGATTCCCTCGCCGCCTGCCGCCAGCGCTTCCAGCCAGACCGTGGCCAACAATGTCGCCACGCCGATCGCCGTCAGCCTTTCGGGGGGCGTCGCCTCGAGCATCGCCATCGTCACTCAGACGGCCCATGGGACCTTGAGCGTCAACGGCGCTTCGGTCACCTACACGCCGACGGCCGGCTACACCGGCGCCGACAGCTTCACCTACAAGGCGCTCAACGCAGGCGGCGTCTCCTCCAACGCCACGGTCACGCTCACCGTCGCAGCGCCCACCCTGGCCTCTGTGTCGCCCACCGCCGCGGCCTCCAGCCAAACGGTTGCAAAGAACTCCAGCAGCGATGCGATCGCGCTTAGCCTCTCAGGCGGGCTGGCCACCGGGATCACCGTCACCACCGGTCCGGGCCACGGGACCTATAGCCTGAGCGGGGCCACGCTCTCCTATACGCCGACCAGCGGCTACACCGGCTCGGACAGCATCTCCTACAAGGCGACCAACGCCGCGGGCGCCTCCAGCATCGTCGCGGTCACCCTGACCGTCGCCACGCCCGGGGCGAGCGCGCCGACGGCCAATGCCGTCAGCACCGTCGTCGCCCCAGATTCCACCGCCAACAATGTCGTTCTCAACATTGCCGGCACGGTCACGTCGGTCTCGGTGTTCGCCAACCCGACGCACGGGACGGTCGCGGTCAACGGGACCCAGATCACCTACACGCCGAACGCCGGCTACTTCGGCGCCGACAGCTTCCAGTACAAGGCGACCAACTCCAACGGCACCTCCGCGGCGGCCACCGCCACCATCGCAGTTGCGACGCCCGCCACGCCGTCGGTCAGCGCCGTCACGGCCGCGGCCGCCTACAACTCGGGCAGTCCGGTGGTCTCCAGCCCCATCGTCCTCAACATCACGGGCATCGCCACCAGCGTCACCGTCAGCACCGCCCCGGCGCACGGCTCGACCAGCGTCAGCGGGACCACCATCACCTACACGCCGACGGCCGGCTACAGCGGCGCCGACAGCTTCCGATATACGGCGACGAACGCCAGCGGGACCTCCAGCGCGGTGACGGCGAGCATCACGGTCGCCGCCGCGGCCGGGCCCTATACGGAGACCCAGCTGAACGCCTGGGTCGCGGCGATCAGCGACCTGTCGACCAGCAAGCGGACGGACACGACCTACGATTTTAGGGGGAACATCTCCACGGTCACGGCCTACGGCAAGACCACCACAGCCGGCGCCGGGGATACCACCGCCACCACGGAGATCAGCAAGACCACCTACGTCTACGATCAATTCGGCAAGCTGTTGCAGCGACTGCCGGATGCGGCGCAGAACGCCTACAGCTATCAGAGCCTGCAGCGCCTGCCGACCGCCTCGGCCGAGGTCTACACCTATGACGGCATGGGGCGGATCCTGACCTCCACCGAGTTCGGGTCCACCAACACCACCGCTTACGTCTACGACGACGCCCACGCCAAGACGACGATCACGCTCTCCAATGGGCTCACCCGCACGTCCAGCTACGACCTTGCGGGCGAACTGATCAGCTATTCCGAGGCGGGGAGCGGCGTCACCACCTCGACCACCAGCTACAAGTACGACGCCGACGGGCGGCTGATGAGCGTCACCGACCCGACCAACCTTGCGAGCTACCTGATCTACGACAACGCGGGACGCGAAGTGGCGAGCGTTCTGCCGGACGGTGCGCTCACCGAGTACGTGTACAACGCCAACGGGCTCCTGGTTGAGACCATCGCCCACGCCAATCTGGTGAGCTCGGCCAATATGACGACCCTGGCGAACGCCACGGCGTCGAGCCCGGTCGCGCTGGCGACAATCCGGCCGACGGCGAGCGCTTCGGATCGCTACGCTTGGCGCGTCTACGATGCGGCCTTGCGCCTCATCGAGACCATCGATGCGGCCGGGGCGGTCGTCCAATACGCCTACGACGGGGCAAACGAACTCACCTCGACGACGGCCTATTCGAACCTCTTATCGCCAAGCCAGCTAACCAGCTTCCAGTCTGCGCCGCCGACGACGCTGACCTTGCCGACGGCCAACGCCTCGGCCGATCGGACCACGCGCTATTTCTACGACAACGACGGGCGCCTGCTCGCAAGCCTGAGTGGCGAGGGCTATCTGACCCAAACCCTCTACGACAACGCCGGCCAGAAGAGCCAGACCATCGCCTATGCGACCCAGGCCGGCGGATCGCTCTGGGCCAGCGGGACCCTCGCGCAGCTGCTCTCCAGCGTTGGGACCAGCGCCAGCGACATCCACAACTGGTTTGTCTATGACCAGCGCGGCTTCCTGCGCGGGACGGTGGACGGGGAAGGCGAGGTCACCCAATACCACTATACGCCGCTGGGCGATGTCGATCAGAAGATCGTCGGCCAGCAACTCAGCGTCTCGACGCTGCTCACCACGCCGCCGACGCTGTCGACCCTCACCGGCCTCGGCGCGACCGGCCCCGCGATCGACCTCACCAACTATACCTATAACCTCTATGGCCAGATCGCCTCGCAGGTTCGCACCACCGCGGCCGGGACCGAGACTGACACCTACCAATACGATGCGCTAAGGCGCCTCACCGGCAAGACCACCATGTCCGGCACGGGCGATGCGCGCACCGTGGGCTGGGGCTATGACCTTCGAAGCCGCATCACCAGCGCGACCACCGGAAACAACAATACCTCGAACTACGTCTACGACGCCGCCGACCGGCTGATCTCCAAGACCGACGCGGCCGGCAACAAGACCCTCTACTACTACGACGTCGACGGGCGGCTGGTTTATCAGATCAACGCCCTCGGCGAGGTCGTCAAATACGGCTACGACGCCTTCGCAGAGCGCTCGGACATCACGCTCTACGGCACGCGGATCGCCTCGGGCACGCTCGCCGGCATGAGCGGCGGCATGTCCTCGAGCGCCGATTCCATCGTCGCCGGCATCGCCAACGGCTCGGTCGATAGCCACAGCCACATCGACTACAATGTGACCGGCACGCTGGCCGACACGGTCGATGCGATGGGCGTGACCACGGCGAGCTGGGCCTACGACGCGTTCCGCGATGTCACCGGCCGCACGGACCGGCTGACGGCCTCGCTCACCACCCAGACTACCGAGACCTACGACCGCCGCGGCTTGCTGCTCAGTTCAACGGCCGACTCCCAATCGGGCGGCATCGCCGCGGCGACGGTGCTCGCCTACGACGCCTTCGGCCGCGCCATCCAGGTCACCGATCCCAACGGCGATGTGCGCACCACGGCCTTCGACCGCGCCGGGCGGATGGTCTCCAAGACCGACGCCGCGGGAGAGACCACTACCTACGCCTACGACGCGCGCGGCAACCTCACCACGTTCACCGACCGCACCGGCTATGTCACCACGTTCGGCTATGATCAGTTCGAGCGGACGATCACCCAGACAATCGACCCCACCGGCGTCAACATCGTCGCCACCACCAAGAAGAACGCCTACGGCCAGAGCGTCTCGATCACCGACGGGCGGGGCAATCAGACCACCTTCGCCTACGACCAGGACGGCAACCTGAAAACCGAGGTGCAGGACGCCGGAAGCGGCCACCTGAACCTGACCACCACCATGACCTATGACCCCGACGACCGGCTCGCCAGCGTCACCGACCCGCGTGGCTATGTGACGACCTATTCCTATGACGCCGCGAGCCGCGTCCTGACGCGCCAGGTCGATCCGACCGGGCTCAACCTCACCACCACCTACGCCTATGACGCCAAGGGCGAGGAGGTGACGATCACCGACCCGGCGTCGGTCGCAACGCAAATCACCTACGACCTCGACGGCCGCAAGACGCTTGTCCAGACCAATGCCAGCGGCCTCAACATTCGCACCCAATACCAGTACGACCTGGCTGGCCGCGCGCTCACGGTGACCGAGGCCTACGGCAGCGCGCTGCCGAGGGTGACCAACTACGCCTACGACAACCTTGGGCGCCTCACCCAGAGCGTGGTCGATCCGGGCCACCTCAACCTTGCCACCAACTACGCCTACGACAAGGACGGCAACGCGGTCGCCAAGACCGATGCGGCCAGCAACAAGACCCTCTACGTCTACGATTCAGAAAACCGCCTGATCTACGCGGTCGATCCGCTCGGCGACGTCACCCAGACGATCTATGACACCGCGGGCCGCGTCATCACGGTTCACGGCTACGCCGCGGCTGTCGGCTCGAGCACGCTGGCGACCTGGCAGAGCCAGACGACGCCGCTCACCGCCGCGCAGGTCACCGGCGCGATCTCCACTTCGTCGTCCGACCACGTCACCAACTATGTCTACGATGGCGCAGGCCGGCTTCGCTACGCCATCGATCCGAACCTTCGGCTCACCGAATACGCCTACGACGCCAATGGCAATCTGATCCACAGAATCGAGTACGCCGGCTCGATCACCACCAACTCCAGCTACACGCTGGCCTACGTCCAGGGCCAGATCACCACGCTGGGGATGGCCAGCAACACGGCCAACCGCACCACGCGCTATGTCTACGATGCGGCCAACCGCGAAGCCTTCTGCATCGACGCCAACACCGACGCGCAAGGCAACCCCCTCAGCGGCGTCACCGCCTACAGCTACGACGCCAACGGCAATCAGACGAAGCGCGTCCAATACGCCACGGCCTACACCACCGCGGGCGATCAGAGCCTGGCCACGCTGCAGAGCTGGGCCGCGGCGAACGGGACCTCGTCCGACCGCGTCACGCGCACCGTCTATGACGACGCCAGCCGCGCTGTGTACCAGGTGGACGGCGAGGGGCATGTCACCGGCTACGTCTATGACGCCGACGGCCATGTGACCAAGCAGACCCGCTACGCCGAGGTCTACACCGTCACCGACGGCGTCACCCAATCGAGCCTGGCGACGCAGCTGAGCTCGGCGAACCTCGCCAACGCGGCGATCACCAACTACGCCTACGACACCGCCGGGCGGCTCACCCAGGTGACCGACCCGCTGGGCATCGTCACCCTGCTGGCGCTCGACGCCATGGGCCGGGTCACCGACTCGACCCTCGCCAGCGGCACCTCCGACGCGGCCACCACCCACTTCGTCTATGACGCAGCCGGGCGGGCCACCAGCCAGACCACGGCCTATGGCGCGGCCGAGGCGGCGACGACCAGCTACACCTACGATGGCCTCGGGCGGGCGCTCACCACCGTGGATGCGGACAACCACACCACCACCCGCACCTATGACGCCGACGGCCGCGTGCTGACGATCACGGACCCGCTGAACCACGTCATCACCAACCAGTACGACGCCTTCGGCAATTTGGTGAAGGTCACCGACCAGAGAGGCAATTCCGGGTTCTTCTACTACGACCTGCTGAACCGGCTGACCTTGCAGGTGGACCCGGAGGGCTACGCCACCGCCACCACCTACACCATCGGCAACCAGACGGCCTCGCTCACCCGCTACGCCCTGCGCACCACCGGCACGCCCACCGTCACCACCCCGCCGACGATCAACACCAGCTCGGCCGACGAGACCACCACCTTCACCCGCGACAAGCTCGACCGGCTCACCGCGGTCACCGACGCGGGGAACTACACCGAGACCTACGTCCTCAACGCCTTCGGCGATCGCACCAGCGTCACCAACAAGCTGGGCGGCGTCACCACCAACACCTACGATCACCGCGGCCTGCTGCTCAGCCAGACGCTGCCGATCACCTCGGTCACCTCCAGCGGCTCGACCGAGGCGACCAGCGTCACGACCACCTACGCCTACGACGCGCGCGGCAACCGCACCCAGATGGTCGAGGCCTCCGGCCTCACCGAGCAGCGCACCACCAACTACTCCTACGACCTGAACAACCGCCTCACCCAACAGACCGGGGATCAGGTGCAGACCCTGGCGAACGACCTCGTCACCACCGCCAACGTCACGCCGACCGACACCTATGTCTATGACAAGCGCGGCAACCTCATCGAGCACGACGATGCCAACGGCGCGCGCACGCTCAGCTACTACGATCACAATAACCGCAAGATCGCCCAGGTCGACGCGCTGGGCGCGCTCACCAACTGGGCCTACGACGGCGCCGGCAACATAACGACCCAGACCGTCTACGGCG
Organism: Caulobacterales bacterium; assembly: GCA_044445825.1. GTDB lineage: Bacteria > Pseudomonadota > Alphaproteobacteria > Caulobacterales > Caulobacteraceae > Acaudatibacter. The sequence goes on from JBIOEG010000002.1 coordinate 81,111, forward strand.
ACTTCGTCACCCTGCCCTCGACGCCGGGCGGCGCGCCGCCCAGCCCGGTCAATCCCAACAACGATCGCCAGACGACCTACGCCTACGATCTCGACAACCGGCTCACCACCACCACCATCGCCAACATCCTGACCGGGTCGTGGAGCGGCACGGCCTACACCACCCAGACCGGCGCCATCACCAGCACCAACGTCTATGACGCGGCCGGCAATGTCGTTCAGACCATCGATGGCGACGGGAACTCCAGCTACTTCTACTACGACAAGCTGGGCCGCAAGATCGGCCAGGTCGATCCAGGCGCCTACCTGACGACCTATACCCTGGACCAGGACGGCAACGTCACCTCCCAGACCCAGTTCGCCACCGCGCTGGCGCCTGGGTTCTCGACGACCACCCTGCCCACCGACACGACGAACGGCGCCGATCGGACCACCAATTTCACCTATGACAAGAATGGCCGGCGGCTCACCGAGCAGCGGCTGAACGTCGCCTATTCGACCATCAACACCTCGACCGGCGTCAAGACCGACTCCAACGGCACGGCGAGCATCACCTATGCCTACAATGGCCTGGGCGAAGTCACGTCGAAGACCGAGGCCACTGGCGAGGCCACCACCTATAGTTACGACAGCGAGGGCCGGCAGACGGCGCTCACCGCCCCAAGCTACACCGGCGTCGACTTCGTCACCGGCAATGCGGCCACCGTCCAGCCGGTGACCAACAACTACTACGATGGCTTGGGCGATCTGACGCGCACTCGCGTCGGCAATGGCGCCACGCCCGCCTCCACCGACCGCATCACCACCTACAGCTACGGCGCCGGCGGGCGCCTGGCCTCCACCACCGACGCCACCAACTCATCGATCGGCGGCTCGGGCAACACCCAGACCTTCGCCTACGACGCCGCCGGCCATGTGGTGAAGGTGGGCTACAGCCGGCTGCAGTCGGGCGGGACCAGCGCGACCGAGGCGGTGGCCACACACTTCGATCTCCTCGGCCGCCAGATCTACCAGGCCTCCGCCTCCTATAGCGGCTCGACCTGGAGCTTCGGCGACTCCACTCAGACGCAGTACGATCCCTACGGCGAGGTCACCGGCAAGGGTCTCAACGGCCTCTTCCAGGAGACCTCCACCTATGACGGCGCCGGACGGCTGGCCACGACCACCGCAGGCGACGGCTCCACCAAGGTCTACCTCTACGACGGCGCGGGCAACCAGACGCTGGCCATCACCTCGGCGGGCACGAGCCTGGCGGGCGACACCGTCGCGGCGGCGCTCAGCGCCATCACCGTGGGCGGCGTCATCGCCGGCGGCTATGTGGCCGGCATCGATCCGACGATCACCGTCTACGACGCCCGGGGCGAAGCGACCCAGGTGCGCCAGACCTGGCGCCAGCTCGACACCAACTCTTCGGACAACGTCACCCTCCTCACCTCCAAGGCGTACAACGCCTTCGGCGACGTCACGGCCCAGGTGAATGCGCGCGGCTACGAGACGGACTTCACCTACAACACCGAGGGCAAGCTCACCCAGCAGCTGCAGCCGCAGGTCAGCGCCACCGACGCCACCGGCGCCCAGTCCAACGTGCGCCCGGCGGTGAACAGCTACTACGACCTCTCCGGGCGCCTCGTCGCCACGCAGGACGCCAACGGCAACCTCAACACCCGCCTGCTGCTCGCCGGATCCGGCTATGGCGGAAGCGACGCCAAGGAGACCGACGAGTTCCATCCCGACACCGGCCATCCCACCTGGGCCTACGACGTGTTCGGCGATACGCGCGCCTACACCAACGAGCTAGGCAATGTCGACAAGCGAACCTACGACGGCATGGACCGGCTGCTCACCGACACCCATCCGCTCACCCATCCCTATGGCGGCGGCGCAGCCTTCAGCCTGATCGACTTCTACGCCTACGATGGGCTCGGCCAGCGCATCGACCACACCAACTCGGTGCTCAACACCAGCCTTGCCGTCAGCGGCTACAGCTCCACCACGCTGACCGGCTCGAGCGGGGTCAAGGAGACCACCGACTACGACCTGCAAGGCCGGGTGACCAAGGAGGTGGATCTGACCGGTCTGGCCAGTCACGCGACCACCTACACCTACGCCTGGAGCTCATCGCTCGCCACCGCGGGCTTGGGAACCTTCGGCGGCTGGACCAAGACCACCACCAATCCGGCGGGCCTCACCGAGACCGACCAGCTGGACTACTTCGGCCACCAGGTCTCGCGCACCGACTTCGGCGGCAATGTGTCGTCCTGGTCCTATGACACGGCCGCGCGGATCGCCGGCGAGACGATCGTCAAGAGCAGCGTCACGCTGCAGACGCTCACCAACACCTACTACGACACCGGCAAGATGGCGGCTGTCGCCGACAGCTACTTCATCTGGGGCATCGACGGCGGGCTGATCCAAACCAACTCGACGCTGAGCCAGAGCTTCACCTACGACGCCAACGGCAACCGAGTGACCGAGGTCTATGGCGGCAGCCTCTACAACCCCGTCGCCAGCTGCTTCACCTCCGAGCCAACCCAGACCCAGGTGTCCTACGAGAACGCCACTGCGACCTACGATGCGCTGGACCGCACCACCCAGATCACCGATCAGGGCCAGAGCGGCGCCCATCCGGCGACCATCAACTACGAGTACGACCAGGGCGGCGACATCCGCCGCATCCAGTCGAGCTACACCGACGTGGTGAGCGGCAACAACACCAATACCGACTACTGGTACAAGTACGATTCCATGAACCGCTTCACCCTGGTGCAGGGCCAGCTGGTGAACGGCACGCGCGGCTCAGGCATCACCCGCGGCTACGTCGACGCCAACAATAACGGCGGCAAGGACATCGCCTATGACCTGGCCGGCGACCGGGCGACGGTGTCGACCACCAAGGCCGGCTCGCAGGACGACGTGCACACCGAGTACTACGTCTATTCGGAGGACGGCCAGGTCACCCAGGTGAAGATCGCCGATGCGTTCGTCACCTCCGGCACGGGCGGCGACAGCCAGGCCGGCAGCGTCTCCTCGGCCACCTTGCGCGGCTCGGACCTGCGCGACGCCATGGGGCGCGACCTGACCCACTCCGAGTACAAGTCGAACGGGACCACCGTCGCCTTCTCCGACGTGGAGACCTTCAACAACCTCTCCCAGGTCACCCAGGACCAGGCCTCGACCCTGCAGTCCAACGGCTCCACCACGAACGTCATCACCACCACCTACGACTACCTGGCCGACGTGGGCGGGGGGACCTACACCGGCGCCTACCAGGGCGGGGTGGTTATCCACAGCCACTCCACCGGTCAGATCGTCAACGGCTCCGGCTCGATCCCCACCACCGATACGGTGAACACCTACGTCTGGTTCGATGCGCCGCGCCAGCAGGAGATCAGCTACACCCCCGACACCAGCCACCCCAGCACCGTCTACACCTCCCAGTTCTCCTACGACGCCAACCAGCACCTGCGCGCCGTCTACATCTCGGACGGCCGCCCGCGCACGGTGAACTACATCACCGATGAGAACCTGCAGGTGATGAGCCGCGTCGAGTACTCGTCCGCGAACTCCAACCCCGCCGAGTACTACTACTATTACAACGGCAACCAGGTCGGCGACATCGGCAACAACGGCCCCTCGGTCACCGACTACGCCACCCAGATCGCCAACCGCTCCGCCGCCGCCCAGACCGGCGCCTTCCAATACGGTTCGGCGGTCAGCTACTCCGACTTCAGCCAGGGCTATTCGCCGATCGGCGCCTACGAGCAGCAGAGCGCCCAGACCTACACGGTCAAGGACGGCGACACCCTGCAGTCCATCGCCAGCCAGCTGTGGGGCGATTCCAACCTCTGGTACCTGATCGCCCAGGCCAATGGCCTCAACGGCACCGAGACCCTGCAGGGCGGAACCACCCTCTCGATCCCCGACAAGGTCGCCAACCTACAGCAGTCCTCCTCCACCTTCCGCGTCTACGATCCCAACAAGGCTATCGGCAACGTCCAGCCGACCACGCCAGCACCACCAGCGCATCATCACACAAGTTTCTGCGGCGTCATCGGGCAGATCCTCTCGGTCATCGTGGCGATCGCGGTGACCCTCTTCATCGGCATCCCGATCATCGGCCCGGTCATTGGAGACGCCGCGGGCCAGGGGGTGCGGATCGCGTTCGACCTTCAGCACGGCTTCAACTTCAAGGAGCTTGGACAGACAGCCGTCGCCGCCGCCGTGAACTTCCTGCTCCCCCCCATCCCACTCATCCGCCCCCTCCTCGCAAACGTCATCTCGCAGGGCATCGATTTGGCGCTCGGTCTGCAGAAGAAGTTCGACTGGACTGGCGTCGCCACCAGCGCCGTCGAGAGCTTCGCCGGCGACGTGGTCAGTCAGGAACTGGCAGGTCATGGACTGCCTGCCAGCAGCTTCCCCAATCAGCTGCTGACCGGCACGGCGAAGGTCATCGCCGGCGGCGCTGCTCGCTCGCTCATCACCGGCCAGGATTTCGGGAGCAGCGTGATCGCCGAGCTTCCCAATGTGATCGGCCAAACCATCGGAAACGACATCGCCGGCGCTATGGCGCAGCAGCAGTACGCGCCGGCACAACCGCTCGTGCAGCCGGCGCCGCCGGTGATCTCGGCCGAGGCGCCGGTTGTCGGCATCGACCCGATGGCGGGTGTCGGCGATCTCGCGCCGCCGCTCACCGTTGGGGATGGTTTCGTCGCGGCCGGACCGGCGGATGACAATCCCGCTCAGGCGTCTGCCTTCACAGACGCAGGCTACGGCGGCGAGGGCCAACAACCGGCACTCTACCGACCGCCGGTGTCGCCGGTTGCTCCAACAGAATCGGCAACCGTCCAAGCTGGAGGCAACACGTACCCTGTTGGCCAGACGGAGTTAACTCCAACCGGACCGACTACTGTCCAGGAGGTCGTGGTCACCGCGCTACGCCAGCCAGGGGTGAACGGGATTGCTCCAGGGCATCCATGGTGGGACATCCCCGCGGACATTCACGACGTGCATGTCTGGCTGGATAGTCAGGGAGGGCCGCCTCGCACCGCGGCCGATTACAACGCCAGTCCCTACTCGAGGTTCGGGTACGTCGATCCGGAAAATTCAGCGCCCGCCGCGCAAGCCATCGTCAATCGGCAGCGGGTGGTGCTGATAACGGCGGAGCACCAGGCAGAACGCGATCCTCTCCTCCAGGTCTTGGCGTTCGGCGCCCTGGCTCCGGCTGCAATCCCGCTGGCTGCGGAGTTGGGCGGCGCGGCGCTCTCAGCTCCGGTCATTAAGGCGATCGGAGGCTTTGGTTTGGGCTATGGCGGCGCGGCCTTGTCAGGTGTGCAAAGCACCGAGGGCCGGCTGTTCGCCGGAGCGGTTGGAGCAGCAGCGCTACCGCTTGGCTCCCTAGCTACAACCGCTGCGGGGACCACTGCGACGTCCGTGTTTGGGTCTAGTTTGGCGGGTAGTGGTGCTAGTTTTGGTACGGGTGGCGTCCTTGCCTACACGACTGGTTTTGTGGGCGAGCTTGCGGGGCAGCAGGGCGATATCAACACCGGCATTATTACCCACTTCGACGTCCCGGAAGCGAATACAGCGGGCGTCGCCACCGCAGGCGCTTATGTTCTCTTCGGTGAAGGGGCCTTTACGGCCGTCAGCGGCGCTGGTCTCGTGCCTGAGAGCGGCGGTGCTACGGCTGCTGAGCTAGCCACGGGCACAAGCACGGCCGCTGGAGCGCTTGCCCTTCAGAAGCTTCTGGATGCTACTACCCCGCCCACCCCAGGCGTTCCAAATCCGCCTAGATGATTGCCGGGAAGGCCGCCCAGGTGAAAATATATAAGTATCGTACAAAGCCCACCTCGGTAGCATATGCTATATTGTTTATCACTTTCCTAGTAACTGGCTCTGTTCCGATTGTGATTATTCACTCCGAGGGACTTAAAGCGTTGCCATTGTTCGCGTGGTGCGTCTTGTTTTTGCTGCCGGTGACGTCCGCGCTGAGCGCCCTGATGTTTTTCCTAATATGGCTCCCGGTAGGCATCGGCGATGAGGGCATTGGAACCTTCATGTTCGGCCAGCAGCGGAAGTTCCTGGCCTGGGCTAGTGTTACGAAGGTGGAGAGGGTGAGGTTCTACGACAGCCCTACGATGCGTTTTAGGTTCGAATTTTGGATCCATGCCGATCGAAGCCGCATCCGGTTCGATGACTACATCGATCATCTCGACCGCCTCCTCGAAAGACTGAACGGGTATATTACTCAGCACCACATACCTGCCTTCGAGGTGGATCGTGGACGGGAGACCCGCAGGGCTCCTGTCGCGACGCTGGCCGACATCGCCCAGGGCAAGAACATCGACGGCGTACGCACCCCTACGGCCAAGTTCTGACTCCCTGGAACACCAGGAAACAGGTGAAGGTCGCGCCGCTTCTGGAGCGGGTGGGTGACTTCGCGGATTTTCTGGGGCGGCGTTCGACGGGGGCTCGCCATTCGAGGTGAAGACGGCGCCACGGGAATCGGCCTTGGCCGCCGTGACTCAGACGTTGCGAGCCAGGGCGTGCGGATCGCATTCGACCTGCAGCACGGATTCAACTTCAAGGAGCTCGCGATTTCAGTGCTCACCTGTGGGCGAAAATGTCGGTCAGGGGCTGGCGGGCCCTGCTCTGCCGGCAGATGGTTTCGCGAACCAGGCCCTCGCCGGCGCGGCGAAAGCCATCGCCGGCGGCGACACGCGCTCGCTGATCACCGGCCAGGATTTCGGGAGCAGCGTGATCGCCGAACTCCCGAACATCATCGGCAACGCCATCGGAGGCGACATCGCCGGCGCCATCCAGCAGAAGATCGAGTACGACAATGAGCTAGAGCATCCGACACCTAAGCTGAGGCGTATCCGTCGTGGGCGAGATAGTTGGCGCATTCCTCGGACGTGAAGCAGTCGAGGAGCTGTCCGATCCTCTGCCACAGTGCCTCGACGGTTCGCACTGCGGCTCTGCGGAGGAGGGCCTTGAGCTTGGCGAAGAGCAGCTCGATTGGGTTCAGGTCGGGGGAGTAGGGTGGCAGGTAGAGGAGCGTTGCGCCTCTGGCTTCTATCGCCTCGCGCACGCCCTTCACCTTGTGGCTGGCTCTGCTGAACAATACCTGCCAAGGCGCGCGATTTGCGAGCTTCGTCGAATTGGCGCGACAGGATGAAGCGTCGTTCAGGGTGGAGTGAGCGTCCACATTGTGCCGAACGAACCACCACTTAGTCTGACCAGTAGGATCGTCAGCAGCGGGCCGGAATACCGGTTGCGCGACATCCACCTCAAACTCTGCCGCTTCGCCGAGGAGAACCGTCTCGAATTTGAACTCTGCGAAGCCAGATCAGCAAAAACGCCGCAATGCTGCCCGATCTCGCCACGACCGTTCGAGATCAGGCCGGCGAAGGCGCTCCGCACCCACTCAACCAAAGACTGGCCAGCATCTCGCCGATCTCGCCAGATGGGTTCAAGATGAACTCGACCGGCCGATGGAGGCGTGATGACGCGCGGTCGGTGTTGGAATCCGGACAGCAGCACGACTGGCGCGACGCACGATGCCGCCGCTGGTGGGGCCAGTTGATGGAGCATTGGCTCGGCGGGGTGCAACCAAGGCGAAATATTGCGTGTGACACCGGCCGGAACGGCGAACTTGCGGTGCGAGAATGGTCGCTGATGCGCGCATGCAAGAAGAGAGAACTCAAGTCCAAAGGCTAATGAACTCAGCGCTCCTATCCGAATTGTTTGTGCGGCCGGTGTCGGTCTGTGTCGCTGATCCACAAACGACGAGCGCGCCTCTGTTCGCCGAGGAACGCGCCTTCGTTGCGACAGCGGTCGCCCGGCGTCGTGCTCAGTTCGGCCTTGGGCGCACGTGCGCTCGCGCTGCTCTAGCGCGCTTGGGCGGTCCGGACGGCCCAATTCCCGCAGGCCCAGATCGAGCGCCTGTTTGGCCGAAGGGCTATGTGGGCAGCATCAGCCACTGCGACGACTTCTGCTGCGCGGTCGTGGCGCAATGCGACGACGCGGTATCCGTGGGGGTTGACGTCGAGCGCGGTGGGGAACTGGCGCAGGCAGCGGCTCACCTGGTGCTGCGACCGGAGGAGATGGAGCGAGCGAGCGCGCTGACGGCTGTCTCGGCGCTGGCCTGGGCCAAGGTTGCCTTCAGCGCAAAGGAGGCCTTCTACAAATGCTACTATCCGCTCACGCGAGCGCGGCTGGAATTTCATGACGTCTCACTAGGGTTTTCGGCGCATGGGGATTTCGCGATCAGACTGGCGAAGCGCGACAAGCCGCTGGCGCGATCGGACCACCTGTTCGAAGGCCGTTGGCGCTTGGACAATGGGAGAGTCTATGCGGGCGTGACGGCCCCGGCAGATCGCTTTTCAGGGCGCGGCGCGGACTAGGTTGCCGGTGGGCTCGCCCGCCGTCTCCGCGGCAGAGGCCCCCGATTCAGATTGGAACGCTTCGGCGAGCTTTCGAACCGTCGGATGATCATAGAGGCTGAAGGACGCCTTGATGTCGGGGAAGGCGGCCTGGACTTCATAGGCTGCGTAGAGCGCAAGCAGCGAGTGTCCGCCAAGGTCGAAGAAGTCGTCGTCACGACCGACCTTGTCCACACCCAGCAAGCCTTTCCAGATGTCGGCGAGCTTGGCCTCGGTCTCGCCTTCCGGCTCGACAAACGCTGTGGCGATCGCCGGCCGTTGATGGCCGTCGCCGAGAGACCGACCGGCTGTGCCGAGCGCCGTCAGACCACGATGCGCGATCTCAATGCGCGGCGCTAACTCGTGCGTCGAGACGATCACTTGCGGCGGACCGCCGAGCCCAAGCACCGCCTCCAGAGCTCGCGCGCCTTCCGTCGGCTGGATCGCCAGCATCAGCAACCGGCCCAGCTGTCGGGCCCGATCGCCGGAGAAGCTTCCGCCAGCCCACAGGTCCCAGTTGATCGTGGTCCAGCGCGAATCGGGGCGCTGTCGTTGCTCCAAGACGACGCGATCGGCGACCAGATTGGCGGCGGAATAGGCGCAATACCCGAGCCCCCCCAGGAGTGCGGACACTGACGAAAGCACGACGCCGAAATCGAGGGGATCGCCGGCGAAGACCTCGACGACATTCTTGAGGCCCGTGACCTTGGGCGCGAAATTCTCATGATAGGATTTCAGGTCCTCGACTTCCGAAATCGCACAGACGGAGTCCAGGCACCCGGCGCCGAAGATCACGCCGTCGACCGCCCCGAACCTCTCGAACGCGAGACCGCGCAGTCGCTGAACATCCTCCAGGACGGCCACGTCTGCGCTGACATAGAGGACCTCAGCGCCCAAGTTTTCGAGTTCCATAAGGTTGCGAATTCGCGCCCCAGTCTCAGGCGGCGTCTCGGCATCCTCCAGCAGCCGGTCCCAGTCCCCGCGCAGCGGCACTTCAGATCTTCCAGCCAGCACCAGCCGTGCGGTCCATCGGCTCGCAAGGTGACGCGCGAGGATCATGCCGATGTGGCCCAGGCCGCCGGTGATCAAGTAGACGCCGCCTGTCTTGAGCGCCGCGGGTCCTGTCGCATGGCTCTGCGGCTCGATGCGTTCGAACTCCTGCCGCCACCAATAGCCGCCGCGCAGCGCCAAGATCCGTTCTGAAGGCCGCAGAACCGTCTCGGCGACGTCTGCCGCGATGTTGCAAGCGCCGTCCTCGGCGCGCGGGGCTATGACGTCCATGACCCGGCAGCTGAGATTCGGCTGCTCCTGCGGGCCAACGTTCGCGAAGGCGAGGATCGAGGCGAGCCCTGGACGCAGACGATCGAGAGCCGTCACCTCGAAGAGGCCGCTGGTGACGATCTCGAAGGCAAGGGGCGCGCGATCAAAGACCCGACGGAACGCGCCATGGATCTTCAGGAGACTGAAGAGGCCCAGCCTCTGACGGCGTTCGAAGAGGCTGTCACCCTCGTCGCCGGTGTCCTCGGCTTCCAGGGACCAGGTATGGAGGATCCTGCGCGGCGTCAGATCTTCGGACTTCAAGGCCGCGAAGAGGCGCTCATAGTCGTTGAGCTCGGCCGGATCGACGGTGAACCGGCCGTCTGATAAACGCGCGAACCCATCGGCGGCGCGCACGCAGACGACAGTGTCACCCGCCGCGGCGAGCCGCTGGGCGATCGACGCGCCAGCCGCCTCGTCTGCGGCGAAGACCAGCCAGCATTCGCTAGGCCCAAACGCCTGCGGCGACCGCGCCGGCAATCGGACAACCCGCCGCCAGGTCGGGACGTTCAGCCACGCCTCGAGCGGCAGCTTGCCTTGCAGGCGACTGGCCGCCGAGGCCGGCAGGGCGTCGACGCGATAGCGCTCGCGTTGGAAAGGATAGGAAGGCAGGGCGACCATTCGCCGGCGCTCGCCCAAATGAAATCCGAGCCAGTCCACGCGGCCGCCTTCGGTCCAGATTTGGCCGAGCGCGCGCAGCAGCGCCTCGTCCTCGCTGCCAGAGCGGCGCTCTAGAGGAAGCGTGGTGATGACCGGCACCCCCTGGCGGTGGAGTCCGGCCTGTTGCGCGAGCGCGGATAGCTGGCGCCCCGGCCCCACCTCCACCAGCATGTCCACGCCACGAAGGATGAGAGTCTCCAGCCCCTTGGCGAACATCACCGGCCGGCGGATCTGCGAGGTCCAGTAGTCGGGGTCCGTCAGCTGTGGCCAGGAGACCATCTCGCCGGTCAGGTTGGAGACGAGGGGGAACTCCGGCGGGCTGAAGTGGACGCTCGCTACGAGTTCACGGAAATGCGCCAACATCGGCGCCATCATCCGCGAATGGAAGGCGTGCGAAGTGCGAAGGCGAACTGCGGGGATCTTGGCGCCTGCGAGCCGCTCCTCCATGGCGGTGATAGCCTTCTCCGGTCCAGCCAGCACACAGGCCCGTGGACCGTTGACCGCGGCCACATCGAGCCCCTTGATCAGCAGAGGTTTTAAATCTTCCGGCGCAGCAGCCACGGAGATCATCGCGCCGGGCCGCATCTGCTGCATCAGCGCGCCACGGAGGGCGACGAGGCGCAGGGCGTCCTCGAGTGACAAGACATTGGCAAGGCACGCCGCCGCGAACTCGCCGACGCTGTGGCCAAGCGCGTAGTCCGGCCTGACCCCCCATCCTAGGAGTAGCCGCCCAAGACCCAGCTCGACGATGAAAAGCGCGGGCTGAGCCAGACTCGTCTGGTTCACGGCCGCGGCGTCGCTCTCCGCGGCATCTCCGTGGCGCGTGAGCATGGGCGTGAGGTCGGGGCCGCCCTGAGCCTTGAGGATCGTCAGGCACTCGTCCACCACGCGTCGATAGGCCGGCTCGTCGTTGTAGAGGCCCGCGCCCATGCCAAACTGCTGAGCGCCTTGGCCGGGCAGCAGGAACCCTATTGTCCGACGCTCGCGCGCGGGCGATCTCGCCGATAAGGCGCCCTCCTTCAGACCCCGGCGCGCCTCGGCCGGGGTCGCGCACACGACAGCGGCCCGCATCTCCATGGCTGAGCGGCCGGCGTTCGTGGTGTAGGCGATGTCCGCCAGTTCGCGCCGGCCACGGCCCTTGAGCCGCGCCCGCAGGCCTTCCGCGCGGCCGGCGAGGGCTGCTTCGTTCTTTGCCGAGAGTGTGATGACGTAGCGCGTTCGCTGAGCCCTAGAGGCCCTGACGCGCGGCGCCTCCTCGAGGATTGCGTGCGCGTTGGTCCCGCCGACGCCGAACGAACTCACCCCCGCGCGTCTGGGCTTTTCCCCGCGTGGCCAATCGCGCAGCTCGGTCTCGAAATAGAAGGGGCTCGTCGTTGGGTCGTAGTCGGGGTTCGGCGAGCGAAAATTCGCGCTCGGCGGTCGCAGGCCGTGCTTCAGCGCCAAGGCAAGCTTGATGACCCCAGCCACGCCCGCCGCACAGGCGACATGGCCAATGTTCGGCTTGACAGAACCCAGCTGGCAGAAGCCCACCTCGTCGGTGTCGCCGCGAAAGGCCTTGGTGAGCGCCGCTAGCTCGATGGCGTCGCCCAACACGGTCGCCGTGCCATGCGCTTCCACATAGCCAAGGTCCCCAGCGCTGACGCCGGCCGATCGCAACGCTGCGCAGATCACCCGTTCCTGGCCGGCGATCGACGGCGCCATGAAGCTCGCCTTGCCGCCGCCGTCGTTGTTCACCGCCGAGCCACGGATCACCGCATAAATCGGATGCCCTCGCTTCAGGGCGTCCTCCAAGCGCATCAGAAGGACGGCGCCCACCCCCTCGGAGAACACCGTGCCGCGCGCCTCGGCGTCGAACGCCCGGCAATGCCCGTCCGGAGACAGAAGGCCTCCCGGCAGGTAGAAATATCGCGACATCCGCGGCCTGGTCAGTGAGACGCCGCCGGCGATCGCGGCGTCGCACTCGCCGGACCGCAAAGACTGGCAAGCCAGATGAACGGCCACCAGCGACGTTGAGCAAGCAGACTGAACGGTGATCGCCGGCCCGGTCAGACCGAGGTGGTGGGCGACGCGCGTGGCCAGATAGTCTTTGTCCGCGCCCAGTATCTCGGGCAGGGCGTCCGGCAGGAAGCTGGTGGGGGTGATGGCGAAGTAGGAGGTGAAGCCGCCGCCGGCGAAGACGCCGACCCGCCGTCCGCACGTCTCCCGCGACCAGCCGCCGTCCTCGAGCGCCTCGAAAGCCAGCCCCAAGAAAGCCCGATGCTGAGGCTCGAGCGTGTCGGCCTCCTTCGGACTAAGGCCGAAGAGGCCAGCGTCGAAGAATTCGTCCTCATCCCCCTCTGGCGTCACCTCCACCCAATGACCGGGCCCATCGGCGTCTGCGCCTTCGTCAACGCGGGCAAGCTCGCCGATCCGATCTCGCCCCTGCTTGACCAACGCCCAGAACGCATCGGTGCTCATCCCCGCGGCCGACTTGATCGAAAGTCCAGCGATCGCGATAGCGCCTCTGGCGGCCATAGCCCCTCCCCTGCCTTTGCACGTCGGACGGCGGCGCTGCGGCGTCAAAAGCTTTACTGTTTCCGGACGTTGGGGGATAGACGTTGCGGTTGCAAAGCTGCGGAAAACAATTGTTTTGCCGCGCATCAGTGGACGCGCAATTGGACGTGACTTCCGCCCCCATCTCGACCCTCGCGGACATCGTCCGCGTGCGCGCTCTGATGGCGCCTGACCGCGTCGCGCTGCGGATATTGAGAAGCGACCTGAGCGAGCGCGAGTCGGTCAGCTATGCGCAGCTCGACCACCAGGCCCGCGCTGTCGGCCGGGAGCTGGCCGGCCTCGCGCCGGGCAGTCGCGTGCTGCTGCTGGCGCCCGACGCGCTGGACTACATCGCAGGCCTGTTCGGCGCCTCACGCGCCGGACTGACGCCGGTGTCTGGCGTGACCCCGTTCGCACCGCGGGCGAGCGCAGGACGCCACGCGGGCCGCCTCGACCGCTTCCGATCGGTCGTCGAAACGTCGGGGGCTCGCGCCGTCATCGGGCCTGGCGAGCTGCTGAGCCAGTTCGAGCGAGCCTTGGCTGGCCAGCCGGCGTCCGGCCTATCATTTGTGCCGATCGACGGCCTAACAGATGAGGCCGTTGGCGAGGTCCATCAAGACCTGCTGGCGGATCCTTCGTCGCTCGCCCTCTTGCAATATACGTCCGGCTCGACCGGGCCGCCGGGCGGCGTGGCCCTCAGCCACGCCAATATCATCGCCAACCTTGCCGCGCAGGAAACGCGGCTCGGGCTCACCCCAGACGACGTCGGCGTCAGCTGGCTGCCGCTCTTCCACGACTTCGGTCTGATTGGCGCAGTCCTGGTTCCGCTCTACGTCGGCTTTCCATGCGTCCTACTGCCGCCTGCGGGATTCCTCGAGCGCCCTCGCCGCTGGCTCGAGGCCATGTCGTCCTACGGGGCGACCGTGAGCTGGGCCCCCAACTTCGCCTACAGGCGATGTGTGACCGCCATCGAACACGGTGCGCGTGCGGACCTCAACCTGCACACCTGGCGCCTGGCCGTGAACGCCGCAGAGCCTGTCGGCGCTGAAACCGTGCGCGAATTCTCCGCGGCCTTCGCCGGCGCGGGGCTCCGGGCGAGCGCCGTCTATCCTTGCTACGGCCTCGCGGAGGCGACGCTTGCGGTGACCGCGCCTGATCCAGGCGAGTCGGTGCGGACTCTCAGGCTCGATCGCACGGCGCTGGGCGAAGGGCGCGTTGTCGACGTCGCGGAGTCCGCGCAGTCGTCCGTCGAGCTGGTGGGGTGCGGACGCCCTCTGCCGGACCTCGCCGTCGCCATCGTCCACCCGCAGACATGTGAGCCGGCGGCCGACAGTGAGGTCGGCGAGATTTGGGTCGCCGGTCCCTCGGTGGCTCAGGGCTACTTCGGCGACCAGGAGCGTACGGGCTCGGCGTTCGGAGCGCGGCTCCCGTTCGACCGGCGCTCCTGGCTGAGGACCGGGGACCTCGGTTTCCTGCGTGACGGTTGTCTCTACATCTCGGGGCGGCTGAAGGACCTGATCATCCTGCGCGGCGTCAACATCTACCCACAGGGCCTCGAGGCGACCGCCGTCCGCAGTCACTTGGCGCTTGGCGAGGTCGCCGCCTGCGCTTTCTCGGCGCTGGCTGACGGCGAGGAGGCTCTTGTCATCGTCTGCGAAATCCGCCGCGGTTGGACCGGCGATGCCGCCGAGGCCGCCGACTCCATCCGCCGCGCCGTTTTCACGGAGCACGGCCTTGAGACCTACGCGGTCGCTCTGGTCCGGACAGGCGGCCTGCTCATGACCCCGAGCGGCAAGGTTCAGCGGCAAGCCTGCCGCGCCGCTTTCCTCGGGCGAACCATGCCGGTGATCTTCGAGAGCCGCGTCAAGCCGACCTCCCTCTCGAAGGGAGCGGCTGATGGCTGGGGGCAATCGCCGAACACCGACATCAGCCGAGCAGGCCCGCCGACGCCTGCGACCCACAGCGCTGAGGGGCAGGGGGATGACCAGTATGCTCCATTGGTGCGCTGGATATTCGAGCGCTTGGCGGCCCTTGCACCGGGCTCGGAGATCCGCGACGAAACCTATCTCGCCGACCTCGGCCTCAATTCCGTCGACATCACTGAGCTGGCTGCCGATCTAGAGGACCGCTTCGGGCTGCGCATCGCCGCGGCCGAACTCTACGAACTGCGCAGTCTCTCCGACCTCCTCGCGCTGCTAGCCGGATCGCCTGCATCCTAGGCGCCGCGGGTGGAGGGCCGGTCTTGGGCAAGACAACGGCGCAGGGCAAAACGCGAGCGACGTCGGCGGGCGTGCGCCTAATCCCGGACCTTGGCATAGGGGAAGTACCCGGCTGTCATGCACACGCGCCCAGTACCCGGATCGCGGAAGAACTCGAAAGCAGCGATCTCAGCAGCCGAAGTCGCCACCAGCCAACCCTCCTCCTCCAGCCGTACGCGGAAATGCCGGAACGGTCCGCCCATGTAGGTCAGTTCACAACCCACCTCGGCGCCATCGACGCTAACGCGCGCGCCGTAGCCGTTGGCCCAGCCGGTGTAGCTTCCAGCGACTTCCGCAAGGTCGAGACCATTGAGCCGTCCGACCGTGCAGGGCGTCGCCGTGGAGGATACGCTTCGATAGCCGAGCCGCCCGGCGACCTCCTCAACGATCGCGTCGCGTACGCTGGGCTTACCCGTCAGGCCGACGACAAAAGCTGCCCCGTTGCTTGAATCATAACGCGCGGCGCCGGAGTCGCCGGCCTCGAACCCATTGAAGCCGATCAGCCCGTCCGAGAACCTGAATAGCCCCAATGTGAAAGCGGTCGCCGCATGCGGCCAGGGCGGGAGGCTGATCGATCGGCTGAGCCGCACCTGTTCGGCCGCGAGATCGCGGCGAAGGGCTTTGCTGAAAGGGTTGCCTGGGACCGCCGCCTCTCCCGCAAGGAGAGAGATGATGGCGACGAGATCGCCGGCATCGAAGCGTGCTATCACCCGCATGCCATCAGCCGACATCTCGCCAAGCTGCTCCTCCGTTACCGGCACGCCGAGCGGGTCAAGGATCGTTTCATGAGCCAGACGCGTCAGCGACTTGCCAGTTGATTGCTCGATCAGTCGTGACAGCAAGACCTGATCGATCCCGCCGTAGCTAAACGCCTCGCCAGGAGAGAAGAGTCGAGGCGAGGCCCGGATGCGTGGAGCCAGCGTCTCCCAGGTGATGACTCGGCGCATCTCATCAATCGCCCGCGGATCCTGGATGCCGCTGGTGCGGGTGACGAGGTGGCGCACCAGGATCGGCTCCGCGTCACCGTCACCGCCCTCCGGCGCGGCCTCGGGCAGGAAGGCTTCGAGTGGAGCGTCAAGGTCCAGGTCCGAGCGGTCGCGCAGAGCGAGGCAGACTACGGCGTAAATGAGATCGAGAAGGCAGCCAGTCGCAAAGGTCGGCCGTTCATCGGCCTGGACGCGCACGCCGTCGCGGTAGTCGAAACGCTGTCGCGCTCCGCCGGCGGTGAAGGCGACGCTCAGAGCCTTCAGTTTCTCGCGTTGGCACTTGCTCGACAGTACAGCGTCAAGCTCATGGATCAGCTGAGCGCCGTGCGTTGCATCAGAACTCATGTTGTTCCAGCTGCCATGTCCATGAGGACTCCCCTTGATCACTGAAGTCATATCAGCAGCTCAGCTGCGCTACAGCTTCGAAGCGCGACTACGAAGTTGGCCTGACGGAGTTCGCCGGCCGAAACGCCTGTCGGCGCGCTGGAGCTGCTCCTTGCCTGGATCGGCTGTCTGGACGGGGCCGTAGTCGGAGTCTTGGCCGCTCAATGCCTATGGCGACCGTGTTTCGACGTGCGGAGTGAAAGGGTGCGTGTCCCCCTTTTTGGCCGATAGACCGGGTCCGACAGGAAAATGCACCCCGCGTTCTTGTAGCATGACCTTCACCTTTTGTTGCCACTCAACCTCCGGGTCGTGCGGATCGATGTTAGCTGTCTCAACCGGCCGCCCGAGGTATGTCAGGTCGTGATGGTATCCGCGATCCAAAAGCTCCACCACTTGCTTGAAGGCAAATAGTTTCGCAGCAAAATCAACGAGTTTTTGCCTAGTTTCAGCTAGAGCGTTCCCCGTTTATCATGACGCGTAGCCTGCGTGGCGGAAGTAGTTGGCGCATTCCTGAGGGGTGAAGAGGTCGAGGAGTACGCCGATCCGATCCCAGAGGGCGTCGCGGGTTCGCTCTGCGGCCTTGCGCAGCATCGCCTTGAGCTTGGCGAAGAGCATTTCGATGGGGTTCAGGTCCGGTGAATATGGCGGCACGTACAGCAGCTTAGCCCCGGTGGCCTCGATGAGTTCGCGCACGCCCTTGACCTTGTGGGCGGGTACCCTGTTCCCAGAGGCGCAGGCTGTCGAACGACACATCACACGCTCGAGATAACTGGCGTTGATTGAGCCCCAGCTGCCGTCGTGCGCTCTTGATGAGATCGCCGAAGGTCTGAGCGGATAGCTCGAGGTTATAATCCAGAAACGAAATCACGGCAGGCATGAGCGCGTAACCCCGCTCGCATCGGCCCGTTTCCCACTTGGCGAGGCCGTCCCGTGTCAGTCCGATCCTCTTGGCCGCCTCAGCCTGCGTGAGACCTAGAGCCAGGCGCCTTTCGCGCACGTGGTCGCCAATGCTCTCTTGCGGCTTACGCCCCGGCGTCTTCCGCACGGCCTGCAGGGCGACAGGTCCGAATGGGCGGCGTCGAGGCCTGCGTGCGTATTGCATCTAGGGCCGGCTGATGTCTTTCGATGCCACTACCGTCATCCACGGCCCTTCGAGCAAGTTGGAGAGGACCGCGCGCGGGACGCGCCAGTTTGCCCCAAACGAGGGCTCGCACGCGAAACCGAAGCGTCCGGCGTACTGCGGCTCGTTCTGCCGGCGGATGTAGTCGAGGATATTGTGGGCGTGGGTCGCGTTCGTTGTCACGGTCAGCACGTGCAGGTTTGGGACGCCCCACCAGGCGCGGTAGGTCTGGTTGCGTAGAATGTCGAGGTACCCGACGATCTTCTTGGCGAAGGCGATTTGGTCGAAATTCTTACGCTCGATGCTCTCGGTGTTCCGGTCTATTTCCACCGCGAAGAAGCGAAATCCCGCGCCAGCGTATTCAAGCCCGAACAGGTCGTCGGGGACCATGTTCCTCGCGCCGTGTCTCCCGAGCGGTATTGCGAGCGGATTGGACGCGGTCCTGGTCGTCTCGGGACACCTTGGGTGCGTCAAGATCTCCTCACGCGAGATATAGCGTAGACCCTTGCGGGCGGCCGAGCGATCGATGGACGCCGCGACACATGCACTCATGAGACGGTGCAGGAACGGATCGCTGCGCCTTGGGGAGTGGCGAGCGAGTGTCCCACGTTCGGCGAGGGCGTGTTTGGCCCGTGGCGCCAAGTCGTACACGATGTGCTGGTAGCGGGCCTCATAGCCGGCAAACTGCTGAGGCGGACGGACGAGATATGGGCGTTCCGAAGAGCCGTTGTAGAATTCAGTCAGACGGTTTTGCAGGTGCGTATAGTCCCTGCGCACGTGCTTGGTGAACTCGTAGAGGTAATGCGTGGGAAGCGGGCCGTGCCGGTCGATCGCCTCAAAGAGCACGTAGTCCGGCTCCGTAAGCACGAGCCGACGCACCACCGGCTTAGGCGGCGCGAACCGAAGACGACGGCTGAGAGCATCGGTTTTCATTCATGGCGAAACTTAAAGCGTCGCGCTGCCACTGTAACCGTTCGCCATGAGCAGGCATGTGCGGGTATATTTCGAGATATTTACTCTTGGGCGCCTAGATGTTTTACCACTCCGAGGAAATATCTTCGTCTGACCCCTGGGGAGACTGTAGCGGCTGAATTGCCTGTTGCGCCGATGGTGACGCTGGCGCGGCGATCCCCGGGGGAAGCGAGACGCGCTCGCGGTTGCGGTCCATGAGCTGATAGTGCGCGTCGTGCGAGAGCCGCGGAACCCGGTCGAAGGCACCGACCTTCACGGGGATGGAGACCGCGTTCGGGGTCACGTTGCGAACGTGGGCCGCGAACTGAAGGCTTGGCTGCGCCAGGATAAAGTCCGCCGTCGTGCGCATGTCGGGCGCCATTGAGCGTGCGTCCCCCGACGAAAGGCCAGAAGCGAACTTGATGCCCGTGTTCGCGGCGAGCGACGCCCGGAGCGAGTGCGTAGCCTGGTCGAGGTACTGGTGCGCGAAGACGCACCCGCACCGGTATTTCCGAGCCTCGGTCAAGAGGTCGTCGATGTTGCTGTCGAAGTAGGAGGCGGCCTCGTCCACGATGAGGAAGGTCGGCTTGCGGGCGTAGGCGGGAATGGCGGAACGCTCGAGCACGGCTTGAAGCACGAGCGAAATAAAGATGCGGCCGAAGTTCGCGGAGCCACCCTTAAGAAAGTCCTTGGCCGTGTCGACGAGGACGACTGCACCCCTATTCATCTCCGTGAAGAGGTCGATTTTCGTCTCGGGCGAAGTAAAGAGCCGGGCAAGCGTCGGGTTCTCGATGATGGCCTGCAAGCGGTAGCGGATTTGCTCCTTGGTCTGCGCGAAGGTCTTGTTCGTGAAGTCGCGCAGAAAAAACTCCCGGGGAATTTCGGGAAGCTGGTCGATCGCCTGCTGGTAGGGGCTGGCGTCTGACATCAGCCGCATC
Organism: Caulobacterales bacterium; assembly: GCA_044445825.1. Lineage (GTDB taxonomy): Bacteria > Pseudomonadota > Alphaproteobacteria > Caulobacterales > Caulobacteraceae > Acaudatibacter. The sequence continues at coordinate 100,676 of JBIOEG010000002.1, forward strand.
ATGTCGAGGATGGTCGCGTTACGCCCCATCGTCTCCGGCAGGGCGAGCATGAGGCGCGCGATGTAGCGAAAGAAGACGCCCTGCTTCGCGGTGAGGTCTGCGCCCAAGAGCCCGGTGAATAGGTAGTCGAAGGTCTGGATGACGCCGGCTGTCACCTGTTCTTGCGTCGCTTCGTCGTAGGAGCCCATGCGCTCGCGGTTGAGCGCGAAAATATTGAGAGCGGGCGGATGCTTCACGTCACGCGGGTCGACGACGATGAGCCGGTCCTCCAGCCCCAGATCCGCGTGGGTGAGTTTCTTGATGAGGTCGCCGTGCGGGTCGATGACCACAAGGGATGGCGGGTCGGGGCTCGCCAGGTCATGGAGAATGAGGTTCTCGATGAGGGTGGTCTTCCCCGCGCCGGTCCCCCCGACGATATGCATGTGGTTGAACCGGTCCTCATGCGTGAGCTTGAGCGGGACCGGCGCTTTGAAGAGCGCCTGGTAGGGCGTCCCGCCCAGGTATTTGTCCACTAGCTCGTCAAGCGGAAGCGTACTCTCGCTCGCGAGCTTGACCGGCTTGCGGCTCTTTGGGTCGTCGGGGTCGCGCCCGGATACGACGCAGATGTTGCGGTAGAGGCGCTCGGCGATCGGCTTGAAGAGACCCCGGTCGACGTAGCGTTCGTCCGCGAGCGTGCCGTACATCTTCTCGACCATGTCCCGCGGGTCGGGGAGTGCATAGATCAGCGGGATGGTGAACGGCGACGGGTCTTCCATTTCGGGAAGATCGCGCGCCACGCCGTAGAGGGTGCGTATGAGCCCCTCGTCGAGAAGCTCCAGCAGCGCTGTCGCGTTCGCAAAGAAGTACTCCTTGGCGTAGAGGAGGTTACGGTACTCAACGAACTGCTTGAGGTTCATCCGCTCGAAGTCGGGTGGCGGGAGCGGACCGAAGTAACTCTCCGTCTTCAGGATATCGAACATGGCGAACGAGAACTGGTTGGCCACATCATCGGGCAGGTGGTTGTAGAAGGGGTACACACGCTTGCCGACGGAAACGATGTCCTCCTTGAAGGCGTCCTGCCGAGCCTTCACCTGCGCATGGAGATCCCGAACCTCCTCAAGTTCCCGCGCCCGCTCATTCGAGAAGCGTCGGAAAAACGGCGTGTATGCGGAGGGGTTCGGAAACTCCACGGCGGACTTACTGGTGCGTGCACATGTTGAGAAGCAGCAGGAATGCGAGAAGACCGCCCGTCGGTCCGACGATGATTAGGACGAGGCGGCGCGTTTCGGGATCGAGGCGATCCCACGGCGAGGGAGCGAACGTCCTGCTGTCACTCGATGATGCAGCCCCCAAAGGCGGCATAGGCGGCGGTAGGGTCGGGGCCGGCGGGGAGCTCGGACCGGACAAAGATAGCGTGGCTGCTGGCGAAGGTGTCGCTGATGTCGCCGGCGCCACGAGCATGGGTGTCGGTGTCGTTGCCGTGGCGATGATTTCAGGTTGGCCGGTGGCGAAGTCCACGAGCACCTCGCGGCCATCGAACGTCTGCGCGGTTTCGAGGTAGCCCTTTAGGTTCTGGCAGGCCGTCATGATCGCCTCTTCCGCACCCAGGAGCTCGTCGAGGCTTTTGCACTCGACGTGCTGCCCACGCTGGAGGCTCGCGACCGAAATGTTGAGGTTCATCGCCGCGAGCGCGGCAGAGGCGAGGCCCTTCAGTCCGCCGACCATGCTCCCGTCGTTCTGTTTAGCGCTGCGCTCGAGGTGCTTCTTCGAGGTTTCGCTGTTGTAGATGACCTGGCCCGCTAGCTTGTAGCGGGTGATTGCCTGCTGCTCTTCACGCGTAACCTCGATACGAGCATCCAGGCAAAAGATGGCGGTTCGGCTCATCACGCCGCCTTCACGCTGTGAACGCCGCAGTTTCAATTGCATCTTTGCCGCCCCCTAGTTGAGGGGACCGCAAGGCTAAGTTTGAGTCAAGAAAAGACAGCCCACCTCCTCACCAACCGCAGCTCTCCGATCACTGCATTTGGCTCGCGGCTTCGTTCAGCCGGACGTGTGAGTTTGCTTCGATAGAGGGTCGATGATGTCCTACGGGATTCATTGAGGGCGGGTGGGTTGTCGTGGCTGCACAGCTCGACGAAATGGTGCGGGATCAGCGACTTACGGCAATTCGCAGGGGCATACAGAATAGGGGGGCCTATGCCCGTGCCGTATGGCGCAGAAAAAAGGACCGGCGGGTGTGCCGCCGGCCCTGGAGCGGCTCCTGTCAGGAGCCGGATCTATCGCGCTCCGCGATGCGAGCGTGAACCCAATCAAGCACTTCCTGTTTGACCCACCCGACCCTTCCGGCGCCTAGACGTACCCGCTTGGGGAATTGTCCGGCCGCCTCCAGGCGGGCGATGTGTTGCGGGCTGTACAAGACGATTTCACGCACGCTGCGTTTCGATAAAAGCCTCATGGCAAGCTCCCATTAGGGGAGCATGCGCATGTCCCAGGTTGAACCTAGGCGATGAGAGTTTGGATGAAAGCCTCGTACTTGGCCAGGGCTTCTCGCTTCTCCTCGAGCCGGTCGTACCTATCGTAAATCTCGTCCAGTACCGGCGGCGCGTGGTTGATGAGCACCTCGCACACCTCACGAGGAACTTTGAGCCGGGCCATATTGGAGCGGAACGTGCGTCGCAGGTCGCGAAGCTGCCAGCCTTCCGTCTTCGATGCCGTCATCACTTCGCGCTTCAGTTTCCCGAGTGCGCCGTGATGGAGGTGTCCCTCGCCCCACCGTCCAGGGAAGAAGTGGCGCGCGTTCCCATTAGGACGATCATCGAGGACGGACTGTGCGACCGGGAGGACCGGGATGGCGTGGTCGCGGCCGTTTTTCGTGAATTCGCCTGGGATGGTGAGCACCCCGTCTCGGGCCCAGGCACGCTCCAGGACGGCGGTCTCGGTGTTCCTGGTTCCCCACAACACCATGAGCCTGAAGATGGCGTGTGGGGCTGACTTCGAAGCTTTCCAGATAGCTTTGAGCTCGGCGTCGGTAAGGACGCGGGAGCCCTTCTTATCCCGGCTCGGTGGGTCGTACCCGTCCATCGGGGAATGACGGATGTACCGGCGCGGTGGCCGCATGCACCACCGAAAGAACGTCCGAAGGTATCGGTATGCGTGGAGCTGTTCGGAGCGACGATCGGCGAGCTTATCGAGCGCCCTCTTGATGCCCGCATCGGTTATCTCCGTGAGCTGCATCGGTTCGAGAGCCTTGAAGTGTCGCTCGAGGGAACGCTTCACCTGGTACGTCGTCCGCGGGGACCGGTCCTTGTAATTGTCCTCGAGGAACGTCGTGCGAGCGGCCTCGAAGGTCATGGAAAGAGGCTTCTCTTCGGATTCGGCCGCGAGAAGTCGCTTGGCCTCCTTGCGCGCATCCGAGAGCGAGAGGTCGTCCACCTTGCCGACACTGATGCGCTCTCGGTTCCGCCCGCGCATGACGGTCCATGTCTTTGAACGCTTGCCCACGCGGACCCCAAAACCAGGCGTCGTGGTATCCCAGTAGGTCATATAGCTGTCCGAGCCGTTGAGGGCCCGGACGCTGATCTCCGTTAGTCGGAGGTTCGGCATCCCTGTCTCCTTTCTGGCTCACAAACGAGATGTGTAGGAGCCAGAACCAGTGTCCAACATGAGGAGGCTGGAAGTGGAAAAAGTCAACAAGGATAAGGTGTTGGTTCTGCTATGAGCAGCTATGAGAAGCTAAAAAATCCGCTTGGGAAGCTGACGTTCTACCTCTGAACTACGCCCGCGCGGCCGAGGGGTCTGCCCTGGCGGCCGGGCGGGCAAAATAGCGGAAGTTCGGGGCGCGGCAAGGCGCCGCCGCCTGCCTTACTGCACCCTCACCACCTTGAACCCCCTCGCCCTCAGCAGGCTGGTGAGGCCGTCCCGGCCGACCATGTGCAGGGCGCCGACGCTGACCATCTGAACGCCGGGGTGGTGAAGCTGCTCGGCGATCACGGCAGCCCAGGCGCGGTTGCGCCTGCGGATCAGCAGGTCATAGAGCGCGGGGCGCTCGGTGCTCATTTCCTGCGTGAGCATGGGCCCGAGCCGCGCCAGATCGCCGGCGAGCCAGGCGGCCTCGATGTTCTTGATCTGGCTCATCGGCCGTGAGTCTTCGTGCAGGGAATCCTCGAGCAACTGCACCTGCACCGCGTCGGGCAGTTCCGAAAGGCCGCGCGCCGTGGTCTCGGCCGTCTCGAAGCCGCGGACGGCCTTCCTGTCGGCGGCGGCCGAACGATTCACCGCGGCGTCCGCGCCGACGTTGGATTCAAAGCCCTGCCTGTGGAACGGCAGGCCGGTGACGATGAGGGCCGCCATCCACGGCTTGAAGCGCTCGAAGCGCTCTTCCGGCAACCCCGCGGCGTCGAGCCGCGCCTTCAGGGCCGCCAGATCCTCGGGCGTGATCTTGCTCGACAACGGATGGTCGGGGTCGAGGCCGTAGCGCGTGACCAGAGCGTCCATCTTCGCGGGATCGGCGAGGCTAGCGGCGTCGGCCTCGAACCAGACCACGCTCGACCTGGCGTAGGCGGCGTCGAAGGCGGGCGTCCGCCAGTCGATCCCCGCCTCCAGGATGTGCATGGAGCCGAAGAGATAGACGGTGGCGTGGCGGCTCTTGACGGCCCACATCGCGGGCGCCGACGTCGCATGACCGCCGGCAAGGGCGAGCACGGCGATCAAGACGGCGAGGAGGCGCCGGGTCCGCATCACCAGGCCCGAAAGTGCTTCGACAGCTTGAGGCCCTGGCGCTGGTAGTGGGAGCCGTCCTGGCCATAGAGCCTGGTCGGCCGGTCGGTGAGGGCTTCGAACGCCAGGCGCGCGACGGTCTGGCCGTCCTCCAGCAGGAACGGCGTCTCGTGGCTGCGCACCTCCAGCACCCCGCGCGAGCCGAGGCTATCGGTCTCGGCCGTGCCGAAGCCCGGGTCGAAGAAGCCGGCGTAGTGCACCCTGAACTCGCCGACGGAAGGGTCGATGGGGGTCATCTCGGCGGCCTGCAGCACGGGGATCTCGATGAGGTCCTTGGAGGCCAGGATGTAGAACTCGCCGGGATCGAGCAGCAGCTCGCCTCGGCGGGTCTCCAGCGGCTCCCAGAAGTCGCGCGGGTCGTGGCCGCCTTCCAGGTCCATGTCGATGACGCCGGCGTGGCGGCGCCCGCGGAACCCGGCCAGCCCATCCGAAAGGTCCACGCCCACGCTGCGCACCGCCAGCACCTCCGTGGCGCCGCGCTTGAGCCGCAGCTGGTTCAGCCGCGTGCCGGCGCGCACCAGCACCGAGAACGTCTGTGGCGCGATCTCCAGATAGATCGGGCCCTCGTAGCCCTCGGCCACGTCGTCGAAGGACGAGCCGTTGTCCGTGAGCAGGCGCACGAACACGTCGACCCGGCCGGTCGAGCTTTTCGGATTGGCGCGGCCGGACACGCCCCGGGGCAGGGCCAGGCGCTCGGCGAGCTCGGCGATGTAGACGCAGCCCCGCTCCAGCACCGCGCCGGCGGTGAGGTCCAGCTGGTGCATGGCCACGTCCGCCATGCGATGCTTCACCGTGCGGCCGAGGCGCGGCAGGAACGACGCGCGCACACGCCACGCGCGCTCGCCCAGGCGCAGGTCGAGGCTCGCCGGCTGGACCTGGTCCGACGCGAATGGCAGGGCCGAGGTCATGGCGCCCTCGGCGAGCAGGGCCTCGATCGTCTGGCAGGGCAGGATGCCGGCGGGGCTGGCTTGGGTCATCGGCCGGGACACTCGCGGAGGGGCGCGAGTCTGGCAAGCGGCCCTTGACCACCACCCCCGTGGCGCCTTCTATGCCGCCCCTTTTTGCTTAAGCCGCGAGGCCCGCCGTGAGCGACGATCCGAAGGACTGGGAAGTTCCCACCCGACTGGTGCGCGGCGGGACCATGCGATCGGCGTGGGGCGAAACCGCCGAGGCGCTCTACCTGACCCAGAGCTTCGTCTATGACACCGCCGAGAGCGCCGACGCGCGCTTCGCCGGGACCGATCCGGGCTTCATCTATTCGCGCTACGGCAATCCCACCACCAAGATGTTCGAGGACCGCCTGGCCCTGCTCGAAGGGGCCGAGGCCTGCCGCGCGACAGCGTCCGGCATGGCGGCCGTGCACCTGGCGCTCACCGGCCTGCTGCGCGCCGGCGACCACGTGGTTTCCGGCAAGGCGCTGTTCGGCTCCTGCCGGTGGATCCTGAACAACTGGGCGCCGCGGTTCGGCATCGACACCAGTTTCGTCGACGGCCCGGACATCGCCGCCTGGCGCGCCGCGATCCGGCCCAACACCAGGCTGTTCTTCATCGAGAGCCCGGCCAATCCGCTGCTGGAGATCACCGACATCGCCGCCCTGTGCGCCTTGGCCAAGCAGGTCGGGGCGAAGGTGGTGGTGGACAATGTGTTCGCCACGCCGATCTTCCAGAAGCCGTTGCAGCTGGGCGCCGACATCGTCGTCTATTCCGCCACCAAGCACATCGACGGCCAGGGCCGGGTGATGGGCGGGGCGCTGCTCGGCGAGGCCAAGCTGGTCGACGATTCGTACCGCGACTTCATCCGACATACCGGCCCGGCACTGTCGCCGTTTAACGCCTGGGTGCTGCTGAACGGCCTCGTGACCCTGGACCTGCGCGTGCGCGCCGAATCCGCGACGGCGGCGAGCCTGGCCGACCGCATCGCCGCCCACGCCAAGGTGAAGACCTGCCGGTATCCGGGCCGGCCGGACCATCCGCAGCATGCGATCGCCTTGCGCCAGATGACCGGCGGGACCAACGCCTTCGCGGGTGGCGGGAACCTGGTCGCTTTCGATCTCGGCTCGCGCGAGGCCGCGTTCCGGTTCCTGAATGCGCTGGACCTGTTCGACATCTCCAATAATCTGGGCGACGCGCGGTCCATGGCGACCCACCCCACCACGACCACGCATCGGGCGATGACCGAGGAGCAGCGCCTGGAGATCGGCCTCACGCCGGGCTGGGTGCGCATCTCTGTGGGCCTGGAAGGCGCAGGCGACCTGGCCCGCGACATCGAGCAGGCGCTGGACAAGGCATGAAGCGCCCCCCGCCGCGCACCCACGCCTATGAATGCCAGACCCGCGGCGTCACGGTCCGCGTGCGGCCGGCGTTCCTGGCGTCCCAGTCCGATCCGGCCAACGGGCGCTACCTGTGGTCCTACACCGTGGAGATCGAGAACCACGGCCGGGACACCGTGCAGCTGGCGTCGCGCCACTGGATCATCACCGACGCGCTCAACCGGGTGGAGGAGGTTCGCGGACAGGGCGTGGTGGGGGACCAGCCGACGCTGCGCCCCGGCGAGGCCTATCGCTACAGCTCATCCTGTCCGCTCAAGACCGCTTCCGGTGGCATGCGCGGCAGCTACCGCATGGTTACCGACGCCGGCGAGGCCTTCGATGCGGCCATTCCGGAGTTCTCGCTGCACATGCCGGGGGCGACCTGGCGCGTGAACTAGTGGCGCCGAACCCTATCCCACGGCCGTCGGCTCGACCTCGTAAACCCTGGAGCAGTATTCGCAGGTCACGCGGATGCGCCCGTCGGCTTCCACCATGCCGGCGCGCTCTTCCGGCCCGAAAGAACTGAGCACGGTGATTATCCGCTCGCGCGAGCAGCGACAGAAAGCCTCCAGGGGCCTGGCCTCGAACAGCCGCACGCCCTTCTCGTGGAACAGGCGGTACAGCAGGGTCTCCGGCGCCAGGCGCGGGTCGATGAGTTCGTCCTCGCCCACGGTCTCGAACAGGAACTGGGCCTCGATCCAGGCCTCCGCGGTGGGCCCCCGAGCCTGATCCTCGGCGATGTTCTGCAGGAGGATCCCCCCGGCCCTCCACTGCGGCCCCTCGCCGGTGTCGGCCTGGCCGACGGCGAGCCGCACGCGGGTCGGCGTCTGCTCCGACTGGGCGAAGTAGGTCTCGGCGCACAGGGCCAAGGTCTCCCCCTCGATCGGCGTGACACCCTGGTAGCGTTCGGCGCGCGGTCCCTGGTCGATGGTCATGATGAACACGCCGTCGCCCAGCAGGGTCTTGGCGCCGGGGGCCGAGAACCCGTTGGACGCCTCCGCCACCCGCGCCGCGTCGAACCGGCAGTAGCCGCGCAGGGCGCCGGCGGTGTCGTAGTCCGCCACCGCGAAGGTAACCGGCCCGTCGCCCTGCGCCTGCACTATGAGCCGCCCGTCGAACTTCAGGCTGGAGCCCACCAGGGCCGCCAGCGCGCAGGTCTCGCCGAGCAGATTGGCCACCGCGGCGGGATAGTCGTGACGGGTCAGGATCTCGTCGACCACCGGACCCAGCCGCACCAGCCGGCCGCGAACCGGCTCATTTTCGATCTGGAACGGGGCCGCCAGATCGTCGGAAGGCGGAGGTCTTTGGGGCACGTGGACGATATGGTTGGGCGAAGCCGTGGATTCGAGAGCGCGATCAGGCCCGGCCGACGCTGACGTAGGTGAATCCGCGCGGCCGCAGTTCCTCAGGCTTGTAGATGTTGCGCAGGTCGACCACCAGGGGGCGGCGCATGAGCTCCTTCACCCGGTCCAGGTCGAGGGCGCGGAACTGGTCCCACTCCGTGAGAATGACCACGCAGTCGGCCCCCTCCACCGCCTCGTAGGCGCCGGACTTGAAGTCCACGTCGCGCAGCAACTGGCGCGCCTCGTGGCCCTCCGGGTCGTAGGCCTGGACGCGCGCGCCCATGGCCTGCAGCGCCGGGATGACCTGCAGGGACGGCGCCTCGCGCATGTCGTCGGTGTTCGGCTTGAAGGTCAGGCCGAGCACCCCGATGGTCTTGCCCGCCAGGTCGCCCCCCATGGCCCTGGCCACCTTGTCGGCCATGGCCTTCTTGCGCTCGTCGTTCACCCGCGCGGTGGTCTCCACCAAGGTCAGCGGCGCCCCGGCGGCACGCGCGGTGCGGATCAGGGCGACGGTGTCCTTGGGAAAGCAGGAGCCGCCGTAGCCGGGCCCGGCGTGCAGGAACTTCGCACCGATGCGCTTGTCCAGGCCGATGCCGCGCGCCACCTGCTGCACGTCCGCGCCGACCACCTCGCAAAGGTCCGCCATCTCGTTGATGTAGGTGATCTTCATAGCGAGAAATGCGTTGGAGGCGTACTTGATCAGCTCCGAGGTGCGCCGGTCAGTGAACAGGATCGGAGTCTCGTTGAGATTGAGCGGCCGGTAGATTTCGGCCATCACCGGCCTCGCCCGCTCGTCCTCGATGCCGACCACGATGCGGTCCGGACGCTTGAAGTCCTCGATGGCCGCGCCCTCGCGCAGGAACTCCGGATTGGACACCACGGCGAATTGGGCGTCGGGCCTGGCGCGGCGAATGATCGCCTCGATCTCGTCGCCCGTACCCACCGGGACCGTGGACTTGGTCACCACCACCGTAAAGCTGTCCAGCACCGCGGCGATCTCCTCGGCGGCGGCGTGGACGTAGGAGAGGTCCGCATAGCCGTCGCCGCGCCGGGAAGGCGTGCCCACGGCGATGAACACCGCATCGGCTTCCCGCACGGCGTCCATGCCATCGCTGGTGAAGGACAGCCGGCCGGCCGCGACATTGCGCGCCACCAGTACGTCCAGCCCAGGCTCGTAGATCGGCAGCCGCCCGCCCTTCAGCGCGGCGATCTTGCCCTCGTCCTTGTCGGTGCACACCACCTCGTGGCCGAAGTCGGCGAAGCAGGCCCCCGACACCAGGCCCACATAGCCCGTCCCGATCATCACCACCCGCATCGATCACGTCCTCGCGCGGCCCGCTGCTCGGGCCCGTTTAGCTGACTCGCGCCGCGCCGCGTCAGATTTCCTGATTGTAGGGGCCCACGCCTGGCTGCCGCGCCAGGCGTGGCTTGACCTCCTCGCGGAAGAGGGCGCGCATGTCGTCTTCCGAGCGCAGGCTCTCCACCACCACCGCCAGCTCCGGCTTGTTGGACGAGGCGCGGACCAGCACCCAGGAGCCGTCCTCCAGCACGACGCGCGCACCGTTCACCGTGATGACTTCGGTGATCTTCCGTCCCAGGATGGTCGCACCGCGCGCGGCCAGCTGCTGGTACTCCTGGACCACCGAATCGACCACGGCGTACTTCGTCTCATCAGAGCAATGCGGCGACATGGTCAGTGACGTGAAGGCAATGGGCAGCGATTTTCTCAGTTCGCTGAGCTTCTTGTCCGGGTTGCGGTCGAGCATGGCCAGGATCGCCGCCGCTGCGACCAGCGCATCGTCGTAGCCACGCCCGAGCGGCGGGCTGAAGAAGAAGTGACCGGACTTCTCGAAGCCGGCCAGGGCGCCGATCTCGGCGGTCTTGCGCTTGATGTAGCTGTGGCCCGTCTTCCAGTACACGGTCTGGGCGCCGTGCGCCTTCAGCACCGGGTCGGTGACGAAGAGGCCGGTGGACTTCACGTCCACGACGAACTTGGCGTCAGGATAGAGCGGCGCGAGATCGCGGGCGAGCATCAGTCCGATCTTGTCCGAAAAGATCTCCTCGCCGGTGTCGTCCACGACGCCGCACCTGTCGCCGTCCCCGTCGAAGCCAAGCACCACGTCCACGTCATGTCGCCGGGCTGCGGCCGACATCGCCGACAGCATGGCGTGGTCCTCGGGATTGGGATTGTAGTTGGGGAACGTCCAGTCGAGCTCGCAGTCGACCTCGATCACCTCGGCGCCCATCCGACGCAAGGCCTCTGGCGCGAAGGCGCCGGCCGTGCCGTTGCCACAGGCGCAGACCACCTTCACCGGGCGGCTCAGCTTCACCCGGGACGCGGCCTCGGCGATATAGCGTTCGGCCACGCCCTCCACCCGCTTCAGCGTCCCGCCGGTGCGTTCGCGATAGGCCCCGGTGAGCACGATGTCCTTCAGCCGCCCTATCTCGTCCGGCCCGAAGGTCAGCGGCGGCTCGGCGCCCATCTTCACCCCGGTCCAACCGTTTTCATTGTGGCTGGCGGTGACCATGGCCACGCACGGCGCCTCGAGATCGAACTGCGCGAAGTAGGCCATCGGCGAGACCGCCAGGCCGATGTCCACGACCTCGCACCCGGCCGCGAGCAGTCCGAGGGTCAGCGCCTGTTTGACGGACAGGGAATAGGACCGGAAATCGTGCGCCACCACGATCCGCCTCTGGCCCAGCTCGTGGACATAGGTCCCCAGGCCGAGGCCCAACGCCTGGACGCCGAGCAGGTTGATCTCGGACCCCAGCAGCCAACGCGCGTCATATTCCCGAAAGCCCGTGGCTTTCACCAAGGGCTGGATCTCGTAGTCGACGGTGTTGGCCTCAAGGTCGGCTCGGGCGGGTGGGAACATTGTCTTCTTCCGAGCGGTCGCCGGACGTGCGGCGGGGCCTCAGGTTCAGGAACGCGGAACAGGCTTAGAAGATGCGGCGGGGTCGGACGTCGAGGTCTCCGGTCCACGGATGTCCACCGGGCGTCCCTCGACGGTCACCTGGCGGGCCATTGGAGGAACCGGATGCCCGAACGGATGCGGCGAGGGTGCGCCCTGTCCCTGCGGCCAGACCAGGGCGAGGGCGATCAGGCCGAGATAGACCACGGCGAGCGCCGAGGGCGGGATGCGGGCGAACATGAATGCCGTATAGCCCCGCCGGCGGGTGGGGCCAATCCGGCCAGGCGCCCTTGACGCGATCGGGAGTTTGGCCCTAGCCCCTGCGCACGCTTTCACCGCCGCGAGACCCATGCCCCGCCTCGTCCTTCTGCGTCACGGCCAGAGCCAGTGGAACCTGGAGAACCGGTTCACCGGCTGGGTGGACATCGACCTGACGGCGCAAGGCGAGGTGGAGGCGCGCCGCTCGGGCGAACTCATCGCGGCGGAGCGGATCGCCTTCGACCGCGCCTTCGCCTCGGTGCTGACGCGGGCGATTCGCACCAACGACATCGCCCTTCGCGTCGCCGATCAGCTGTGGATCCCCGTCGAGAAGGACTGGCGGCTGAACGAGCGCCACTATGGCGGCCTGACCGGTCTCGACAAGGCCGAGACCGCACGGGAGCACGGCGAGGCGCAGGTGAGGGCCTGGCGGCGCTCCTACGACGTCCCGCCCCCGCCGCTCGCCCCCGGCGGGCCGTTCGACCTGTCCGCGGACCGCCGCTACGCGGGCGCGCGGGTGCCGGCGACCGAAAGCCTGAAGGACACGCTGGAGCGCGTGCAGCCCTATTGGGAGCGGCGTATCGTTCCGTGCCTTCGCGCGGGAGAAACCCTGCTGATCGGCGCTCACGGCAATTCCCTGCGGGCGATCGTCAAGCTGCTGTTCGGCGTCTCCGGCGCGGCCATCGTGGCCGTGGAGATCCCAACCGGCAATCCCCTGGTCGTCGACCTCGACGCGGAGCTCGCGCCCACCGCCGCGCGCTATCTCGATCCCGCCCGGGCCGAGACCCTGCCGGCCGCGGCGTGAGCAACCCGGTGGACGTCATGTTCATGCAACGCGCCATCGCCCTGGCGCGCGGCGTGCTCGGGTCCACCTGGCCCAATCCGGCGGTGGGATGCGTGGTCGCGAAGGACGGCGTCGTCATCGCCGAAGCCGCCACCCGGCCGGGGGGCCGTCCGCACGCGGAGGAACAGGCGCTGGCGGCGGCGGGCGCGGCGGCGCGCGGGGCGACGGCCTATGTCACGCTGGAGCCTTGCGCCGCACGCTCGAACGGCTCGGCCTCCTGTTCCGAGCGGCTGGCCGCGGCCGGTGTCGTACGGGTGGTGTTCGCCTGCGACAACCCGCACGATCTGACGGCCGGCGGCGGATTGGATCGCCTGCGCGCCGCGGGGGTCACGGTCGATTCGGGGCTGCTGGCGGACGAGGCTGCGGCGCTCTATCGCGGCTTTCTTCATCATGTACGCACCGGCCTGCCGCTGGTGGAAGCCGCCCGCACCCCGGACGGCTATGACGGATTGTTCGAGCCGGCCTCGGATGAGCCTCTGTCCCAAGCCCTGCAACGCTTTGGCGCCGCCGGCTATCGCCTGCTGTGGACCCCCGCGGGCGGTCCGGTGGCCGGCGCTCTCGCCGCCGAAGGCCGCCTGGCGCATTAATCCCGCGTGAAGGCATCGTTAATTCCCCACTGATAGGCTTAACGCTCGCCGCACTCTGTTGGGGAGATCATGGCCGAGAGCGCATCCCAGGCCGTGCAGCACCGACGCCTCACCCAGGCCGAGGCCGATCTGATCTGCCTCAAGCACGATCGGCTCTGGTCGTCGCGCATGGGCGGCGCGCGGGCGGTGTTCACCTGGAAGGATCTGTCCGGGCTCGATCTCTCCGGGCGCAACCTCTGCGACGCCGACTTCACCGGCGCGATCCTGGCCGACTGCAACCTGACCAGCGCCCGGCTGGACAACGCCAACCTGTTCGGCGCGGACCTGCAGAACGCCTGCATCCGCGACGCCTCCCTGCGGCGCGCCGACCTGCGCGGGGCCTGCCTGCGCGGCGCGGATCTCAGCGGCGCCGACCTGTTCGAGGCCGATCTGCGCGAGGGCACGATCGCCGCGGTCGACAAGGAGCGCGGCATCCGCATTCTCGAACCGATGGACCGGGCCGCCAACGCCCAGGGGGCGATTCTGGCCGGGGCCAACCTGGAGCGCTCGCGCCTGTCGGGCGTCGTGGCGTTGAAGGCCGACTTCACCGACGCGATCCTGAAGGACGCCAAGCTGGTGCGCGCCAATCTGAAGCAGGCGTCCATGAGCGGCGCCAACCTGGCCGGCGCCGACCTTTCGGGCGCCGACCTGTCGGGCGCGGACCTGAGCGACGCCATCCTGGTGGGCGCCAAGACGTTCGCCTGGAACGTCAGCGACGCCAACATGGCCGGCGTGCTCACCGACAAGGCGGTGGGCACCGACGTCAGCGACATGCCGTTCGAGGACATGCTCCGCGAGCACGCCCTGTGGTGCGAGACCGGCGGGGCAAAGGGAAATCCGTCGGTGTTCGACAACGCCGACCTGCGCGCGCTGAAATCCGTCGGCGGCCTCAACCTGACCGCCCTGTCGGCGCGCGGCGCTATCTTCTACGGCCTCGACATGTCCGGGGTGCAATTGCAGGGCGCCCACCTCGAGGGCGCGGACCTGCGCGCCTGCAACCTGCGGCGCGCGGACCTTCGCGGCGCGAGGCTGACCAAGGCGAAACTGGCCGGCTCGGACCTGCGCGACGCGCAGCTAGGCCCCCTGGTCATCGCGCCCAACCGGCCGATGCCCTGCGACCTCTCGGCGGCGAACCTGAAGGGCGCGGACTTCGCGCGCGCCGATCTGCGCCAGGCGATCATGGCCGGCGCGGATCTCTCCCGCGCCAATTTCACCGGCGCTCTGCTCAAGGGGGTCAGCGTCGCCGGCGCCAAGCGCGACGGCGCACGTGGCCTGGACGTGATCTAGCCCGTGGCTACCATCCCCGCGCCCACGTCCGGCCGCCGCAAGCTCAGCCAGGCCGAACTGGACCTGGTGGTCGACGCCCATGAGCGGTTGGTGACCGGACGGCCGGGCGGCAAGCGCGCGTCGATGAAGTTCATCGATTTCTCGGGCCTTTCGCTGGAGCGGCGAAACCTCGCCGATGCGGACCTCTCGGCCTCGGTGTTCGATGGCTGCCGCATGGCGGGCGCTGACCTGCAGCGCGCCATCCTGTTCGGCTCGGACCTGCGCAAGGCGGACCTGCGCGGCGCCTGCCTGAAGCGCGCCGACTTGCGCGGAGCCTGCCTTCGCGGCGCGAATCTGACCGACGCGGACCTGACCCAGGCCGACTTCCGCGAGGGTCAGGTCGCGGTGCCGCACCCCACCAAGGGACTTGGCTCGATGCGCCACGAAGCCCGAGCCGGGATCATCGACCATGCGATCTTCTGCGGCGCATCCCTGGACGGCTCGCAACTCGATGGCGCATCGGCTTTCGCCACCGACTTCACCGACTGTTCCCTGCGCGGCGCCAAGCTCGCCGGGGCGAATCTGAAGGACGCGAACCTCACCGACGCCATAATGATCGGCGCGGACGTGTCTGGCGCGAATCTCGAAGGGGCGAACCTGGAGGGCGCCATGCTCAGCGGCGTCGATGTCTCGCGCGCTAAGACCTCCGGCGCCAAACTCACCAGCATCCTGCGCGAGCCATCGGCGGAGGCCGAGAAGCGCGCGCCGGCGGCGCTGGCCGCGGCCAGGGCCAACCACCGGTGGTGCGAGAGCAACGGCGCTGAAGGCGCGCCGGCCAAGCTCGACGGCCAGGATCTGCGGCCGCTCACCGACGCCTTGAAAGGCCTGCGGCTCACAGCGGCGAGCCTGCGCGGCGCCTGCCTGGTGGGCCTCGACCTCTCCGGCGCGCACCTGCAAGGCGCCAACCTCGAAAACGCCGACCTGCGCTGGTCGGTGCTCACCGGCGCCGACCTGCGGGGGGCGAGATTGAGCGGCGCGAACCTCACCAAGGCCCTGCTGCGCGACGCCCTGATCGGCGCCCTGCCTCTGGGCGGCGGCCGTTCGACCCCGGCCCATCTCGAGTCAGCTCGCATGCGCCGCGCGCACGTATGCTCGGCGGACCTGACCGGCGCGATCCTGGACCATGCCGACCTGCATGGCGCGGACTTCACCGGCGCGATCCTCACCGGGGCGAGCATGAAATTCGCCGAACTCACCGCCGTGATCGGCCTGGACCACGACGCCACCACCACCTGACACGAAGAGGGGCGGCGCATCGCCGCGCCGCCCCTCGACAGTCAAGCTGCTCCTCTGGCGTTACGCGGCCGAGGTGGCGTCCGCTTCGATGAGCGTGGACTTGCCCGAGCCGATCTCTACGCGGCGGGGCTTCAGCGCCTCCGGAAGTTCGCGCTTCAGGGTGACCGAGAGCAGACCGTCGGCCAGCTGTGCGTCGCTGACCACCACATAGTCGGCGAGCTGGAACCGGCGCTCGAAGTTGCGCTCGGCGAGGCCGCGATGCAGGTACCGGCGAGGCTCGTCATTGGCCGCCTTGCGGCCCTGGACGGTGAGCAGGTTTTCCTTGACCTCGATGTTGAGCTCTTCGGGCTTGAAGCCGGCTACGGCGATCTCGATGCGGTAGGCGTTCTCGGCCGTACGCTCGATGTTGTAGGGCGGATAGCCGGTGGACGCCTCGGCGGTCGCCGAGTCGAGCAGGTCCGCGAGGCGGTCGAAGCCGACGACGGAACGATAGAGCGGGGAAAAGTCGATGGTACGCATGATCAAGCATCCTCCTGGATAGCAAGGTTGCACATGCAGATCGTCCGCGAGCCGAATGGCCTCGCGCGTGATCCGGAAGGCCCGGACATCCAGCGCCTTCAGGGCGTTAGGTAGGATGTGGCGCGGTCCACGCAAGGCTTGGGCGCGATCCGCCCGGAAATGAGCTGACCCGGCTGCCGGGCCGCCCGCGGCCTGGCTCCCCCGGTCTGAACAGTGTTTACTCGCCGTGCGCGCTCGGCCAGTCTGGGTTCCACGGTGCAATCAAATCTGGAGACCCCCATGTCCCAACTCGAAGACCTCACCGCGCGCATGAAGGCCGCCGTCGGCGAGGACTCCGGGCTCGGCAAGAGCCTCAAGTTCAACCTAAAGGGCGACGGCTTCGTGTTCATCGACGGCGGCACTGTGTCCAACGATGACAAGCCGGCCGACCTGACCATGACCATCGCCATGGACGACCTGGTCGCCCTGGGCGAAGGCAAGCTCGACGCCATGACCGCGGTGATGACCGGCAAGCTCGGCCTGTCGGACATGGGCGTCGCCATGGGCCTGCAGGGCAAGATGACGGCGCTATTCTCCAAGCTGCGCTAGGCCACATGCTGGCGCCGGGGCAATCCGCGCCGCTCATCGCGACACCGGACGCGCCGATCCCGGCCGGCGCCGAGGCCGCCTGGTACTACGGGGCGGGCGGCGGGCGGTTGCGCGCGGCGCTGATCCCCTCGAAGGGCCTGCCCCGCGGTTCAGTGGTGCTGAGTCCGGGCCGCACCGAGGCGATCGAGAAATACTTCGAGGTCGCCCAGGACCTGGCCGGACGTGGATTCGTGGTGCTGGCGCATGACTGGCGCGGGCAGGGCCTGTCGCTGCGCCCCCTGCCCGATCGGCTGCGCGGCCATGCCAACGGCTGCGGAGAGTTCATGACGGACTTCGCCGCCCTGATTGCGACCTATGAAGCGCGGCTGCCCAGGCCCTGGATCGCGCTTGGCCATTCCATGGGCGGATGCCTCACCGCGCTGGCCCTGGCCCGGGGCGAACACCGGTTCGCCGGCGCGATCCTCTCTGCCCCGATGTTCGGCCTGAAGACCGGGAACATTCCGCCGCCCATCGCCCACGCTCTCGCGGCCGGTCTGTCCGCGCTCGGCAGCGCAGGCGGCTATGCGCAGGCCCCGTCGACGGCGGTGGAGCGGTTCGAGGACAACATCGTCACCCACGAGCGCGTCCGCTACGACCGCGCCGAGGCACAGCTTGCCGCTTGCCCGCACCTGGCGCTTGGCCCGCCCACCTGGGGCTGGCTGGCATTCGCGTTCAAGGCCACAAGCGAGCTGCAGGATGGCGCCGGAGCGCCCCGCATCGCCATCCCGGTGGTGGTTGTGGCCGCGGGCGACGAGCGCCTGGTGGACAACGCCGCCTCCAGGGCGGTGACGGCGCGGATCCCGCTGGGCAGGTACCTGGAGATACCCGGCGCATTCCACGAGATTCTGCAGGAGACGGACGACACCCGCGCCGTCTTCTGGCGCGAGTTCGACAGCCTGGCCCAACGATTGGTCTAGCCGCCCTAAGCCGCCGCCCGGCGCAGAGCCACCAGCGCTTCGTCCAGCAAGGCGCGGTCGCCGGCGATGGCGGCCTGGCCGCCGTGCCGCCCGATGGGCTCACCACGCCAGTTGGTGACCAGGCCGCCGGCGCCTTGGATCACCGGGATCGCGGCCTCGACGTCCCAGCTCTTCAGGCCGGCTTCGAGGACCAGGTCGATGGTCCCGGCGGCGACCATGGCGTAGGCGTAGGCGTCGCAGCCCAGGCGGGCGAGGCGCGCGGCCGCCCGCACCTGGCGCCAGGCCGCGAGCTCCGCGACGTTGAAAGCTTCGGGATCCGTGGTGGCGATGATCGCCCGGGCGAGCGTCGCGCCTTTGCGCACGCTCAGCCGGCGCTCGCCGGCCGGGCTGATGAGGCGGGAGCCGCCGGCGTGGCCGATGAACACTTCGCCCAGGTGCGGCTGGCCGATGGACCCCAGCACCGGCTCGCCCTGTCGCCTGAGGCCGATGAGCGTGGTCCAGACCGGCAGTCCGGCGACGAAGGCGCGGGTGCCGTCCACCGGATCGAGCACCCAGACGAACTCGGCGTCGGGCCGGTCCTCGCCGTATTCCTCGCCGATGACGCCGTGGTCGGGGTAGGTCCGGGCGATCAGCGCGCGGATGGCCTGTTCGGCGCCCTTGTCGGCCTCGGTGACCGGGTCGAAGTCGCCCGGCCCGGCCTTGTTCTCGAGACCATGGTCGCCGCGGAACAACGGCAGGATCGCCGCCGCGGAGACGCGGTTCAGTTCGAGGAGGAAGGCGTCGAGGGCGGCCAGCCGTTCGGGCGAGAGCATGGGACAGCCATAGCCCACCTCCCCGCCGTCACGAAAGCGGCCGCTTGCTCAGGCGGCGTCGCTCTTGTGATGCAGCGACTTCGCCAGATCCAGCAGGCGCCGGCGGGGCCGTTCGCCCAGCTGGTAGTAGGTGCGGATCAGATCGACGGTCTCCTCGCTCGGCAGGGTTTCCGCCGGCACACTCTCCGGGGCCGCCTTGGAGGTCAGTCCGTCGTAGAAATAGCCCACCGGCACTTCGAGCGCCTCGGCCAGTTGCCAAAGCCGCGCGGCCGAGATCCGATTGGCGCCGCACTCGTACTTCTGAATCTGCTGGAAGCGCACGCCGCAGGCGCCGGCCAGCTGCTGCTGAGTCAGGCCCAGCAGGCGCCGACGGCGCCGCAGACGCTTGCCCAGGTGCACATCGATATCGTCGGCCATGATCCTGATCGTCCGTTTGCGATGATCGCGGCGTGTCGTTTCGGCACGCCTCGCGGGCTCAGAGGCAAGCGGTGTGCCGCGCGGCAGCGGCGCAGTTGCGGCCCGATGCTGCGGCGGCCTAGTTAGAGCCATGTCCGCCCCGCGCCCGAAATGGCTGCAAGACCTGATCTGGAGGCTGCAGGCGCTGGGCATGGACGTTGGATTCGCCGTGCTGCGCCTGACGCCCGTCGACACGGCCTCGGACTTCGCCGGCTGGCTGTTCCGCACGCTCGGACCGAGGACCGGCGTGCACAAGGTGGTGCTGCGCAACATCGCCATCGCCTTTCCGGACTGGGACGACGCGCGCCGCGGCCGTCTCGCCCTGGACCAGTGGGACAACACGGGAAGGGTCCTCATGGAGCTGCCGTTCATGGACCGCATCGTCGCCGATCCGACGAGGGTGGAGGTGGTGGGCGCAGAGCGGCTGGAGGCCATCGCCGAGGGCGGCCGACCGGCGGTGATCGTCACCGGCCATTTCTCGAACTGGGAGGTGATGGCCTGGGCCATCGTCAGCGCCGGGGTGGAGTGCGAGATCACCTACCGCGCGGCCAACAATCCCTATGCCGACAAGAGGATCCGGGACATGCGCTACCGCTACGGCGTGCGCCTGTTCGCCCCGAAGGGCGCAAAGGGCGCGCGCGAGCAGCTGGACGCGCTGAAGCGCGGCGTCTCGGTGGCCATGCTCAACGACCAGAAATACGAACCGGGCGTCGAAGCGTCCTTCTTCGGTCGCGCGGCCCCGACCAATCCCGCCGCCGTGCGCCTGGCCATGCGCTTCGGCGTCCCCCTGCAGCCGCTGTCGGTGCAGCGCACGCGGGGCGCTAGGTTCAAGGTCATCGTGCACGAGCCCATCGAGGTGGCGAAGACCGGCTCACGCGCGGTGGACGTCGAAGCCGGCGTGCGCCAGGTCAACGCCTTCATCGAGGCGCGCGTGCGCGAGCGCCCCGAGGAATGGTGGTGGGTCCACCGACGGTTTCCGGCGGCGGTCTACCGGGACTAGCTAGGGATTGAGTTCCTTCCACCGGGCCAGGGCCTCGGCGGGACCGGCGTAGGCTTCCTGCAGTTCGGGATTCCAGTAGCGCAGGGCCTCCAGCGGGATCTTCTTGCCGCTGACCGCGCAGATCACATATCGGCCGGGCCGCAGCACGGCGATCTCTCCGTCGCCATAGTGTACGAGGGCGATGTCGCCGGTTCGGCCGAGGTCGCGGTCGTGCGCGTTCATGGGTCTGATTTAGCGCGAGAACGGACGCTTTCCAATGCGCGTGCTCAGAAGAGGTCGCCCTGGGCCGCGCCGGACGGCGCCGCGCGGGGTCTCGCGGGCCTGGTCGCAGGCGCGCCGTCCACCACGGCGCCGCGCTCGCCGTCGTGGAACTCCAGCTGGATGGCCTCGCCGGAGGCCATCGCCCGGGCCGACCGAACGATCGCGCCGTTCGCCCCACGTACGAAGGCGTAGCCCCGCTTCAGCGGTCCCTTTGGGTCCAGCGAGGTCAGCAGCTTCTCGACCGCCAGCAGCCGCTCGCCCTCCCGCGCCAGGCGGCGGCTCAGAATGGGATGCAGCCGTGCGGCGAACTCGGTCAGGCGGGCGGCCTTCAGCGACATCGGCCGTTCCAGCAGACCCACCTTCAGGGCCGTCGCCGGACCGGCGAGCGCCTTGGCATGGACCGCAACGTTGCGCTGCAGGCCGGCGGTGAGGCGGCCCGCCGCGATGTCCAGGCGCTGGTTGGCGATGGCCAGCAGCTCCTGCGGACGCGGCAGGCCGCGCGCGGCGGCCTGCAGGCGGCTGCGGCGATGCTCCACCGCCCGCGCCGCGAAACCGATCAGCCGGCGCTCGTAGTCGGCCAGGGCCGCGGCCAGCTCGGCGAACACCGGCGTCGCCAGTTCCGCCGCGGCGGTGGGCGTCGGCGCCCGGCGGTCGGACACGAAGTCGATGAGGGTGGTGTCGGTCTCATGGCCCACGGCGGAGATCAGCGGGATAGGGCTGGCCGCCGCCGCCCGGGCCAGGGCCTCGTCGTTGAACGGCCACAGGTCCTCCACCGAGCCGCCGCCGCGGGCGACGATCAGCAGGTCCGGGCGCGGGACAGGCCCGTCGGGCGCGAGGGCGCCGAAGCCTTCGATGGCGGCGCGCACCTGGGCGGCGGCCTGGTCGCCCTGCACCACCACCGGCCAGACAATCACGCGGCAGGGCCAGCGGTCGCGGATGCGGTGCAGGATGTCGCGGATCACCGCGCCGGTGGGACTGGTGATCACCCCGATCACCCGGGGCATCGCTGGCAGCGGCCGCTTGCGCTCCGGCGCGAACAGTCCCTCCCCCGCCAGCTTCGCCTTCAGCCGCTCCAACTGGGCGAGCAGCGCGCCGACCCCGGCCGGCTCCATGGTCTCGATGATGATCTGGTACTGGGAGCGGCCGGGGTAGGTGGTGACCTTGCCGGTGACGATCACCTCCAGGCCGGTTTCCGGTCGCACGCCAAGGCCGCGCACCTGCGTTTTCCAGATCACTCCGGAGATGCTGGCCCGCTCATCCTTGATGTCGAGATACACGTGGCCGTTGCCATGGAAGGTGACCTTGGACAGCTCCCCGCGCAGCCGCACGAAGCCGTACGCCTCCTCGATGGTGCGCTTCAGCGCGAAGGCCAGTTCGGAAACGCTGTAGGGCCGCGCGTTCGTGTCCGCCGCGCCCGGCGGGGCGATATCGGTCATGGCGCGAGCTTAGCGCTCCCTCCCCGTGAAGGGGAGGGAAGTCGGGCTCAGATATACCGCCGCAGCGAGCGGGCCAGTTCGTTGGCGCTGGACTTCTTCTTCGACTGCGGCGGCTGGTAGGCGACCCGGGCGTGCTCGATGCAGTAGGGGCCCTCGTCGCTGGCCCGTCGGCCGCAGAAGGTGAAGTCGTCGCTGGCCGGATCGCCGATCGGCCACTTGCACATGTGGGCGCCGAGGGTCAGCACGGTGGCGGTGCCGGGCAGCTCCACGTAGGGGGCCGGACGCGGAACCGGCGCGTGATGCGGATGCGGCTGGTCCGAGCGGGCCCGTGCCGGCTGCATGGTCGACGGGCGCGCGGGGCGCGGGGCCTTGAAGGTCGGCCGGCTCGGCTGGGACGGCGCCGCGCGGCCCGACAGCCCCAGGCGGTGCACCTTGCCGATCACCGCGTTGCGCGTCACGCCGCCCAGCTGTTTGGCGATCTGGCTGGCCGAGAGGCCATCCAGCCACAGCTTTTTCAAGGTTTCGACCCTGTCGTCCGTCCAGCCCATCGCCCTTCTCCAACCCGAGACCTCGGATCGGCCCTGTCCCCACAGCTGCCGACCCTAGATATTGTGTGCTCCGCCAAGCTCCTTAGCGTTGACCCACAAGATATCGTAAACGGATCGTAAAGACACACAATAGGCGCCTTTGTAACTGTCCACAGAATCTAGATGTTGCGTCACACCGCCCGCGACTTGCGCATGGCGACGCGCGGGGGCACATGGGGACGACATGAAAGACATGCCCGCCACGGCCGAGCTCGCCGTCCCGCCGCTGCCCCGCGAGTACCACGGGATCAACTGGGACGGGTTGCGCGCCCTCTACATCCGCGAGGTCCGCCGGTTCTGGAAGGTGGGCATGCAGACCCTGACCGCTCCGGTGGTCACCGCCCTGCTCTACATGATGGTGTTCGTCGTCGCGGTGGGCGGCATGCGCCCGCAGGTCGAAGGGATCAGTTTCGGCGCGTTCATCGCGCCGGGCCTGATCATGATGCAGATCCTCGCCAACGCCTTCTCCAACTCCTCCTCGTCACTGCTGCAGGCCAAGATGAACGGCCTGATCGGCGACTTCCTGATGCCGCCGATCTCCCCGGGGGAACTCACCGCGGGATTCGCCCTGGGCGCCGGCACGCGGGGCATGGTGGTGGGCGCGGTGACCGCCCTGGCGGTGCTGCCCTTCGCACACTCCACCTTCGTCCACCCCTGGGCCATCGTCTATTTCGGCCTGGGCGGCTCGCTGATCATGGGCCTCTTGGGGATCATGGCCGCCATCTGGTCGGTGAAGTTCGACCACATCGCCGCGGTGACCAACTTCATCGTGATGCCGATGACCTTCCTGTCGGGCACCTTCTACCTCGTCGCCCGTCTGCCCGAGCCGTTCCGGACGATTTCGCAGTACAACCCGTTCTTCTACCTGATCGCCGGCTTTCGCTACGGCTTCACCGGCCGCATGGACGGATCGCTGCCGGTGGGCATGGCGGTGACCGCCGCCCTGGTGATCGCGCTCTGGGCCGGGTGCTGGCGGATGTTCGCGACGGGCTACAAGCTGAAGACCTGAAACGCGCGTGGCCACGGTCCGCTAGCTGGTGAACGGCGTCGCCGCCGGCGCCGACTTCGGCTCAACTGGCGCTCGTCATTGTTGACACCGCCCCGCTCTGCGACCAAAACCCCACGCTTTCCGGTGTCCCCGTGCGCAACCCGCGCGGGGACGTTTTCGCTTTGGAGACCGACATGGCGCAGGAGACCTCGCCGACCGTTCCGAATGACCACATCCTGGGCGTCTACAACCGCGCCCCGCTGGCGTTCGAACGAGGCCGAGGCGTGCGCCTGTGGACCGCCGAGGGCGACGAATACCTGGACTGCGTCGGCGGCATCGCCACCACCGGTCTCGGCCACGCCCATCCCAAGCTGGTCCAGGCCCTGAAGGACCAGGGCGAGAAGCTCTGGCACGTTTCCAACATCTTCCGCATCCCCGGCCAGGAGGCGCTGGCCAGGAAGCTCACCGACGCCACCTTCGCCGACGTGGTGTTCTTCACCAACTCGGGCACGGAGGCGGTAGAGTGCGCGCTGAAGATGGCCCGAAAGTACCACTGGGCCAACAAGCAGCCCGAGCGCATCGACATCGTCGGCTTCGAGGGCGCCTTCCACGGCCGCAGCTACGCGGCGGTATACGCCGCGGGCAACCCGGCCTACGTCGAGGGCTTCGGCCCGGCCCTGCCCGGCTACAAGACCCTGCCGTTCGGCGACATGGCCGCCTTCGAGGCCGCCGTCGGCCCGCAGACCTGCGCCATCATCATCGAGCCTGTCCAGGGCGAGGGCGGCGCGCGGTGCCTGCCGGAAGCCGACCTCAAGCGCATGCGCGAGATCTGCCGCGAGCACGGGGTGCTCGTGATCTACGACGAGATCCAGTGCGGTCTTGGGCGCACCGGCAAGCTCTTCGCCCATGAGTGGGCCGAGGACGCCGCGCCGGACATCATGTGCGTCGCCAAGGCCCTCGGCGACGGCTTCCCGGTGGGCGCGTGCCTGGCCACGGTGGACGCCGCCAAGGGCATGACCGTCGGCTCGCACGGCTCCACCTACGGCGGCAATCCCCTGGCCATGGCCGTGGGACTGGCGGCCATGGAGGAGCTGACCAAGCCGGAAACCCTGGCCCATGTGCGCGAGGTGTCCGGCTACTTCACCCAGCAGCTGAAGGGGCTGCAGGACCGCTTCCCGGACGTGATCAGCGAGATCCGCGGCAAGGGCCTGCTGATCGGCATCAGGCTCGTCCCCAACAACCGCGACTTCATGGGCATGGCCCGCGACCAGCACCTGCTGATCGCCGGCGGGGGCGACAACTGCGTGCGCCTGTTGCCCTCGCTGTTGATCACCCGCGAGGAGGCGTCCGAGGCGATCGCCAAGCTGGAGCGAACCTGCGAGGTGGTGCGGGGCAAGGCCGCGGCATGAGTTCGCCCCGGCCTCCCCGCCACTTCCTCGATCTCTGGGACATCCCCGCCGCCGACCTGCGGGCCATGCTGGACGACGCCAAGGCCCGCAAGGCCGCGCGCGCCGGCTGGCCCAAGGGCCGGGTGGACGAGGACGCGCCGGGCCGCGACCGCACCCTGGCGATGATCTTCCAGAAGAACTCCACGCGCACCTGGTTCTCCTTCGACGCGGCGATCCGCCAACTCGGCGGCGCCTCGATCATCTCCACGTCGGCGGACATGCAGCTGGGGCGCGGCGAGACCGTGGAGGACACGGCGAGGGTGCTGTCGCGCATGGTCGACGCCATCATGATCCGGTCCAATCGGCACCTGGACATCGAGGCCCTGGCCGCGGCCTCCGACGCGCCGGTGATCAACGGCCTGTCGGACGCCAGCCACCCCTGCCAGATCATGGCCGACCTGCTGACCTTCGAGGAGCATCGCGGCTCGCTCGAGGGACGAACCATCGCCTGGGTGGGCGACGCCAACAACGTCTGCGCCAGCTTCATCCACGCCGCTCCGAAGTTCGGCTACCGCCTGACCGTCGCCTGCCCGGACGCCTATGCGCCGGACGCCGAGGACCTGGCCCGCGCCAAGAGCCAGCAGGGCCGCGTCGAAGTCACCCGCGATCCGCGCGAGGCGGTCGCGGGGGCTCACTGCGTGGTGGCCGACACCTGGGTCTCCATGGGTGACCTCGACCACGACGAGCGCCTCGCCGCCCTGGCGCCCTATCAGGTGGACGCGCCGCTGATGCACCTGGCCGCGCAGGACGCCCTGTTCATGCACTGCCTGCCCGCGCACCGCGGCGAAGAGGTCACCGACGCGGTGATCGACGGGCCGCGCTCGGTGGTCTGGGACGAGGCGGAGAACCGCATCCACGCCCAGAAATCGATCCTGGCCTGGTGCTTCGGCGCCGTCGCCTAGGCCGCCTGTTCCACCTGTTCCGACCTGTTATTCACCTGTTACACCTGTTATTTCGGTGTTTTTTCCACCTGTTCCGGTCTGGAAACCGTGTTTGTTCAATGGGTTGCGGCCACCTGATACCCGCCAGGAACAGGTGATAACAGGTCATAACAGGCGCCAAACAGGCCTGTTATCGATGCATAACAGGTGCGCAACAGGTCGGTGGCGGCCGCTTGCGCACCACTAACTCAATTACCCCCAATCCGAGATTCCCCGCGAAAGCGGGGACCCAGGCGTCTTTTGTTTGTTCCTTCCGTACACACCCGCGCGGACCCAACTGATTGTAAAAAAGCCGGGGTCCCCGTTTCGCGGGGAATCTCGGGTGTGGGGGGTGTTGCGGATTGAGAAGCCCGGCGTGCGCGCACGGGCGCGCCGGCCGCCGCTGTGCGCCGGCCGGTCTGTTTCTTCACGATGTCAAAGACCGCGGCCACTATGACAGCTGACGGTATTACCACAGGTAATGACGATTCGCCAGCGTTGAACCCGCCGTGGACCAGCGACTTCGGGTCGGGAGATTCGAGAATTTCCTTCAGGGCAGCCAGGAGTGCGTCGCCCACAGGGCGCCGGCCCAGAAGGCCGCGCCCATGGCGACGACGAAGACAAGACAGGCGATGGAGGAACTCGCGCTCTTGGCGCGTGCAGTGGGTAGAGCCGTCCCGGCCCAGGACGCGTCTCGCCGCATGTCGCCTCCCTAAAAGGCGTTATGTTTCGCAGCGCCCCGGTCGAGCGGAGCGCTTAATGAGACGTTAAGGCGCCCCTAGGGAACATGTCCAGCCTGTAGTCTGCGAGGCGTCCATCGGCCGCACGACCCTCCGCCGACTATTCGCCAGCGGGCGATCCCCCGCGCTTCAGCACATACCGTTCGTCGTAGTCCGCAAGGCGCGGGTAGCCGATGGTCGGGGCGTCGCGCAGCGCCAGCACCCGGTCCCGGTAGTCCGCCAGCCGCGCCGCCCGCTCCGGGTCGCTCAGCCGGGCCGGGGCGTGGACCAGGAAGGGCTGGACCACCGTGAATCCGACGAAGGCCAGGATGCCATGGTTGATGGGAAACAGGATGCTGTCGATGGCCCCGTTCAGGCCGTCGGCGGTGTACATCGACCCAGGCCCGCCCATGGTGATCGAGCACATGGCGCGTTTGCCGGCCAGCACGCCGTTGTCGTACCACTTGCCGCCGCCGTAGATCTTGCCGCCGGCGGCGAACACCCGGTCCACCCAGCCCTTGAGGATCGCCGGCAGGCCGAACCACCACAGGGGAAACTGTAGGATCAGGGCGTCGCACCAGAACAGCTTGTCCATCTCGGCGGCGATATCCGCGGCGAAGCCGTCCAAGGCGGCCGCGTGCGCCTCCTCGGCCTGCTGCTTCAGGTAGTCCGCATCGAGCACCGTGGTGAAGTTCCGCCGGTCGGACACGGGGTTGAAGCCCATGGCGTAGAGATCGGAGATCCGCACCTCATGCCCGGCCGCCGCGAGCGCCGCGGCCGCCTCCCGCGTCATCGCCCCGTTGAAGCTCTTCGGCTCGTGGTGGGCGTGAACGATGAAAACGCGCATGGACCGCTGATCCCCTTCCCACCATCACGCGGCGGCGCGGAAGACCATTAGCTACTGGCCAATGCGCCGCAACATCATCTCCTTGCAGACGATCAGAAAGCAGCCTTCCAGTTTGAGCTGGTCACGGCCGACGAGGGTCAGCTTTGAATCATAGGTGTGGCCATCGTCGGGGCTGTAGATGCGTCCGCCGGTCCACCGCCCTTCGCCATCCGGCCTGAAGCCTGTCAGAATCAACATGCCGATGAGAGGTTGCGTCCTGCGGCTCGCGTCCGGATTGTGAACGTCCTTGATGGCCCGCCCCGCGGCGTCGAGCGGGTTGGACAGCCAGACGAGCTTTCCGCACAACTCGCCTTTGCTCCTGTCGGAGCATTGGGCGATGTCAATTCCGGACGTCGAACCTCGCCACGCGCCAACGGCGCCAGGGGCGGCGGCCTGGGCCGTCGTCGCGATCAGAACAATGCACGCAACTATGCTGCTGATGAGTTTCACTGGGATGACTCCTTGGAAGGTAGGTGAAGGTCTTGTCGCCGCGGATCGCGGGCCTTGGGGCGAGGTCAATTCGGACCGGCGCCGATGATGTTCCTGGGCTACCTGGCCGCCTGAACGCGGGGGTCCCGCCGCCACCCGCGAAGGCTTGGGCCGAACGTCCCGATGAGGAGCAACGCCACCAGGGTGATCACCGTGGTCTCCACCTGGATGGCGTCCCAGCGGAAGACGTGGGCGTCGAACAGCAGGTTGGACATCAGGTGCGGAATGACGCCGGCGATCAGGAAGTTGCCGTTCACGTTCACGAACAGCCAGGTCATGAACACGGTCAGCGAGATGGAGCCGGCCAGGAACCAGCCGAGGCCGAACTGCGACTGCGCCAGATCCGAGAGGAAGAAGGCCGGCAGATGCCAGATTCCCCACACGAGTCCGAGGAAGACCGCCGCGGGCAGAGGTCCGACGAGCGTGAGCAGTCGCGGCAGGGCGAAGCCTCGCCAGCCGGTTTCCTCCCCCAGGCCGCCAGGATCGGTGACCAGCGCCAATGTGGTGAAGGCCAGGACGGGCGCCCCCAAGGCCAAGGCTTTCAAGTCGACGCCGGCGCCGGAACCCGCCAGGCGCATCGCCAGTTCATAGGCGGTGAGGGCCGCCGGCATGATGAAGATCGGCGCCAGCAACCAGGCCGGATGGAATGGACGCACGAGGCGCCCGGCGAGCGCGCGCAGCCCCGCCAATCCTCCGGACGCCGCCGTGACGGTCACCGCCGAAATCGACGGGGCGAAGACGCCGAGGAAGTAGATCCAGTGGTGATTGAGTTGCCTGATCGGGCCTACCACGGCCTCCAACTGGGGCCGCGCGAAGATGATCAGCGCGCCCAGGCCCCAGGTGATGGCGAACGTCAGGCCGAAATAGGCGGCCAGCTGACGGATGGTGCGCCGCCGATCCCCAGATCCCTGTTTGGCCGATAAGGTCATCGCCTATTCCCCCTTGCGCCTTGGCCGCAGGGAGTTAACATCGTTCATTGAAAGAACAACGTTAAATTTCCGTCAGAGTTGTATCCTGTGGCGCTTCCATTCAGATCAGGGCCCGAACCCGCGGCGCGCAGACGGCGGCAGTTTCTGTCACGCGAGGAGATCATCGAGGCGGCGGCGGCCATCCTGGAGCGTGACGGCTACGACGCCCTGAACATGCGCGCGATCGCGGCCGAACTCGGCGTTCGAGCGGCCGCCCTCTATCGCTACGTCCAGAGCCGGGAAGAGCTGGACGACATCCTGTTCGACCACCTGATGGCCGGTTGCACACCCGCGCTGCAGGGAAAGGACTGGCGCGAGGACTTGCGGGCCATCGCGCAGGCCTGGCGCGAGCGGCTGGTGTCACGGCGCGACGCCACAAGGATCGCGCTTGGCCAGATATCGATCGGTCCGAACCTGCTGCCGCTCATGGAGGCGACGCTGGGCGTCCTGCGCGGGGCCGGACTGGGTGATGAGGCGCTGGTGGAAGCCTACCGGACTCTCACCCTGTTCGTGCACAGCTTCGCCAGTTCCGAGGCGGCGTACCGCAGCCTGCAGGCCCGTGACGGCGGCGTGCGCTTCTCGCCGGCGCAGCCCGAGTGGGTCGCGCCCTATCCGCTGGTCTCGGCCGTGGCGGAGCGGCTCTCCCGACCGGCCGACTTCGACAAACACTTCGCGTTCGCGCTGGACGCCTTGATCGCCGGAATCGAGCGGCGGCTCACAACTTCGGCGTGAGCGGTTCGCGGCGTCCCTGCGCCCGCCCGGGGCTCAATGGGCCAGTACGCCTCGAAGGTAGACGGTTCCGCCCCAGCTGCTCATGCCGTTGTCGACACAGCCGCCGCGAACGCCTTCCGGCCTCACCGAAAGCCTGTGCGGGCCCGTGGTCAGGTGGCCAAGGCTCACGAACCCGCTGTCCTGTCCGGGCGCCACCGCACCGGTCACGGCGCGCTGGCGGCCATCGACGAGGAAGTGGATGATCACCGAAGCGCAGTGCGTCTGGGGCGCGACGTAGCGCGCGTCCAGGTGGCCGGCGGACTTGACCCGGATCCTGTAGGGCGTCGCGCCGTCGTTCACGAACGGACCGAATTTGGACTCCACCGTCGGCTGCGACGCAGAGGCGGCCGCGCCGGCCAGGGCCACGGAAAGCGCGCACAGGCAAAGCCAGGATTTCATCGGAGTCTCCAGGGATTGCGAAGGGAACCGGTTCATCGGACTTGCGGCCGCGGGATTTCGGCTTCGTTGGTCGTCCGCGCCTGCACCCGACCGGCGGCGACCGCCAATCCGAAGCCCGCCGACGCCATGACGATCGTGAAGACTTGCAGGCCGAGCGTTATGAGACCGCGGCTGTGAGCGGTTTGAGCGATGCCGAAGATGCTGAACATGCAGCCCCAGGACGCCCATTGCACCGCGGCGAGCCGAATCGGGCGGGAGGGCCGGCGCGCGGGGTCCCTGGCCGGGAAAAGGGCCACGCCCACGGCCATGAGGCAGACGATGACCCAGACGACGATCAGGGTCGGGACGACGCCAGCCAGATCCAACGGCGAGGCCATGAAAGTGCTCCTTTTCTGGGCGCCGGCGTTGTTCCTCGGGTGCGCCCCGCCTCCCCCGCGATGGTTGGTCGAATCCGGCCGCCGAAAGGTTCAACGTGGACGTCGCGTTCCTTCTCCGCAGGGGAGAAGGTGGCCCGCGCAGCGGGGCGGATAAGGGGCCGCGCGGTCGGCGCGAGAAAGTTCAACCACGGAGGTCACGGAGGAGCACGGAGAGCACGGAGACTAGGGCGGCATGCCGAACGAGCCGCTGGCCCGGCTTTTTCCCGGGTGACGCCCGGAAGCCCACTCCGTGAACTCCGTGGTTCTCCGTGACCTCCGTGGTGAGTCTTAGAGGCCCTCATCCGACCCGCTTCTCGGGCCAACTCCAGGCGAGGCGAATTCCGAATGGACGGCGAAGTGACTTGGATGTTGCGCGACGATCCAACTACTAAAGGCCGGCCGCGTCCGCGCGCCTGCTTCCTCCAATGTGGAGCGCCCCATGACGGACGACCAACCCACCGCCGCACCGGCCTGGCGCTACGCGCGCACCCTGCACGCCGCGATATCGCCGGAGCGCGCCTTCGCGCTCTTCGTGGACCCCGCGCAGACCAGCGCCTGGCTGCTGCCGTTCTCGGAAAACGACGAGGGCGCGCAGGAGACGACCATCGAGGGGCAGGCTCCGGTCAAGCTCGAGGTGCTGAGCATCGAACGGCCCAGCCGCCTGCACACGCGCATGACCGGCGGCAACCTGCCCGGCGCCGCCGACATGATCGTGGCCGTCGAGGGCGAGCCGGCCGGGGCGAAAATCTCGGTCACCCATCTCGGCTTCGGCGACCAGGAGGCCTGGAACGTGTTCGGCTCGTCGTTCAGCCGCGGCTGGGACGAGGCCTACGGCGACCTAGTCCTCTACCTGCGCACGGGCGTGAAATACGCGCGCCACATTGACGACCGCCGCGCGAGCATCGCCGCCTGGCCGTGCCGGCGGGAATGGGGCGTCGAGATCACGGAGGTGTTCCCGGGCGGCTTCGCCGACCAGGCCGGCATTCGCGCCGGCGACGTGCTGATCAAGCTGGACCGCGCCGGCATCTACGAGGTCGCCGACATCTGGACCTTCACCCGGGTGCGGCAGGCCGGCGAGATGGCCGAAGCCACCTACATCCGCGGCGGCGAGCTGCTGACCGGGCGCGGGCGCATCTCCCGCTTCGAAGACTTCGGAGAATAGGCGCGGTAGCCTTCTCCCCTTGCGGGAGAAGGTGGCCTTCGGAGCAGGTCGGATGAGGGGTCGAGCCGGAACCGGTGATCAAACCGCCGCTCCGCGCACGGCCCCGGCGATGTCCTTCACCAGCTGGCCGACCAGTTTCTCGTCGTCGCCCTCGGCCATGATGCGGATCAGAGGCTCGGTGCCGGAGGCGCGCACCAGGACGCGGCCGCAGCCGTTGAGGCGCTTCTCGGCGTCCTTGATCGCCGACTTCACCGAGGCGTTCTCCAGGGGCTTGCCGCCGGCGAAGCGGACGTTCTCCAGCTTCTGGGGCACCGGCTGGAACTGCCGCGCCAGCGCGCTCATCGGCTTTTGCGCGCGGACCAGTTCGGCCAGCACCTGCAGGGCGGCGATCAGGCCGTCGCCGGTGGTGGAGAAGTCGGAGAGGATGATGTGGCCGGACTGCTCGCCGCCGAGGTTGAAGCCGCCCTCGCGCATCCTGGCCATCACATAGCGGTCGCCCACCTGGGTGCGGTGCAGGGCGATGCCGCGCTCCGCCAGGAAGCGCTCCAGGCCGAGGTTGGACATCACCGTTGCCACCACGCCGTCGCCGGTGAGCCTGCCCTTGGCCGCCCAGGACGCTGCGATCAGGGCCATGATCTGGTCGCCGTCCACCACCTGGCCGCGCTCGTCGCAGATCACCACCCGGTCGGCGTCGCCGTCCAGGGCGATGCCGATGTCGGCGCGGTAGTCCTTCACCGCCTTGATCATGGTCGTCGGATAGGTCGAGCCGCATTCCTCGTTGATGTTGAAGCCGTTGGGGCTGACCCCGACCTCGATCACTTCCGCGCCGAGCTCATAGAGCGCCGTGGGCGCCACCTTGTAGGCGGCGCCGTTGGCGCAATCGATCACCACCCGCAGGCCGTTCAGGGTCATGGACCTGGGCAGGGTGCCCTTGACGATCTCCACATAGCGGGCCTGGGCCTCGTCCATGCGCACCACCCGGCCGAGCGCCTTGGGGCCGGCCAGGTGCTCCTGCAGGCCCTCGTCCATGTGCGCCTCGATCTGCGCCTCGCGCTCGTCGGAGAGCTTGTAGCCATCGGGGCCGAACAGCTTGATGCCGTTGTCCGCGTAGCTGTTGTGCGAGGCGGAGATCACCACCCCGAGGTCGGCGCGCATGGAGCGGGTCATCATGGCCACGGCCGGGGTCGGCAGAGGACCGAACAGGCGCACGTCCATGCCCACGCTGGTGAACCCCGCCACCAGGGCCGGCTCGATCATGTAGCCGGAGAGCCGGGTGTCCTTGCCGATCACCACCAGGTGGCGCCGGTCGCCGCCGTCAGTGAACAGCCGTCCCGCCGCCAGCCCCACGCGCAGGGCCACCTCGGCGGTCATGGGATGCACATTGGCCTGACCGCGTATGCCGTCAGTGCCGAAATAGGCGCGTTTGCTCATCGAAGGTCATCTGCCTGGGAACTTGGGGAACTGAGATCCGTCCTGTGGGGCGCCTTCGAAGCCGAGCGCGGCTCGGCGGCGAATCCGGCCCAGTGAATGTACCGCCCGCGCCCGCAACCACAAAGCCGGGTCATCCGTCTGGAAACTTACGGAAACCTAGATTTATCCGACCGGACGCTAGTGAATGCTAAACGGCGGATCGCTGATAGCCCGAATCGACAGAACAGCGCTCGCCCGAACACCCAAGAAGCCCTGCGTCAGACCAGTCCGCGGAGGATCCACCCGAGCATGTGCGGAATCATCGGCATCGTCGGCCGCGCGCCCGTCGCGGAACGCCTGATCGAGAGCCTGAGACGCCTGGAGTACCGGGGCTACGACTCCGCCGGGCTCGCCGCGGTAGTGGGCGAGCGGGTGGAGCGACGCCGCGCCAAGGGCAAGATCCGGGCGCTGGAGGCGGCGCTGCGCGCCGATCCGCTGGTCGCCACCGTCGGCATGGGCCACACCCGCTGGGCCACCCACGGCGCGCCGTCGGAGCGAAACGCCCACCCGCACAAGGCCGGGCGCGTGAGCTTGGTGCACAACGGCATCATCGAGAACTGGGCCGAGCTGAAGGCCGAGCTGGTGGCGGCCGGCCGCGTGTTCGAGAGCGAGACCGACACCGAGGTGGTGGCCCAGCTGATCGACCACTACCTGGCCGCCGGCCAGCCGCCGATCGCCGCCTTCAAGTCCGCCCTCGACCGCCTGACCGGCGCCTATGCCCTGGGCGTGATGATCGACGGCGAGGCGTCGCTGATCATGGGCGCCCGGCGCGGCAGCCCGCTGGTGGTTGGCTACGGCGACGGCGAGATGTTCATCGGCTCGGACGCCCTTGCCGTCGGACCGTTCACCAACCGGGTGAGCTATCTGGAGGAAGGCGATTTCGTCGCCATCGACCACGACCACGCCATGATCTTCGACGCCGCCGGCCTGCCCGCCGAGCGGCCGATACGCGTGGTCTCCGGCGCGCTCGCCCTGGTGGAGAAGGGCGCCTACCGGCACTTCATGGAGAAGGAGATCCACGACCAGCCGGACGCATGCCAACATACCCTGTCGGCCTATGTCGACGCGGTGAGCGGCCGGGTGGCCTCGCCAGGCGTCGACTTCGCCAGGATCGAGCGCCTGCAGATCGTCGCCTGCGGCACCGCCTCCTACGCCGGCATGATCGGCCGCTACCTGTTCGAGCGCCTCGCCGGTCTGCCCTGCGAGGTGGAGATCGCCTCGGAGTTCCGCTACCGCGAACCGGCGCTGGGGCCCGGGTCGCTGGCGCTGGCCATCTCCCAGTCCGGCGAGACCGCCGACACCCTGGCGGCGCTGCGCTGGTGCAAGGCCAGGGGCCTGACCACCGCGGCGCTGGTGAACTCCCACGAATCCACCATGGCGCGGGAAGCCGACGTGCTGCTGCCCACCCATGCCGGACCGGAGATCGGCGTCGCTTCCACCAAAGCCTTCACCTCCCAGGTGGCCGCGCTCAGCGCCCTGGCCATCGCCGCCGCCCAGCAGCGCGGGCGCATCGACGCCGCCGAGGTGGCGCGGCTGGCGGCGCTGCTGCTGGAGACCCCGCGCCTGATCTCCCGGTCCATCGACGCCGAGGAGCGCATCCGCGCCGTCGCGGTCGACGTCGCCAGGGCGCGCGACGTGCTCTACCTCGGCCGCGGCGCCATGTATCCGCTTGCCCTGGAAGGCGCGCTGAAGCTGAAGGAGATCAGCTACATCCACGCCGAGGGCTACGCCGCCGGGGAGCTGAAGCACGGGCCCATCGCCCTGGTGGACGAGGCGACGCCGATCATCGTCATCGCCCCGACCGACGCCCTGTTCGAGAAGACCCTGTCCAACATGAGCGAGGTGATCGCCCGGGGCGGTCGGATCGTGATGTTCACCGACGCGGCGGGCGCCGACCACGCCCCCGACGGCGCCCAGGTGGTTGTGGTCCCCGCCTGCGATCCGATGATCGCCCCACTGGTGTTCGCCGCCCCGATCCAGCTGCTGGCCTACCACGTCGCCGTGCAGAAGGGGGCCGACGTCGACCAGCCCCGCAACCTCGCCAAGTCGGTGACGGTGGAATAGGCGAGCCCGGCAATCGTGGGGTGGCGAAGGACGCCTATGACCGCTGCTTCTCGGCGTCCGTGACGTAGCGGCGAAGCACGCTGTTGATCTCGGTCTGGTAGCCCCGGCCGCGCGCGTGTTCCTTGAACCAGTTCACCACATCGGCGTCGAGGCGCAGCGTGACGGGCCGCTTGATGGGCCGATAGAGCGCCCCTCGGCGTGCGTCTCTCCAGTTTTCGGCAGGCGCCTCCGGAATGTCCGCCGTGTCGATCTGGTCTTCGGGCAGCGCTGCGAGCCTCGCCAGTTGCTGCTTCTGCGTTGAGCTACGCGCCTTCGTGCTCATAGCGTCTCCTTTCATGCGAGGTCGCCTTCCGAGCGCCGATGATGCGGACGCGGTTCGTCGTCACGAGTGTCGGGATAGGTGTGAACGACGACGAGAATCACTACGGAGCCCACCGGCCCGATTGCGTGCCAGCGGTGTTCACCGCCTTCGATGCGATCGGGAACGAGCACATGCAGCGGATCTTCCCAGACCTCGCGCGCCAGATCGAATGAAACGCCGTGCTTGGCGAGGTTCGTCCTGGCCTTCTCCCGGTCCCACTCGAACTTCACGTCAATCTCTGTACTGACATTAATATACATACAATTGAAGCTTTGTTCAAGCCGCGATCGCCTCGCCGTCGGTGAGGCCGGCTATGGAGTTGGGCGGCGGCGTCGGCTAGGTGAAGTTCCGCTCAAGGAGACGCAATGAAGCTAGTCCGTAAAGCGGTGCTGCCGGTGGCGGGTCTGGGGACCCGGGTGATGCCGGCCGGCAAGGCGACCACCAAGAACCTGCTCAACGTCTTCGACCGCCCGATCCTGGCCTACATCGTGGCCGAGGCGCGGACGGCGGGCATCGAGCACTTCGTGTTCGTCACCGGGCGCGGCCAGGGCGCCATCGAGGACTATTTCGACCACAACGTCGAACTCGAGGCCCAGCTCGAGGCCAAGGGCAAGGCCGAACTGCTCGCCGACGTGCGCGCCGACCTGGCGCGGCCCGGCGAAATGAGCTTCGTGCGACAGATGGCGCCGCTGGGGCTCGGCCATGCTGTCTGGTGCGCCCGCGACATCGTCGGCGACGAGCCCTTCGCGGTGATCCTGCCCGACATGCTGATGGACGCCAACCCGCCGGCCCTGGCCCAGGCCATAGCCGCGCACGCGGCGGTGGGCGGCAACGTCGTGGTCGTGGAGCCCGCTCCGCCCGGCGAGACGCACAAGTATGGCATCGTCGCCCTGGGCGAGGTCGCCGCGGGCTTCGACGGCCGCCTGGCGCGGATGACCGGCATGGTGGAGAAACCCGCGCCGGGAAGCGAACCCTCGAACCTGTTCATCTCCGGCCGCTACGTGCTCTCACCGCAGATCTTCGACCTGCTGGGCGCCCAGGAGAAGGGCTTCGGCGGCGAGATCCAGCTCACCGACGCCATGGTGAAGCTGATGGCCAGCCAGCCGTTCCACGCCCTGCGCTTCGCCGGAACCACCTACGACTGCGGCGACAAGCTGGGCCTGCTGCGCGCCAACGTCGCCTTCGCGCTGAGGCACCCGCAGCTGGGCGCGGCGGCGCGGGAGGTGGTGAAGGGGGTGTTGGGCCTCTAGCCTCCCTGCCCTTCACTTGGAGGTCATGGCGTCGGCGGCTGCGTTTGGTTAGTTAAGAGCGGCTCGACCTGCGCCCAGCGGCGCAGGGTGCGATGCCGGCGGGGCGCAGAACGCGGAAAGGTCTCGAAGCGCGGCTATGAAGCCGGTCAAGAAGGTGCTGGTCATCAAGCTGGGGGCCATCGGCGACTTCGTGCTCGCCTTCCCGGCCTTCGAACGCATCCGGCGCGCGCACCCGGACGCCAAGATCACCCTCTTGACCACCCAGCCGTTCGAAGCCCTGGCGCGCTCGAGCCCGTTCTTCAACGTCATCGAGGCCGACGGGGCGCCAAGCAACCCCGCCACCTGGCTCGGCCTGGTCGTGCGCCTGCGCCGCGCGGGCTACGACCTGGTCTACGACCTGCAGAACGACGCCCGCACAAACCTCTACTTCCAGGCGCTGCGCCCGTTCGCGCCGCGCTGGTCCGGGACCGCCTGGGGCGCGAAGCTGCCGCACCGCAATCCGCATCGCTCGAAGATGCACCCGCTGGAACGCCACGCCGAACAGTTGCAGGACGCAGGCATCTGGCCGGACGCGCCGGTGCGGCCGCTTTCCGCCGCGCCGCCGGACATCTCCTGGATCCTGGCCAAGGCGGCCCAGCCGCGATCCTTCTCGGCGGCCTCGACCCAGCGGCCCGTGGTGCTGCTGGTTCCGGGCGCCAGCCCCGGCCACCCGGAAAAGCGCTGGCCGACCGACTACTACGGCGCTTTCGCCAAGCGGATGACCGACGCCGGCTTCGACATCGTGGTGATCGGCGCCCTGACCGAGAGCGACCTGGCGCAGACCATCCAGCGCAAGGCGACGCGCGCCCGCGACCTCACCGGACGCACCGACTTCGCCCACATCGCCGCGCTGGGAGCGCGCGCGGCGCTGGCGGTGGGCAACGATTCCGGCCCCATGCACCTGATAGCCGCCGCCGGGGCGCCGACCATTTCCCTGTTCTCCGGCGCCTCCGACCCGGCGGTCACCGGCCCGCGCGGCCATGTGACCGTGCTGCACGCGCCGCAGCTGAAAGACCTGTCCGTGGACACCGTGGCGCAGACCGCTCTGGCTTTGGCCAAGCAGCGTCCTTGATTGCGACAGGCCGCTTGGTCATATTCATAACCGTTGGGGGAGCAATGTTCTCCCGACCCGTATGCAACAGCCCCGAGGAGCACAGCCTATTCGTCGTCCCATGCCTGCGCCGCCGTCCAAGGACGGTCCGCGCATCAATGATGAGATCCGCGTCCCGCGCGTTCTGCTGATCGACCAGAACGGAGAGAAACAGGGAATAATGCCGACATCCGCCGCGCTGGAAGCGGCCGAGGAAGTCGGGCTCGATCTCGTCGAGGTCTCCCCCACCGCCGATCCGCCGGTGTGCAAGATCCTCGACTACGGCAAGTTCAAATTCCAGGAACAGAAGAAGAAGAACGAGGCGCGCAAGCGCCAGAAGCTGGTCGAGGTCAAGGAGATCAAGCTCCGGCCCAACATCGACCACCACGACTACGAGGTGAAGGCCAAGGCCATGCACCGCTTCTTCGAGGAAGGCGACAAGGTGAAGGTGACCTTGCGATTCCGCGGCGGCGAAATGCGCCACCCAGAGATTGGCGTCAAACTCCTGCAGCAGGTAAAGGCCGACTTCGAGCCGGTGGCCAAGGTCGAGAACGAACCGCGCATGGAAGGCCGCCAGATGGTGATGATCCTCGCGCCGAGGTAGCGCGCGGCGCGAAACCTCGCGCAACGCTCCTGGACAGGAACACCCCCAATGTTGGCGCCTGGTCCGGCCCCACCTGCAATGGCATGGTGACGGTTGCAACCGGGAGGGGCGCGCGATGCCGACAGTTGGTCTGAAGCTCGCGGCGATGGCCGGCCTGCTCTTCGCCATGCCCTGCGCCGCCGCGCCGCTGGAGGCCTACGGCCAGTTGCCGGCCATAGAGCAGGCGGCCATCTCGCCGGACGGCAAGCTGCTGGCTGTCGCCGCCACCAATGGCGAGAAGCGCACGGTGATCATCGAGTCGCTGGCCGACCGCAAGGCGATCAGCGGCATCCGCGTGGGCGAGACCAAGCTGCGCGACCTCAGGTGGGCGGGCTCGAACCATGTGCTGATCACCATCGAGGTCCACGCCGCGATGGTAGGCCCCATCATCTTCGGCGGGACCGACCACCTGGGAATCATCGACTACAATGTGGAGACCAGGAAGCAGACCGTGCTGCCGGTCGGCATGGATCACGCGCTGAACACCTTCTACGGTCCTCCGCTGGCGCGCGTCATCGACGGAAAGCCCTACGCCTTTCTGCATGGACAGTATTTCGACTCCGAGGGCGGTGAAGGGAACGAGGCGATCTTCCGGGTCGACCTCGACAGGGGCGCGACGACCGTCGCCGAGACCGGCCTGCCGCACCTGGAGGGCTGGCTGGTGGACGGCCAGGGACATCCACTCGCTCAAACCACCTACGACGCGCCTTCGCAGAAATGGTCGCTGCGCGTGTGGAATGGCGGCGCGTGGCGGACCGTGAAGACCTTGACCGCGCCCATCGAGACGCCGGAGCTCGCCGGCCTGGGGCGCGACGGACGTTCGATCCTGGTGGACGACCGCGTCGACAACGCCTGGGTGCTGCGCGAACTCGCCCCCGACGACACGGACTACGGGCCGCCGCTCCACGACGGCGAGGTCGAGACTCTGCACGACAACACCACCGGGCGGCTGATTGGCCTGGCCGGGCTCGAAGGAGACGACCTGCGCTACACCTTCTTCGATCCTGGCGACCAGCTGAAGTGGCGCGCCGTTCTGGCGGCCTTCCCCGGCCAGCCTGTCGCCCTGGTCGGCGCGTCGACCGATCACCGGAACCTGCTGGTCCGGGTGGACTCGGCCACCGACGGTCCAGCCTACGCGGTGGTCGATCTCGACGCGGCGACCGCCCACTGGGTGGGCGGCGAGTATTCGGGCCTGACGCCGGCTGACATCGGCGCGAAGCGGTCGATCGCCTTCAAGGCGGCCGATGGCTTTGCGCTGAGCGGCTACCTCACCCTGCCGCCGGGCAAGACCGGCAAGGACCTGCCGCTGGTGGTGCTGCCGCACGGGGGACCGGAAGCTCGCGATGAGCCGGGATTCGACTGGTGGGCGCAGGGCCTGGCGTCACACGGCTATGCGGTGCTGCAGGTCAACTACCGCGGCTCAGGCGGCTTCGGCTGGTCCTACCTATCCGCCGGTTTCGGCCAGTGGGGCCGCAAGATGCAGACGGACCTGTCCGACGGCGTCCGATACCTGGCCGCCCAGGGGATCGTCGACCCGAAGCGCGTATGCATCGTCGGGGGCAGCTACGGCGGCTACGCCGCCCTGGCCGGCGCCACGTTGGACACGGGCGTGTACCGCTGCGCCGTTTCGGTGGCCGGGGTGGCGGACCTGCGCAAACTGGTCTCCAGGGACAAGTCCGACAGCGGACGGCAGGGCGTGCTCGTGGAGCGCTACTGGCTGCGCTACATGGGTGTCGAGCGGGTTGACGACCCGGCGCTGCAGGCCATCTCCCCGGCCGCGCAGGCCGCCAAGGACACGATCCCGATCCTGCTGATCCACGGCGAACAGGACTACACCGTGCCGTTCGATCAGAGCCGCACCATGGCCGACGCGCTTCGCGCCGCCGGAAAGCCCGTGACCTTGATCCCCCTTAAGAGCGAGGATCACTACCTGTCGCGCGGCGAGACCCGGCTGCAGATGCTGCAGGCCACGGTCGACTTCCTGGAGAAAAACAACCCGCCGGGCTGACCGCCGCGAGCCGCCCACGGTCGCGCGCGCCCCGGCTTGCTCGAGCCGCCGCATCGCCTTATCAGCGTTCAGATGACCGTAGGGACGCAGGATCCGACGGGCCGGCGCTCCGCAGCGGCCCTCTACACCCTCCTGTCGGTGATGTTCATCAACATGCTGGGCTTCGGGGTGATCGTTCCCCTGCTGCCCTTCTACGGGAAGTCGTTTCACGCCCCGGCCTGGCAGATCGCCCTGGTGTTCTCGGCCTACTCCTTCGGCTCGTTCTTCGGCGAGCCGTTCTGGGGACGGCTGTCCGACCGCATCGGGCGCAAGCCGATCCTGATTAGCACCACGGCCGCCAACTGCCTGTGCTACGGCGCGCTGGCCTTCGCGCCGAATATCTATGTGGCGATACTGGTGCGCATCCTGGGCGGTCTGGCCGCCGGGAACGGGTCGGTGGTGCAGGGCTACATCGCCGACGTCACCCCGCCCGACCTGCGCGCCGGGCGCATGGCGAGGCTGGGCGCGGCCTACAACATCGGCTTCATCGTCGGCCCGTTCATCGGGGGGGTGCTGGCCAGGCCTTCCGCCGGACATATCGGTTTCCAGATCCCGCTGCTGGTCTCGGCGGCCCTGGCCGCCTGCTCCTCCGTCGGCATCGCCCTCGTCGTGCGCGAGAGCCGCGCGCCGCGCGTGGTCAAGGGCCCGCAGCCCAGCCGCTGGCGGATGTTCGGCTTCGCCTTCCGCCATCCGGTGATCGGCCGGCTGATGCTGCTCACCTTCGTGGTGGGCTTCGCCTTCACCGGCATCGAGAGCACCTTCGGGCTCTGGGCCCAGGCCCGCTTCGGCTGGCAGCCCCGCGACATCGGCATCTGCTTCGGCATCACGGGGGTCGTCTCCTCAGTCTGCCAGTTCATCCTCACCGGCGCGCTCTCCCGGCGCTTCGGCGAGGCGACCATGCTGGCGGTAGGCATGGTGGGCACGGTGATCTGCACGGCCTTGCAGCCGCTCTCCGACGGGCGCGTGCTCACCATCACCCTGATGAGCCTGATGGCCCTGTCATCCTCCGTGGCCTTCCCCAATTCCGGCGCCCTGATGTCACGCTCCATCGACGAGAACCACCAGGGCCAGATCATGGGCCTGAACAACGCCATGGGCGCGCTGGCCCGCGTCTCCGGCCCGTTGTGCGCGGGGCTGGTGTTCTCCGGGATCAACATCAACGGGCCATTCGTCATGGGCGCCCTGATCGTCGCCCCGGCGATCTTCCTGGCGCTCAGCGCCGGCCGCGCCGCCGGCCGCCAGGAGATCGCCCCGCTGGCGGTGGCGGCGGAGTAGGATTCACCACGGAGGTCACGGAGGAGGCACGGAGTTCACTGAGTCGAAGTCGCGGCGGAGCGCTGGCGGTGTCGCCCAGGGAAGCGCGAACCTCCGTGTCCTCCGTGCCTCCTCCGTGA
>JBIOEG010000003.1:0-127587 GCA_044445825.1 Caulobacterales bacterium
CAACCTGGGCAACGCCCTCGCGGCGGAGGGCAGGCTGGATGATGCCGTGAAAGCGTACGAACTGGCGATCACGCTCAGTCCCCGATATGCCGAGGCGCACAACAATCTCGGCGGCGCGTTCACCGACCAGGGCAAGCTCGAAAAAGCCGCGACCTGCTATGAGCGGGCGATCGCCCTGAAGCCGGACTACGCCGAGGCGCACTACAATCTCGGCAAGATCCTGCACGTTCAATGCAGGTTCGATGAAGCGAAACGGCGCTACGAGCAGGCGCTGTCGCTGCAGCCCAACTACATCGAGGCTCGCAACAACCTGGGCAATGTTCTGCGCTTGCAGGGTCAATTCGACGAGGCGGCGGCGTGCTTCAAGCTGGCCCTGAAGACCAGCCCCGACAACATCGACGTGCTCGCCAACCTCGGCGCGGTTCTCCTGGAGCAGGGCAGGTCCGACGAGGCCTGGACGGCCTATGAGCGCGTATTGGCGCTGGCGCCCGACAACGCCGATGCCATTCGCATGCTGGGCATGCGGCTGGCGCTGCAGGCGCGGCTCGAGGAAGCCCTGGCTCACTTCGAGCGCGCGCTCGAGATTGATCCCGACAACAAATTGGCCCGCGGCGACTTGCTGATGTGCCTGAACTACACCGATCGCACGGCCGCCGACGAGATCTTCGCCGCGCACCGGCAGTTCGGGGAGATTC
Organism: Caulobacterales bacterium; assembly: GCA_044445825.1. Lineage (GTDB taxonomy): Bacteria > Pseudomonadota > Alphaproteobacteria > Caulobacterales > Caulobacteraceae > Acaudatibacter. The sequence continues at coordinate 696 of JBIOEG010000003.1, forward strand.
ACGAGCGGGACCTTCCGCCGCCCGCCCCCCACCTCAACGACCGGGACCCGGAACGGCGTCTGCGGGTCGGCTATGTGTCTCCCGACTTCAAGGAGCATGCGACGGCGTGGTTTCTGAGCCCGCTGCTGGCTTCCCACGATCACGCCGCCGTGGAGGTGTTCTGCTACGCCGAGGTCGCCAACCCCGATCGCAGGACCGCTCAGCTGGAGGGTATGGCCGACCACTGGCGATCGAGCGTGCGCCTGTCGGACCAGGCCCTGGCCGAGCGCATCCGCGCGGACCGCATCGACATCCTGGTGGACGTGGCCGGCCACACGGCGGGCAACCGCCTGACCATGTTCGCCCTGCGGCCGGCGCCGGTGCAGGTCACCTGGCTGGGCTACCCCAATACGACCGGCCTGGCGGCGATGGACTACAAGCTGGTGGACGCCGTCACCGATCCGGAGAACGCCGCGGCGGTCTGGTCGACCGAGACCCTGTTTCGCCTCGACGACGGCTTCATCTGTTATGGGGCCTCGTCCGACGACCCGGCGCCCGCGCCGCCGCCCTGCCTGGCGGCCGGCATGGTGACGTTCGGCTCCTACAACAACCCGGTCAAACTCGGCGAGGCGACGCTCGACGCCTGGGCGAGGCTGCTGGCGCGCACGCCGGCCTCGCGCCTGGTGCTGAGAGGCAGCGCCTTCCACGACGCGGAGGGGCGCGAGCGCTTCCATGCGCGCTTCGCGCGGCGCGGCGTCGGCAATGAGAGGATCGAGCTGCTGGACTTCACCGCCGACTCCGCCCAGGTCCGCGCCCAGTACGCACAGCTGGACATCGCCCTCGATCCCTTCCCCTACAACGGCACGACCACCACCTGCGAAGCCCTGTGGATGGGCGTTCCCGTCGTCGCCCTGCTGGGAGATCGTCACGCCGCGAGGGTCAGCGCCAGCCTGCTCACCCAGGTCGGCCTGGAGGAGCTGATCGCCACGGACGTTCAGGCCTATGTCGACATCGCTGCCCGGCTTGCCGCCGATCCGGCCCGCCTGGCCGAGATCCGGCGCACCCTGCGTCCACGCATGGCGGCCTCGCCGCTCACCGACGCCCCGGCCTTCGCCCGCAAGCTGGAGCGCGCCTACCGCCAGATGTGGACGCGGTGGTGCGACAGCGGCGCGGCGTAAGGTTCGCACTCAACGTGCTGTCGAAGTTAGGCAGCATTTTCAATTAGATAAGCGCTGTCATCCCGGAAGGCCGGCCAACCGGCTTGTCCGGGATCGCTGAAGCGAGCTTCCAGCCGGGATGACCGGGATGGAAATGGCTAGAGCGGCGTCAGGTCTAGGGTTTCCCCCCCTATTGGCAGAGGGTTCCCGTGCAACCCCCGAGGTGCGGCGAGATTTGCGGGATCGGCGGGCAGCGGGTTTCTCCGCGAACGCAGGGCGGCCGGCTGTCCTGGCCGACGCAATTGCCGCTCTTCTGGCCCTCGAAGCGGAACGCCCAGACGGTGATGGCGCCGACATCCTCGGCGTTCTCGACGACGAGGCGGACACGTTCACCCCGAAACGCATCGAGATTCCATCGGACGTCCTGCGACCCGGCGACGGGCGGCAGTGGATTGCCGTTCTTGCCGAGCGGCACAAAGACCGGCCAGGTGCGCCGCACGACCTCCCCGGCGCCGACCTGAACGAGCATGGCCGAGATCTTCCAGTGGCCGGCAAGGTTCTTGCCGCCGGCGTCGCCGCTCACATGGAAACTCAGCTGGTGCGTCGAGGAGTCGAGCGTGAAGGCCTGTGAGATGGAACTGTTCGCCAGCACCGTCGCACGACCGTTGGCGATGCGGGGCGGCTGCCCGGTCTGGGTCCATCCCGATGCGCCGGCGGCGAAGTCCGCATTGGCCAGGACCGGCGGCGGCAGCCCCGCGCCCTTCTCCTGAGGCTCTGGAACGGGGTAGCCGTCCTCGACCATCACCGTGCGCATCAGGTGATAGACGTAGGGATTCCAGGAGCTCGACACGTAGTAGAGCGAGTACACGCCCGGCGCGTCCCTGGTGAAATACTGCGGGATCATCTGCGATCCGTATTCCCCGCCCCAGACGGGCTCCTGCCCGTAGTCGGACAGTCCGTCGTCGAAACCGACGATCCGGTTGTTGGTGTGGAGAAACGAACCATAGCCAGGGTCGTCGTGGGGTCCGGGGTGGTTCAGGTCCCAGATGACGCCGGCGTTGTTGTCGTAGGGATTGCTCCACGGTCCGGTGGGCGACGCCGCGGTGCGCAGCACGAAGCCGCGGTCGGCGCAGTTCGCCGAGGTCATCAGCCAGATTCCGAGTTCGGGATGCCGGCGCACCGACAGCTCGCCGACGCAGCTGTCCTGCACCACCGGCTGCGCGGCCGCTTCGATGTCGGTGAAGCCGCCGTGGCCGTCGTAGAATCGCCAGGCGCTGGGGTGCAGGAACGGCTTGCCGGGCGCCGGCGTGAGGCTCGCCTTGGCGAGATAGACCGAGCTGGCGCGCGAATGCCCGCTGGCGAAGATCCACAAGGTGTCGCCTTCGCGCACGACGCTGACCATCTGGAATTTCGCCAGGTGCGCCTTCCAGTCGGTGACGAGATGGGTGAAGTCGCCGCCGTTGGCGTGGACCAGGGCCAGGGTGCGGTGGTCGGTTCCCTTGGGGCACTGGCCGATCCAGTCGGTGGCGTAGAACAGATAGGTCTTGTCGCCGTACTGGAAGCCCTCGAACGGGCCGTTGTTGCAGCCGTAGTCGACGCCTGGGGGCGTGAGGAATGGCGCGCGGTCGGTGACCCAGCGCAATTGCGGCAGCGCGCCGGCGAGTCGGCGCGCGTCGGTGGCGGCCAGGGCGTCGTAGAACGTGGCCGTCCACGGCGACGAGGCCAGGTCGCCGGCGGTGAAGAAGATCTGGTCGCCGACCGGGAAGCTGACGCCCATGTCCCCGCCCACATAGCCCGGCGGGTAGGGGCTCAGCCTCGTGCCGACCAATTTGCCGACATGTTCGGTGTAGGCCTTTTTCCAGGTCGGCGGCCCGGGCCGTGTCAGCCCGTTGTCGATCGCCAGCGGCCCCGACTGCAGCAACGGCGGCGCCGCCTCCGCGCCGACGGCGCTGGCCGAGGCGGCGGCGAGAACGGCGAGTGCGATGAAACCCACGACCGATCGCCAGGCCGGCATTTTCATTGTCCCCTCCACGTGTCGAATTCGGACCAGGTGCGAGCGGCGAGAGGGTCTCGCATTTTGGGCAAGCTCGCCGCGAGCGCAAGCGGGCGCCGCCCCCCCCTCGTCACCCCGGGCGCCGACCCGGGGCCGGGCGGGCCGGTTCCCAGCTGGACATCGTAATTGAACCGGCGGGTCCGGCCCCGGATAAGGCCTGCGGCCCTTCCGGGGTGACGAAGGTTAGGGGGAACCACAGCCTCGCCAAATCAGCCGGCGCATGGTGACAGTGACACGCCCGGTTCTCGCGGCCGGCGGCGGTCTTTGACATCGTGAAGCCAAGACACACGGCCGGCGCAGCAGGGGCGCGCGCCCGCGCACCTGAGTTCTCAATGCCCCCCCACACCCATACCCCCACATCCGAAATTCCCCGCGAAAGCGGGGAGCCAGGCTTTTTTGCAATCGGTGGGGGCCGCGCGGGTGTGGATGGAAGGAACAAACAAAAAAAGCCTGGGTCCCCGCTTTCGCGGGGAATTTCGGATTTGGGGTAATTGAGGTGGTGGTGCGCTGGCGTCCGCCGGCTCACCTGCTCCGCACCTGTTATGCATCGATAACAGGCCTGTTTGGCGCCTGTTATCACCTGTTATCACCTGTTCCTGGCGGATATCAGGTGGCCATAACTCATTGAATAAACAAACCTTCCAGGCCGTAACAGGTGGAAAAAACCGTGAAATAACAGGTGGAACAGGTGAATAACAGGTCGGAACAGGTGGCGCGGCTAGGCTTTCCTGGGGACCAGGCGGCCGTCCTTCAGCGCCAGGACGCGGTCCATGTAGCGGGTCAGTTCCATGTTGTGGGTGGCGATCAGGGCCGCGACGCCGCTGGACCTGGCCAGGTCGTGCAGGCTGTTGAACACCGCCAGGGAGGTCTCCGGATCCAGGTTGCCGGTGGGCTCGTCGGCCAGCAGCAGGCGCGGACGGTTGGCCAGGGCGCGGGCCACCGCCACCCTCTGCTGCTCGCCACCCGAGAGCTGGGCGGGCTGGTGGTTCAGCCTGTCCTCCAGGCCGAGCTGGGTGAGCAGGTCGCGCGCCCGGTCCTGGGCGCTCAGGCGGTCGGCGCCGGCGATCATCACCGGCAGGGCGACGTTCTCCAGGGCGCTGAGCTCGGGCAGCAGGTGGTGGAACTGATAGACGAATCCGATCTCGGCCAGGCGCAGGCGCGTGCGCTGGCGATCGCCCATGTCGGAGCAGTCCTGGCCGCCGATGACGATGGTCCCGGCGGTGGGATGTTCCAGCAGGCCCGCCGCGTGCAGCAGCGACGACTTGCCGGAGCCCGACGGCCCGACCAGTCCGACCAGCTCGCCCGGCCGCACCTCCAGGTCGGCGCCGCGCAGCACCTCCAGGGTGTGCTCGGCCGTGACATAGACGCGGCGCAGGCCCCGGATCACCAGGACCGGCTCACTCATAGCGCAGCGCCTCGACCGGATCGATGCGCGAGGCCTGCCAGGCCGGCAGCAGAGTCGCCACGAAAGAGGCGCCGAGGGTGAACACCGAGACGATGGCTACCTCAGTCCAGTCAATCTTTTCAGGTACATGCGAGAGAAAGTAGACATCCGGGTTGAACACCCTGGTCCCGGTGACCCACTCCAGGGCGTTCTGGATGGTCTCGATGTTCAGGCAAAACACGATGCCGAACACCAGGCCGCAGAGCGTGCCGAGAATGCCGATCACCGCGCCGGCCATGAAGAAGATGCGCAGCACCGCGCCCTGCCCCGCCCCCATGGTGCGCAGGATGGCGATGTCGGCGCCCTTGTTCTTCACCAGCATGATCAGGCCGGTGATCACATTCATCGCGGCGATGAAGATGACGAACAGCAGGATCAGCCGCATGGCGTTGCGCTCCACCTGCAGGGCGCCGAAGAAGGACTGGTTGCGGTCGGTCCAGTCGGTGACCACGGCGCCGCGCCCGGCGGCCTGTTCCACCAGCGGCTTGATGGCGCCCACCCTGTCGGGATCGGCGACCTTGATCTCGATGAAGTCCACCGAGGCGTCGCGGCCGAAGAACAGCTGGGCCTGCTGCAGGGGCATGTAGATGAAGGTCTGGTCGTATTCGCTCATGCCCACGGAGAAGACGCCGCCCACGACGTAGGTCTTGCGGATGGGCAGGGCGCCCATCACGGTGTCGCCGGACGAGGGCGAGGTGATCGAGATCGGATCCCCGGGGCCGACGCCGAGGCTCTGGGCCAGGCGCTGTCCGATCAGGACCTCCTCGCCGCCCGCCTCGCCCTGGCCGAAGCCGGCGATGGAGCCGCCCTTGATGTTCTGGGCGACGTTGGAGGCGGCGTGCAGGTCGGCGGCGGAGATGCCGCGCACCATGGCCCCGGAGGCGGCGTTCGGCCCCTGCGCCAGGGCCTGGGACTCCACGATGGGCGTGGCCTGGACGACACCCGGCACCCGCAGCAGGCGATCGATCAGCGCGCGTCGGGCGATGGGGTCGTCGGCCCCGGCGCCCACCACGAAGATGTGGCCGTTGAAGCCGGTCATCACGCCGATCAGCTGGCTGCGGAAGCCGTTCATGATCGACATGACGATGATCAGCGCGCCCACCGCCAGGGTGATGGCCACGAAGGAGATGATCGAGATCAGGGCGACGCCGCCCTCGCTGCGCCGGGCGCGCAGGTAGCGGAAAGCCAGGGACCGCTCCCAGCGGCTGAAGGGCGCGGCGGCGCCGGCGTCAGTCATTCGGGCCGGTGGCGCTCAGGGCTGCGCCCCGATTGAGGCGTAGCTCAGCCAGTGGAAGTGGATGGAGGTCCACAGGGCGGCGAAGATCAGGGCGGAGACCCAGGTGGTGGTGATGAACTTGCGCTTGAGCTTGGGGTCCACGGGGGACGCCGGATCGCCGCCGCCGGGAACCGGCGTGCCGGCCTCGGCGTGGCTGGTGATCCCGATGGGCAGTATGCAGAACAGCACCACCCACCAGATGATCAGATAGATCGAAATGGAGGTGGCGACGCCCATCAGTGCGCGGGCTCGGCCATCAGTTCCACCAGCACGCCGCCCATGTCCTTCGGGTGCACGAAGATCACCGGCACGCCGTGGGCGCCGATGCGCGGCTCGCCGGTCCCCAGCACCGTGGCGCCCTTGGCCCGCATGTCGTCGCGCGCGGCGATGATGTCGGGCACCTCGAAGCACACATGATGCTGGCCGCCCCGCGGGTTCTTGGCCAGGAACCCCTGGATTGGAGAGGCCTCGCCATAGGGTTCGATCAGCTCGATCTGGGCGTTGGGCAGGTTCACGAAGCTCACCCACACCCCCTGCTCGGGCAGGGCGCGCTTCTCGGTGATGTCCGTACAGCCGAGGACGTCGCGGTAGAGCTTCCAGGACTCCTCGATGGAGGGCGTAGCGACGCCGACGTGATTGAGCTTTCCGATCATGCGCCGTGACCTAGCACCGATGAGGGCGCGATTGAAGGCTGGGCGGTGCGGCGTGGGCGGCCAACCGTCATCCCGCCCCCCTCAGCTCGTCACCCCGGGCGAAGCCGCAACGCGGCGAAGACCCGGGGCCTGACGGACCGCCGCCAAGAATTCGATCGTCTTGGAGCCGGCGCGTCCGGCCCCGGCTCTGCGCACTGCGTGCTCCGGCCGGGGTGACGAGGTTGGGGGCGTCGCGGCTTGCCCACCTAGATCCGCAGCACCGTGGTCTCCACCACGGGCCGGCGCTCCCAGATGCGGAACGCGGCCTTCTTCACCACGCGGGAGATGGCGTGCTCCACCGCCTCGTCGTCGTCGCGGGCGTCTGCCGTGAGCTTCTTCAGCGCCTGTTCGGCCTCGTCGGCGAGGTCGCCCTCGGCCTCATCCAGGGGATAGTCCTCGTCGCCCGGCAGGCCCAGCACGCGCACCTGCGGGCCCGAGGCGATGTGGCCTTTGTGGTCCAGGGCGACGGCGATGGTGATCATGCCGTTGTAGGCGGCGTGGCGGCGTTCGCGCAGGGCGTCGCCGTTCTCGGGGGTGACCATGCCGGCGTCGACATAGAGCCGGCCCGACGGGACCTCGTCGATGACCACGGCCTCGCCCGGCGCCAGGCGCACCATGTCGCCGTTGCGCGGGGCGATGGCCTGCGGGACCTGCAGGTCCTTGGCCAGCGCCGCGTGTTCCAGCAGGTGTCGCCGCTCGCCATGCGTCGGCACGGCGATCCTCGGCCGCGCCCACTGGTACATGCGCTTCAGCTCGTCGCGGCAAGGGTGCCCGCTGACGTGGATGCCCGGGTGATCGCGCTCGGTGTAGAGGCGCACGCCCCGGTCGGCGAGCTTGTTCTGCAGGTTGCGGATCGGGACTTCGTTGCCCGGGATGATCCGCGACGAGAAGATGCAGGAATCGCCCTGCCCCAGCTTCACGTGGTGGTGCGTGCCCTCTGCGATGCGCGACAGGGCGGCTCGCGGCTCGCCCTGGCTGCCGGTGCACAGGTAGAGGATGTTTTCCGCCGGGAAGTAGCCGGCCTCGGCGTCGGACACGAAGGGCTGGATGTCCTGGAACAGGCCCACCGACCTGGCCGCCGCCGCCATGCGGATCATCGACCGGCCCACCAGGCATACCCGCCGATCGTTGGCCTCCGCGGCGCGGATGATCGAGTCCATGCGCGCCACGTTGGAGGCGAAGCAGGCGGCGGCGATCTTGCCCTTCAGCTGGCCCACCAGGCGGTTCAGCGTCACCCGCACGTCGGCCTCGGAGCCGGCTTCTCCGTCCACGAAGACGTTGGTGGAGTCGCAGACCATCGCCAGCACGCCCTCGTCGCCGAGCCGGCGGATGGCGTCGACGTCGGTGGGCGGCCCGAGCAGCGGGTCCGGGTCTATCTTCCAGTCGCCGGTGTGCAGGATGGCGCCGAGCGGCGTGCGGATGGCCAGGCCGTTCGGTTCGGGGATCGAGTGGGTCAGGGTGATCAGCTCGAGGTCGAACGGCCCCAGCCTGAAGCGGCCGGACAGCGGCACCTCGGTGATCGACACGCGGTCCAGCAGGTCCTTCTCGCGCAGCTTCTCGCGCAGCAGGAACGCGGTGAACGGCGTGGCGTAGAGGGGCGCCCTCAGCCGCGGCCACAGCCAAGCCACGGCGCCGATGTGGTCCTCGTGCGCATGCGTGAGCACGATGCCGATGATGTCCTTGGCGTATTCCTCGATGAAGCTGGGGTCGGGCAGGATGATCTCCACGCCCGGCGTCGTCTGGTCGCCGAAGGTGACGCCGAGGTCGACGACGATCCACTTGCGCGCGTGCGGCGGGCCGTAGCCATAGAGATTGAAGTTCATGCCGATCTCGTTCGACCCGCCCAGCGGCAGGAAGACGAGTTCGTCCACGGATTTTGCGGTCATTTGGCCGCCAGATGGGTGTTCCGGCGGTGGATTTCGAGCAGGCCGCGGATGGTGAGGTCGTGGTCGAAATAGTCGATCGATGCGGTGGCGCCTTCGAACAGCGAAGCGACGCCGCCGGTGCCGATCACCGTCATGGGTTTGCCCCACTCCTGCTTGATCTGCCGCACCAGGCCTTCGATCATCGCCACATAGCCCCAGAACACGCCGGCCTGCATGGACTCCACAGTGTCGCGGCCAATCACGTGGGCCGGCCTCTGGATGGCGATGCGCGGCAGGTTGGCGGCCGCTTCGTGCAGCGCCTGCATCGACAGATTGATGCCCGGCGCGATGGCGCAGCCTTCGAGGCCGCCGTCGGCCGCCACCACGTCGAACACCGTGGCGGTGCCGGAGTCGATGACGATCAGGTCCCCGGGATAGGTGATGTGCGCGCCGATGGCGTCCACCAGCCTGTCGGCGCCGGCTTCCGACGGCTTGGTGATGCGAACCTCCATGCCGAGATCGACATTGTCGCCCACCACCATCGGTTCCTGATGCAGGTATCTGCGCGAGAGGTTGCGCAGGTTGAACAGGGACTGGGGCACGACGCTGGAGATCACGCAGGCGTCGAGAACGCCCAGGGCCAGACCCGCGAGGCTGAGCAATTGGGACAGCCAGACGGCGTATTCGTCGGCCGTGCGCGTGGATTCGGTGGCGGTGCGCCACTGGGCGAGCCACTTCTCGCCGTCATGCACCGCGAACAGCGTGTTGGTATTGCCTTGGTCGATGGCCAGCAGCATTGCTAGGCGCTCCCGAAGAACACATCGCCGGCGGTGATGCGCCGCACGGACCCGTCGGCCGTCCTAAGCCTCAGCGCGCCGTCCGCGTCCAGCCCCGCGGCGACCCCCTCGACGGTTTCATTGGGCAGTCGCGCGGTGCAGGGCTCGCCGAGGCCGTGGGCGCGGGCGGTCCAGGCATAGGCGATGGGCTCGAAGCCCGCCGCCTCCCACAGCATGCGCCAGCGCTCGAAGGCTTCCGCCAGGACCGTCAGGGCTTCCAGCGGCTTGGGCGGCGGGCGGGTCAAGTGTCCGGCCAGGGATGTCGCCGGGCGCGCCGGCGCCATGGGCGCCTTGGCGAGGTTCACGCCAACGCCCACCGCCAGCCACAGGCCGTCCGCGGCGTGCGGCCCGGACTCGATGAGGATGCCGGCCGCCTTGCGACCGCCGATCATCGGATCGTTCGGCCACTTCAGGGTGACCAGCGACGGCGCCACCTGGCTCGACAGCAGGTCGGCGACGGCCAAAGCGGCGACAAAGGAGACCTGCGCCGCCTCGCCCGGCGGCTTCACAGTGGTCATCAGCAGCGTCGCCGCAAGGTTGCCCTCGCCGGTCTCCCAGGTGCGGCCACGGCGGCCCCGCCCGGCGGTCTGCCGGCTGGCGGTGATCCAAAGAGGCCCCCTGGCCCCCGCCTCCGCCCGGCGACGCGCCTCGGCGTTGGTGGAGTCGATCTCGTCCAGCACGTCGATGGGAACCGGCTTGGTCAACCTAACGGGCCGCGAGGGCGGCGGCGGCGGTCTGGGCCAGCGGATCGAGGGCGATCAGGGCCGCCATCACCAGGGGAAAGGCGAAGAGCGCGGTGGCGTAGGCGATCGCTGTCGCGCCGCCCGCGGGCTTGTCGGTGAGGCTGGGCTGCGGGTCCAGCCACATCACCTTGATCAGGCGAAGGTAGTAGAACGCCGCCACGACGCTGCCGACCAGCCCGGCGACCGCCACCGGCGCAAGCCCGGCATGCAGCGCCGCCTTGAACACGTAGAACTTGGCGAAGAAACCGGAGAACGGCGGCAGGCCGAGCGCGCTGAGGCAAAATGCGGTCATCGCCAGGGCGATGCCCGGCCGTTCGCGCATCAGGCCGGCGAAATCGTCCATGGTCTCCATCGCCCGGCCGTCGCGGGTGACCGCGGACAGGCAGGCGAAGAAGCCGGTCACGTCGATGGTGTAGAGCACCATGAACACCAGCATCGACTGCACGCCCTCCGCGCCGCCGGCGGCCAGACCGATCAGCGCATAGCCGATGTTGGCGATGGAGGAGTAGGCCCACAGGCGCTTCAGGTTTGTCTGGGCGAGGCCCGCGAAGGCGCCCACCAGCACCGAGGCCAGGGCGACGATCACCACCACCTGGCGCCACTGTTCGATGGCGCCGCCGAAGCCTTCGGACAGCAGCCGGGCGAACAGCACCATGGCGGCCAGCTTCGGCGCACCGGCGAAGAAGCCGACGATGGGCGTGGGCGCGCCTTCGTAGACGTCCGGCGTCCACATGTGGAACGGCGCGGCCGACACCTTGAAGGCGAGGCCGCAGATCAGGAACACCAGGCCGAACAGCACCCCGCCGCCGGCGCCGGCGTGCACCGCCCTGGCGATGACGTCGAAGTGCGTGGACCCCGCGAAGCCGTAGACCAGCGAGGCGCCGTAGAGCAGCAGGCCGGAGGACAGCGCGCCCAGCACGAAGTACTTCAACCCGGCCTCCGACGAGCGCGCGTCGTCGCGCAGGAAGGCGGCGAGCACATAGAGCGCCAGGGAGTGCAACTCGATGCCGACATAGAGCGACAGGAGGTCGCCGGCCGAGGCCATGATGCTCATGCCCAGCGCCGCCAGGATCACCAGCACGGCGAACTCGAAGCGCTTCTGCCCGCGCCGGGCGAACCAGTCGTCGCCGAGCACTATGGCCACCGCGCTCGCGCCGAAGATCACCACCTTGGCGAAGGCCGCGCCGTCATCGGCGATCAGTCCGCCGGCGAACGCGCGGCCCGTGGGCCCCATGGCCGCGGCGACGCCCGCGGCGGCGAGCGCGCCGACGGCCGCGAGCGTGAACAGGGCGCCGGCGCGCTGGTGGAAGGCGCCCCACACGAGCAGAACCAGGGCCGAGCCGGCGAGGATCAGCTCGGGGATTGCGAGGGAGGCGTCGGAGGAGAGCGTCATGCGTTCGAGCTCCCGAATCCGGCGCCGCCCCAGGCGTAGCGGCGCAGCTGCGAAGACCCGCGGTGACGCGACGTGGGGTGTGGCCTGGTCACTTCAGCACCGCCTGATAGCCGGCCACCAAGTGGTCGATGGCCGGGCCGGTGAGCTGGAAGATCAAATTGGGCTGCAGGCCCAGCACCACGGTGGCGACAATCAGCGGAGCGAAGATCAGCACCTCGCGCCGCTCCAGGTCGGCGATGGTCATCAGCGCGTTGTTGGTGATCTCCCCGAAGATCACCCGCCGGTAGAGCGGCAGGGCATAGACGGCCGACAGGATGACCCCGGTCGCGGCGAACAAGGTGGTCCAGGTGGAGACGTTGTAGGTCCCGGTCAAGGTGAGGATCTCGCCCACGAAGCCGCTGGTGCCGGGCAGGCCCACATTGCCGAGGGTGAACAGCATGAAGGTCGCCGCGTACCACGGCATGCGGTTCACCAGGCCGCCGTAGTAGGCGATCTCGCGGGTGTGCATGCGGTCGTAGACCACCCCGACGCAGAGGAACAGCGCCCCGGAGATCACCCCATGGCTGAGCATCTGGTAGAGCGCGCCCTGCTCGCCCACCACGTTGCCCGAGAAGATGCCCATGGTGACGAAGCCCATGTGGGCCACGGAGGAGTAGGCGATCAGCTTCTTGAAGTCGGTCTGCCGGAACGCCACCAGCGAGGTGTAGACGATGGCGATCACCGACAGGGCGAAGATCAGCGGCGTGAACTGATGGCTGGCCGCCGGGAAGATCGGCAGCGAAAAGCGCATGAAGCCGTAGCCGCCCATCTTCAGAAGGATGCCCGCCAGGATCACCGAACCCGCCGTAGGAGCCTCCACGTGGGCGTCCGGCAGCCAGGTGTGCACCGGCCACATGGGCATCTTCACCGCGAACGACGCGAAGAACGCCAGCCAGAGCCAGGTCTGCACGGCCGGGTCGAACCTGTAGGCCATCAGCGCGGGGATCGACGACGTATGGGCGACGGCGATCATGTAGAGGATCGCCGCCAGCATCAGCACCGAGCCCAGCAGGGTGTAGAGGAAGAACTTGAAGGCCGCGTAGACCCGCCGCTGCCCGCCCCAGATGCCGATGATCAGGAACATCGGGATCAGCTGTCCTTCGAAGAACAGGTAGAAGACGATCAGGTCCAGGGCGCAGAACACCCCGATCACCAGGGTCTCCAGCGCCAGGAAGGCGATCATGTATTCGAGCACCCGCTCGTTGATCGTCTTCCAGCTGGCGATAATGCAAAGCGGCATCAGGAACGCGGTCAGCAGCACGAACAGGACCGAGATCCCGTCGACGCCCATGCGGTAGTGCAGGCCGGCGAACCAGGGCGCCTCCTCCTGGAACTGGAATCCCGCGCTGCTCCCGTCGAACTCGGCGACCAGCAGGATCGACAGCGCGAAAGTGGCGAGAGTGACGACGAGGGTGATCCAGCGCGCGGCGCTGGCGGCCTGCGCGTCGTGACCGGGCCGCGCCAGCCGCAGGATCAGGATCGCGGCGACTCCGACCATCGGCAGGAAGGTGACGAGGCTCAGAATGCCCATGGCTCAGCGCGCTCCCTGCGAGAAGGACCACAGGGTGTAGGAGAGCAAGGCGGCGACGCCGAGAAGCATCACGAAGGCGTAGTGGTAGACGTAACCGGTCTGCGCCCGGCTGAAGATGCGCCGGCCGGCGGCGTAGGAGGCGGCGCTCACCCCGTCCGGGCCTAGCCCGTCGATGACCCTCTCGTCGCCGCCCTTCCAGAACAGGTCGCCCAGCCACCGCGCCAGGCGCACGAAGGTCGCGTCATAGAGCTCGTCGAAATACCATTTTTTGTACAGGAACATCCACACCGGGCCCCGGCGGGCGGCGATCCGGGCGCCGAGGCCCTCGTTGAGGATGTAGGACCAGTAAGCTGCGCCGAAGCCGATCGTGGTGATCACCAGCGGGCCGAACACCACCCAGGTCGGCAGGCCCGCCTCTACGCCCGCGCCGCCCTTGGCGACGAGATGGAAGATCGCGCCGCGCCAGAACCCCGTACGGCCCTCGCCGACGAAGATCTCGTGGAAGGCGTAGCCGGAGGCCGCGGCCCCCAGGGCCAGGACCAGCAGCGGAACCAGCATCACCCAGGGGCTCTCATGCGGCGTGACGGCATGATGGCCGTGGGCCTCATGGTTGTCGGCGCGCCCGTGGTCCGCGTCGGCCCACTTCGGCGTCCCGTGGAAGGTCATGAAGATCAGCCGCCAGGAGTAGAACGACGTCAGGCCGGCGGCCAGAAGGCCGATGACGAAGGCGAAATATGCGACGCCGCTGTGCTGGCCGGCCAGATAGGCCGCGTCGATGATCGCGTCCTTGGAATAAAAGCCGGCGAAACCGAGCTCTAAGCCTGGAATACCAACGCCGGTGATCGCCAGGGTGCCGATCAGCATCACCGCATAGGTGACCGGCAGCTTCTTCCAAAGGCCGCCCATGGCCCGCATGTCCTGCTCGTGGTGCATGGCGACGATCACGCTGCCGGCGCCCAGGAACAGCAGGGCCTTGAAGAAGGCGTGGGTGAACAGGTGGAACATCGAGGCCTGGTAGGCCCCCACCCCGGCGGCGAAGAACATGTAGCCCAGCTGCGAACAGGTCGAATAGGCGATCACCCGCTTGATGTCGTTCTGCGCCAGACCCACCGTCGCGGCGAACAGCGCCGTGACCGCGCCGACGACGGTGACGATCGCCTTGGCGTCCGGCGCATATTCGAACATCGGCGACAGCAGGCAGACCATGTAGACGCCCGCGGTCACCATGGTCGCCGCGTGGATCAGGGCCGAGACAGGTGTCGGGCCTTCCATGGCGTCGGGCAGCCAGGTGTGCAGCAGGAACTGGGCGGACTTGCCCATGGCGCCCACGAACAGCAGGGCGCAGGCCAGGTCCATGCCGTTGAAACTGTGGCCGGCGAACAGCCACGCCTGGTGTGCGTGAGCCGGAACCTGCGGGAAGATCTCGGCGAAGCGGATGGATCCAAACATCCAGAAGGTGGTGATGATGCCGAGCGCGAAGCCGAAGTCGCCTATCCGGTTGACCACGAACGCCTTGATCGCCGCGGCGTTGGCCGTGGGCCGCTTGTACCAGAAGCCGATCAGGAGGTAGCTCGCCACGCCGACGCCTTCCCAGCCGAAGAACAGCTGCATGAAGTCGGAGGCGGTCACCAGGGCCAGCATGGCGAAGGTGAAGAACGAGAGGAAGCTGAAGAACCGAGGCTTGCAGTCGTCCTCGGCCATGTAGCCCCAGCTGTACAGGTGCACGAGCGCCGAGACGGTGGTCACCACCACCATCATCACGCCTGAGAGGGTGTCGATGCGCACGCTCCAGAAGGACTGGAACTTGCCGACGTTGATGAAGGGCGCGACGACCGTGGTGAAATGCCAGTCGCCGGTCATCACGTGCCGGAATGTGATCCAGGCCAGAATGCTCGAGACGAACAGCAGGCCCGTGGTCACGCCCATGGAGATGCGGTCACCAATACGGCGGCCAAAGAAGCCGGCGATCAGAGCGCCCAGCAGCGGCAGCAGGACGAGTGCGGTGACGAGGACCTGAGGGCTCAAGCGGCGGTCCTCGCGGACAGGTGGCGAACAGCGTAACGGCGTCGACAAGCGGCCACGGCGCCTAGCCCTTCATCATCGAGGCGTCGTCCACGGCGATGTCGCCGCGGTTCCGGAAGAAAGTGACCAGGATCGCTAGGCCCACGGCCGCCTCGGCCGCGGCGACGGTAAGCACGATCATGGCGAAGATCTGCCCGACCACGTCGTGCAGGAACACCGAGAAGGCGACCAGATTGATGTTCACCGCCAGCAGGATCAGCTCGATCGACATCAGGATGACGATGACGTTCTTGCGGTTCACGAAGATGCCGAAGACGCCGATGGTGAACAGCATGGCGGCGACTGCGAGGTAGTGGGTCAGGCCGATGCTTGTCATGCGTCGATCCCCTCGCCCGACTTGATCTTCACCACCCGCATGCCCGTGGCGCGGCTGCGCGCCACCTGGGCGGCAATGTCCTGGCGCTTGATGTTCGGACGATGCTTGAGGGTGAGCACGATGGCGCCGATCATCGCCACCAGCAGCACCATCCCGGCCGCCTGGAAGTAGTAGATGTAGTCCGTGTACAGAACGTTGCCGATGGACTGGGCGTTGCTGACGTTGGTGGCCACGGTGGGTGTCGTGCTCGACGCCGCCGCCCCATGGCTGGCTACCTGGAAGGCGACGATCACCATCTCCACCGTGAGCACTCCCGCCACCAGCAGCCCCAGCGGCAGATATCGCGTGAAGCCCTGGCGCAGCTGGGAGAAGTCCACGTCGAGCATCATCACCACGAACAAGAACAGCACAGCCACCGCGCCGACGTAGACGACGATCAGCAGCATGGCCAGGAACTCGGCGCCCATCATCACGAACAGCCCCGCCGCCGAGAAGAACGCGGTGATCAGGAACAGCACCGAGTGAACGGGATTACGCGCGAAGACCACGCCCAGTCCGCCGAGAATCGTCGCGGTCGCGAACACGTAGAAGGCGATCGCCTGCAGGTCCATCAGACTGCCGAAACTCCCGTCCTGAGGCGCCGTGGGGCGCAGGCGCGCGATCGCACGCAGCCCCCGCCGAGTCGCGCCGGTGTCTTAGCGATAGGGTGCGTCCAGTTCCAGGTTCTTCGCGATCTGCCGTTCCCAGCGGTCGCCGTTCTCCAGCAGGCGCTCCTTGTCATAGTAGAGCTCCTCTCGGGTCTCGACGGCGAACTCGGTGTTGGGGCCCTCGACGATGGCGTCCACCGGGCAGGCCTCCTGGCACAGGCCGCAGTAGATGCACTTCACCATGTCGATGTCGTAGCGGGTGGTGCGGCGGCTGCCGTCCTCCCGGGGTTCGGCCTCGATGGTGATCGCCTGGGCCGGACAGATCGCCTCGCAAAGCTTGCAGGCGATGCAGCGCTCCTCGCCGTTGGGATAGCGGCGCAGGGCGTGCTCGCCGCGGAACCGCGGGCTCTGCGGCCCGCGCTCGTTGGGATAGAGCACTGTGGCCTTCGGGCGCAGCATCACGCGCATGGCCAGGCCGAAGGCGCCGGCGAAGTCCATCAGGGCCGCGCCCTTCATGGCCTGGGTGAGCCGTCCCATCATGAACCTTTCCGATCCTTCGCCCCGAGGCAGGCGTAGTCGGCGAGCCGGGTTGGATCGCCGCCGTCCTTCAGGCGCAGCTCGCCGCCGCGCTGGCTGCATTGGTCGGTGATCGCCTTGAGCCGGTCGTAGCTCGCGTCACCCTGCTCGTAGTAGGCCCGTCCCGTGTCCGACCCGCAGGCCGAGCAGATCAGAGCGAGCGAGGCGATCGCCATCAGTCCGAGCATCCTCATCGCCAGAACACCCTGACGCCGGCCACGATAGCCACGGCCGCTAGCGAAGTCGGCAGGAACACCTTCCAGCCCAGGCGCATCAGCTGGTCGTAGCGGTAGCGGGGAACGATGGCTTTCGCCATGGCCACCAGGAAGAAGAAGAAGATGACCTTGGCGAAGAACCAGAGGAAGCCGAAGAAGCTCGCCGCCGTGGGGTCCCAGCTCTTCAGGAACGGCGTCGGGAACGGCGCCTGCCAGCCGCCGAAGAACAGGATGCTCATCGTCGCGCAGATCAGCACGATGTTGCCGTACTCGCCGATCTGGAACAGCAGATAGGGGGTCGAGGAATATTCGACGGCGTAGCCGGCCACGAGTTCGGACTCGGCCTCCGGCAGGTCGAAGGGCGGGCGGTTGGTCTCGGCCAGGCCGGAGACGAAGAAGATCACCGCCATGGGGATCATGACGAGGGCCAGGGGCAGCCGCGCCAGCCCGCCGCCGCCCAGCACGTTCCAGTTCCAGAAGCCGCCGGCCTGCTGCTCGACGATGGTCTGCAGGTTCATCGAGCCGGCCAGCAGGATCACCGTGATGATCACGAAGCCGATGGAGACCTCGTAGGACACCATCTGCGCGGCCGAACGAAGGCTGCCTAGGAACGGGTACTTCGAGTTCGAAGCCCAGCCGCCCATGATGATGCCGTAGACGCCCAGGGAGGAGATGGCGAACAGGTAGAGGATGCCGACGTTGATGTTGGACACAACCCAGCCGGGGGCGAGCGGGATCACCGCCCAGGCGCCGAACGCCAGGGTGAAGGCCACCATCGGGGCCAGCAGGAACACGGTCTTGTCGGCGCCGGCTGGCACCACGACCTCCTTCAGTACGAACTTCAGGAAGTCGGCGAACGACTGCAGCAGGCCGAACGGGCCCACCATATTGGGGCCCTTGCGCATCTGCACCCCGGCCCAGACTTTCCGGTCGGCGAGCAGCAGGAAGGCGAGCGACAGCAACAGCCAGATCAGGACGGCGGCGATCTGGCCGACCACCAGCAGGGTCCAGAGCGCCGCCGATCCCCAGTCGAAATCGCTCTGCACGCCCTACTCCGCGGCGATCTTGGCGGCGCCGGCGGCCAGGGCCGAGCACTCGGCCATGGTCACGCTGGCGCGCGCGACGGGGTTGGTGAGATGGAACGCCCGGATCGGGCTGGCCAGCGGCGTGCTCGGCGCCTCGCCCGCTCCGCCGACCGCGCTCAGGTCAAACGTCGTCGGAATCGAGCCAGGCGCGAAATCGATCTGGCCGAACGTCGGATGGTCGGCGAACAGCTTGGCGCGCAGCTGGTCCAGGGTGTCGTAGGGCAGCTTCGAGCCCAGCCGCTCGGACAGGGCGCGCAGGATGGTCCAGTCCTCCTTGGCCTCACCCTTGGGGAACACCGCGCGCTCGCCGCGCTGCACGCGCCCTTCGGTGTTCACATAGAGCCCGTTCTTCTCGGTGTAGGCGGCGCCGGGCAGGATGACGTCCGCGCGGTGCGCGCCTGCGTCGCCATGCGTGCCGAGATAGACCACGAAGGCGTCGGTCTTCGACAGGTCGACCTCGTCTGCGCCCAGCAGGAAAAGCACGTCCAGCGCGCCCTTCTGGAGCATCTGGGCGGCGTTCTTGCCGCCTTCACCCGGGACGAAGCCGAGATCGAGGCCGCCTACGCGCGCCGCGGCGGCGTGCAGCACGTTCCAGCCGTTCCAGCCCTCGCGCACGATGTTGAAGGCGACCGCGAGGTCGGCGATGGCCTTCGCCGTGGCCGGATCCTTCAGCGCGCCCTGGCCGATGATGATCGCCGGCTTCTGCGCCGCCTTTAGCGCCTCGGCGAAGTCCGACTTCGACCTCGCCAGGCCGGCGATCGCGGAGGCGTCGGCGCCCAGATGGTCGTAGCCGTAGGTGAGGTCAACGGCCTCGCCGATCAGGCCGAAGCGGGTCCTGCCCGACAGCCAGAGCTTGCGCAGCCGGGCGTTCAGCACCGCGGCTTCCCAGCGCGGATTGGTTCCGATGAGCAGGACCACGTCCGCCTGCTCGACACCGGCCAGGGTGGAGTTGAACAACCAGCTCTCGCGCGGCCCGGCGCCCAGCACCGTCCCATCCTGCCGGCAGTCCAGGTTCTTCACCCCATTGCCGCCAAACAGGTCGAGCGCCGCCTTCATGGACTCGGCGTCCTGCAGGTCGCCGGCGATCACGCCGACTCGGTCCGGCGAGGTCTTCTGGATCGCGGCGGCCACCGCATCGAAAGCCTCGCGCCAGCTGGCCGGCCGCACCTTGCCGCCCCGGCGCACGAACGGGCTGTCCAGGCGCTGGCGCGACAGTCCGTCCACGGCGTACCGGGTCTTGTCGGAGATCCACTCCTCGTTCACCGCGTCATTGGTGCGCGGAAGCACTCGGAGCACCGCCGGCCCACGCGCGTCCACGCGGATCGCCGAGCCGAGGGCGTCCATCACATCCACGCTCTCGGTCTTGGTCAGCTCCCAGGACCGGGCGTTGAAGGCGTAGGGTTTCGAGGTGAGCGCGCCCACCGGGCACAGGTCGATGATGTTGGCGGACAGCTCGCTGGTCACCGCGGCGTCGAGATAGGTGGTGATCTCCACGTCCTCGCCGCGGGAGATCAGGCCGATCTCCGGCACGCCGGCCACCTCGGTGATGAAGCGCACGCAGCGGGTGCATTGGATGCAGCGGGTCATCACCGTCTTGACCAGCGGACCCATGAACTTCTCTTCCACGGCCCGCTTGTTCTCGCCGTAGCGTGACGCATCGCGGCCGTAGCCCATGGACTGGTCCTGCAGGTCGCACTCGCCGCCCTGGTCGCAGATGGGGCAGTCCAGCGGGTGGTTGATCAGCAGGAACTCCATCACCCCCTGGCGGGCCTTCTTCACCATGGGCGAGTTGGTGATGATCTCCAGGCCCTCGGCGGCCGGCAGCGCGCAGCTGGCCTGCGGCTTGGGCGGCCCAGGCTTCACCTCCACCAGGCACATGCGGCAGTTGCCGGCGATGGATAGGCGCTCGTGGTAGCAGAAACGGGGGATCTCCTCCCCGGCCAGTTCCGCCACCTGCAGGACGGTCATACCGTTCTCGAACTCGACCTCGACGCCGTTGACCTTGGCCTTGGGCATGCGCGCTGACTCGTCGTCCTCGTGGCGGGCGGCCTGCGAGAGGCGCGCCGGGCGGCTGCGCGATAACCCGTCTGGGGCGGCAGGAACAGGGGTTTTCTCAGGTTCCCCGGCTATGGAGCGACCGAATCGCCCAGTGGAAGCATTTCACCGTCCGCTCGCGTCGAAAACGGCGCTGAAGCACGGCGCGACGGTCCGTCGGCCGAGCTTCGGCTAACGAATCGGCGGGCGGCGCCGCGCAGAATCCGAGCCTGCGACTATTAGACGGTCTAACTGCAGCGTGATTTCACCTAACGGTAACTAAGCCGCCTGAAGGTGTCCGGTGGGGAAACGCCATGTCGACACAAGCTGCAGGCGGTGGGAGTCTGTCCGAAGACGCAAGGCTGTTTCTCGCGTCGGCGCGTAACCTCACCAACCGCTTTGTCACCCTGACCATCACCATCGGCGCGGCATTGCCGATTCTCCCGCTGTCGGTGGTCGCGGTCTGGGGGGCGTGGGTGCTGGTGTGGGCCGCGGTGGAGTCGCGGCTGGCGAACGTGGTTCAAAGGCGGTCGGCCGAGGGCCACTCCACCTTCGCGGTGGTGGCCGCCGCCTTCGCGGCCGCCCGCGCGCCCTACTCCGTGATCGCGGCCCTGTTCTGGCAGAGCGGCACGCCGACCGCCCAGCTGTTCTCCATCGTGATCCTGTGCGTGTCGCTGCTCTATTCGCTGATGCAGCTCTATCCGAAACCGAGCCTGTTCCTGCTGGCGATCTCCCCGCACCTGGCGGCGCTCGGCTACCTGTTCGGCGGCCTCGCGTTGCGGGACATCCGCCATGGCGCGCCGCTCACGGCGGTGACGGTGCTGATGAGCGCGGCAGCGCTCTACCACTTCTTCAGCATCGCCCGGGCCCAGCTGGCCACATCCCGGTCGCTGCTGCGCGAGGCCCGCGCCAAGGCCGTGCAGCACGGGGTGGAAGCCGAGGCGGCGACCCGCGCCAAGAGCACCTTCCTGGCGGTGATGAGCCACGAGATCCGCACGCCGCTGAACGGCATCATGGGCATGGCCCAGGCGCTGTCCTTCGACACCCTCACCGAGCGGCAGCGTCAGCAGGTGTCGATCATCCGTGAGTCCGGCGACGCGCTGCTGTCCATCCTCAACGACGTGCTCGATCTGTCTAAGATCGAAGCGGGCAAGCTCGACCTGGAGGAGATCGAGTTCGACATCGACGACCTGGTCCGAGGGGCCCACGCCGCCTTCACGGCCCTCGCCAACAAGAAGGGCCTGGACTTCAACCTCTCGATCGGGCGGCAGGCGCGGGGCGTCTATCTGGGCGATCCGACCCGGGTGCGGCAGATCGTCTACAATCTCATCTCCAACGCCCTGAAATTCACCGACGCCGGCGAGGTGCGCGTGCTGGTCGACCGCGTGGACGGCCGGCTGACCATCGCCGTGTCCGACACGGGGGTGGGGATTTCCGCCGACCAAATACACCTTCTGTTCGACAAGTTCGTCCAGGCCGACGCCTCCACCACACGCCGATTCGGCGGCACCGGCCTTGGCCTGTCCATCTGCTTCGAGCTGGTCCAGGCGATGAGCGGCGCGATCACGCCGACCAGCGAAGTCGACAAGGGCTCGACCTTCACCGTGTCGTTGCCCCTGCCCCGCATCGGCGAGCCGAGGTCTTCCGACACCCAGGACGAGGCTGCGCAGTCGCCCACCCCGGCGCAACCAGCTCCGAACGCCTCGGCGGAGGTCCGCGTGCTGGCGGCGGAGGACAACGCCATGAACCAGCTCGTGCTGAAGACGCTGCTCGCCGAGATGGGAATCTCGCCCACCGTCGTCGCCAACGGCGAGGAGGCCGTGGAAGCCTGGGCGACCGGCCAATGGGACGCCATCCTGATGGACGTGCAGATGCCCGTGATGGACGGGCCCACCGCCACTCGCATCATCCGCGAGCGGGAGGCCACGAGCGGCCGCGCGCGCACGCCGATCATCGCCCTGACCGCCAATGTCATGAGCCACCAGGTGCTGGAATATGTCGCCAGCGGCATGGACGGGCACGTCGCCAAGCCGATCGAAGCCGGCAAGCTCTTCGAGGCCCTGGACGCCGTGCTGGCCGGCGAGGAAGACGCGGCCGATCAGGGGGCGGTGCAGGCCGCGGCCGGCTGACCGCTTACCAGCCCGTCGGCACGCCTTGCGTCCGGGCCGCCGCGTCCTGGGCGGCCATCGCCTGGGCGTAGCTGGGCTGCTCCGTCAGGCGCGCCCAGTAGGCCTTGGCGGCGTCCGGCAGGTCGTCCCCAAGACCGATCGACCCGGCCAGCTTGAAGGCGTAGCCCACGGAGATGTCGGCGGCGGTGAAGCGGCCGGCGCAGATGAAGCCCCGGCTGAGGGCCGTCTCCACCGCCCGCGTTCGGGCCAGGAACCAGCGCGCGTAGTCGTCGGCCGCCTGGGTCGCGCGCCGCTCCGGCGGCTCCAGCCGGCGGTAGCGCAGCACCAGGGTCTGCGGAAAGGTCAGGGTCGCCTCGCCGAAATGCAGCCAGTTGAGGTAGGCGCCGTAGTCCGGCTCGTCGACCCGCACGCCGAGTCCGCCGGCGCCGTGCCGGTCGGCCAGGTACTGGCAGATCGCGGCGGACTCGGTCATGCGCAGTTCGCCGTCGAAGAACGCCGGAATGGTGCCGAGCGGATTGACCTCCAGATATTCCCGCTGAAGCGCACGCGGCGGAAACGGCAGCATCTTCAGTTCATAGGACAGCCCCAGAGCCTCCAGGGCCCAAAGCGGCCGGAACGATCGGGCGTTGTAGCAGTGATAGAGGGTGAGCATTCTGGGCCGTTCCCTGGCGTAGCGGTTTGGGGCGTGACCTTGCTGTGTCGGCGGGTCTCAAGCCAAGCTCAATCTCGACGGAGAAGATCGTGTACGACGTGATCGTGGTGGGCGGCGGCAACGCGGCGTTCGCGGCGGCCATAGCCGCTGCGGAACGGGGCGCGAAGGTGGTGATGCTGGAGCGCGCGCCGCTGGAGGAGGCGGGCGGCAATACCCGCTTCACCGCCGGCGCCATCCGCTTCGCCTACGAGGGCGTCGACGACCTGCGCCGCCTGATGCCCGATCTGACCGACGACGAGGTCGCCCGCAGCGACTTCGGGACCTACACAGAGGGCCAGTTCTTCGAGGATATGGGCCGCCTCACCGAGTACCGCACCGATCCGGAGCTGTGCGAACTGCTGGTGCGGCGCAGCCGCGAGACCCTGTTCTGGATGCAAGGCAAGGGCGTGCGCTTCGCCCCGATCTGGGGTCGTCAGGCATTCCTGGTGGATGGCAGGTTCAAGTTCTGGGGCGGCCTGACCGTCGAGGCGGCAGGCGGCGGGCCGGGCCTGGTGGATGCCTGGAGCGCCATCGCGCGTGGGGCGGGAATCGAGATCCGTTACGGCGCCCGTGCGCTGTCGTTGATCGCCGGCGACGAGGGCGTCAAGGGCGTGCGCGTGCGCCAGGACGGCAGGACCGCCGACCTCATGGCCAAGGCCGTGGTGCTGGCCGCGGGCGGCTTCCAGGCCAATGTGGAGTGGCGCACGCGCTATCTAGGCCCGGGCTGGGACACCGCCAAGGTGCGCGGCACGCGGTTCAACACCGGCGACGGCCTGCGCATGGCCCTGGACATCGGCGCCATGGCCGCGGGCCAGTGGTCCGGCTGCCACGCGGTGGGCTGGGAGCGCAACGCGCCGGAGTTCGGCGACCTGGCGGTGGGCGACGGATTCCAGAAGCACTCCTACCCCTTCGGCGTGATGCTCAACGCCAACGGCGAGCGGTTCGTCGACGAGGGGGCCGACTTTCGCAACTACACCTACGCCAAGTACGGCCGCGTGATCCTGGCCCAGCCCGGCCAGTTCGCCTGGCAGATCTTCGACGCCAAGGTGAAGCATCTGCTGCGCGACGAGTACCGCATCAAACAGGTGACCAAGGTCTCGGCGGACACTCTCGAGGCGCTGGTGGAGAAACTCGACGACGTGAACCACGGCCGGGCGCTCGAGACCCTGCTGGCCTACAACGCTGCGGTGCGCACCGACGTACCCTTCGACCCCAATGTGAAGGACGCTCGCGGCACGGCGGGCCTGGCGATCCCTAAATCCAACTGGGCCAATCGCCTCGATGCGCCGCCTTTCGAAGCCTACGCCGTCACCTGCGGCGTCACCTTCACCTTCGGCGGCCTGCGCATCACCCGCGACGCCCAGGTGCTGGACTCCGACATGGCCCCGATCTCCGGCCTCTACGCAGCGGGCGAGATGGTCGGCGGCCTGTTCTACAACAACTATCCCGGCGGCAGCGGTCTCGCCGCCGGCGCGGTGTTCGGCAAGATCGCCGGAGCGTCGGCCGGCGCCGCGTCGTTGGCCTGATCAGGCCGTTTCCGCCACGAACCGCTCCAGCAGCGGGTTGAACCGCTCCGGCGCTTGCCAGAAGGGCGCGTGGCCGAGCCCGGCCAGGCTGTGCACCTTGCCGTCCCAGAGGTTCGCATAGCGCACCGTCTCGAAGTAGGCGGGGTTGATGAACGCATCTTCCGCGCCGTTGACGATCGCCAGCGGAATCCTCGACGTCTCCGCGATCCGCCGCTGGTCGTCCACCTGGCCGGAGAGGGCGTTGGCGAAGAAGGTCTCCCGGGCGATCCCAGGGGTGCGCCGGGCCGCGGCGAGCATGAACGGCTCGAAAGGCGCGTCGGCGCCGGCGGTGGCGCGGGCGTAGGCTTCCGCGTCCGCGTCGGTCCAGCCGCCCGATCCCGCGAGCGCCATGTGTTCGCTCGGCTTGAAGCCCCGGGCGACGCCTTCCATTCCGCCGGGCACGGGCGGGGTCCCGCTGATCATCACCCCTGTGAGGCCGCCGAAGCGCGAGATCATGTCCAGCGCCACGTGTCCGCCGAGGGACCAGCCGAGGACCGTGGCCCGCGTCACGCCGAGCCGGCCCAGAACCTCCAGCGCCGCCGAGGCGTAGCCGTTCAGAGTGTAGCCCGTCGCCGGATCCCGGGCGTCGCCGGACGCGCCGTGGCCGGGCAGGTCCATGGCGATCAGCCGCAGCTTGTCGGCCAACGGGCTTTCGAACTGGCGCCGGAAGATCTCCTTGCACGAGGAATTGCCGTGCAGCATCAGCACCGCGGGTCCCGCACCTTCGCTGTCCAGCACCGCGATGTCGGCGACCGAGGTCGGCGCGGTGATGGTCTTCATCGGCGTCCGGCCCTCCAGCGGGGTGCAGCAATTCCTTTCGTTGTGCAGTACGCTGGCGGCGTTTCGCGAGCAATGCGCGGCGCCCAGCGCGACGCTGTCGCCCTTTCGTACCTGGAGCGCCATGTTCATTACACGCCGCCGTTTCACGCATCTCCTTACCGGCACGACGGCCGCCGGCGCGCTTGCCGGCCTCGCTGCCCCGCTCGTGCGGGCGCAGGGCTACGAGGACATGCCGAACGTGTTCTACAGTCCGCACGGCAAGCCGTTCCGCGCCAAGACGGGCGCGCCTTATCCAGTGGCCGACTGGTTCACCCAGGCCGACAAGGACGCAGACGGCAAGCTCGACCACGCGGAGTTCATCGCCGACGCCGCCGCCTTCTTCGCCGTCCTCGACCTCAACGGCGACGGCGTGCTCGATCCCTATGAGATCTCGCTCTACGAACACCGCGTCGCGCCGGAGATCCTCGGCTATCGCGTGAATGTCGCCGCCGGACGATCGCGCGCGGGACCGGACGGGGCGCGGCTTTGGCTGGCGCAGTACGGGGGAGGAGGAGGAGGAGGATCGCCTGGCCAGCCCGAGCTGGGGCCCCCGGAGGGCAGCATCGATCCGGGCGGCAGCCGGCCGAATGAGCCGACGCGGCCCAAGGAAGACCTGGAGCTGGGGACCGGCGCCTCCCCCTTCAGCCTGCTGCGCGAGCCCGAGCCGGTCACTGCCGGGGACCCTGAATTCGTGACCAGGGGCACGGTCCGCAAGGCCGCCTTCCTGCGCCACGCCGACGACAACTTCACCGCCCTCGACGGCGACGGGGTGGGCTACCTCACCCTGGCCGGGCTGCCGAAAACGCCTGTCCAGGCGCTCATCGAGCGCGAACACCACGGGCGCAGGGCGAGCCGACGCTGACGAAGGCGCGATCAGGACCGCTGTCGGGGAGCCGCGACTATCGATTCGTGTCGCTCGATTCGGCGATGCAGCCGGTTCGCGAAATGACCCTCATCTGTCCCGACGACGTCGGCGCCCTGTTGATCGCTGGGCGGGTCGGCGCAGGCGCCTCGGTGCAGGTGTGGGACGAACAGCGCTTCGTCGGCCTGGTGGACGCGCCCGAAACCGGAGAGACGACGACGCCCGATCCCCCATCCGCCGCGACGCCCGCACCTGACCTGGCGGCGCCCTCCGGCGACGAGGCTCGCACCGAGCGGCCGAGGGCGTTCAACCCCTTCCGCCGAGGCGTCTGGCGCCGAAGCGACGGCAGCGGCTAGACGGGGCGCCGCTGGGAGCGATTGCCAGGGAGAAACTTTGCCTTAAGACTTCGCCGCATCAGCGAGCTCACGCATCCTGGAAAGCGTGGCGGTGGGGCGGAAATGAACAGATTCCTGAAGGGCCTCGTAGTGGCCGTGGCGGCATTGGCGCTGGTCGCCTGCCACCAAAAGGGGCCGGCGGCGGTGGACGGCGCGCGCATCCTCGCCGCCGACAATGACCCCGGCAATTGGATGACGCAGGGGCGCACCTACAGCGAACAACGCTACAGCCCGCTGGACAAGATCAACACCTCCAACGTCGCAAACCTCGGTCTGGCGTGGAACTTCGAGCTCAGCACCAACCGCGGGGTGGAGACCACGCCCATCGTGGTCGACGGCGTGATGTACGTCACCAGCTCCTGGAGCCTGGTCTACGCGCTCAACGCCAAGACCGGCGAGCTGATCTGGAAGTACGATCCCCAGGTGCCGCGCGAGACCGGCTTCAAGGCCTGCTGCGACGTGGTCAACCGAGGCGTGGCGGTGTGGAACGGCCGGGTCTATGTGGCGACCCTGGACGGCCGGCTGGTGGCCCTGGACGCCAAGACCGGAACGCCGGCGTGGAGCGTGGTCACGGTCGACCAGTCCAAGCCGTTCGTCATCACCATGGCGCCGCGGATCATCAAGGGCCGGGTGCTGATCGGCAATTCCGGCTCCGAGTACGGAGTGCGGGGCTATCTGTCGGCCTATGACGCCGACACGGGCAAGCTGGCGTGGCGCTTCTTCACAGTCCCCGGCGATCCCTCGAAGGGCTTCGAGAACAAGGCCATGGAAATGGCCGCGAAGACCTGGACCGGCGAGTGGTGGAAGTTCGGCGGCGGCGGCACGGTGTGGGACTCCCTCGCCTACGACCCGGAAGCCAACCTCGTCTATTTCGGCACCGGCAACGGCCTGCCGTGGGTAGACCGCGTCCGCTCGCCCGGGGGCGGCGACAACCTGTTCCTGGCCTCCATCGTCGCGGTGGACGCCGACACCGGCGAGTACCGGTGGCACTACCAGACCACCCCGGGCGACACCTGGGACTTCGATTCCACCCAGACCCTCACCGTCGCCGACCTGACCATCGGGGGCCAGCCGCGCAAGGTGGTGATGCAGGCGAACAAGAACGGCTTCTTCTATGTGATCGACCGCATCACCGGGAAGTTGATCTCGGCCAACGCCTTTGTGCCGATGAGCTGGGCCAAGGGCGTGGACATGGCGACCGGCCGGCCCATCGAGGTGGGCGATGACCGCTACCGCAAAGGGCTCACGGCGGTGTTCCCCGGCGCCTTCGGCGGCCACAACTGGCATCCGGCCTCGTTCAGTCCCAAGACCGGCCTGGTGTACATTCCCGCCCAGGAGGCGGCGTTCGGCTACGGCGAGGATCGGCGCTTCAGCTTCGCGCAGGGCCAGGAAAACCTCGCCGAGGATCCCGCCGTCTTCGCCCTGCCGAAGGACCCCAAGGCCCTGGCCGCCATGCGCAACAGCATGAAGGGCTATCTGCTTGCCTGGAACCCGGTCACCGGCAAGGAAGCCTGGCGCGCCGAGCACAAGGGGCCTTGGAACGGAGGCACGCTGGCGACAGCCGGCGGGCTGGTGTTCCAGGGCACCGCCGACGGCCATTTCGCCGCCTACGACGCCTCCACCGGCAAGCCGTTGTGGTCCGCGCAGACCTACACGGCGACCCTGGCCGGACCCGTGACCTACACGGTCGACGGCGAGCAGTACGTGGCGGTGGCGGCCGGCGACGGCTCGCTCTTCTACCTCGTCGGCGGCTTCGCCCTGGA
Organism: Caulobacterales bacterium; assembly: GCA_044445825.1. Taxonomy (GTDB): domain Bacteria; phylum Pseudomonadota; class Alphaproteobacteria; order Caulobacterales; family Caulobacteraceae; genus Acaudatibacter. Next base: position 28,883 of record JBIOEG010000003.1, read on the forward strand.
CCGCAAGGGTACGCCGGACAATGGCCGGATCGTCGTCTACAAGCTCGGCGGCGCCGCCACCCTGCCCAAGCCGACCCTCGTCAAGCTGGTCATGCCCAAGCCGCCCGCGGCCAGCGCCTCGGCCGCGACGGTGGCCGCCGGACAGGACGGCTACAACCGCTATTGCGCCGTCTGCCATGGACTGGGGGCCATTGGCGCCGGCGTGCTTCCCGACCTTCGCTACAGCCCCCTGCTCGGCGACACGGCGGGATTCAGGGACGTCGTGATCGGCGGCGCGCGCAAGGCCAACGGCATGGTCAGCTTCTCGCAGGTGCTCAAGGATACCGACGCCGACGCGGTGCGCGCCTATCTGATCACCGAGGCGAACGCCGCATACTCCCAGGAGCACGCCAGCCGCTAGCCGCAAAACCAGTTCCCATTCTTGCGGCTCGCACTCTAGGGTGACGGACCTGCATTCCGGGGAGGACGTCGCTTGACCGATACGCCCGTCGCCAAGCCAGCGCGTCGGCTGGACGCCTTCTTCTACACCGAGACGGTGAACTGGGTTCACCACTGGACCGAAAGCCTGTTCTCGTTTCGCACGGCGCGATCGCCGGACCTTCGCTTCGCCAGCGGCCAGTTCGTCATGGTTGGGCTGCAGCTTCCCGACGGCAAACCCCTGGTGCGCGCCTACTCCATCGCCTCCTCCACGGAGGATGCGGAGCTCGAGTTCTATTCGATCAAGGTGCCGGACGGGCCGCTGACCTCGCGGCTGCAGCACATCAAGGTCGGTGACCAGGTGCTGGTGGGCAAAAAGCCGACCGGCACCCTTGTGCTCGACGGCCTGAGGCCCGGAAAGCGCCTCTATCTGGTGGGAACGGGCACCGGCCTCGCGCCTTGGCTGTCCCTGGTGCGCGATCCCGAGGTCTATGCGCGCTTCGACGAGGTCATCGTCACCCACACGGTGCGCGAGGTGGGCGACCTCAGCTACCGGGACTTCTTCGAGGCGAACCTGAAGAGCGATCCCAGGGTGGGCGAGATGGCGGCGGCCAAGCTGCGGTACTACCCGTCGGTCACACGCGAGCCTTTCAGAAACGAGGGGCGCATCACCGATCTCATCGCCTCCGGCAAGCTGTTCCGAGATCTCGGCGTGCCGCCGCTGGACCGGAAGATCGACCGCCTGATGCTTTGCGGCAGTCCGGGGCTGCTGAGCGACCTGAAAGTCATGCTCACGGAGCGCGGCTACGACGAAGGCGCCGTCGCCTCGCCCGGCGACTACGTTCTCGAAAAGGCCTTCGTGACTTGAGCCCCCAGAGCTGCGGCGCGCACCCGCGCGTGACCGCGAACCGGCCGTCGCCGGCGTCCCCGGAAGCAGACCTTCGCAGTGTCCGCCGAGGGGGGAAAGCGGACATTCGACGCTCTGCCACCCATGGCCCCGCTCCAGCTTTGGCTTGCGGCGGTGGATCGCCCGTCGCTACGCTGGTCCGTCGCTTATAGAGCCTGAGCGGCCGCCCGGCGCCGAGGCCGGCCCGACTTGACCCCGGTGGCCAGCTTCACCCTGGTCTCGCGCACCGCGATCGCCGGCAACGAACCGGGGTTGGCGTCGAGGTAGGCCGCCACCGCCGCGCCATGACGCCCGGTCATCGAGCGCAGCAGCCATGAGACGGCCTTGGTGATCAGGATCGGCCGCTCGCCCTTCAGACGCTCGATCACCTCGAAGGCGAGATCGCGAAAGCGGGGATCATCGCTCGTGCGGCAAGGCGTGGTGAGCAACACCAGGGCCGCGCGGCGCTTATTGATGTTGGGATCGCGGGCGAGCCGCTCGATGAGCGCGCGCCAGGCCGGCCAATCGACGGCTTGCTGCTCGGCGGGGAACACACTGGCGCAGAGACTGTCGATCTCGGCCCAACCGGCGAGGTGGTCGAGCCAGACGTCGACCATGGCCGGCGTGGCGAGCCGGCGCGCGCGGGCGCCGTACCCGAGGACAACCGCTCCCAGCACCTTCTCCTCGTAGGCTTCGCCAGTCAGCAACCGCGCGGCGAGCTCCAGCACCTCGCCGTCCTCGGCGGTCTTGCGGTGCGCGGCGAGCCAGCCTCGAGCCATGGCGCGAAGGTCCGGGATCGAGACGTTGAAGAACGGATGGCCGCTGCCGGTGGAGTCGTTCTGCTGGCCACCGCGATATGGCCGTCCCGCCGCCTGCAATTCGGCTACCAAAGCGGCGTGCTCGGCGGGGATGTCGAGGCTCATCGGCTTCCCCAAGGTCCCTCTGGACGAAGCCTAGACCCGCCTCGAATGAATCGACGACCTCGACTAATTCTTCGATGGCCGCGTTGCGACGTCACTGATGAATGTCCGCGAGTGGCGGCACATCACCGCCTGGTATCCGGCTTCTGCCGTCGCCACGAGAGACCTCCAAGGTGAAGATGTCCACGTCATCAAGGCAGCGAGCATTGATCGAGAGGTGGTTGTTCGGCCCGGTCCGCGCGATCGAGACTCCGCACGTCTTGCAGAAGTGATGACCCTCATCGACGAACCGCCAGACGTAGGTCGATAGACCTGAACGCGGCGTCGCGAGACGGACTTGGTCGTGGCGTACCTTCCAGTGCAGGAACCCGTGCCTTGCGCACGTGGAGCAGTTGCATTCGCCGAGGTTGACCAGCTCGGCGTTGCACTCGAGACGGACCGCGCCGCAATGGCAGGAAAGTGTTCGGATCATCGGACTTCGTCCTAACCGGGGTCGGGCACTCACATTGCCCCTTGATGCGGGCCGGCTCTAGTCACTCGGGACGGTCGTCAGAAGGTCTGCTTTGGGTCGATCACTGCCTTTGGCTCCCGGCCGAAGACCGGACTCGGCGAACGTCCGATAGACGGAGCTGGGCCGAGCGTCGGTATTGGCGCTTCGGCGCAACGCCGCGCAGACAGCTGCATCGTCAGCGAGGACGGTCAAGACCTGGACCAGTCTTAAGGCTTTCCTATCGACTGCTTCATTCCGCCTTAAGTTGAGCCGTGGATACTGCCTCTCGTTCTGGCGAAAGCCGCGTCTATTCTCGCCTAACGTGCAGGGGCTCTCATTGCGCGACTTCATCTCTCGCTTCGCTCACGACCAGTCCGGTGCGACGGCCATCGAGTATGGCCTCATCGTCGCTCTGATCGCCGTGGTGATCATCGGCGCGGTCACGACGCTCGGAACCAATCTCAACTCGAAGTTCAGCGCGGTCGGCTCTGCGGTCGGGTGAGGCCGGTGACGCCGCGCTGGCGGCGCTGCGCAGGTGCGAGAGCTCTCTCCATCATCAGGGCTAGTTGAAGCTTTTCAGCCATCTGGCCGGGGGACGAGCAGTGTTGCAACAGAATAGGTCCTGGCGTGTCGTCTCCTCCGGCCGCCCCAGTCGCAGCCTGCTGCATCTGCAGGCCAACGCTTCGACATCCCGGACGCTAAGCCTGCTCGCGGTCTGGAAGAAGCACGCGGATGACGAGGAGTACAAAGCCAACCCGTTCTTTCAGAACGTGGTCCTCAACCGATCCATCATCGTGAAACACCGACTGCGCGACAACGAGCGCGACAGCGTGGGCGATGACCGAACCTCGGCGACCAAGGTCATTTTGCCCATCGACCTCACCAACCTGGGCACGGGGGCTCACTCGTTCTTCGTTGGCCAGCGGGGCTACGAGAACTTCCTCGAGGATCTCTCCATCACGGTCGGCGACCCCGACTCGCGCGACGAGAAGCTGCTCCGCGTGCTCGATTCGCTTCCCTCCCTCGATCCGTTCCTCATGCGCGAACGGCTGAAGAAGGAAGGGTTCACGCCGCCGCGCTGCTATTTTGAGCTGAGCGACGCCGACGCGTCGCGCATGTTGCGGTTCGTGCGCGACGAGCTGACGCCGCTGATTGGCATGTCCTTCGGCTCCGCCGACGGCTCGATCAATGAAAAGTCGGACAAGCTGGCGGCCAAGCTTCTCGCCAACGCAGGCGACGCCGAGCTGGACCCGCTGCGCCAGGGCATGGGCATGAGCAAGCCAGATTTCGAGGAGGGAGTCTTCAGCTGGAAGGGGTTCATCTACTACAAGTGGACCCTCTCGGACCTGCTGCCGAAAGTCCGGCCCGTCGCCGCCCAGATCACCGGCGTCCGCGCGGAGGGCCCGGTCAACGATGACGAGCGCGTCTACATCGCCTCTGCCCAAGCCCGACTCTCCAAGGCGATCGGCCGCACTTGCGAGGCTGTCCGCGCCACGCTGAAGATCTATGACGACGCCTATGCCGACCTCACGCGGCACGGCCAGCCGCAGTCATTCCGACAATTCCTGTTGAACGCGCCGCGGCTGTTTGCCGAGCTCGGCGAGCGGCTGGGGTCCGTCCAACACGTCGTCAGCTTCTGGCGCTTCCGCTTCCCGGAAGGTGCTCGACAAAAGATCGGCGCCGAAGAGCTGGTTGACCTGCTGGCCGACTTCGAGGCGAGCCTCAGCTTCAGCGCCTCCGACAGTGTGGCGTGACGGGATCGCGCCGGGAACGTCCCGCTGCGGGCCAACGTGCTGTGCCGGCCCAGGTAGGCGCGCTGGCGGGGCGCGACTGGCGTGCATGTTTAGCCACGCCTAGTCTTCGCGGCAGATAGAGGTGGATGAGCCACCGATTCGGGAGGGTTCGCATCATGTGGGGCATGGAGGGACTGAAGAATCCAGTCAACGCCCTGGCCGTAGTCGGTTTGGCTCTCGGCGGGGTGTTCGGCTTGGCCGGCACGATCATCGCTCAGCCAAACCTGCAAGCGAGCGCCTGGGCCATCGACAGCGCCGGCCTGGTGATGGCTTGCGCGTTGCTGGCTTTGAAATTCCATAAGATTGATAGGGCGATCGTCGCCGGCGGGTTTCTAGTATTCGCCATCGGCGAGGCTGTCATTCTGTCTGGAACGGCGGCGGGACAGATCGCCAGCGTTTCTTCGTTCGGCGCCGGCACGGCGTTATGGGCGACGGCGCTTTTGCTGATCAGCATCCCAACGGCATTTCCGTTTGGGGTTCGTGTGGTCGGCATCTTCAGTGCAGTTCTGTTTGCGATCACCGCCGCGAGGATTTTCTGGGGCGAGCAACTCGTGCCGACGGCATCGCCGCTGCCGTTTTTCGCCTACCCGTTCCTCATCGTCACCTTCGTCGGTTGGATCTGGGTGCTCTTGAGGGAAAAGGCGGTCTGACGGGACCTGCAAGTAGCCCGGCTTGCGGCTAGCCTTGCACAGGTGAAATGCCAGCCTCCGCTGGCATATGCTCGGTCGCTCATCACTGGGAATACCGCCATGCCCAAGATCGACATCGCCTCCGTGCCGAAGCGCAGAGGCTCGGGATATCCGCCGCCCTTCAATGCACCCTGCGCCGAACGCGTGCGGCAGAGGCTGGGAGACGCCGGCGGGCTCGATGATTTCGGGGTCAACCTCATGTGCCTGCCGCCGGGCAATTGGTCCAGCCAGCGCCACTGGCATTCGGCCGAAGACGAATTCGTCTATGTGCTCGAAGGCGAACTGACGCTCATCGAAGACGGCGGCGAGACGGCGCTGCGCGCCGGCGATTGCGCGGCCTTTGCGAAAGGCTCCGGCAACGGCCATCACCTGATCAACAGATCGGGCGCTATGGCGGTCTATCTCGAAGTCGGCGCGCGCTCGCCCGCCGACGTCACCATCTGCTCCGACGTCGACATGATGAGCACCAACGCCGACGGTCGCTTCGTGCACAAGGACGGCGCGCCCTATCCCGGACCCTAGAGTCCCTGCGAGCTCAATCAGCGGGACGACCTACGAGGTGACGGACGTCGCGCCGGCGTGAAGGACGGGCGTTCTCCCCGACGCCGCGAGCACGTCCTGGACGGCTTGCAGCACCGCGTCGGCCTGGCGGAAGGGAATGGTGAGATGCCCGGCGTCGACCGGACGGTTCTCGCCGTGGGGGACCGTTGCGGCGAGCGCGTCGTAGAGACGCCGCTTGCCTTCGATCTCTTCGCGCAGCAGCGACTCGTCTTCGCCCACGGACACGGCTCGCCGGAACTCATCGGTCGCCATCGAGCACAGGATGATCAACGGGACATCGGGCAGCGGGCCGCCCCGACGCACCTCGTCGTACAGCGGCTCCGCGTTCAGCGCTTCCTCGATCCCCGTCCACAGCCATTGCAGACTGACATGGCGCTCGATGAGCAGTTCGCGAAACGCGTCGGGCCAATCGGCGCCCATCTCCTGGGCGATCAGACCGCGGTAGAGGACGCGGTATCGGCGGACAATCGGCAGGCGCAGCAAGACGCCCTGCGCGAGCCGGTTGCGAACGACGCCTGACATCGCCCGGACGAGCAGTCGGCCGAACTGCTTCCTGGCGAGCGAGACCAGGGACTCGCGCGTCGGCGCCCCAGGGTCGGAAATCCCGCGCATCGCGTTCAGCCGCTCGGGCATGTAGGCGTTGTAGTCCTCGTGCGCCGGGTCGAGCAGGACGAGGCCCGCGACGTCGTGCGGGAAGCGCTGGGCGTATTGGCGCGCGTAGAGGCCGCCAAGCGAGTGACCCACCAACACGTAGGGAGGGGGCGCGCCGGCGATCGCCAGCAGGTCGCGCAGTTCTTCGCTCACCTCGGCGCCCGTGCGGCCCACGAGTCTGGCGCGATCGCTCCATCCGGTTCCGGCTCGGTCGTAGAGGATGCTCGTGGTGAGCTGGGCGGCGCGTTGCTGGAGGCCCAGGTAGTCGATGCCGACCGTGCCGGCGCCCGGCAGGAAAACCACCGCCGGACTCCCCTCGCCCGAGCGATGCAGCAGCAATCGCCGCCCACCTACATCGTAGAACTGTCCGACCGGGGGCGGCGCGTTCGCCGTTTCCGAACGCCGAGATGCCTTCGCCAACGCCATCGCCGTCTCCATTGATCTCAATTTTGAGAATGATATCATTTGTGAGATCATCGCGCCATACGCGGTTGAGCGACTCTGCAATCCGGTGAGGCTTGGGCCGGTCCGGCGTGGCGCTCGGGATCGCAGGCCTTGGAGAACGCATGCCGACCGCTCGTCTGACGCTGCTGCTGCATCCCGTCCGCATCCGCCTGGTCAATGCGATGTATGCCGGCGGCGCGCTCACCACGTCTGAGCTCTGCGCGCGCATGCCCGACCTGCCCAAGGCGACGCTCTATCGGCAGGTCGAGCGCCTCCTGCGCGGCGGAGTGTTCGAGGTGGAGAGCGAGCGACAGGTGCGGGGCACCGTCGAGCGCCGGTTCCGCCTGGCCGAGGGCGGTGCGCTCGTGGATGAAGAAGCCGCCCGGTCGATGACGCTCGAGGACCACCGGCGGGGGTTCACCGCCGCCATGGCGGCCCTAATCGGCGACTTCAACGTCTATCTCGACCGCGGCGACGCCGATCCCCTGGCGGATCAGGTCTCATATCGGCAGTACACGCTCTGGCTTCGGCCCCAGGAGCGGTCGCGCTTGATCCGCGAGGTTTGGCGCACGCTCGTCGCCTCGAGCAGCAACAAGCCCGGCGCCGGCCGAGCACCGTACGTGTTCAGCACTGTGTTCTTCCCGACAAGCGCGGGAAAGCCCAGCGAAAGGCCCAGACCGGGAACGACGTCTCGCCGGTCCAGAAGTCCGCCCGCCGCGGACTGAGCCGCGTCATCGTCGCCCGACAGCGACGCGCGGCGCTTGCGCAGTACGAGTGGCCCTGGCTGATCTGAGACCGAAGCAACGTGAGCCTCGTGCGCGGTGGTTGATGCCGACCGCCCTACTCCAGACCAGACGCCGGACGGACATCAGCCCTAGCGATGGACGGCCCCGCGCGCGAAGTCATGCTGAAACTGGGAACGGCGCCTCCTCAACCCAAAGTTAAAGGGGCATCGATAGAATAGTGCGAGGAGGAACAACTCATGATGAATAGATTGTTGCCTTGCATGTCCTTGGTGCTGGCTTTGTTTGCCGGAGCGCCAGTGTTGGCGCAGGAGATGACCCGCGATGCGACCCAGGCTTGCGATGAGACCGCGGCGCTGGAAGGTCGCGGGTGCGTGCCCGTCGGCAACAGCCACCGCAACCCCGATGGCAGCATCACCGACCGCAATGGCGCCACCATCGACGGCGCGGACCGCAGGCCTTCGCAACCGTACGACATCTACGCCCGGCCCTTTGCGGACTTCCAGACCTCCGACTGGCGCTTCAACGCGATCATGAATCGCATCGCCAATAATCCAGGCGTCAACGCCTGCATCTCACCCGCGGAGCGCGAGTACATCTGGTACTACATGGGCGAACACCCCGAGATCGCGCAGTCCGTTCGCGATCATGACCTCACCGGGACCTGCCCTCGCGGGCCCTATGAAGCGGCGGACCTTCGGCCCCTCGGCGTGCGCTAGGAAGTCGGAGGCGAAGAGCGACAGACCATCTGAGCGTCCCGACGCGCCTTCCCTGCGAACCGCCGGGTTCAGGGGCGGAATCCCCTAGGACTTCGCTTTCTTCCCAGGGTTCGACTTGCGGGGACCGTTGAAGGCGACCGCTTGGCGAACGAGCGCCTTGAAGGCGGACTCGTCAACTTCCTCTCCTTCGTGGATGTCGATGGCGCGGCGGGCGTTTCCGTCGAGACTCGCGTTGAAGAGTCGGGCCGGATCCTTCAGCGACGCGCCCTTGGCGAAGGTGAGCTTCACGACGGTCTTGTAGGATTCGCCGGTGCAGATGATGCCGTCGTGCGACCAGATCGGCGTGCCCATCCACTTCCATTCCTCCACGACGTCAGGGTCTGCTTGCTTGATGAGCTTGCGCATCCTGCCGAGGGTGTCCCCACGCCAGTCCCCGAGTTCGGCGATTCTGTTCGAGATGAGCTCCGATGCCGACTGGCCCTGGCTCGCGCCTGACTTTTCCATGGTCTGATCCTAGCGGGGCCCGCAATTTCACCCCCCAGCTGGTTGCGTATCAAGCCCGACGCCTGTTGCCGCGGCAAACGCAGAACAGCCGTGCCGTCCGGCAGGTGCGATTGCGACTTCAATGCATTCCATGGTAAGGGTTTTTGGGACGGCGCGGGCGTTAGTAAGTCACAGCGATTTCGACTGCAGCTGGTCTTTCCCGTTGATTTCAAGGGCGGGGGGCAAGCTCCGTGATCGAGTTCACAACCACGCGTCGCCGTGGCGCTCTGCCCTGCGGCGGTACGACGGCCTGACGGCCGCATTCATCCAAGTGCAACCCTCTGCGCGAGGACAGGTGAAATGATGAAGGCAGGGTCATCAGTCTGGAAAGCCTTGCTGCTGTTCACCACGACGGCGGCCGCGTTGGGAGCGGTCCTAGGCCTCCCGGTGAAAAAAGCCTTGGCGGCGTCGCCACAAATGCCCCCAGGCCCCGTGGTCAATAGAGCACCAGCCCAGCTGGAGGTGATCCAGCCCAGATTTGTGAACGCCACGGCCGCAACGTTGCTCAGGATCGCGGACCAGGCGCTGTCGAACAACGCCCTGGCAGAGCGGATCTTCCGGGATCCGGACGGGGTGGCCGCGCAGTATCACCTTTCGAACAGCGAACGGCTCGTCCTGCGCCATATGGACCAGACGCAGTTCCAGGTCGCGCGCGCCGATGCGGCCCGGCTTGTGGCGACCCGTCTGTCTTCCGGGAGGTCGATGCCGCCCGGCGCCACCGATGGCCGCCTGATTGGCGAGCGCATGATCGTCGGGCGCGCCATCCTCGCGGCGGTGGGCAGGTCCTATCGCGAGGCCGCGAGCGCGAACGCCTGCTGCCCCTGGAGCAAGGCCATCGAGGTGGGGGTCGGCGGCGATCCGGCAGCCTACAACGCAGGTTTCGCAAGGCCCTCCGGCGTCCGGTGAGCGCTGGCGGCGCGGCATGAGTGCGAGGCGGCGGACCGCATTCTGGTCGCCGGCGCAGGCGGCGGCGTCGCTGGTTCAACTCGCCTACCTCGAGCGGTCCCTCGCACACATCCTGGCGGGTTGGGCCGTCAAGATGCCGGCGTTCGACGCCAAGCGGGCGTTCGGCTTGCAGATGCATCGCGCGATGGACCGAGCCACAAACTTGCGTGGCCGGATCAACGGCCTTTGCCGTGCCACGGCAAGCGAGGCCACGGTTCCGGCGGGCTTGCGCTCGGTGCTGTCGCATATGGACCGCGCGCGGACACCGGCCCTGCTGGTCGCGGCGATTCACCGGTGGCTGTATCCGTGCCTGATCGAGCTATATGAGACGCACCTTCGCGAAACCGACCCCGATGGCGACCGCGCTTCCGTCGAACTCATCCGGTCATTTCTGACGCCGATGAAACAGGAGAGGCTCGAGGGCCTCTCCTTCTCAACCCGACGCGACGAACAAAAGACGTGGATTTGCGACATCGAAGAGCTGTGGAACGCGCGGGTGACGGGAGAGCCGCTGTTCCTCGCGAACGGGCTGTGGAGCCCCGTCGACCGCGTGCCCGCAGCAGCCCGGCCGGAGGCTTCGCGGTTTAGCGAGTCCGGCTCGCTCGGCCTGTTTCCCGTGGACCCGCTGCACGACCCGCGAGATATCGGCATGTCACTGCACAAGGAACTCGATGAAGAGTACGCCACGCTGGAGCTCATGGCTCGCAATTCCTATGAGCATCCCGACATGCCGTGGGCCTTCCACCGCGACATGGCCCGGCAGGCTTCCGATGAAGCAAGGCATGCCATCATGATCTCGCGCCTGATGACAGCCCGCGGGGTTCGTCATGGCGATTTCGCACTCAGCACGTCGTCGTACGACGGCATTTACTCGTTCGAACCTTGCGAGGCCGGGAGCCGCAAGGAACTGCTTTGGCGCATCCTGATCCGCCAGACCTTCATGGAAGGGCTGGCGATCGACCATCTGGCGTATGAGATCGAGCGCCGCCGGTCCGTCGGCCAGACCGACATCGCGTCGGTGTTCGAGTACATACTTCGCGACGAAGTCTTTCATGCGCAGTCCGGGCTGCGCTGGTCACGGGAGCTTCTCGGATCCGATCCTGGGGTCGTGCTCAAAGAGCGGGCCGAGGCGATGCGGTATTTCACGGCGCGCGCCGAGGCGGCACGAGAATTCTTTGTGATGAACAACCTCGACGAAGCCATGCGGGAGTTGGCCACGATTGAAGCCAGCAAGGAGCGCAGGGGCGGAAAACTCCCGGAACGTCCGCTCTATCGGACTGGACGCTTGCAGGCGGGCTATACCGAGGACGACATCCGCCAGGTCGTGTCCTGGGGTTACGCTGGCGACGAATCAACGCGTTTGGAAGACCCATAACTGTCGGCGCGGCGGCGCGCGAACATGCCTGGCGCCGCGAGCCCTCCCCGCCTAGCTTGGCCGCCGGTCATCGGGGGATACGCATGCGCCGACGCGTGGCGATGGTGCTGACCGCGGCGCTGCTGGCCGTCGCCGCCTGTTCGGTTCCGCCGATGAAGGAGTACGCCTACCCTCGCTGGGGCTTCGCGGTCTCGCTGCGCGCGGCGCCGCGCGTGACCGAGCGGGCGGCGTCGACCACTCCGACGCTGGCCGCCGCGATCAAGGTGCAGCTGTCCCAGGCCGGCCGGGTCTATACGGCCACGGCCTCCGACATCTCGACCTACACGGGCGGCGATGAGACCATGCTGGGCATGGTTCCGCGCGCCATGGCGGGCGCCGACGGCGCGGTGAGCACGGTGACCTATGTCGCCACCGGCAAGGTGGTGGGACGCGAGGCGATCGTCGAGCGGAAGGGCCAGGACAGGCAGCGGGTGCGGGTCTTTGTGCAGGGCAAGCGGCTCTACTCGATCAGCGCCCAGTCCGTGCTCGGGCCGGACGATCCCGAGGTGACGGAGTTCCTGGACTCGTTCCGGCTGCTGGGCGGCTAGGCTGGCGGGGGCGCCGACGAAGGGGAACCACGAAAAGCACGAACGCGCGCTTTGTGTCGGCGGCGGTTCGGTAGGACGCCGGGCCCTGGCCAAATCAGCACGCAAATGGTGACGTGACGCGCCCGGCCCGCGGGCCGGCCCTGGTCTTTGACATCGTGAAACGAATAGCGCGCGGCCGGTCACCGGCCGGCGCACAGCCACGTTCCCGATCCCCCAATCCGAAATTCCCCGCGCAAGCGGGGACCCAGGCTTTTTTCCATCGGTGGGGCCGCGCGATGGTGGGCGGAAGGAACAAACAAAAACGCCTGGGTCCCCGCTTGCGCGGGGAATTTCGGATTGGGGGTAGTGGGAAAGCCTGGGGTGGGACCCGGTCCCCGCCCCACCTGATCCGCACCTGTTATGCATCGATAACAGGCCTGTTTGGCGCCTGTTATCACCTGTTATCACCTGTTCCTGAGCGATATCAGGTGGCCGCAAGCCATTGAACAATCACGGCTTCCAGACCGTAACAGGTGGAAAAAACCGTGAAATAACAGGTGGAACAGGTGAATAACAGGTCGGAACAGGTCGGAACGGGCGGCGCGGCGGGCGCGGGTTCACGTGCCCCAGTCCGGCCCCGACACCGTGGAGCTGTAGACGCCGAGCTCGCTCATCCGGCGAATGTCGGCGCCCTTGGAGAGGCCCCAGGGGCCCACGCGCAGGCCTAGGGCCCGGGCTTCGGCCATGGTCTGCTGCGTCACCTCGGTGTAGTGCGGCGACCACTCCACGCCGCCGTGGGCCCGGATGGCGCGCAGCTCGGAGCCGCCGTGGTCGGCGGCGTCGCAGCCGTCCGCCCAGGGCGAGCGGCCGTCCGGCCCCAGGCGGACGGTGGACCTGAGCGCGTCGGGGATGGTCAGGTGGGCGGTCCTGACGCCCGGGTGGCGCTCGCGCGAAAGCCGCAGCACCTGCCAGTCGAAGGCGATGATCTTGGCGTGATCGAGGTAGTCGGCCGCCTCCAGGTCGCGCAACACCGCGCCCACGATCGCCGCCGGCGGCGGGGCGTGGCGCGGGTTCTGCGGATCGGTCTTGATCTCCACGTAGATCAGCCGCCGGGGGCCGCGCGCCGCGGCCAGCGCCGCCAGCAGCTCCGGCAGGGTCGGGATGCGGACTTGGTCCATCTGTTCGCGCTCGGGGCGCCGCGCCGCATCCTTCGAGCCCGGGCGGGAGCGTCCGACGTCGTAGAGGCGCAACTCGTCGAGGCTCAGGGTCTTCAGCGGCGCGGAGGGCGCATCCAGCCAGGCCTCGCCCAGGCGTGTCTGGTCCGGGCTCAGGCGGTAGTCGTGATGGGCGACCACGTGGCCGTCGGCGGTGAGCTGCACGTCGATCTCGACGCCGTCGACCGGCGCATCCAGGCAACGAAGCGCGCCCTCCAGGCTGTTCTCCGGCCAGACGCCATAGCCGGTGGCGCCGGCGATCAGCAGGGGCTTGGATTGCGGCATGTTGGGTCGCGGCCGGGGTTCAGGCCTCTTCGGTCACCGCCCCGATTTCCGCCAGCACCTCGTCCGTGTGCCGGCCGATCGGCGGCGGGTCGCGGCGGATGCTCACCGGCGTCTTGGCGAAGCGCAGGCCGGGCCGCATGGCGCGGTAGGTCCCCTCGCCTTCCAGCTGGCGCTCCTCGAACAGGGTCTGCCTGAGCTGTGGATCGTCGAAGATCTCCTCCGAGCGGTTGGCGCGCATGGCGGGGATGTGGTGGGTGGCGCACAGCTCCATCCACTCCTCGGTGGTGTGACTGGCGGCGGCTTCGTCCATCATGGCGTGGTATTCGGCGACCCGCGCCTTGCTGCCGCTCTTCGAGAGGAAGCGCTCGCTCTCGTAGGCGTCCGGCAGTCCGCCCAGGGACATGAACCGCGCCGACTGCTCGCGGTTCGCCGGCGCAACGGACAGATGACCGTCCCTGGTCTTCAGGGGGCGGCGATAGGGCGTCAGGGTGGTGGTGTGGCCGAAGTGGCCGGTGGGCGGGACGAAGGTCTCGCCGTAGAGGTGCTCGGCCATGATGTAGCCGGTGAAGGTCTCCAGCATCGGCACGCAGACATATTGGCCTTCGCCCGTGCGCTCCTTGTGGCGCAGCGCGGCGAGGGTGGCGATCACCGCGAAGAGGCCGCAGGTCTTGTCGGCGACGATGCTCGGCAGGGGCCTGAACGGCGCGGCATCCTCCACCAGTTCGCCCAGGCCGCAGGCGCCGCTGGCCGCCTGGATCAGGTCGTCGAACGCCTGACGGCCGGCGTAGGGGCCGGCCGGGTCGTAGCCCATGGCCTCCACATAGACGATGTCCGGCTTCACGGCCGCGACCTCGTCGTAGGCGAAACCCAGCCGCGCGATGGCTTCGGGACGCATGTTGTGGATGAACACGTCGGCGGTCGCCACCAACCGCCGCAGCGCGCGACGGCCCGGCTCGTGCTTGAGGTCGAGGGCCACCGACCGCTTGTTGCGGTTGAGCGCCACGAACAGCGGGCCCATGGTCTTGGAGTTCGGCGCCCTCCCCGAGCCCCTTTGCCGGTCGCCCGACGGCTCCTCCACCTTGATCACGTCGGCGCCGAGGTCGCCCAGGGTCTGGGTGGCGTAGGGACCCAGCACGAACTGGGTCAGGTCCACGATCCGCACGCCCGCAAGCGGGCCGGACGCCCGCGAGGCCGCCTCAGGGGTCTTGCTCATCACTCGGTCTCTCCCAACGCCGTCGTTTTCCTGATCGGTAGGCGACGATCGCGTCCCGGTCCAGCGGGCTCGCGCACGGGGCTCGCCGCGCGGCACTGCGATCGCTCAACCGCGCGCCCGGGCCAGCGCCGCCGGAAAACTCGCGCCCTCGCGCTGGAATGCGTAGTCGCGCAGGCCGTCCACGGCCGTCCAGGTCGGGTGGTAGGGCGAGCCGTCGCCCCAGCTGCCGTCCCTGTGCTGCGTGCGCAGCAGGTAGCGGCTGGCCCTCTCGATGTCCGGGTCCTGGTCGCCGACACCGAAGCCCTTCAGGGAATCCATGAATTCGCCGAGCAGCTCGCCGTCGCCGCTCTGGATATTGGCGGAGATGTTCTGCTTGAGGAAAGCGAACTCATCAGGCAGCCAGTCAGGACGTAGGCGTAGGGCGCTGTAATCATTGAGGGTGTAGACGATGTGGGTGACCGCATAGGCGATCGACTCAAAGTCCGGGTTGTCCCCGCCTTCGTAGCCGCGGTAGGGGCGCATGCGTGGCAACAGGCCGGTCACCTCCGGGTAGCCGGCGCCGAGACGCACACCATAGCTCTCCCCGACAAAGGCCACGATCAGCGCGCTGGACAACACGTCGTACGGGCTCTGCATGTCCAGCTGGGCGCCGCAGTAGGCGCAGGTGCGCCGCCCCCGCACATTGTCGCGGCCGCATTGGCCGCAGGTGTCGGGTACATCGTCCGGCGGCGGCTCGCGAGCCGGGTCGAACCAGAAAAAGTCCTCGGCCTTGAACCGCGTCGCGGCGCGCGCCAGATCGTCGTGCATTCGTTCGTCGGGAGCGCCCAGCCGGTCGGCGCAGCGCGATGCGCCTGCGAACTCATAGACCTGGTCGGAGTTGGCGTCGGGCGGAACAACCGGATGGCTGCGGCGCCAGGCCAGGGCGCATCGCTGGCCCATCCGCCGCGCCGCGCTCGCGAGCACGGGGTCGGCCGCGGTCACCGAGATGTTGTAGAAGGCCCAAAGGTAGTCGTCGCCGTGATCGGCGAAGTTCTTCGGGACCTGGGCGGACCGGTAGATGGCGTCGAGCCCGCGGCGGGCGGCGCGTGTGCGGCGTTCGGGAGCGTCGGCCGCCGGCGCGCGCCGCGGATCCGCGGCTGCGGCCACGCCCAGGGCAAGCGGCGCGAGCAGCAATCGGCGCCGGGTCGGCCTCATGGCGTCGGCGCGATTTGCTGCTTCAGCAGGAACGCGCCGAAGACGTTGGAGTAGTCGTCGGTCCACAGCCCGATGTCCGAGTTCAGCCGGACGCCCTCCCAGCGCTGATCTTGGGCGATGGGACCAAGGTCCTGCGCGCGGCGCACGACGATCATCCAGTCCGCGGCGTCCTTGTAGTCGGTGCTGGGCGGGGCGTTGTCGCTGTCGGAGTCGGTGGACTTGGGGTCCTCCCACAGGCGCGTGGTCAGGCCCATCGCCTTCGAGATGTTCGCCACCACGGGCGGCAGTTCGAGAAACTGGTTGGAGACGTGGAACACCACCATGCCGCCGGGACGCAGCTTGGCCAGATAGAGCTGCATCGCCTCGCGCGTCATCAGGTGGACCGGTATGGCGTCGGAGCTGAACGCATCCAGGATGATCATGTCGTAGGCCGCGTCCGGCTCGCGCGCGAGCGACAGTCGAGCGTCGCCCATGACGATCTCGGGGTGCGCCGGGCAGTCGCGCAGGAAGGTGAACAGGGCCGGGTTCCTGGCGATCTTCACCACCGCCGGATTGATCTCGAAGAACGTCCAGCGCTCGCCCGGGTGGGCGTAGCAAGCCACTGCGCCGGCGCCCAGGCCGACGACCGCAACGGCGCGCGTGGCCGGACCGCCGCCCACCTTGGCGAACAGCTGCCCGAGCGGACCGTCAGGGTGATAGTAGCTCAGCGGCTGGAGCCTCCGGGCGGGGTCCCGGCTCTGGGCGCCATGGTCGATGGTGCCGTTGACCAGGACGCGCATGGGCGGCGAGTCGCGGTCCACCACCCGCAGCACGCCGTAGAAGTTCCGGGCGTGCGCCACCTCCCGGCTCGCGCCGCCGGCGATGACCGCGCCGGAGACGATGAGCGCCGCGATGCTGAGCGCGAAACCCACCGGGCGCGCGCGCAGGCTGAAGACGATCAGCGCCAGGATCAGCACCGAACCCTGCGCGGCGCCGTTGAGATCGCTCACGTCGAGCTTGGCGAGCCGGAATGCCAGGAGGACGAGGGCGATGATGGCCGCCGGCGCCAGCAGGTCGCCGCCGGCGCCGCGCCAGTCCTTCAGGTTCGGGAGCGGCCCGGGCCGCAGCGCGCAGGCCAGGACCAACACCAGCGGGTATTCGATGATCCTGGCGAAGAGCAGCGGGGCGATGAGCGCGTTGAAGATCCCGCCCAGAGCGCCGCCCAGGGAGACAATCAGGTAGAACTCGGTGAGGTGGGCCGCATCGGGCCGCGTGCGGGCGATCTCCTGGTGGCACAGCAGGGCGGTGACGAAGAACGCGGCCAGGTGCAGGCCGAACAGCGGCAGCGAGGCCCCGCTCTCGTTGGTCAGCAGCGTAACCGCCAGCGCCACCAGCAGCAGGGCCTGCAGGTGGACCGTCCAGCGCTCCGGCAACGTCACCAGCCGCTGAAACGCAAGCACGAAGCTCAGCAGGTAGAGGGTGAGCGGGATCACCCAGAACAGCGGCGTTGCCGCCACATTGATCGTGAGGTGGCTGGTGACGCCGAGCAGCAGGCTCGACGGGACGAACGCCAGCACCAGCCAGCGCAGCCGCAGCGCCAGCCCCGGGCGCGTGGCGGCCGGGGCCGGGGCAGGTTCGGGCGAGGGCGCGATGAGACCACGGCCGCGCGCCAGCACCACGGCCGCGCAGGCCGCGGTCAGCGCGATCAGCAGCACATAGCCGGTGGTCCACCAGGCGCTCTGCCGCAGCAGGCTGAGATGAGGCTCCACCAGTGTCGGATAGCTGACCAATGCCGCGAGGCTGCCGAAGTTGCTCGCGGCGTAGAGAAAATAAGGATCGCCAGATGACCTTTCGCCGAGGCGGGAAAACCACACCTGCAGCAACGACGCCGTGCCGGACAGGATCACGAAAGGCGCCCCGACGATGACGCAGAGGGCGCCGAGCTGCCAGAGCACCGGGTCGGTGTCGCCCTTCGGCATGGCCAGGCCGCTCACCGAAATCGGCAGCAACG
Source organism: Caulobacterales bacterium (assembly GCA_044445825.1). GTDB lineage: Bacteria > Pseudomonadota > Alphaproteobacteria > Caulobacterales > Caulobacteraceae > Acaudatibacter. The sequence goes on from JBIOEG010000003.1 coordinate 46,521, forward strand.
CCACGGCGGCGAGCAGCAGCGCCGGGTGGATCAGGAGGGCGAGGCGGTGCGTCAGCCAGCGCGCGCTGGCGTGCGCGTAGAGGTAGCCCAGCAGCAGGGCCACCTGAAAGAACACCAGGGAAGTGTTCCACACCGACGCGCTGCCGCCGAGCAGCGGCAGCAGCAGCCGGGACGTCAGCAGTTCGGCCCAGAACAGCAGGGCGGCGCCCACCAGCAAGGCGACGCCGTACAGGACTTTCATCATGCAAGGCGCTCCGACCGGCCCCTGACGGTTGCGGCCTGGCGACGGACGCAAACGGCATTTCCCCAACACGTACGACACTGCCGCGACACGGTTGAGAAGGCCAGTTCAATGAGCGATTTGGGCGTCTGAACCGCCGTGAGGACGCCCTCCGAGCGCCACCCGCCGCAGGCTTGTCAGTGCAGTGGTTGCGGAGCATGGTTAAGCCGAGGTCGGAGGGTCGCATGAAACTGAACGCCGTCGTTTCCGGGTTGGCTTGGCTTTGTCTGGCGACGGCGTCGACGGGTCCGATGGCCTACGCCCAGGCGACCGGCGGCTCGCCCGGCAAGGACGCCCATGCCTCGAACATCGGCGGCAGGAAGGGCGCGCACTCGCACGCCCGCCAAACTCATTGCCACCGTCGTGGGCGCAGTTGCCATCACCACCCGAAGGCCCATTGAGGCGCCCAGCGTGCGCCTTCGCGGGTCGCTAGGCAGGCGACGAACGCTCCGAATCGCGGTGGGTTGCCGCGGTGCGCGCACCGCCGCTGGGCGCTGTTCGCCGGTTTCGAGTTTTGCGTAGTGGTACAAAAAAGAGAGGACAACATGAAGCTCAGTTCAATCGTCTCGGGGTTCGCCCTGCTCGCCCTCGTCGCCGCCTGGTCGGCGCCCCCGGCCTTCGCCCAAGCGACCGGCGGCAGTACTGCCGTGAAGACTGCGCCGAAGACTACGTCCGGCAAGAAGGCGACCAAGACCAAGAAGGGTCACAAGGGCGGCAAGAAGGGCAAGAAGGGCGCCTCCACCACGACCACGACGCCTCCGCCCAAGTAGGGCTAAGGCGCGCCCGCGCACCGTCGCGCGGCGTGTCATTCACTGGTTCAGCGTCCAGCGGCGCGCGACGAGCAATGCTTGCGCGCGCCGATTTGGTTGTGTACGGCGGCTTCGTCATTGCCACGCAGGGTCGCGTGGGCTGGGGAGGTCACCGTGAAGTTGAAAGTTATTGTTTCCGCATTCGCCCTGGTTTGTTTGGCCGCTGCCTGGGCTGTCCCGGCCGGCGGCCCTGCCTGGGCCCAGGACACCGGCGGCGACAAGGCCGCCTCCGGGAAGAAGGCGACGAAGCCGAAGACGGCGTCGCATACGCACTCGCACGAAAAGAGCAAGAAGGGCAGCGGCGGCGGCACGACTACCCAGCCGCCCAAATAGGCGGCTCGCGGGCTGCCTAACGTCACTTCCAGCGTGTCGGCGCGCGCCCTTGCCGCGCGCTGCCTTTAGTCATGATTGCAGGGTCGGCGAGAGCGGCGCATGGTCGCGGTTTCCAGGGAGGCACCCATGAAACTCAGCGCCCTCATTTCCGGTTTCGCTCTTCTTGCGCTCGTCGCGGCATGGTCCGCCCCTGCGGCGGCCCAGGCCACGGGCGGCACCACCAAGGTGGCGCACACGGCCGATTCCGGGAAGAAGGCCACCAAGACCAAAAAGGGTCACAAGGGCGGGAAGAAGGGCAAGAAGAGCAGCGGCGGCTCGACCACGCCTCCGCCGAAGTAGGCGCCTGTCCGCGCCCAGGCCGGCGCGCCGGCCGGGCCGGCCGCGGACGAGATGAACGCCGCGGCCGGCCGCGAGCAGCAGTCCGGGCGCGCCTAGACACCGCCGCCCGCTCATCTCCGGCCACAATTGTCGGGCGCGCCGGTGCTATAGGTTCGCTGTCCACCAGATCGAACCGATCGACGCACATCGTCTTGAGAGGAGAGCGCCATGGCCAAGGGTCAGAAGCGGAGCAACAAGGAAGTCCGCAAGCCGAAGGCCGACAAGCCCAAGCCGGCGCCAGCGGCGCGGTCGTTCCTGACGCCGCCGTCGAGCGCGAAGAAGAAATAAGAGCCGTCGCCGGCGAGGCGCGGACGTTGGCGAGGCGGCCGGTCAGACCCGCCATCGGCAGGTGGGCGGCGCGCGGCGCAGCAGCGTTCTGCATCGGCTTCGCGATGTTCCAGGCCGCCCTGGCGCTCGGGGCGCCGCTCGGACAGATGACATGGGGCGGCGCTTCCAGGGTCCTGCCCACCGGCTTGCGCCTGGCCAGCGCCGGGGCTGCGCTCTACCTGGCCGCTGCGGCGGCGGCCTTGCTGGTCAGGTCGCGCGACTGGGGCCGCCGCCTGCCGCAGACGCCGTTCCGCTGGTTTGTCGGGTTCCTCGCATTTCAGCTGGCGCTCAATACCGCCGCCAACCTCGCGTCACGAACCGCCGCGGAACGCTACGGCATGGGCGCCGCCAGCGCATTGGGCTTCGTGTTCTGCCTCGTCGCGGTGATCCTGTCGCCCGAGCGCGCGGCGGCGTAGTCGCGGCGCGCGCGGTTCGCGACCTGCTAAGCTCACGACAGACCGGACGGGAGCCACCGATGGAAGAGCTGAGCGTGGACTTCGAGCCCTTCGTCGACGACGAGGTGCGCAAGTTCATCGACGACGGCATCGACAACCACAACATCGCCGTCACCGGCCTGCCGGCCTATTTCCCCACCAACTTCGTCCTGCGCTCGGAACGCGGCGACGTGCTCGGCGGCCTGCTTGGAACGATCTGGGGCGGGTGGCTGCACGTCGGCACGCTGTGGGTGTCCGAGATCGTTCGCGGCCAGGGCCACGGCTCGGCGCTCCTCGAAGCCGCGGAGGCCTACGCCAGGGCGCGCGATTGCACCGGCATCTTCGTCGACACCTTCAGCTTCCAGGCCCGGCCGTTCTATGAGCGGCACGGCTTCACCTGCTTCGCCACCCAGGCCGACTACCCGAAGGGTCACGCCCGCCACTTTCTCGAAAAGCGGCTGGCCCAGAGCACGATGGGGTCAGGTGGAATCACCTGACCGCTGAATCGTGCTCTAGATTCAAAAGTGTAGAGCCTGATTCAGGGTTCGGATCGCTTCGATCTGAACCCATCAGGCTCTAGAGCACCGGTTCCATTCTCGCGCCCTGCACAAGAGGGCGGCCGGCGCGATAGCTGGCGATGCGCGCTTCCACCTCGTGGCGGAAGTGACGGAACAGGCCCTGGATCGGCCAGGCGGCGAAGTCGCCTAGGCCGCAGATGGTGTGGCCCTCAACCTCCGAGGCGACGTCGAGCAGCATGTCGATTTCGCGCATCTCGGCCTCGCCGGTGACCATGCGCTGCATGATCCGCCACATCCAGCCGGCGCCCTCCCGGCACGGCGTGCACTGGCCGCAGCTCTCGTGCTTGTAGAAGTAGCTGAGGCGCGCGATGGCCCGCACCAGATCGGTGTCACGGTCCATGACGATGACCGACGCCGAGCCTAGGGCCGTCTTCAGATCGCGCAGCGAGTCGTAGTCCATGAGCGCCTGCTCGGCCTGCCAGGCCGGAATCATCGGGGTCGAACCGCCGCCGGGCAGCACGGCCTTCAGATTCCCCCAGCCCCCGCGAACCCCGCCGGCGTGATCCTCCAGCAGTTGGCGCAGAGGGATCGACATCGCCTCTTCCACATTGCAGGGACGGTTCACGTGGCCGGAGATGCTGATCACCTTGGTGCCGACGTTGTTCGGCCTGCCGATGCCTGCGAACCAGTCGGCCCCGCGCCGCAGGATGGTTCCGACCACTGCGATGCTCTCGACGTTGTTCACATTCGTCGGACAGCCGTAGAGCCCGGCGCTGGCGGGAAACGGGGGGCGGATGCGCGGTAGCCCCTTCTTGCCCTCCAGGCTCTCCAGCAGCGCCGTCTCCTCGCCGCAGACATAGGCCCCGCCGCCGTGCGTGACGAAAAGGTCGAAGTCCCATCCGTGTACGTTGTTCATCCCGATCAACCGAGCGGCGTGGGCCTCGGCGATGGCCGCCTCCAGCCTGGCCCGCTCGGCGGCGTATTCGCCGCGGATGTAGATGTAGCCGGCGTGGGCGTTGATCGCCCGGCCGGCGATAAGGCAGCCCTCGATCAGCAGGTGCGGATCGTTGCGGATGATCTCCCGGTCTTTGCAGGCGCCCGGCTCTGACTCGTCCGCATTCACCACGAGGTAGTGCGGCCGCACCGGCTCCGCGGGCAGGAAGGACCATTTCATCGCGGTCGGGGCCCCTGCCCCTCCGCGCCCGCGCAGCCCCGACGCATTGACCTGAGCCAGGATCCAGTCGCGGCCCAGCGCGATCATGTCCGCCGTGGCGTTCCACGCGCCGCGCCGCCGCGCGCCCTCCAGACCCCAGTCGTGCAGACCGTAGAGGTTGGTGAAGATCCGATCCCGGTCCCGTAGCACGCCCGCCATGATGGCCCTCCCGCGTTCGGAAGATCGCCGGGTTTGGCTGAACTGTCACGCCCCGCGGACGCAGCGCCGCTGTACGCACCCGGCCGGCTTTGCTACGGGCGCAGCGTGGCGAGCCTCAGCATCCCCAGATCCATCATCCTCAGCCGCCAGGACAACATCGGCGACGCCGTCGTAACCCTGCCGATGGCCGGCTGGATCAAGCATCACAGCCCGCGGACGCGCATCACCGCCCTGGTGCGGGCCTACACGAGCCCCATTTGGCGGCAGTGCCGGCACATCGACGAGGTTCTGGCGGTCGAGACTTTGGAGGAGTCTGGAGATGTGGCGGCGATCGCGCGTCTGAACAGCCTGCACGCCGACGCCATGGTGGTCATGCCGGAGTGGCAGCTGCCGACCTGGGTGGCGCGCGCGGACATTCCGCAAAGGGTCGGCAAATTGACCCGTTGGCGCAACTTCCTCACCTGCAACATCAGGCCACACGTCCCCCGGCGCGGGACCGGGCTGCACGAAGCCCAGCTCGCCATACGCCTGCTCGCGCCGTTCGGAATTCCCTGCCCGGACAAGGTGCAGGATCTGTGGCCGTTCATCGGCCTCTCCGCGCCGGCGCCAGCGCCGCGGATCCGCGCCCTGCTCGATCCGGCGCGCATCAATGTGGTGGTGCATCCGATGGCCGACCGCGGCATGCAGTGGGGCCTGGAGAACTTCTCGGCGCTCCTGGAGGCGCTGGATCCGCGGCGCTATCATTGCCTGGTCACGGGGACCGCCAAGGAAGCCGGCGCCTATCAGGCGCTGCTGCCGTTGGACCGCGCGAACGTCACCGACACCGGCGGCGCGCTGGATCTGGAGGGGCTGATGCAGCTGATCGGCGCGGCGAACGGCCTGGTGGCCTGCAGCACCGGGCCGCTGCACCTGGCCGCGGCGTTCGGCTTGCCGGCGATCGGCCTCTATTCGGCGCGACCTGCCAGGGCGCCCTCGCGCTGGGGACCGATCGGGCCGCGCGCTGCCGCCCTGGTGTTCGACGAACACTGCCCGGACTGTGCACGCGGGGCGCGCTGCGACTGCATTCGCCGCATCGCCCCAGCGCGGGTGGTGGAGGCGCTGGAACGGGCCCTCGCCCCGGCGGTCGCCTGAATGGCGGCGAGCGGACGCCAGGGCGAGCGCTTCCTGATCGTCGGCCCGGTCTGGGTCGGCGATGCGGTGATGATGCACAGCCTGTTGCAGCGGCTGAAGCTCGACGACCCGGCCTCGCACATCACCGTGTTCGCCCCGCCCCACGTCACCCCGGTGCTGCGCCGTTTCGCCGAGATCGACGAGTTGATCCCCAACGACTTCGCCCACGGGGCGCTGCGCCTGGCGGATCGCTGGCGGCTTGCGCGCTCCATGGCCGGACGCTTCGACCACGCCCTGGTGCTGCCCACCTCGTTCAAATCGGCGCTGATCCCGTTCCTCGCCGGTGTGCCGCGACGGACCGGCTACATGCGTGAGGCGCGCTACGGCCTGATCAACGACGCGCGGCCGCTGAACGAGAAGACCATGCCCCGCGTGGTCGACCACTACGACTTCCTGGCCGAGCCTCGCGGCGTGGCGTTCCCGCGCGCCGCGCTTCAGCCGCGCCTGAATGTCGACCAGTCCGAACGCACAACCCTCCTCGCCGAACTCGGCCTGAGCGAGGGCGGCCGCGCTGTGGCGCTGTGCATCGGCGGCGACGGCGGCGCAGCCAAGCGCTGGCCGGCGGCGCATTTCGCGGAGCTGGCCCGGCGGCTGGTCGAAGCCGGCCATCAGGCCTGGCTGGTCAGCGCGCCGGAGTATCGCGAGGCGGGCGACGAGATCGTGCGCCTCTCCGGCGGCGCGGCGGTGAACCTGTGCGGGCGCACCACACTCGGCGAGGCCATTGTCCTGCTCTCGGCCGCCGGGGCCGCGGTCAGCAACGACACCGGACTGATGCACATCACCGCCGCGCTCGGGCGGCCGGTTGTGGCGCTCTACGGCCCCACGGCGCCGAACCGCATCCCGCCACTCAGCGACCGCGCCGCCGTGGTGCAGGAAGACCTGCCCTGCCGCCCCTGCTACGCGCGCGAATGCCCGCTCGGCCACAACAACTGCATGAAGCAGCTCGCGCCGTCGCGGGTGTTCGAGGCGCTGCGGAACCTGCTGTCGGCCGTCTCGAGCGTCACGGGCCCACGCGAAGGTAAGTTGCCGTAACACCGTTTTTCATGCTGTCGTGTCCGCGACTGCGGCTGGGTTTCCACACGGCTTGCCCGTCGCGCGCTAGGCAGGGGGATAACCGTGCGGATATCGCAGCTGGCGGGCCTCGCGGCCATGATCGCCTTGATCGCCACGGTGGCCTGTTCCGGCGCCAACGCTCAGCGACAGCCCTGCCAGCAGATCCGCAAGGCCTGCCTCGCTGCAGGCTTCCACCAGGGCGGCGCCAAGGCCGGTGAAGGCGTCATCAACGACTGCCTCGCGCCGCTGATGAGCGGTCTGCCGCAACGGCCGAACGCCAGCATCCCCCTGCCGACGGTCGATCGCCAGCTGGTCGCCGAGTGCAAGCGGGTCAATCCGAAGTTCGGCGGACCCATGGCCTCGATGACTGTCGCGCCACCCTTGTCCGCCAACCCGGAGCCTGTCCCCGTGGCCGGGCCGCCGCCGACCCGGACCGACCGGCCGAATATCGTGTTCATCCTGGCCGATGACTTCTCCTGGGACCTGCTGTCCCCCGATCTTATCGAGCAGAGCATGCCGAACGTTGCGCGGATGCGGCGGGAGGGCGCGACGTTCCTCAGCTACTTCGTGACGGATTCGCTTTGCTGCCCGTCGCGTTCGTCCATCTTCACCGGCAAGCTCCCTCACAATACCAACGTCTTCACCAACACGCCGCCGTTGGGCGGCTACGGCGCCTTCATGGCGCACAACGACGACGCCCACACCTTCGCCCTGACCTTGCAGCAAGCTGGATACAAGACCGCCATGCTGGGCAAGTACCTGAACGGCTACGAGCCGGCCACCAACGGCGTGCCGCAGGGCTGGAGCGAGTGGGACGTCGATGGCGACCAGGGCTACGGCGAGTTCAACTACCCCCTGAACCAGAACGGAACTGTGTTGGTCCATCCGGACTATCTCACCGACGTGGTGTCCAAACTCGGACGGCTGTTCATCGGCAAGTCGGCTGCGGAACCCTTCTTCATCGAGATCGCCACCTTCGCACCGCACGCGCCCTATATCCCGGCGCCGCGGGACGCTGACCACTTCCCGGGGCTCACCTATCCGCGCGGGCCGTCCTGGGGCGTTCGGCCGGACGCCGCGGCGCCGCAATGGCTGCAACAGATCCCGCCGATGCGGCCGGGCGAAATCGCCGCCATCGAGAAGGCCCACCGGATGCGGGTCCAGTCCGACCAGGCGATCGATGAGATGATCGGCGACATCCGCGCCCTGCTGGCCCGCGCCGGCCTGGACCGCAACACCTACATCGTCTTCAGCTCGGACAACGGCTACCACATGGGCGAGTATTCGTTGCGGCCGGGCAAGATGACGCCATTCGACACCGACATCCGCGTGCCCCTGATCATCGTCGGGCCTGGTGTGCCCGCGGGGCGAACCGTCAGCGAAATCACCGAGAACGTGGATCTCGCACCGACATTCGCCGAAATCGCCGGCCGCGCTCGTGGCCAGACCGGGCCTCTGGACCCCGACGGCCACAGCCTGATGCCGCTGCTCCGGGCGGATGGCGCCGCCGAGCACGAGTCGTGGCGGCATGTGGCGCTGGTGGAGCATCGCCATCCGGTCAAGGACCCGACAGATCCGGACATCCCGGAACCCAGTTCCGGCAACCCGCCGTCCTACGAGGCCGTTCGCCTGCCCGGCTCCATGTATGTGGAGTATGACGACCCTCAGCATGAGGTTGGCTACTACGATCTCAAGGCGGATCCGCTGGAGATGAGGAACATCGTGTCGAGCTTGACCCCCGCGCAGCGCAAACGGCTGCACGACATCCTCACCGTGAATTCTACCTGCGTCGGCGTGCAGGCGTGCTGGGCCGCGCAGCAGCAGCTTCCATAGCCGAGCGAAACTTCGCCTAGCCGCCGGCTTGCAACAGCGCGGCCGTCGTCACCACGGTGCAATATTCTCCGTCAAGATTGGCCAGCGACATGGCGTGCACCTCCTCCGCCGTTCGCCTGAGCCCATTCCAGTCCGTGCGGTCGAAGGTGAAGCAACCGTCGGCGACCAGCCAGGTCGCGAAGCCGAGATTGCCCGCCATGCGCACGGTCGCCTCCACCGAGTTGTTGGTGATCACGCCGGCCACGACGAGGGCGTCGTGTCCGCCGGCGCGCAGCCGCGCCTCGAGGTCTGTGCCGATGAAGGCGCTGTTCGTGCGCTTCGCGATGACCGGCTCGTCAGCGCGTGGAGCGACCTCGGGCTTGAAGTCGTTACCCGGTTGGCCGGGTCGGTAGTGAGACTGGGGTTCGGTGGAGTCGTGCCGCACGTGCCAGACCGGCCATTTTCGGCGACGCCAGCACTCGAGCAGCCGCGTGAGGTTCGCCTCGGCTGTCGGATTGTTACGCTCACCCCAGCTCGGGTGGTCGATAGCCCGTTGCAGGTCGATCAGAAGCAGCACTGCGCCGGATTGTGGAAGGAACGCCGACATGAGCGCAACTCCCACGAGAACCGCGCTCGTGGCAAGCGCCGACGCAGACTGCTCCTCCAATCTGCACGAAGCGTGCGTCATTCCCCGCGATCACGAGTTGACGCCGTCGACGCGCCCCGCCAAGACCCGGGAATGGCCCAAGCGAGCGAAACCCATGGCTGACGCGCCGTCCTACTGGCTCATCAAGTCTGAGCCCAAGAAGTACTCTTTCAGCGACCTGCAGCGCGACGGGCGCACGGTGTGGGACGGCGTGCGCAACAACCAGGCGGCCATCTATCTGCGCACGATGCGGGCGGGCGACCAGGCGTTCTACTACCACTCGCAGGAGGGCCTGGCGGTTGTCGGGATCGCCAAGGTCGTGCGCGAGGCCTTCCTCGACCCCTCCGATCCGGCCGGCCGCTTCGTGGCTGTCGAGGTCGCCCCCGTGCGCACCCTCCCCCGGCCCGTGACCCTCGCGGACATCAAGGCGACGCCGGCGCTTGCCGGCATGACCATGCTTCGGCTGTTTCGTCTCTCGGTGACGCCGATCACACCGGAGGAATGGGCGACGATCCGGACGATGGGGGGCGACGAAGCCGCGTAGCGTCTATCGGCAGTGCGTGATCACGCAGAGGTAGCCGCGCGGCGTTCGGATCGCGCACTGGACCAGCGCGTTGTGCTGGGCGAGCGCCAGCGACGTCGAGGTCCAGACGCCGTAGGCGAAGCGGCTGCGCGCGGTGCAGGTGTAGACGTGCACGCGGATGGTCCTCACCGGCTCCAGCATCGGCGCCGGATCGGCGCTGGACATGACCGCCGGCTGGAGGGGCTGCGCCGATGCGCCCACAGACGCCGCGATGGCGCCCGCAAGCGCGAGCAATGCCAGACCGAAGTTCCGCATGACTGGATCCCCCACAGGCTGGACGCCGTGTCCTGTCAGTCAGGCTTACAGTCAATCGCCGGCGTCGGCCAGCCGCCGAGCACTTTTGGAGCCGCAGCGGCGGCGAGGTGTCGTCGGCCGCGCTATTCCGCCGCCGCCAGCGTCGCGCCCTGCACGTGAGGGCGGCGCGCGCGGTAGCTGGCGATGCGCTCCTCGACCTCGTGACGGAAATGGCGGAACAGTCCCTGGATCGGCCAGGCGGCCGCATCTCCGAGGCCGCAGATCGTGTGGCCCTCCACTTGGCTGGCGACGTCGAGCAGCATGTCGATCTCCGACATCTCCGCCTCGCCGGTGACCATGCGCTCCATGATCCGCCACATCCAGCCGGTGCCTTCCCGGCACGGGGTGCACTGGCCGCAACTCTCGTGCTTGTAGAAGTAGCTGAGGCGGGCGATGGCGCGGATCAAGTCGGTGTCCTTGTCCATGACGATCATGGCCGCGGTGCCGAGGCCCGACTTGAGCGCAGCCAGGCTGTCGAAGTCCATCAGCGCCGTCTCTGCCTCCTCGGCAGGGATCAGGCGCACGGACGAGCCGCCGGGGATGACGGCCTTGAGGTTGCCCCAGCCGCCGCGAACGCCGCCGAAATGTTCTTCCACCAGCTGGCGGAGCGGGATCGACATGGCCTCTTCGACCACGCACGGCTTGTTCACGTGGCCCGAGGCGCTCATCAGCTTGGTGCCGGTGTTGTTCGGCCGTCCGAAGCTGGCGAACCAGTCGGCGCCTCGCCGCAGGATCTCGGGGGTGACGGAAATGCTCTCGACATTGTTCACCGTGGTCGGACAGCCATAGACACCCGAGCCGGCCGGGAACGGCGGCTTCAGGCGCGGTTGGCCCTTCTTGCCCTCGAGGCTCTCCAGCAGGGCCATCTCGTCGCCGCAGATGTAGGCGCCGCCCCCGTGGGTCAGGCGGATGTAGCAGTCCCAACCCAGGATGTTGCCCTTGCCGATCAGCCTGGCCTCGGTCGCCTGGATGATCGCCGCCTCGACGCGCTCACGCTCGAGCACATATTCGCCGCGAATGTAGATGATGCAGTCATGCGCACGCATGGCGCGGCAGGCCACCAGGCAGCCCTCGATCAGCCGGTGCGGATCGTTGCGCATGATTTCCCGGTCCTTGCAGGTTCCCGGCTCCGACTCGTCGGCGTTGACCACAAGGTAGTGCGGCCGTTCGGACTCCTGCTTGGGCATGAAGGTCCACTTCAGGCCGGTGCCGAAACCCGCCCCGCCGCGGCCGCGCAATCCGGAGTTCTTGATCTGGTCGCAGATCCACTCGGGGCTCATGGCCAGCATCTCGCGCGTGCCGTTCCACACGCCGCGCTGCTTCGCGCCCTCCAGGCCCCAGTCGTGCAGGCCGTAGAGGTTGGTGAAGATGCGGTCCTTGTCTTCCAGCAGCATGGTCAGGCCTTGGGATCGAACGGATGGGCGCGCACCCACGACAGGCGCTGCACGACGGCATAGACGAACAGGCCCCAGCCCATAGCGATAACCGCGACACCCGCCCAGAGCAGGAATGTCATCTGGGGCAGGATGAAGCGGGCGGTGATCAGCATCAGCGCGCCGGCCAGGCAGGCGACGAAGCCCGCCGCCCGCTCCCGGCGGTAAAGACCGCGCATGGTGTCGACATAGGCCGCCTGGCGCTGCAGCAGGGCCGGATCGTCGTTCATGACGACCGCCCGTCCCTCAACACGCCCAGCATCAGCCAGCCGTGCGAGGCGAAGCCGGCGACGATGGCCCCGGCGAACACCCAGATCATCCAGCGGATGTGGAAGCCGAAATCAGCGACCAAGGCGCCGAGCGCGACAGCGAGGCAGATGCCGGTGATGATCAGCGTGATCACCAGCCTTCGCCGTTGCCTGGAAACGTCCACTATCCTCCCTCCCCTTCATGGGGAGGGGAGCGAACACGCGAAGGCCTCATCAGACTGCCGTCTCCGGCTCCGGCGCGTTGGGCAGCTTGGCGATCGGCGCGGCGCGCGAGCCATCGTAGAGCGTCGGGTCGGTGAGGGTCAGCGGCCCGCCCTCGGGGGCGGAAGCCTGGCGGCCAATGACTGAGCCCGGCTGCGGATGTTTGCCGGCCCGGAAATCGTCGAGGATCTGCTTCAGCGAGGCCGTGGTCAGGTCCTCGTAGTAGTAGTCGTTGATCGCGGCCATGGGAGCGTTGGCGCAGGCGCCCATGCACTCCACCTCTTCCCAGGAGAAGCGTCCGTCGGCCGTGCAATGGTCCTTCGGGCCGATCTCGGCCCTGAGCATGTCCATCAACTCGTTCGCGCCGCGCAGCATGCACGGCGTGGTGCCGCAAACCTGGACGAACGCAGTCCTTCCAACCGGTTCCAGCTGAAACATGGTGTAGAAGGTGACGTTTTCGAACACCCGCATGAGCGGCATCGACAACAGCTCGGCGACGACCTTCAGCGCCGGCTCGGGCACCCAGCCTTCCTGCTTCTGCACCAGCCACAGCACCGGGATCACCGCCGACTGCTGCCGGCCGGCCGGGAACTTGGCCATCCACCAGCGCGCCTGCTCGAGGTTTTCAGGCGTGAAGGCGAACGAGGCAGGCTGCTGCTTGGCGAGGCGGCGGACGCTCAACGATCGATCTCCCCGAAGACGACGTCCAGCGAGCCTATGATGGCGCTGACGTCGGCCAGCATGTGGCCGCGGTTCATCCAGTCCATGGCGGCCAGGTGCGGGAAACCGGGCGCGCGGATCTTGCAGCGGTAGGGCTTGTTTGTGCCGTCGGCCACCAGGTAGACGCCGAACTCGCCTTTGGGGGCTTCGACGCAGGCGTAAACCTCACCCTGGGGCACGTGGTAGCCTTCGGTGAACAGTTTGAAGTGGTGGATCAGGGACTCCATCGACCGCTTCATCTCGCCCCGGCGCGGGGCGGAGACCTTGTGGTCGTCGGAGAGCACCAGGCCGGGCGATTTCCTCAGCCGCTCGACGCACTGGAGCATGATCTTCGTCGACTGCCGCATCTCCTCCACGCGGCAGAGGTAACGGTCGTAGCAGTCGCCGTTGACGCCGAGCGGAATGTCGAACTCGAGTTCGTCGTAGCATTCATAGGGCTGACTTCTGCGCAGGTCCCAGGCGACGCCCGAGCCACGCAGCATGACGCCGGTGAAGCCCCACTCGAACGCCTGCTCCTTCCTCACCACGCCGATGTCGACATTGCGCTGCTTGAAGATGCGGTTGTCGGTGATCAGGGTCTCGATCTCGTCGAGCGAGGCAGGAAAGGCCTTGGCCCAGGCCTCGATGTCTTCGATGAGCGCGGGCGGCAGGTCCTGGCGCACGCCGCCGACGCGGATGTAGTTGGCGTGCAGGCGGGCGCCGGACGCGCGCTCGTAGAACACCATCAGCTTTTCGCGCTGCTCGAAGCCCCACAGCGGCGGGGTCAGCGCGCCCACGTCCATGGCCTGGGTAGTGACGTTGAGCAGATGGTTCAGGATGCGGCCGATTTCCGAGTAGAGCACCCGGATCAGCTGGGCCCGGTATGGAACGGCCAGGCCCATCAGCTTCTCGATGGCGAGCACGAAGGCGTGCTCCTGGTTCATCGGGGAGACGTAGTCGAGGCGGTCGAAGTACGGAATGTTCTGGGCATAGGGCCGCGCCTCGATCAGCTTCTCCGTGCCCCGGTGCAGCAGGCCGATGTGCGGGTCGACTCGCTCCACCAGCTCGCCGTCCAACTCCAGCACCAGGCGCAGCACGCCGTGCGCGGCGGGGTGCTGCGGGCCGAAGTTGATGTTGAACTTGCGGACCGGAGTTTCGCCGACGTTCGCGTCAGGAACCTCAGGGGCTGCGGCGAGCGGCGTCTCCTCGGCGACTGTCGCGCTCATGCGCCTTTCTCCGCCTTCTCGTCCCCCGGCAGCGCCTCGGGGTAGCCCTGGCCGGGGCGAGCGTATTCCGCGCCCTCCCAGGGTGACAGGAAGTCCCAGTTGCGCCACTCGGTGGCCTTCACCGGCTCGTAGACGACCCGCTTGATCTCGTCGTCGTAGCGAACCTCCACGTAGCCGGTCATCGGGAAGTCCTTGCGCAGCGGATGGCCATGGAAGCCGTAGTCCGTGAGCAGGCGGCGCAGGTCCGGATGGCCGGAGAAGAACACGCCGTACATGTCGAAGGCTTCGCGCTCGAACCAGTTGGCCACCGGGAAGACCGGGGTGACGGAGGGCACGGCGGTGTCCTCGTCGGTCTCGACCTTGACCCGGATGCGCCGGTTCTTCGGCATAGAGAGCAGGTGGTAGACCACGTCGAAACGCAGGGGTCGGTACGGGTAGTCGGCGCCGGCGATGTCGATCAGCTGGGTGAAGCGCAGATCCGCATCGTCGCGCAGCACGCGAAGCAGATCCACGATGCGGTCGGCCGGGGCGGTGACCGTGAGCTCGCCATAGGCCACCTTGCAGCCGGTGACCGCGCCGCCGGCGCGGGCGACCACCGTCTCGCCAAGGGTCGTCAGGTCCTCGCTGGACACGCTCCAGGTGCTCATCGATCGATGGTTCCCGTGCGGCGGATCTTCTTCTGCAGCTGCAGAACGCCGTAGACCAGGGCCTCGGCGGTGGGCGGGCAGCCGGGCACATAGATATCCACAGGCACGATGCGGTCGCAGCCGCGCACCACGGAGTAGCTGAAATAGTAGTAGCCGCCGCCGTTGGCGCAGGAACCCATTGAGATCACATAACGCGGCTCGGGCATCTGGTCGTAGACCTTGCGCAGGGCCGGGGCCATCTTGTTGGTCAGCGTGCCGGCGACGATCATTACGTCTGACTGACGCGGGCTGCCGCGCGGAGCGAAGCCGTAGCGCTCCAGGTCGTAGCGCGGCATGGAGGCCTGCATCATCTCCACCGCGCAGCACGCCAGGCCGAAGGTCATCCACATCAGCGAGCCGGTGCGCGCCCAGGTGATCAGGTCGTCCGCCGCGGCCGTGATGAAACCCTTGTCGGCGAGCTGGTTGGAGACGCCGTCGAAATAGGGATCGTGGACCTTGGGGTCGTAACCCTCGACGCTGGCGCGGCCGGCCGCGCCGGCCGGTACGATCACTCCCATTCGAGCGCGCCCTTCTTCCATTCGTAGACGAACCCCACCGTGAGCACGCCCAGGAACGCCATCATCGACCAGAAGGCATAGGCCGCCGCCGCATGCGGCAGCTTCATCAAGCTCACCGCCCAGGGGAACAGGAACGCCACCTCCAGGTCAAAAATGATGAACAGGATGGAGACCAGGTAGAAGCGCACGTCGAACTTCATGCGCGCGTCCTCGAAGGCGTTGAAGCCGCACTCGTAGGAACTGAGCTTCTCGGCGTCGGGCGCACTCGGGGCGATAATCATCGCCGCGACGATGAAGATCACGGCGAGGGCGCCGGAGATGCCGAGGAAGATGACGATCGGCAGGTACTGCAGGAGAAAGGCGTTCATCGACGGTCCCGGGGAGGAGTCGGCGTCCTTCTAGCCCATGCGGACTGGGGGTTCAAACGCCCAGAGGCCGCAACGGGAACGGGCCGATCCCCTGCCCGCCCGTGCGTCCTGCCGCCTCGCGCTTCCCGGTTGACGGAAGGCCGCCCGGACCCTATCAGACGCCCCTCACTTTTCCGGCCCCACGGGGACTCGGACGAGCGCGGGTGTAGCTCAGTCGGTTAGAGCGCCGGCCTGTCACGCCGGAGGTCGCGGGTTCGAGTCCCGTCACTCGCGCCATTCTACGCCGACGGGGCGAGCCGTCGCAGGCGGGGCCGCCCTAGCTCGCGAGCGCGAAGTCTTTCGGCGGTTCAGTGAAGCGCGCATCGCCGCTGACCTCGGTGTAGATCGCCGCCAGACGGGTGAAGACGCTGTCCCAACCATGGTGCTCCACGGCACGGCGGCGGGCCGCCTGGCGCAGGGCGGGGATGTCGCGTTCGAAGAGCGCGCTGACCGCGTCGGCGAAGTCGCCGGGCGTGGAGCTGCGCGCCAACTGGCCGACTTCCCGGTCCACGCTTTCCGCCACACCGCCTGCGTCGACCCCCACCACCGGCAGGCCACAGGCGATGGCCTCCAGCACGATCAGGCCGAACGGCTCGCCGTCATTGGCGTGCACGAAGGCGTCGCAACTGGCCAGCAGCGCCGCGAGATGGCCCGGCTCGCGTTCGTAGGGCAGTTCGATCACCCGGTTGGACAACGGCGCGGCGGCGCCTGCGCCGACCAGCAGAAGCACATAGGGATCGCCGAGCTTCTCCACCGCCTCCACCAATACGTCCACGCGCTTCTCACGCGCCGGACGCCCGGCGAACACCAGCAGCCGGTGATGCGGCCTGAGACCCAGGCGGCGTCGCAATCCCACGGGATCGGCGCCCGAGGGATTGAAGGTATCCACATCCACGCCCAGCGGCAGGGCGATGGGGTCCTCGACCCCGGCGTCGGCCAGGCGTTCGGCTATGTAGCGGCTGGGCGCCAGTGCGCGGTCGAAGCGGCGGTAGATCTCCCCCCAGTGCTTGCGCACCGGCTTTTCGGCCCACTCTCCGATGTGCAGCGCCGCAAGCGCGCCCAGATCGGTGTGACAGAAGCCCACCACCGGCACCCCCATGGCCTCGCCCGCCTTCAGCGCCGCCAGGCCCGGCGTATAGGGGTCGCCGGCTTCGATCAGGGTCGGACGCTGGCGGATCAGGCGCTTCATCCAGGCGGTCTTGCCGACGGGCCATCGATAGCCGTCGCCGAACGGCAGCGGCGCGGCGTAGATCGAAAGTCGTCCGTTCCCGTCGTAGGCATGGCGCGGACCCGGCACGACCAGCGTGTGTCGAACGTGCGGGCGCGCCTCGGCGAACCAGGCGCGCTTGGCGGTGAGGTAGCGTTTCACCCCGCCGCTGCGGGGGGCGTAAAGCATGGTTGTGTCGACCAGTTTCGCTCCGCGGTTCAGGGAGGGTCGCACCAGGAACTCGGTTCTGGCTGCGGCCCACTCGACAACGGTTTTCGACAGCACTGGCGAACCTCCACTCAAGCCAAGGTCACTCTCTATTTCACATTGTGACGCTCACGCGAATACGCGTTCAACCCTTCTTGACCCTGGAGGGCCTCGCACAGGCGCTTTCACGGCGCGCGGACCGGGCATCCGCCCTTAGGGGGCAGGCAGCCAGTCCTCCGACCTGCGTCATGGGCAGGCAAAGTTCCGCGCTCGTCACCAGCGTGTCGCCGGTTACAGTGGGCGTCGGCGCGGCGGGCGTCGGCGGATTCGGGCAGCGATCATGATCAAGCTAACCTTCGTTCTCACGCGTCGGCCGGACTTCACGCGCGAGAGCTTCCAGGCCTACTGGTTCGACCACCACGCTCCGCTGGTGGCCAGCGTTCGCGAGGCGCTGCGCATCCGCCGCTATGTCCAGTTGCACAGCCTGCCGGCGGAGGTCTCGGCTGATCTGCGCGCCAGCCGGGGCGGGCCGGAGGGCTACGACGGCGTCGCCCAGCTCTGGTGGGACAGCTTCGACGTTCTCGCCGCCCAGGCGGGCGACGCCGCCGCCCGCGAGGCCGGGCGCATGCTGCTGGAGGACGAACGCAAGTTCATCGACCTCTCCCGCTCGCCGCTCTGGTGGGGTGAGGAGAAGGTGATCTTTTGAGGATCGCGGCTCCACAAGTGCGAGGCCGCATCCGCGCGGTGGTGGGCGGCGAGGGGATCGAACCCCCGACCTCCTGGGTGTAAACCTGAGGGTGCCGACCTGAAGCCGATATTGCCGCGAGCTGCCAGGAGTTGCCACGGCCTGCAGAGAGCCTCCCAAACCATTGAGTTACATATGACTCCAAGGCATTCAGACAGCCACCGCCCTGCCCTTCGAGTTGCCTCGACTTGCCGAGGGATTCCCTCCACTTCCGCTTCCGTGGTATCGGGCTGGTATCGGAACTGTCAAGCCAGGTATCGGAGGCGACTATGGAGAGCCGGAAAGCGAGGATCGGCAAACGCACGGTCGACGCAGTGCAGAAGCCCGCTGAAGGCGAGGTCCGGCTATGGGACACCGAGCTCAAAGGGTTCTTCCTTCGCGTCTACGCCAGCGGACGGCGCGTCTATGCGCTCAAGTATCGCGCGGGTCCGGTGCAGCGCATCTTCACCATTGGCGTACACGGCTCGCCCTGGACGCCGGACATGGCGCGCGAAGCTGCTGACGTCGCGTTGCAGCAGATCAAGGACGGCGAAGACCCAACGACTGAGAAGAAGGAAGCCCGCCACGCGATGACGGTAGCTGGCCTCATCGACGCCTACCTTGCAGACGGCCCAGCGACCAAGCCCGCAAAGCGCGCCTCCACCTGGGCGAACGACGGGTCACACCTCAAGAGGCACATCCTGCCGCTACTCGGCCGGAAGGTCGCAATGGCGGTCACCAAGGCCGACGCCGCAAAAGCACTGTCAGATGTAGTGGCCGGCAAAACCGCAGTTGACGAAAAAACGCGCGCTCGCGGCCGAGCCAGGGTCACGGGAGGCGCCGGCGTCGCCCGAAACACTCGAATGACGGCAGCGGCCATGTATGCCTGGGGTATCGAGCACCGCCTGATCAAAGCCGGAAACCCGTTCTCGACTGTCAGACTCGCCGCGGCGCCGCTGCGCGAACGCTTCCTGAGCCGCGCCGAGGCCGGCCGAATGCTCGACGCCATCGTCGCGCTTGAGGGGGAGAAGGCACTTTCGAAGACCTTCGGCGACGCCTTGCGCCTCCTGCTGCTCACTGGCGCCCGCAAGAGCGAGATCCTGGGTCTGCGGTGGTCTGAGGTCGACTTCGACCGGAAGGCGCTTCTGCTTCCTCCGGAACGCACGAAGGCGGGCGGTAAGACGGGTGAGCGTCGGATCACCTTGTCACCGCCCGCGCTCACGATCCTGTCTGCACGCGAGACCGCAGAAAAAGCGGCCCTCAAGGCTGCAGACGATGCCAAGGAGCCCGTCTTGCCGTCCCCCTATGTGTTCAGAGCCTATCGAGGGCATGGACCGGCAGTCGGCCTCCGCAAGGCGTTCGCTGCGGTGTGCGGACGAGCGGAGCTTCCCGGCCTGCGGATTCACGACCTGCGGCACAGCTTCGCCAGCTTTGCGATCGCCGACGGCGCGAGCCTGTTCCTCGTCGGCAAGCTGCTCGGCCACGCCAACGCGCGAACAACGGAGCGCTACGCCCACCTCTCCAACGACCCGTTGCAGGATGCAGCCGCGTTGGTCGGCCGGCGGATCATGGGAGACCGCCCAGCTAACGCCAACGACGGGAGGAAGAAAGCCCGGACGCGGCCGCCAAGCCTGCGTAACCTTCCATGACGCGGCCGCGCAAAGGCGAGCACCACGTCGCCGAGCTGGCGATCCTGATCGCGGACGCTGAGCCGTTGGGTCGTGACCTGACTAGCGCTTCGCCAACGGTGCGCCGGGGGACGGAGCGCAAGCGCGACATCGCGCGAGACGAACTCATCGGAATGTATCGGGATGCTCAAGACGCAGGTCTGCTCGACAGGCTCGACCCTCGCGTGCGCCTGATCTGCGACGAGTGGCGACGGCTGAACGGAGGACTGCTGCCGCGTCGCAAGGGTGGCCGGCCGAAGAACGAACACCATCGGCTGATCATATGGCTGCGCGTCCACGACAGATCGCAGGCGGGGATGGGCATTGTCGCTGCGATGCGTGCTGTCGCTGCGGACCACCGCCCTGCCCTCACCTACGAGCACATCCGCAACATTTGGTACGACGAAGACCCTGAGTGGGTGCGGCTGAAACAGCTGACCCTCGCCGAGCGCCGCGTTCCCCTGCGTCGGAGCCATCGAAGCGGCAAGTCGAGCACCTCCGACTAACGGCTACCCTTTTTAGGAATGTACGCCTGAGCCGCCTTGAGGCTCCGATTGTTGGCCGGACCAATCCGGCTCTGCATCGGACGGCAACAGACATGACTGCGAACCAACCCATGCCCCTGCTCTCGACGGGCGAGGCGGCGGAATATTGCGGCGCCAGCGCCTCGAGCTTCGAGAAGTATCGCGTCTACGGCTGTGGCCCGCTCTTCATCAAATTGGGCCGGCGAGTCCGCTACGCGCGCGGCGACCTTGACGCGTGGATTGCAGCTAACCGCCGGCGATCCACGTCTGACGCTGGTAGCCAGGTCGCCTAAGAGTGCCACCTCAAGGGCGGCTGCCCGAAAACGGCGAGGGGGCCCCGCCCGCACAGACGAGACCCACAGCACACGATAGCTCACTTGGCAGCCAGCAATTCAAGCATATCACGAGGAAGCGATTGCTCGAAGGGGCGCTCAATCTGGCCGGACGCGGATTCTCTGTATTCCGCCTAGCAAAGGGAACGAAGGTTCCCGCGTTCAAGGGCTGGCAGGCCGAGGCCACGACTGATGCGGATCAAATCCGCCGCTGGTGGGCCGAGGCAGACTACAACATCGGCGTTCGGACTGGGAACGGTCTGCTAGTTCTGGACATCGACAAGAATGGGAAGCCAGGCCCTGAATCGCTCAAATCCCTGGCCCTGACGCAAGACGACTATCAGACGTTCGTCGTCCGCACAGCCTCGGGCGGCTACCACATGTACTTCGAGACCGCAGAGCCGTTCGGCAACTCACCGGGCGACCTTGGCCCAGGGCTCGACGTGCGCGGGGCCGGTGGCTATGTCGTTGGTCCTGGTTCCGTTCTCTCAAACGGTTCGGCGGGTGGCGCGTACACGATCACACGTGACACGCCGCTTCGCCCCCTCCCGGCACAAATTCGAGAACGGATTTACGTTCGGCGCGAGCGCGACGAACGCGCCACGCTCCCCTTAGTTGAATTGGATCGGGACGACTCGACCGAAAGAGCCGTCGACTACCTGCTGACAGTGGCGCCGCTAGCGATCGAGGGCCAGCGAGGTGAGCTGACAACCTTCAAAGTCGCCGCAGTTCTCAAGGACTTTGGCATCTCGCAGGACGCCACCGCTGGTCTGATGGACGACTACTGGAACGATCGATGTTCGCCACCCTGGGATCTGGAAGGCCTCACCCGCAAGGTTGCGAACGCCTACGAGTATGGCTGCGACCCGCCCGGCTCCGGCCATCCCTCCATTGCGTTCGCTGGCGTGCATCCGATCGCAGCACCCACGGGCGCGCCGCCTTCAAGGAGGTCGGCAATTCTGCGTTTTCTCGGGGATGTCGCCGACCGACCACCAGCGTGGCTCGTCAAGGGACTTCTCCCGAAGACAGGAGTCGCCTTGCTCAGCGGCCAGAGCCGTGTCGGCAAGACCTTTCTGGCGATTGATCTAGCCGGCGCCGTGGCCACGGCGGGTCAGTTCTTTGGACACCAGGTGAAGGAGCCCTCTGGAGTCCTGTTCATTCTGGGCGAGGGTACCGGCTCGATGGGAATGCGCATGGAAGCGCTGAGACTGCGAAAGTTGGAGGGCCTGCAGCACGAGCAGTTGCCGATCGCCTGGGTGGAAGCGGATGACCCGAGCCAAATCGCCTCCGCGATGGCCGAAGCCAACGCCGAGCTACAACACCGTTTTGGCGTTCGCCTCGGACTCGTTGTGATCGACACGCTCCCCGCGGTGTTCAACGTGACTGACGAGAACGAGGCTCACCAGGCGACAGGCGTGATGAAGCAACTTCAGCGCTTCTCGCGGGAGTATCGATGCCTGATCCTGGGCGTCACGCACTATGGCAAGAATGCAGAGTCTGGCGTGCGGGGATCGAGCGCATGGACAGCGAGCTCCGATGTCGTCCTCGCCGCCACAGCGAAGATTAGTGAGACGACGGGGTCCGTGACGGACCGGAGATTGGCGCTCACGAAGAACCGCGACGCCGACACCGGCCCCATCAGCGCCTTCGAATTGGAGCCGGTTCAGCTAGGGTTGGACGAGGACATGGGGTCGATCGTCTCCATGGTCGTGCGACCGTGCGCCGGCAAGGCTCGGGGAGCCAAGGTGTCGCGTCATATCCCGCTGTTGCTGGCGTGCGTGCAGGAGGTGATTGCGTCGGAGCCGACCGACGTCGGGGGTCGAGCCATGGCGGCGCGGTCCCGCGTCCGAGCCCTCTTTCGCCAGAAAGTCCCGGGGTCGAAGGACACAGGCAACGTCTCAAGGGCGTTCAGCACCGCGCTGGCCCTTGCCGGCCTGATGGTCGAAACCATGGGGGATGGGGAGTACCTCTCCCCCCCCAGCGATGATGGCGAAACCTCCGCTGTGTGTGCTGTAGCCTCCTAGGGTCGGCTACAGCACACACAGCCATCAGCCTGCTGTGCTGTACTGTCGAAATACAGCCGCCGACAGCGCCACAGCACGAGGTCGGAGCTGGCCCTGGGGTGGGGGGCCGCAGCCTCGGATTGCCTGCGCGACAAAGCGTTCTTCGGTGGGAGAGAGGTCTATGCGGCGGCGCGCCTGTAGGCGCACGAGGCGCGCACGCGCGCACGCGGTCAATTTGCCAACTGGCAAGTTCGCTTTCGCATCGGTGGCCCACCGCGCCACGCCCTCGCCGCGCTGTTATTCTGGAAGGGCCACACTCTCAATGTCCAGCACAGCCATTTCAGCGGTTGTCAGCCTCAGCGAACCAACTCTGCTCCAAATTCGCCGACTTCGTGTCGCCGGTGAGCAAGATGCACTCCGTTACGCCTGGCGGCGAATACGCGTCATAGCGCGTCGACACGCCGCCAATGGTGACCAAAATTGTTCGATCGTCAGGTTCGAAAGAGAAAGAACCCTTAGTTTCGACGGTCTCTTTCGCAGTGAGAATGTTGTCGCCCGGGGCTGCGTTCGGGGCCAACACGGTGAGCGTCGCCTTGTCGGGTAGGTCCAGGTCTAGTTCGCGTTTCGAAGTTGGGTCCGTGAACAAGCTGCACTCTTCGACTATCTCATGCGCAGTCAGCGGAGCGTCCGGACCAGGGAACGCTGCGGGGGTCGCCCCACTAGGTTGCGCTCCTCCGTCTCGCGCGTAGGCCCTGCATCCCTCAATGAAAGACCGGCTGTTTCCTCCGCACCGGTCTGGATCGGTGATGTGATGCGCCCGCGCCCACCGCCAGCCTGCCTCGTGGCCTGAGCAGTCTTGCGTACAGGCTGCCGAACCCTCGGCTTCGCGGTAGGACTGCGGTTGTCTACCGCATGAGCAGATCAGCGGTGCGACCATGCAGACCACCGTCGTCAGCGCGATTGAACGCGCAACATCCCCCTTCCGCAGGACAGCGACGATGGACCCAACCAGTTCGAGCACGCCCCGCGGCGCGCCCTGCCTCGTCGATCCGCCAATCACTGCAAGCGCCTGCCACCGAAGTAGACCTTCATGTGCGAGCCCGTGTCGCCGCGTGCACGCGTCGTGAACTCGAACGAAGAGGCTCCAATCGTGACCTTCAGTCTGAGTGGCAGCGGTTCCCTGGCCGGCGCCTGATAGAACAACGCGCCGACCGTCGCTTCCTGCGGATCGAGCGACACGCTTGGCTGAAGCCAGGATGTCGAGGCCAAGGCGATCAACCGCCGGCCATCGCTCGCTCGAATGACAGCCCTGTTGTGTTCTCCGCGCGACGTGCCGTTGTCGAAGCCCTGGGAGAACCCCCCAGCGAAGCCTCCTGAGGGCGCTGACCTGTCGATCTGTGTTGCAGGTATCGACGTTCCGGCCAGCTCCTCGCCGAACTCCAGAAGTTGCCGGCGATCGGCCACAGCCAGCACGACGCCGTCAGCGGTGAGTAGCTTGATCACGGGAGCTGCGTTCGCTGGCGCTGACGAGAGGTTGCGGATCTTGAGAACGAGCCGGAACCCGGTCACCCCCTCATCCCATTGGCTGAGGTTGTAAGTCACCGACCAATTGGCGTCGTGCTTTTCCTCAACCAGAATGTCCCGGTCGTCGCCAAGCGCCGTGGGATCGGCTGCCCAGATGCTGGTCGCTGGGTCGTTCAGCTGCGTCCAATCCGGCATCCGCGAGCAGGCCGACAAAGCAAGCGACATGACCAACGCGACCGGCGACATATGCTCGTCCCTTCCGTTGCTCGACTAAGCTGCCGCGCGCACTCGCCGCGCGGCAGAGAGGCAAGCACCACCGCGAGGGGGTTCATACGCCCTGCCTGTTTGCGCCTCGATGGCAGTAGGTCGTGCTGCGAAAATCGAAGCAAGCCCGCTGACGCCTAGCACACCCGCCGAACAACCGACAGGCGGGCGTCATGGGGCGATGGGTTTCCTCGCCATCCTACCGAGCGGCGGTGCGCGTCCTCGTCGAGGCCAGGCACGTGTCCGGACTCACCCAGAGAGAGCTCGCTGTGCGGATCGGCCGACCCTACACCGTGATAGCGAACATCGAGCGGGGCGAGCGACAGATCGATGTCGTCGAGTTCGTCGCGATCGCGCGTGCGCTAGGTGTCAGCGAGGCAGAGTTGATGGCTCGCGTTGCCGACGCCATTGGACCCCAACTGGATTTTTAGCATCTAGGCGCGTGCGGCACCGAGCAGTGGGCTGCCGATCTGTAGCTGTCGCATGGCATTCTCCATTGCCACGGTGCGTAACCGCACCGCGGCGAGTTCGGGAGCCTCAAGCAGTCTTGCGGCCCAAGCCCCTGCCTCTCGACGAACTACGCCCAGGCTGATCGGACGCCCGATTCCGCCTGGAGACACCTCGATGGCGTGAAAGAGGCCCCAATAGACACCGAAGGTCGCATCCTCGACGGTCGGCGCTTCTCCATTCCAAAGCACGCGGCTGACAAACGCCATAAATGGCTCGGCAAGGTACTGACCAGATCCCATTGCCACGATGTGCAGCGTGTCCGACTTCAACTCGGGCTGCATGTCGACGGGCGAGAATTCGATGAGTTCGGCTCTGTCCTCAACCACAGCAGCCATTAGGGCGCCGGCCCCATAGCCACGGGCACCATTAAGCAGTGCGCCTGTGGCTTTGAAATTTTGAACCATGAGCCCGGACAGGGTCATTGCACAGTCCAGTGCTGTCATGCCTCGCAGTCGCGCCGCCCAATTGCTGCGGGCGATCCCGGCGAACCGCTGAGTTAGGCCTGTCGCCCCGCTGCCAGCTACGATGACTTCGTCATCGATTACCTCGATCTTTCCAGTGTTAACCTGAACTAGGGGAACAGTCCCGTTGACAGTCGTGATCATGCCGTCTGCACCGATCACAACGCCGTCGCTGCACTTCACGCCCACAAGCACTGTCACCTAGTTCTCGCTCCGCTGGTCTCGCTCGGGTCTGACCCCGCTTGGCCCCGAGTGGGTTTTGGGAAGCGGCATTAAGCCGCCTTGAATGGTTCTCACTTCACACTATAATTCACATTAGACCGCACGGCGAGTTCAATGTCCAACAATCTGCCTGCCCCCCTTGGTGGCCCTGCGCCGAAGGAAGTGCCGTTGCCCGGCAGCCCGCTTGTGCGCGTGGTGGCTCAGGTCCAGCTACCGGGAATCATCAAAATTCGGCTTCCGGAAGAGGCTGCGAAATTCCAGGACCGCGTGCGCGCTGACTATCCGATGGTCGACGAGGATGGGATGAGCGAGTTACGCATCAATCTGGGTTCAGGGGCTCCGACTTTCCAACAGAACCCAGGTGTCATTTGGCGCTTTTCGGATTTGGATCGTCAATGGCGGGTCTCGCTGGCTCCCAACGCTGTGACCTTGGACACCACTGCCTACACCAACCGCGCGGACTTCCTCACTCGCTGGGCCGCAATCCTCGCGATCGTGCAGGATCAATTCGACCCCCGTGTCGTGCAGCGAGCGGGAATCCGGTACCTGGATCAGGTCGTCGATGAAGGTTTTGCCGTCCTACCGTCAATGCTCAGGCACGAGATGCTCGGCGTGATCTCAGGACCTATCCGCGAGCATGTTGCGCACGCGCTGAGCGAGGCGTTGCTAGCGACAGAGGAAGGCAAGGTGCTTTTGAGATGGGGCGATCTGCCCGGCAACGTTGTGATCGATCCCGCCCTCATGAATCCGCACCCGCAACGGTCTTGGGTTCTCGATATCGATTCCTTTTCCGAAGAGCGGGCGGTCTTTGAACACAAGGCATTGGCGATGACCTTTGGATGCCTCGCGGATCGCGCGTATGCCCTCTTCCGGTACACCGTGAACAATGATTTTCTGCGCTTCTATGGAGGCGTGCTATGACGTCGAATACAACCTTGGGCCTTGCCTTCAACCCTGACCACGATGTCTGGACACAAGTCGCCGCAGGTCATCAGGACGGCGCGAGTATCTACTCACGGACCATGACTTACGAGGACTTCATCAGCACGCGTGAGCCCAGCAGCTTGTTCGCGCCGATCCCGAGGGCTGAACCGTGCGTAATCACTGTCGCCAACTCCGGGGCGGAGGGGGTGTTTGCCTTCGTCGGTCGCGGAATGTTGGAAGACGCTCGCATCCGGGCATATGATTGCGTTCAGACTGCTGCGCCGCGGGCACTTTGCATTGTCGTCGATCAAGGAAGCCTCTCCGCACCGATAGCCAGTATCGTCGACCCGCCGGCCATTGCAGCACGTTTGCTCGACCAGATTCAGGATTGGGCCGGGCTGACCTTGGAACAACTTGCGCCGCTGGTTGGCGTAAGCCGTAGGAGCTTGCAGAACTGGCGCGCTGGCGAACCGATCAGCGGGCGCAAAGCGGATCGATTGCGCGCCGTCTCGGAAGCCATCGAGGCGTTAGGGGCTAAGGGTTCAGCGCGGGCCCAAACGCGGCTGTTCGAGCGCCGGCCGTTCGGGGTTAGCCTGTACGACCTTCTGCGTGAAGGTCGGTTCGACGCTGTCTGGGCGCGCATGCACGGCGATCGGCCGGCGACTGCGCTCCCGCAAGAGCGGGACGTTCTCCACTTCGATGCACCGATCAATCGTATTGATTTACACGAGGACGGCGTGATGGCGTCCGCTGGCTCTGTGCGCCCACGGCGAACCAGACGGCCGAAGCTGCAGGAATGATCGCTTGTCGGCCGTCGCCTCAGGCACTGATGAATGGAGTCTCGAAGACTGGCGGCAGGGCGACATCATTCTCGACGCCGCTGTCCCCTTCATGCACCTGGCTGACGCAGAGAATCCATTAAGCGCTGAGGCGAAACGCGTCGCGGAACAGCCGGGCGAGCCCAATGAGTGGCCTCTCCTGATCGAAGTTGACGTGCCTGGGTTGGTGATCCTAACGCAGTCATGTGATCTCGTTCGGCCGTCCTCAGCGCGTCCCTATGTCGAGGTCGCACCGCTGCAAACGCTAACGCCTGAACTCATGCAGGAAGTTCGGCGCAATACCCGTCCGCAGTATGCCGCGCTCCCCGGTCTAGGCGCGAGAGACCTCGCGGTGGACCTTGACCGCGTAATGACGCTCGAGAAGGCCGTTATCGCTAAGCTTGGTGACAGAAGCAGGGTCCGAGGCTGCCCCGACGCCGCCGCCACCGCCGAATTTGCAGGCAAGTTGGCGAGAAAACGATCCAGGCCCGCGTTCCCAACCGACTTCGTGGAGGCCATCCGTCCGATTCAAGAACGGATAAAGAAAAAACACGGCAACGACTCGCCAGAAGGGCGATTCTATGCCGCTTGCGATGAAATCCGCGTCGTGGCTCTTCCGGACTGGTCAGCACCCACCAGTGTAGGTCTGTGGTTCCTCTTTGAACGCGAGGCCTCTGTTCCAGCTGACGGGCATCAAATAGTGACAAGGTTAGCAAGCCGGTTTCACCCAACAGGGCCTGTTGTCTCGCTAGACGCAAGCGTCGCAGGCCTCGATGGTGTCACGGCCAAATTCTACAAGGAATCTGTCCCGTTGGATCTAGACTACCTTTCGACTTCGGGGCCTTGAAACTGCGTGAAGTTGATCACGACAGCGCTGGGGACAGCCGAGTCATGAAGCTCAACCGCTGCTGCTGCCGTGGCGGCCACAGCCTAGCGGGCGGTGCTGCACGACCTGCCCAGGCCTAGGACGCTGAAGCACACCGCATCGTCGCCTACGAACGCCTGGTGCCCAGGGTGAAGTGGGGGTGGACGCACTGGTCGCCCATTCGGCGGAGCAGGAGACCCCGAGCTGCTTGGTCGCTTCGCTGGATAAGGCCGCCACCTGTCCAGATTGCGTGCGCCCGCTCCACGCACGCAGCCGAAAACGCAATCGGAACCTTAGTAGTGGCCGCTGAGACCTCGGCGACGTCGACTGCTGGCCTGCGGGAAGCCAGCGGCTCGCCCTGAGCTACATCTATCCGAAGCGCGCCCAACCACCGGGCCTGCGGTCTCTGAGCCGCGCGCACTTGCAGCGGCGCCCTGGGCGCGCGATCTGGGGCCCTATGGGCCACATCCTTCTGACCGGAGCGGGCTTCAGCTACAACTGGGGCGGCTGGCTTGCCAGCGAGGCGTTCGAGTATCTGATTGGGGTGCCAGGGCTAGACGCCTCCTGCCGCAGCCTCCTTTGGACCCACAAGGACGAGGGCTTCGAGAAAGCCCTCAGCGCGCTTCAGGTCGGCAACTCCAACGCGCCGCTCGGCTCGCCGTTGCGACAGATGGAGGATGCCATCCGACAGATGTTCGACGCCATGAATCGCGGCTTCTTCAGTGATGACTTTCAGTTCGAGTTCATGCGGCCGCCGGAGAGTGGGCCTAACAGCATCGCGGAATTTCTTGCGCGTTTCGACGCGATCTTCACGCTCAACCAAGACCTGTTGATTGAGATCGGCTACCTCACGATCGAGCCGAAGCAGTCGCTGAACACCCGCTGGTCGGCGGCCGAGTTGCCGGGGATGATACAGCGCGTGCAGCCGCCAGCGCTTCTCCCGAAGGCGCGATGGGCGGGGGAGTGGTGCCCGAAGCCGGACTTAGCGAGCGTCGCACCGACCAACCACCACACCCAGCCGATCTACAAACTCCACGGCTCCAGCAACTGGGTTGACGAGACGGGAGCGCGCCTTCTCGTCATGGGCGGGGACAAGACGGGGTCGATCAAGGGGTCGAAGGTTCTTTCGCTCTACATGCAGGAGTTCGAGAGGCGTCTACTGGAGCCTGACACTCGGGTGATGATCATCGGTTATGGCTTCCGTGACGAGCACATTAACGGGGCGCTGCAACGCGCGGCGGAGGCCGGCCGGCTCAAAGCCTTCATCGTCGACCCCGCCGGCGCAGATGCACCTGATCAGTTTCGAAACCGGCCCACCCGGCTCAGGGGGCCGGACCCTGAGCACAAGATACAGACTGCCCTGATCGGTGCGTCTAGGCGATCGCTCGGACGAACTTTTGGCGGCGACACAATTGAGCGAGACAAGGTGCTGAGGTTCTTCGATCCATGACCATCAGCAACGAGACCTGGGCGGCCATACTCGGCGCCCTGGTTGGCTCGGGAATAGGCGGCGCGATCTCGGCGGGCCTTCAGCGTTGGATGTTCTCTCACACGACGCGCGAGCGCAACCAGGGCCTAGCCTACGGGCTCTTGGTCAAGCTCGCGACCATCGCGTCGCACCTGTCGGTGTTGGATCGCCACGTTGAGAGGGCCTTGGCGAGCGACCACCCGTCGCACAAAGAGAATCCGACTTTGGCGCTTGGACCTATGCCGGCCACGATGCGGCGGGTCGACTTCTCAACCGACGAAATCGCAGTCCTGCTCTCGATGGGCGATGACAACGTGACCAACGCGTTGATGATGACGGACGAGAGGCACAACAATACGTTGGACCTCGTCGGGTTCTACAGCGAGCGGCGCATACGGCTCACGGACAGCATTGAACCCGCCAGCGTGTCCCCTGAGGGCGGGACCTTCTCCCTCAAGGCGGATCAGGCTACCCAGCTTCGGGTCGCCGAACTCGACAGTTTGGTGGCCGAGATCCGACAGCATTTGTCGAGTGATGCCAGTAAGGCCCTGAATGTGCTTCAGCAGGTTGCTGGCCTTTTCAAGACAAAGCTCGGCGTCAGATTCACTGCTCTCCCAACGCTTAGCGACAAAGACCTATGACCCATTCGAGTCAGTCCGTCGCCCGCGCTGCCCAGGCCTGCGATGCGGACTTCCGCCAGAACGGCCCTGAGAGAGCGAACTGAGGCAGTTTCCAAAATCGGCTCGAATTTCGGACGCGGGTTCTGAATTGATCGAGGCCGCACTCCGGACCTCGTTTTCCCCGAACGCGCGTTGCGAGGGTGGCGCTGAGCGGCTCACCTTGCGGCGGACACGAAGGCGGGCGCCGTCTCCCATCGATTGCCGCCACAACGACCACAGGGCCCCGCCACGTACCGCGCCACCTCTCGCACGCCTGTCTGCCCGCCGCCCACACCGCGGGCCTCCAGGCGCGCTATGACCGCCTCCAGCGGCAGGTCTAGGTGCTGCATGCAGTCGCGGCAGGTCAGCCGCACGCCGGCGCCGTGCTGGCGGTAGTGCGAGAGAGGGACGCCGGGATCGGGCATGCGCTATCAATGTTCTCGGCAAGCGCTGAGTCCACCCTCCCGAGCCGTTCCAACGCCCACGTGACGCTCGTAACCGCCTGGCCGGGTATCGATTTGGTATCGGGACTTTGGTCCCTCTGAAAGGGCCACTCTCCTGTCCGCATAATTGACTGATATTGTTAAAAATTATGGTGGGCGGCGAGGGGTTCGAACCCCCGACCTCCTGGGTGTAAACCAGGCGCTCTAACCAGCTGAGCTAGCCGCCCCCGTTCGCGACCTTCTATCGGCCCCTCGTCCAAGCGAAAAGGGCGGCCGCGCGCGACCGCCCTTCCCCCCGTCTTGAATTCGATCTGCGCCTAGTTGAGCGCGCTCTTCAGGCCCTCGCCGACCCGAAAGCGGGCCGTCCTGGACGCCGGGCGCTTCACCTGCGCGCCGGTGCGCGGATTGCGCGCCATGCCGGCCGCCCGCGCCACCGGAACAAAACTCCCAAAACCGACCAGCCGCACCTCCTTGCCGGCCTTCAGCGAACCGGTCACGGAATCGATGAACGCCTCCAGCGCGTCCTTCGCCTGGCCCTTGTTGAGGCCGGCCTTCTCGGCGATGGCGGTGATCAGTTCAGCTTTGGTCATTTGCGTCTCCCAGCCCTAGCGGCGGTCCTGTTGTCTCGCCGACACCGCATCGCTTGAGCGCGATTATGTCGAGACTTCCAAGCGCGTCAAACGAACGCGGCGCGGGAAGGCCCCGCGCCGCGCAAGTTATCAACGATCATGCTCACTAGTGCGTGAGCACGGCGTCCAGGTCGGCATCGTCCGTCGCCGGAGAGACGCTCGGGGCCTGCTCATCTTCGGGCCACTCGATGGGCATCAGCGGTCCGGTGAGGGCCTGGGCCAGCACTTCATCCACCGTGGAGACCGGGATGATGTGCAGCGCCGACTTCACATTGTCGGGCACCTCGGCGAGGTCCTTCTCGTTCTCCTGCGGGATGAGCACCGTCTTGACCCCCGATCGCAGGGCCGCCAGCAGCTTCTCCTTCAGCCCACCGATTGGCAGCACGCGGCCGCGCAGGGTTATCTCGCCGGTCATGGCGATGTCCTTGCGGATCGGCACGCCGGTGAGCACCGACACCATGGCCACCGCCATGGCGACGCCCGCTGAAGGGCCGTCCTTGGGCGTGGCGCCTTCCGGCACGTGCACGTGGACGTCTGTCTTCTCGAACAGTGTGGGCGGGATGCCGAACGAGGTGGATCGGGCGCGGACGTAGGAATTCGCCGCGGAGATCGACTCTCGCATGACCTCCTTGAGGTTGCCGGTGATGGACATGCGGCCCTTGCCCGGCATCTTGACGGCTTCGATGGTCAGGATCTCGCCGCCGAACTCGGTCCAGGCGAGGCCGGTGACGATACCGATCTGGTCCTCTTCGTCGGTCTCGCCGTACCGGAACTTGCGCACGCCTGCGTACTTTTCCACCCGCGCGTCGTCGATGGTGATGGAGAGCAGTTTCTCCACCGCCATGTCGCGCACGCTCTTGCGGGCGAAGTTGCCGAGTTCGCGCTCCAGCGAGCGCACGCCGGCTTCGCGCGTGTAGTAGCGGATCAGGTCGCGGATCGCCTCATCGGGGACGATCCACTCGCCCGCCTTCAGCCCATGGTTCTCCGCGAGCTTGGGCAGCAGGTGGCGCTTGGCGATCTCGACTTTCTCGTCCTCGGTGTAGCCGGCGATGCGGATGATCTCCATCCGGTCCATCAGTGGCTGGGGCATGTTGAGGCTGTTGGCGGTGGTGACGAACATCACCTGGCTCAGGTCGTAGTCCACCTCCAGGTAGTGATCGTTGAAGGTGGAGTTCTGCTCCGGATCCAGCACCTCGAGCAGCGCCGACGATGGATCGCCGCGCCAGTCGGCGCCCATCTTGTCGATCTCGTCGAGCAGGAAGAAGGTGTTGGTGGTCTTCGCCTTCTTCATCGACTGGATGATCTTGCCGGGCATGGAGCCGATGTAGGTCCGCCGGTGGCCGCGGATCTCCGCCTCGTCGCGCACGCCGCCGAGGCTCAGGCGCACGAACTCGCGGCCCGTGGCCCTGGCGATGGAGCGGCCCAGGGAGGTCTTGCCTACGCCCGGCGGGCCGACCAGGCAAAGGATCGGACCCTTCAGCGAATTGGTCCTGGCCTGCACGGCCAGGTACTCCAGGATCCGCTCCTTGACCTTCTCCAGGCCGTAGTGGTCGTTCTCCAGGATCTCCTCGGCCTTGATCACGTCTATGGGCTTGGTCTTGGCCTTGCCCCAGGGGATCGACAGCAGCCAATCCAGGTAATTGCGCACCACGGTGGACTCCGCGGACATCGGGCTCATGTTGCGCAGCTTCTTCAGCTCCCCTTCGGCCTTCGTACGGGCTTCCTTCGAGAGCTTGGTCTTCTTGATGCGCTTTTCGAGTTCGATCAGTTCGTCGCGGGAATCGTCCTGTTCGCCCAGTTCCCGCTGGATCGCCTTCATCTGTTCGTTCAGGTAGTACTCGCGCTGGGTCTTCTCCATCTGGCGCTTCACCCGCGAGCGGATCTTCTTCTCCACCTGCAGCACGCTGATCTCGCCTTCCATGAGGGCGAAGACCTTTTCCAGACGCTTCACGACGTTGAAGATTTCCAGAAGCTGCTGGCGATCGCCGATCTTCACCGCCAGGTGGCCGGCGATGGTGTCGGCCAGTTCGCCGGGCTCCTTGATCTGCGGGATCGAAGCCAGGGCCTCCGGCGGCACCTTCTTGTTCAGCTTCACATAGTTCTCGAACTGCTCCTTGACGGCTCGGGACAGGGCTTCGGCCTCGTGCGCCTCGCCGCCGTCCTCGTCGATGGCCGCGGCGTCGGCTTCGTAGAACTCTTCGCGGGTCGTGAAGCGCACGAGCGCGGCGCGCGCCTTGCCCTCCACAAGCACCTTCACCGTGCCGTCGGGAAGCTTGAGCAGCTGCAGCACCGTGGCGATGACGCCGACGTCGAAGATGTCCTTCGGAGCCGGATCGTCCTCGTCGCGATCCTTCTGGGTCGCCAGCAGGATCTGCTTGTCGCCGCGCATCACCTCCTCGAGGGCTCGCACGGATTTCTCGCGGCCGACGAACAGCGGCACGACCATGTGTGGGAAAACGACGATGTCGCGCAGGGGCAGCACCGGAAGCGTCTTTAGCTCGGACATGACTGTCTACTCTCCTGGGCGGCGCGGGATGGGGAGGATCGCGCCTGGCCCTGACACGGATCGCGGTCACTCGACGATGCGCCGAGTCGTACGGCCCGTCCGCCGAGCCTCGGCGGGTGGTTCGGCGAATTATGTGGATGCTTCGGGGGATGCATGCAAGCAAGCGTCCCGCCGCGGCGGCAAGCGGTCGCGCCGGAGCGGCAAAGTTCGAACAAATGCGGCGTCTGCGGCCCCCTGGGAGCCGGTTCCTCACGCCGAGACGCCGATCTGGGGGCAGACTTCACCGCCGGACGCTGTGGCGGCGGTGTCACGAACGGCGCGATTGTGCGTGCGCCCCGCGCTACGCCGACGCTGCGCCGCCCTTTTTCTCGGCGTAGATCAGCAGAGGCTGGGCGCGGCCCTCAACCACCTCTGCGTTGACCACCACCTCTTCCACGCCCTGCATGGTCGGCAGCTCGAACATGATCTCCAGGAGAATGCCCTCAAGGATGGAGCGCAGGCCCCGCGCGCCGGTCTTGCGGAGAATCGCCTTGCGCGCCACGCCCTTGAGCGCGTCGTCGGTGAAGGTGAGGCCCACGTTCTCCATCTCGAACAGCCGCTGGTACTGTTTGATCAGCGCGTTCTTCGGCTCGGTGAGGATCCTCACCAGAGCCTCTTCGTCGAGGTCGTCCAGGGTGGCGATCACCGGCAGTCGGCCGATGAATTCCGGGATCAGACCGAAACGCTGCAGGTCGTCGGGCTCCACCTGCCGCAGCACCTCGCCGGTTCGCCGGTCGTCCGGATCGGCCACTTTCGCGCCGAAGCCGATGGAGGTGCCCTTGCCGCGGCCGGAGATGATCTTTTCCAGACCGGCGAAAGCGCCGCCGCAAATGAACAGCATGTTGGTGGTGTCGACCTGCAGGAATTCCTGCTGCGGGTGCTTGCGCCCGCCTTGCGGCGGCACCGACGCCACAGTGCCTTCCATGATCTTCAGCAGCGCCTGCTGCACGCCCTCGCCGGACACGTCGCGGGTGATCGATGGGTTGTCCGACTTGCGGCTGATCTTGTCGACCTCGTCGATGTAGACGATGCCGCGCTGGGCGCGCTCGACGTTGTAGTCCGCCGCCTGAAGCAGCTTCAGAATTATATTCTCGACATCTTCGCCCACGTAGCCCGCTTCGGTGAGCGTGGTGGCGTCCGCCATCGTGAAGGGCACGTCGATGATTCGGGCGAGGGTCTGCGCTAGCAGCGTCTTGCCGACCCCGGTGGGGCCGACCAGCAGGATGTTCGACTTGGCGAGTTCGACGTCGTTGTTCTTCTGGGCGTGGTTCAACCGCTTGTAGTGGTTGTGCACCGCAACCGACAGCACCTTCTTGGCGTGATCCTGTCCGATGACGTAATCGTCGAGGACCTCCCTGATTTCGCGAGGGGTCGGAACGCCGTCCTTAGACTTCACGAAGGCGATCTTGTGCTCTTCGCGAATGATATCCATGCACAGTTCTACGCATTCATCACAGATGAACACGGTCGGGCCGGCGATGAGCTTGCGCACCTCGTGCTGGCTCTTGCCGCAGAAAGAGCAGTAGAGCGTGCTCTTGCTGTCGCCGCTCGCGGCTTTGGTCATCGTCGCCTTCTCACTCTCCGACGGCGTTCACATATCGAACGCCGGCCGTCTCCCGGCGTTCCCCTGAGCTGAGCCATGCAGGATAGGCGCCGCGAGTTGTCTAAGTCTTGACATTCCCCGATCCGGACGCGGATCACAAGCCTGTCACGGGGCTGACGGACCTGTAACACCGCGTAGTGTCGCTTTTCAGGCGCCACGGGAGGGCCTATCCGATATGGGAATGCCGGGTCAGGCGCGCCAGAGCGACGCGGTATTCCGCCCCCTGGTGGCGTTCGACTTCGACGGCACCCTGACGTCGCGCGACAGCTTCACGGCGTTCCTGGCCTGGCGGGCGGGCACGCGCGACTACGCTGCTGGCCTGGTGGCGCTCGCGCCCCAGGGCCTCGCCTACTTGGGCCATCGCGACCGAGGACGGCTCAAGGCCGCGGTGGTCCGCCGCTTTCTCGCCGGCGCCCAAGCGCGACAGATCGAAGTGGAGGCGCAGCGGTTCGCCACCGAGCGGGCGCGCTCGATCCTGCGGCCGGACGCCGTGCGCGCCTGGCGACGATGGCAGGGTCAGGGCGCACGGCTGGTGATCGTCACCGCCTCGCCGGAGATCGTTGTCGCTCCCTTCGCGCGAGGGCTTGGCGCGGATCAGCTGATCGGCACGCGACTGGCGCTAGGCGCGGACGGTTGCATCGCTGGCGGGCTTGACGGTCCCAACTGCCGCGGCCCGGAGAAGGCGCGACGTCTGCGCGAGGCCTTCGGGGACGGCGTGTCGCTTGACGCCGCCTACGGCGACACCGACGGCGACCGCGAGATGCTGGCCTTGGCCGAGGAGCAGGGCATGAAGGTGTTCAACGGACGGAGCGGGTGATGAAGCACGCCGGCGCCGGAGCCCTCGACCGCCTGGAGCCGCTGCTGCAGCGCATTCGAGCGTTGGGCGGCCTAAGGGAGAAGTCGCGAGGCGTGTTCTACCTCAAGTCCAAGGCCTTCCTGCATTTCCACGAAGACCCAGCCGGCCTCTTCGCGGACGTGCGAACGCCGGACGGTGAGTTCGAGCGCCTGCGCGTGGACGCCGGTCCGGGCGCCGAAGCGCTCGTGCAAAGAGCGGCGGAGGCGACTGAGCGCTAGCCCGCCGCTTCCATTGCGTCGCGGCTCTCGAAGATGTGGTCGACGATGCCCCACTCCTTGGCCTCCTCGGCGCTCATGAAGTAGTCACGGTCGAGCGTGCGCTCCACCTCCTCGTAGGTGCGGCCGCAGTGCTTGGCATACAGCTCGTTCAGCCGGCGCTTTGTCTTGATGATGTCCTCGGCGTGGCGCTCGATGTCCGACGCCTTGCCTTGGAAGCCGCCGGAAGGCTGGTGGAGCATGATGCGGGCGTTGGGCAGGGAGATGCGCAAGCCGGGCTCGCCGGCCATCAGCAGGAATGAGCCCATGGACGCCGCCATGCCCATGCAGACGGTGGAAACCGGGCTGCGGATGTATTGCATGGTGTCGTAGATCGCCATGCCCGAGGTGACGATGCCGCCGGGCGAGTTGATGTACATGTCGATCTGCTTCTTAGGGTTCTCGGACTCCAGGTAGAGCAACTGGGCGCAGATCAGCGCCGACACGCCATCGTCCACCGGACCGTTCAGGAACACCACCCGCTCGCGCAGGAGGCGGGAGAAGATGTCGAACGCACGCTCGCCTCGGCTGGATTGCTCCACGACCATCGGGACGAGGTTGAGGGACGTGGTGAAGGAGTCTTGCATGAAGGGTCCTTTGAGGTGAGGCGGCGCGACGCCCCGCGCGTTCGGCGCCCTGGATATCGCGTGGCGGCCACGCCGTTGCAAGCGGCGCGGCGCAGGCCATCGTCGAGCGTCGTTCGGTGAACCGCGTTGAGTCTAGGACGCCTTGCCCTTGGCGGCGGTCTTGGCCTTGGCGGGCGCCTTGGTCGCGGTCGCCTTTGCGGCCGGCGTCGCGGCCTTGGTTTTGGCGGGCTTGGGCGCCGCCGCCAGTTCGGCGGGAGCGCTGGCGGCCTTGGCCTTGGCGGGTTTCCTCGCAGCCGGGGCTTCAGGCGCTGACTCGGCCTTCGGCGCTGCGGCCTTGGCCTTGCCCGCCTTCGACTTCGCGGCCTTGGAGGGCTTGGCCTCGCCGTAGCCTTCCGGCAGCTCGTCCTCGGCCATCAGTTCGTCCTTGGTCACCGGCTTGTCGGTGACCGCCGCTCGGGCAAGGATCAGGTCGACCACCTTTTCCTCATAGACCGGCGCGCGCAGCTGGGCCTGGGCGTTCTGGTTCTGGCGCAGCATGTCGAACACCTGCTGCGCCTGGGCGCCGTAGCGCATGGCTTCCTGGCGCATGGCCTCGGCCAGCTCCTGGTCGGACACGGTGACCTGATTGCGCCGGCCGATCTCGGCCAGCACCAGACCCAGCCGAACGCGGCGCTCGGCGATCTTGCGATATTCGCCCTTCAATTCGTCCTCTGACTTGCCCTCGTCTTCCGGACCGAGGGCGCCGGCCTGTCGGTCGGCGTCCACCTGCGACCAGATGGAGGCGAACTCCGCCTCCACCATGCGCGGCGGCAGCGGAAAGTCATGCGCAGCGTCCAGGCGATCCAGCAGGGCGCGCTTGACCTTGAAGCGCGTGGCGCCGGTGTACTGGCCTTCGAGATTTGTGCGGATGGCGTTCTTCAGCGCCTCGAGGTCGACCATACCCAGGCGCTCGGCCAGGGCGTTGTCGGCGACGGCTTCCACCGGCGCCTTGACCGCCTTGACCTTCACCTCGAACGCCGCGTCCTTGCCCTTGAGGCGATCGACACTGTAGTCGTCTGGGAACGTCACCTTGACGGTGTGTTCGGAGCCCGGCGAGGCGCCGCTGAGCTGCGCTTCGAAGCCCGGAATGAACTGGCCGGATCCGAGCACGAGTTCGGCGCCCTCCGCCGTTCCGCCTTCGAACGGCTCGCCGGCGATGCGGCCGATAAAGTCGATCACCAGCTGGTCGCCCTCGCGGGCCTTCACCGACTTGCCGGTGCGCTCCTCGTAGGTGCGGCTCTGCTTGGCGAGATCTGCCAGGGCTTCGTCCACCTCCGCGTCGGTGGGCGCGTACACCGGCCGGGTGAGCTTCAGCGTGTCGACATCCACCGGCTCGAACTCCGGCATCACTTCGACATTCAGCTCGTAGGCCAGGTCCTCCTTGCCGGCGAGCACCTGGTCCATATCGGACTCGGGCTTCAGGTCCGGCTGCGCGGCCACGCGCAGATTGTTCTGGTCCAGCACCTGCTGGCTCGTCTCGTTCAGCGTCTGCTCGACCACCTCACCCATCAGCGCCTTGCCGTAGATGCGCCGCACGTGGGCGGGCGGCACCTTGCCGGGTCGGAAACCGCGCAGATTGAGGCGCGGGGTGATCTCGAGGATGCGGGCCTCGAGCTTGGCGCCAAGTTCTTCGGCGCCGATGCGCACGCCGTAGACGCGGCTGAGGCCTTCACCTGACTTTTGAACGACTTGCATCGGACTTCCAGACTTCTTGCGGCCTGGCGAGCCGCAGTGGTGGAATGAGAAACGAACGCGCCGGAGGCCGGGACCGCGGCCCTGGCCTCCGGCGCGAAATGAGCGGCCCTTATGTCACGCCGGGACCCGAGGGCCAAGTCCCCTGCCTACCCCTGCAAAGCCCGGGCCGCCGCCGGCCAGGTGGTGCGGATGAGAGGACTCGAACCTCCACGCCTCTCGGCGCTGGAACCTAAATCCAGTGCGTCTGCCAGTTCCGCCACATCCGCGATTGACGCTTCCCGCCGGGCTCTAGCAGCGCGCCGGCGGTTCGCATAGCCGTGCGAGCGCTGCCTATTGTCCTATCGCGCAGCGCTCGACCCAGTGCCCGTGGATGCGAACGCTGCGGCAGCCGTTGCTGGTCACCGGCTCGCTCGACGCGGCGTGGCGCTCGCGGTGACGATGCGACCTGACGATGGCGTGGTGGTGATGACGGCGCGCGGCCCGCCGTTCAGCCCGTGTGAGACGGTGATGTTTGTGGAGACGCGCGGCGCGCCGTTCGGCCCGCGTCAGGTGGTGCTTGTGCAGTCGCGCGGCGCGCCGCTCGGCCCGGGTGAGACGGTGGTGCTTGTGAAGACGTGCAGCGCGCCGTTCGGCCCGCGTCAGGCGGTGGTGCTTGTGCAGTCGCGCTGCGCGCCGCTCGGCCCGGGTCAAGCGGTGGTGCTTGTGGAGACGCGCGGCTCGTCTTTCGGCCCGGGTGAGGTGGTGATGCCGCCTGGCTTTCGCGCTCGTGGCGTGGCGACGGACGTGGTGGCGGCGCCTGTGGTGAACGGTCTTGTGAGCCTTGGCGGACGCCGCAGCGGGCTTGTGATGGTGCGCGCGCGCCTGTGCGGCCGACGTGGCGATGCTCAGCATGCCGATGGCGAGGACGGCGCCGAGGAAAGCTCGGAATAGTCGGGTCATTCGGGTCTCCGCACGGGGAATCAGAAATTCCCCGCCTCAATCATAGCGGCTTGTGGCCTCACTGTGGCCCCTCCGCTAGCGCCAGCAAGACGCGAGGCAGCAGACCGGGCAGGTCTTCCGAAATCAGGCCCGGGCCGAACGCCTGGGCGCACTCCGCGTGCAGCCACACCCCGGCGCAGGCGGCTTCGAAGCTGTCCATGTTCTGCGCCATCAGGCCGCCGATGAAGCCGGCCAGCACGTCGCCGGAGCCGGCCGTGGCGAGCCAGGGCGAGCCATTGAGGTTCACCGCCGCGCGCCCGTCAGGAGCCGCGATGACCGTGTCCGCGCCCTTGATCAGCACCACCGCGCCGGCGCGCCGGGACGCCTCGCGGGCGGCCTCGAGCTTGTGCGGCGCGCTGTGCAGCACGCCGGGAAAGATGCGCTCGAACTCACCGGGGTGCGGGGTCAGCACATCGTCGCGGTCCAGGGCGGTGAACAGCTCCTCCGGATCGTCTCTGAAGGCGGTCAGCGCGTCGGCGTCGATGACCATCGCCGCGCCGGTGCGGGCCAGCGCCAGGACGTTGGCCAAGGTGGCTTCGTTGACGCCCGCGGCCGGCCCGATCACGGCCGCCTCCGCCGCGGCGCCCGCCGCTTCGATCTCCTGCTCCGTCTCGAAGGCGCGCAGCATCACCGCCTCGAGGTGGGCGGCGTTCTCCGGCATTGCGTCTGGCGGCGACCACACCGTGACCAGGCCAGCGCCGACCCTGAGACCGCCGCGCGCCGCCAGCCGGGCGGCGCCGGTGTGACCGGCGTCGCCGCTGACCACGATCAACCGTCCGCGGCTGTGCTTATGGCCGGTGAGCGTGGGCCACGGGAACTTGCCGGCCCACAGCCCCAGGCCGTTCTCGAACGTCGGGGTCGGCGTAGGCCCAAGGCCGATGTCGGCCACCACCACCTCGCCGCTCAGCGCGCGGCCGGGCTGCAGCACGTGCCCGACCTTGCGCCGATGGAAGGTGACGGTGAGGCCTGCGCTGAAGGCGACTTCGCCCACCGCACGGCCCGTGTCCCCGGAAAGGCCGCTGGGCACGTCGATCGCCACCACCCGCGGGGCGTCGCGCTCCGAGGCCCGGGCAAGCCGCTGGGCTTCGCCAGTCAGCGGCCGGTCCAGGCCCGCGCCGAAAAGGCCGTCAATGATCAGCGCCGCCGCGCCGAAGTCGCCGCGCACGGAATGAACTGGGCCGTCCCACTGCGCCGCAGCGGCTTTCGCGTCCGCTGTCCTGGCCGGCCCAAGGGCTTCCAGGCGGACATCGAAGCCGCGCTCCTTCAGCAGCCGAGCGGCGACATAGGCGTCCCCGCCGTTGTTGCCCGGGCCCGCGAGCACGAGCACGTGGCAGGGCGAATGCCGGCCGCACACAGCGTCCGCCACCGCCGCGCCGGCGCGCTCCATCAACAGCGTCCCCGGCGTCCCGGCGGCGATCGCCGCCTGGTCCGCCGCGGTCATCTCCGCGACGGTCAGGATCTCGCGAGGCGCGGGGATCGGGCCCAGGCTACAGCACTCCCGTCGAGGCCTCGGCGCCGCGCTCGACGAGGGTCAGGCCGTCGTCGCCCACCTCCAGAACGGTCATCGAGGTGTGGTCTGGACGAAAGGCGATCACGTGATCGTCGCCGGCCAGGTGCGAGAGCACGGCGTTGATCGCAACGAAATGGCTGAACACGGCGGTGTTGGCGTGGCCGGCCACCGCGGCGCTCACCGCCTTGCGCCAGGCCTCATAGTCGAGGTCGCCCCTGATATCGCTCCAGCGCCCCTGGAATGCCTGTCGCAGCCACCCGGGACGCTCGTCGGCCGGCAGCGACGCTGGGGTCGGGATCTCTCCCACCGCCGGATCGATCTGGATCGTCGCGCCGATGCCTCGCGCGAACGGCTCTGCGGTTTCGCGGCAGCGGCGCAGCGGGGACGACACAACGCGCGTCGGCCGCTGGCTGTCCGGCAGGGCCAGCAACACCTGGGCGATCGCCGCGGCCTGGGCCTTGCCGGTGTCGTCGAGACCGGGATCGTCGTCGTGGCCGCCCCAGGTGGAGGCCGGCCTGGCGTGGCGGATCAGATAGATGCGGGTCATTGGCGATCCGGGGTGAAGATGTTGTGCACGCCGTCGTCGGCCAGCCGCACCTCGCCGGTGCGCCCGACGCCTTCGACGCCTTCGAGGTCTTTGAGGGTCTCGGGATCGGCGGGTGTGTTGGACACGAACCTTCGGTCCTGCTCGTCGCGGCCGATGACGATGCCCATGCGGTAGCCATCGCGGGTGTGGACGACGGTATAGGTCTCTATGGTGGCGCCGCCCCGCGGATGATCGATGGTGGCGGGATGCGGCAGGGCGTCGATCTCGGATTGGATCTTCGAAGGGGCTTCGCGCACCCAGGCGCCTTCCAGCGGCGTGGTGGAATAAACGCCGGTCGACTGCTTGGTGAGGAACCACCCGTTGGCCGTACAAAGCCCCCACGCCCCGGGCTTGGCGCGCAGCTTCCCCATCATGGTCGCTACGCCGTGCATGGCGTAGTTGTTCCCGGGGCCGCCCGCGTAGGGCAGGCCGCCGGTCACGGTGAAGCCGCGCGGATCGTCGATGGACAGACCCAGTTCTTCTGCGCCGATCTCCACCGCCACCGGGAAGCAGGAATAGAGGTCGAACCAGTCGATCGCCTCGATGCCGACGCCGGCCATGTCCAGCGCCCGCTTGCCTGTGAGCCGCATGGCCGGGCTGGAATGGAAGTTCTGCCGATCCAGGGGAAACCATAGGTCGGCGGCGTCGGCGCAGCCGTGCAGGAACACCCACTTTTCCTGCGGCACGCCGAGATCGCGGGCCTTGCGCACGCTGGTGATGATAACCCCGGCCGACTGATCGACCTGCATGATCGCGTTCAGGTACTTCGGGTAGGGAAAGCTCACCATCCGGTTCTCGGGGCCGACGGTGATCAGCTCCTCCGCGGTCCTGGCGATGGGGAACCACGCGTAGGGGTTCTGAGCCGCGACCTCGGTGAAGCGGGCGAACAGTCGCCCGAGCCGCGCCTGATGATCGGCGATGCCGCGCCGGTCGCGAGCCCGCAATGCGTTCTCGAACAGGGGATAGGTGTTCACGGGGAGGTTCAGCCCGTGTGCGGTCTCCAGCGGCGAGGTCCCGGGCCGCGGATCGCCCACGCGCTCCGGCGGTGGGTCCCCCTCCCCGGCTTCATAGCTGTCGAACCCGAGGTTCTGGTTCAGCCGCCGCATTAGCGAGCCCAGGAACTCGCCGCCCACCGCCAGGGCGAAATCGACCTCGCCCGCGGCGATGCGTTCGCTCACGACATTGATCAGCTGCTGGGAGCTGTTGCCACCCATGTGGCTGTAGGGCGCCCAGCGCGGCTTCGCGCCCAGGGCGCGGGCCAGGCTGGCGGGCGGATTGACCAGGCGCGGAAACGGCAGTCGCGCCAATGCACCCTCGGCGTCCACCGCGAAACCGGCCACGGCGACGGCGTTCAGACCGGCCAGGGCGCCGGGCGCCAGGCCCGCGTCGGCGGCCGCAGCCTCCGCCGCAATCTTGATCAACTGCAGCGGCGAGGGCGCTTCCGCGGGCTTGCCGCGATAGGTGAACTGTCCGGCGCCGATCAGCACCGGGGTTGTATCAAGCATGCGGCGGGGATCCTTCAGGGCAGTTGGGCGTGATCCTAGGGGCCTGAGACGGGTTCTCAAGGGCCAATTGGCCGCTGTTCAACCTTTAGGCGCCGGGCGCCTAGCGCTTGGGCGCCCCCATCGGCTAAGTCCGATTGACAAAGGGCTGCCCGATCACGCTCTTGTCGCGCCGCAACGCAACATGCTCCACCGCCGCTACCTCGGCGGCAGGCGCCTTCTGGGCCGCCAGGGACGAGTGGTCAGGGTTCATGAAGAAGATCGAAGCGGTCATCAAGCCGTTCAAATTGGACGAGGTGAAAGAGGCCCTGCAGGAACTCGGCGTGCAGGGCATGACGGTGCTCGAGGCCAAGGGTTACGGCCGGCAGAAGGGTCACACCGAACTCTACCGCGGCGCCGAGTACGTCGTGGACTTCCTGCCCAAGATAAAGGTCGAGGTGGTGGTTACCGACGACCAGCTGACGCCGGCGCTGGAAGCGATTCAGGCGGCCGCGCGCACAGGCCGGATCGGCGACGGCAAGATCTTCATTTCTGAGGTCATCGACGTCGTGCGCATCCGCACCGGCGAAACCGGGGCGACCGCGATTTGACGGCGCCCTCAACCAGTCAACAGTTTCACGTCAAAGGGGATTGAGAAGACCATGACACCCAAGGACATCCTGAGCCAGATAAAGGAAAAGGAAGTCAAATACGTCGACGTCCGCTTCACCGACATGCGCGGCAAGATGCAGCACGTGACGTTCGACATCGACCTCGTGGACGATGACTTCCTTTCGGATGGGCCCATGTTCGACGGCTCGTCGATCGCCGGCTGGAAAGCGATCAACGAGTCCGACATGAAGCTGCGGCCCGACCTGAAGACGGCCTACATCGATCCCTTCTACCAGCAGACCACCATGTTCCTGTTCTGCGATGTGCTGAACCCGGACACCAACGAGCCCTACAGCCGCGATCCGCGCTCGATCGCCAAGAAGGCGGTGACCCATGTCCAGGCCTCGGGCGTGGGCGACACGGTCTACTTCGGCCCGGAGGCCGAGTTCTTCATCTTCGATGACGTCAAGTGGTCCACAGCGCCTGAGAAGATGGGCTATTCGTACAACTCCACCGAACTACCCGTCAGTTCAGACACCGACTATCCCGAAGGCAACATGGGCCACCGGCCCGGGCCCAAGGGCGGCTACTTCCCGGTCAACCCCATCGACTCCGCCCAGGACCTGCGCGGCGAGATGCTGGCGGTGATGGGGGAACTGGGCCTGCAGCCCGAAAAGCACCACCACGAAGTGGCGCCCGCCCAGCACGAACTCGGCCTCAAGTTCGCCGATCTGCTGTCGATGGCTGACCGGCTGCAACTCTACAAATACGTCATCCACAACGTCGCCGCGGCCTACGGCAAGACCGCCACGTTCATGGCCAAGCCCATGTTCGCGGACAACGGCTCGGGCATGCACTGCCACCAGTCGATCTGGAAGGGCGGCAAGCCGCTGTTCGCCGGCGACAAATATGCCGGCCTTTCGGACCTGTGCCTGTGGTACATCGGCGGGGTCATC
Source organism: Caulobacterales bacterium (assembly GCA_044445825.1). Taxonomy (GTDB): domain Bacteria; phylum Pseudomonadota; class Alphaproteobacteria; order Caulobacterales; family Caulobacteraceae; genus Acaudatibacter. The sequence continues at coordinate 91,122 of JBIOEG010000003.1, forward strand.
AAACACGCCAAGGCGATCAACGCCTTCACCAACTCCACCACCAACAGCTACAAGCGCCTGGTTCCGGGCTACGAGGCTCCGGTGAACCTGGCCTATTCCGCGCGCAACCGCTCGGCGGCCATCCGCGTGCCCTATTCCGCTTCGCCCAAGGGCAAACGGATCGAGGTTCGCTTCCCGGACCCCATGGGCAATCCCTACCTCGGCTTCACGGCGATGCTGATGGCCGGCATGGACGGAATCGCCAACAAGACCGATCCGGGCGCCGCCGTGGACAAGAACCTCTACGACCTGCCGCCGCGCGAGCAGCGGAAGGTTCCGGCGGTGTGCGGCTCGCTGCGCGAGGCGCTGGGCGCCCTGGACAGGGACCGCGGCTTCCTGAAGGCCGGCGGCGTAATGGACGACGATTTCATCGAGGCCTACATCGAGCTGAAGATGGAAGAGGTCCACCGCACCGACATCACGCCGCACCCGGTGGAATTCGACATGTATTACAAGTGCTAAGCGCCGGCGCTTAGCCCGAGATGTACGCGGGCCGGGCGGCGAGAGCTGCCCGGCCCGCTTCGTTCATCGGCGCGGGTCGGCCGCTCGCTCCGCGGCCCGGACGACGCCGCCTCGTGAGCAGTGCTCGTGCAGTCAATATGTCACACTGGCTAACCTGTTGACGCCGCGCGGTGTCACCCGGGTAGTTACAGGGCGCGGTCTGACTTAAATTTGCCACGGGAGGAAACGAGGAGATTCCCATGGAACGACGCCAACTTCTGCAGGGATTCGCCGTCGCGCTCGCCTTCCCGGGCCTGGCGCGGGCGGACGAAGTGCAGTCGTTCAAGCTGTCGAAGGCCTTCGCCTACCTCGACAAGTTCCTCGGCCTGCCCGCCGCGATGCGAACGCGATTCAACGTGGTCTATTACGCCATGCGCGACCGCAAGCCGGCGCCCGACCTGCAGGGCGTGATCGTCGAGGCGGACGGACGGCGCACGCCGCTGCAGCTCGACCACGACGGACGCGTGGTGTCCATGCCGACACTGGGCCTGCTGCGGAGCGACGCCAAGCTGGAGGCCGCCGCAGCGCCTGGCGTGAAGCTCGGCCTGCGCCTGGAGCTGCACCCCAACGTGGCCCTTTCGCCGCATCCCGATCCAGCCGCGCTGGCCCAGTCGCTCGCCCAGGCCAACGCCGCGATCGCCACCCTGGCCGGCGCGATGAGTTTCGCCGCCCCCAAGCTGACCGCGGCGATCTTCGTCCAGGCCGGCTCGGGCCAGGCGATCCTGGCGAACGGCAAGATCGCGCCCCTGCCGCTCGGCGCCGGACGCTTCGCGGCCGGCCAGCCCTATTTCGAGCCTGCCGCCACGCCTGGGGCCAAGGCCCTGACCTTGGCGCGCACGCCGGCCCGCATTTCCCTCAGCCCGCACCCGGCGGCCAGCTGAGGACCCGAGGCGCTTCGACGTCGCCGCGCGTCGAATCGCTGATACAACGGGCGCATGCCCAAGGCCGGCGCCCAGCCCAACCTGTTCGACGACGCCCTCAATCCAGCGCCCGCCAACCCGCTGGTGGAGGCGCATGAGCCGCGCGGGGGCGGCGGCTATTCAGCGAAGGACATAGAGGTTCTCGAGGGCCTGGAGCCGGTGCGCAAACGGCCGGGCATGTACATCGGCGGCACCGACGAGCGGGCCCTGCATCACCTGTTCGCGGAGGTTCTCGACAACTCCATGGACGAGGCGGTCGGAGGCCACGCCAAGCTGATCGAGGTGAACCTGGCTGCCGACGGCGCCTTGACCGTGAAGGACGACGGCCGCGGCATGCCGGTCGACCCCCATGCCAAGTTCCCCGGCAAGTCGGCGCTCGAGGTCGTCATGACGGTGCTGCACTCTGGCGGGAAGTTTTCCGGCAAGGCCTATGAGACCTCCGGCGGGCTGCACGGGGTCGGCGTCTCCGTGGTCAACGCCCTGTCCGAGCGGGTTGAAGTCAACGTCTGGCGGGACGGCTTCGAGTGGCGGCAGACGTTCTCGCGCGGGCGGCCGACCTCGAAGATCCAACAGCTCGGACCGTCGAAGAGGCACGGCACGGCGGTGACCTTCACCCCCGATCCCGTGATCTTCGGCGACGACGTCGCCTTCCGCCCGGCCCGCTTGCACCGCATGGCCAGAACGAAGGCCTATCTGTTCCGCGGCGTGGAGATCCGCTGGCGCTGCGATCCCGAGCGGATCACCGACGCGACTCCGGCGGAGGCCACGTTCCGGTACCCCAACGGCCTTGCCGACTTCCTGGCCGAAAGCACTGAAGGGCTGGAGACGGTCACGCCGGAACCGTTCACCGGACGCGTGGCGCGGCGCGACGACGGCGGCGTGGTGGAGTGGGCCGTAGCCTGGACCGGCGAGGGCTTCGGCGAGGCCGAAGGATTCCTTCGGTCCTACTGCAACACGGTGCCGACGCCGGAGGGCGGAACGCACGAGGCCGGCCTGCGCGCGGTGCTGACCCGCGGCCTGCGCGCCTACGCCGAGCTGGCCGGCGAAAAGCGCGCCGCGGTGATCACCGCCGACGACGTCATGGCCCAGGCCGGGGCGATGATCAGCGTGTTCGTGCGAAATCCCGAGTTCCAGGGGCAGACCAAGGAGCGGCTGTCGTCCATCGAGGCCCAGCGGCTGGTCGAGGCGGCGCTGCGCGACCCCTTCGACCACTGGCTGGCCGACCAGCCGAAGAACGCCGCGGCCCTGCTCGACTTCGTCATAGAGCGGGCCGAGGAGCGGCTGAAGCGGCGCAAGGACAAGGAGGTCGCCCGCGCTTCCGCCACCCGCAAGCTGCGCCTGCCCGGCAAGCTAGCCGACTGCTCCGGCCAGGCGACGGACGGGACCGAGCTGTTCATCGTCGAAGGCGATTCCGCCGGCGGCTCGGCCAAACAGGCGCGCGACCGGCGCACCCAGGCCATCCTCCCTTTGCGCGGCAAGATCCTGAACGTCGCCTCCGCCAGCCTCGACCAGCTTCGCGGCAACAAGGAGCTCGCCGACCTGATGCTGGCGCTCGGGGTGCAGGCCGGAGCGCGCTACAAGGACGAAGACCTGCGCTACGAGCGCATCGTCATCATGACCGACGCCGACGTGGACGGCGCCCACATCGCCTCGCTCCTGATCACCTTTTTCTACAGGACGATGCCGGAGCTGATCCGCGCCGGGAAGCTCTACCTGGCCCTGCCGCCGCTCTACCGCCTGAACCACGGCGGCAAGACCGAGTACGCCCGCGACGACGCCCACAAGGACGAGCTGATGGACACCGTCTTCAAGGGCAAGAAGCCGGAGATCGGCCGCTTCAAGGGGCTCGGCGAGATGATGCCCGCCCAGCTCAAGGAAACCACCATGGACCCCAGGACGCGGTCCCTGGCGCGCATCAGCCTGCCCCGCGCCGAGGAGACCGTCGAGAGCCTGGTGGAGACCTTGATGGGCCGCAAGCCGGAACTGCGCTTCCGCTTCATCCAGGAAAACGCGGAGTTCGCGGCGGAGGACCTGGATGTCTGACGTCGCTCTGAGGACTAGCCCAGGTCGGTGCGGCTGAAATCGCCACCCTTGTAGAGCAGCGGTGATCCGGTGACCTTCGCCAAGGCGTAGGAGAAGAGGTCGCCGTAGTTCAGGCCGGCTGGATGGTTTCCCTTGCCGAACCGCCGCCAGGCGACCCGCGCGACTTCGGCCTGCTGGGGATCGACGGCGACAATCTCGATTTGAGCCCGATAGATGAACAGGTCGAGATCGCGGGCGCCTTCCACCCCCTTGCGCGCTTCGATGACCATCGAACACTCCAACAGGCTGGCGGCGGAGAGCAGACGCGGCGAGGCGTTCTCGATCGCTTCTGTCAACGCGTCGGCGTCAGATTCTTCGAACAGGATCGCTACGAGGACCGATGAATCGATCACCATCAGGTGGGCAACCCATGCTCGTCGTATCCCATGATTTCATCTGGGGAACGCGTGTCGAGGTCCGGCAAGGCCGCACAGTGGGCAGCGATCTCCAGGAGTTCATCCTTGAGCCGACGCCCGCCGCTTCGGCGCAGCCTCTGGAGCCGTTCCTCCGCAGCGCGCCGGATCGCCGCGGTGACGCTTTCGCCCGTCGCGGCAGCGAGTTCTCGCACAGTCCTTTCGGTCGCCGGGTCTTTGATGTTCAGCGCCATGCGCTCAACCAATATAGATTTTTTCTGCCTAATTCTTCCCACATACGACTAACGCTTGCAAGCACCCTCCGGTGTCGCTTCCCCGAGCCGAAGTCTTCGGCGTCGATGGTCGGCCCGGCCGTGCCTCGGGTCCGCTGTCATTGACTTGCAACCCTTTGCCCCTATGTTCCGCTCGCCCGAGCCGGGTCCTGGCGCGCATGATTCGCCTTGGGAGCCGCCGGCTCGTTTTCAACCGAGATATGACCGATTTTTCCAATCTGGGCCTGAGCCCCGCGACCCTCGAAGCCGTCGCCTCCACCGGCTACACCGAAGCCACCCCCATCCAGGAACAAGCCATTCCGGTCGCCCTCGCCGGGCGCGACGTCCTGGGCATCGCCCAGACCGGCACCGGCAAGACGGCCGCGTTCACCCTGCCCATGGTCGACCGTCTGGTCGCCGGCCGGTCCAAGGCGCGCATGCCGCGCTCGCTGGTGGTCTGCCCGACCCGCGAGCTGGCCGACCAGGTCGCGGCCTCGTTCGAGCGCTACTCCAAGGGCCAGAAGCTGTCGTGGGCGCTGCTCATCGGCGGCGTCTCCTTCGGCGACCAGGAGATGAAGCTCGACCGCGGCGTCGACGTGCTGATCGCCACGCCTGGCCGCCTGCTCGATCACTTCGAGCGCGGCAAGCTGCTGCTCACCGGCGTGCAGATCCTGGTGGTCGACGAAGCCGACCGCATGCTCGACATGGGCTTCATCCCCGACATCGAGCGCATCTTCAAGCTCACGCCGGCCAAGAAGCAGACCCTTTTCTTCTCCGCCACGATGCCGCCGGAAATCACCCGGCTCACCAAGCAGTTCCTCAACGATCCTGTGCGCATCGAGGTCACCCGCGCCGCCAGCGTCGTGGACACCATCGCCCAGCACGTGGTGCGCATCCCCTCGGCCGACCCGGCCGCCAAGCGCATGGCGCTGCGCGCCCTGGTCGGCGCCGACAATGTCCGCAACGGCATCGTCTTCTGCAACCGCAAGAGCGAGGTCGACATCGTCGCCAAGTCGCTGAAGAAGCATGGCTTCGACGCCGCCGCGATCCATGGCGACCTGGACCAGAGCGTGCGCACCCGGACGCTGGACGCGTTCCGCAAAGGCGAGCTGAAGCTGCTGGTCGCCTCCGACGTCGCGGCGCGCGGCCTGGACATCCCGGATGTCAGCCACGTCTTCAACTACGACGTGCCGCACCACGCCGACGACTATGTCCACCGGATCGGGCGCACCGGGCGCGCGGGCAGGAAGGGCGACACCTTCATGATCGTCACGCCGGCGGACTCGCGCAACCTCGACAAGGTGAAGAAGCTGATCGGCGCCACGCCGGACGAGGTGACGCTGGACCTCGACTGGAGCCAGGCCAAGTCGGAGGGCCGCGCCCGCCCCGAGCGCCGCCCCCGGCCCGAGCGCCGTGAGCGAAGCTATGGGCGGCCGGCCTCGGAGACCTCCGTGGCGTCCATGGAGCCCGCCACGCCCACGCCGCGGCCCGAGCGGTCGGAGACCGCGCAGCCTGCGCCCGTCGAGGCCGCGTCCGAACGCGCTGAAGAGCCGCGCCGCACCCGCGGCCGCCGGGACCGCGCGCGCCCGCAGCGTACGTCCGAGCAACGCGCGCCTGCCCATGCCGAACGCGCGCCGCCGCCGGCGGAGCCACGGGCCGCGCCCAGGCAAGAGCGTCCCGTCCAGGATCGGCCCGTCGACCGCATGGCGGACAGCTCGAGGCGCGGCGTGCAGCCAGTGCGGCCGCGCGACGAAGACGATCGCCGGGTGGTCGGGTTCGGCTCCGACGTTCCCGCGTTCCTGGTGCGGAAATAGACAACACCAGCGCCAATTTGATGCGGCGCGCGGGCTGAGCGGGCCGCCTCTTAACCAGCCGTTTGAACTCTGTTCCTTAAGGTGTCCGCGAAGGGTGCGGCGACTCGTGGCGACGCGCCCGGGGCCAGGGGAACTGAATGGCTGGCGATGTGGAAGCTGCCCTGCGCGGGCCGAAGGCCTATGCCGTCGCCCGCGCGGCCATTGAGTTGATGGAGCAGGCGAAGGTCTGGCCGACCGCCCTCAACTTCGAGCTGTGGCTTTACCTGGTGGCCGACCCTGACTGCCCGCTGGCGCGCGAAATCCAGCGCCTGCTGAACGCCGGCGAGCCGATCACCGACTCCGTGGCCGAGGATCTCGCCCAGACCTACCTGCCCAAGGGCCGGTTGACCGACCAGATCAGCGACGCCGGCGAACAGCTGAACAAGGAACTGGCCGCCGTCTCGCGCGCGATCGAGAAGGCCCAGACTTCGAACGCCACCTACGGCGAGCACCTCGCTGGAGCCAGCCAACAGCTGGACGGCAGCCTGGACGCCGGCGACCTGCGCCGCCTGGTCACCGGCCTCGCCTCCGAGACGCAGCGGGTCGGTGTGGAGAACAGGTCGCTCGAGCAACGCCTGGCGGATTCCACGGCCGAGGTCGGCCGCCTGAAAGAGCACCTCGATCAGGTCCGGCGCGACGCGACCACCGACGGCCTGACCAACCTCGCCAACCGCAAGGCCTTCGACGACGAACTCGACCGGGCCTGCGCCGACGCCGACGCCGACGGGCACAAGATCACCCTGGCGGTGCTCGATATCGATCACTTCAAGAACTTCAACGACACCTGGGGCCACCAGACCGGCGACCAGGTGCTGCGCTTCGTGGCCAGCGTCATCGGCCGCGTCGGCGCGCCGCCGCGTTTCGCGGCCCGCTACGGCGGCGAGGAGTTCGCCGTGATATTTTGCCGCGAAAGCGCCCGCGAGGTCGAACACACGCTGGAGGAAATCCGCCGTGAGGTTGCCTCGCGCATGCTCAAGCGCCGGTCCACCAACGAAGACCTCGGGGCAATCACCATTTCCGCGGGCTTCGCCGAACGCCGCGCCGGCGAGGCGGCCACGGCGGCGATGGAGCGGGCCGACGCCGCGCTCTACGCCTCCAAGCGCGGCGGCCGCAACCGCGTCACCAACAGCGACGCCCTGGCGACCGCCGCGTAGCGCACGGTCCCTGGCCGATTTCCTCTTCCGTTCCGCTGCGTCCGGCGCCCAACCTGCGCACCGGATGTGGCACGCGGGAGGACGCGTTGGACTATCAGAAACTTCGGCTCGAGGTGACCGACGGCGTCGCCGTGCTCACCATGAACGATCCGGCGACCATGAACGCCGCCGGCGTCGACCTGGTCATCGAACTCACCGACGCCTTCAAGCGGCTCGCCGCGGGCGAAGTCGCCGGCGCGAGGGCGGTGGTGCTCACCGGCGCCGGGCGCGGTTTTTCCTCCGGCGCGAACCTGTCCGGCGGCGGCGTGGCCGGCGGCGGCGGACCGGTGGACGCCGGCTCGGCGCTGGAGACGCACTACAATCCCTTCGTGACCATGCTGCGCGACCTGCCCATGCCGTTCGTCACCGCGGTGAACGGCGCGGCGGCGGGCGTCGGCTGCTCCATGGCGCTGATGGGCGACCTGATCGTCGCCGGCGAGAGCGCCTACTTCCTGCAGGCCTTCCGCCGGATCGGCCTCGTGCCCGACGGCGGCTCGACCTATCTGCTGCCGCGCATGATCGGCCGCGCACGGGCGATGGAGATGACCCTGCTCGGAGAGCGGCTGCCGGCCGCCAAGGCCTTGGAGTGGGGCCTGATCAACCGCTGCGTGCCGGACGAGTTCCTCATGCAGGAGGCCATAGGCCTGGCCAAGGAATTGGCCAGCGGCCCGATGGCGCTGAGGCTGATCCGCAAGCTGATCTGGCAGAGCCTCGACGCGGACTTCGCCGAACAGCTGGCCCATGAGCGCGACACCCAGGCGATCGCCGGACGCACCGAGGACTTCCGCGAGGGCGTTGCGGCGTTCCTGGAGAAGCGCCCCGCGCGGTTCAAGGGCGCCTGAAGGCTACTCCACGCCCAGCTTGCGCCTCAGCAGATCGTTGACTGTCCCGGGGCTGGCCTTGCCCTGGGTTTCGCGCATCACCTGGCCGACGAACCAGCCGATGGCCTGGGGCTTGGTCTTCACCGCCTCGGCCTGACCAGGGTTGGCGGCGATCAGCCTGTCGACCAGCGCCTCCAAGGCCCCGGTGTCGGTGACCTGTCTCAGCCCGCGGGCTTCGACGATCTGCGCCGGGGTCCCTTCGCCGGCCCACATGTATTCGAACACCTCGCGGGCGATCTTCGAGGAGATCACGTTCTCTTCGATCAGCTGAACAAGTCCGGCTATGTCCCTGGCAGGAATTGGACTTTGGCCGATGTCGAGCCCGTCCTTGGCCAGGTGCCCGAGCAGTTCGTTGGTGGTCCAGTTGGCCACCAGCTTGGCGTCGCGCCCCCTGGCCGCCTCCTCGAAGAAATCGGCGCGGCCCGACTCGATGATCAGCACGCCCGCGTCATAGGCCGACAGGCCGTACTGGCTCATCAGCCGGCGGCGCTTGTCGTCCGGCAGTTCCGGCAGGGTCGCTTCGATGGCCTTGATCCAGGCCGGATCGAGCACCAGGGGCAGCAGGTCCGGATCGGGGAAGTAGCGATAGTCGTCCGCCTCCTCCTTGGAGCGCATGGGCCGCGTCTCGCCCTTGTTCGGATCGAACAGGCGGGTCTCCTGGTCGATCTTGCCGCCGTCCTCCAGAATCGCGACCTGGCGGCGCGCCTCGTACTCGATGGCCTGGTGGATGTAGCGGTAGGAGTTGACGTTCTTGATCTCGCAGCGCGTGCCCAGCGGGCCGCCGGGCTTGCGCACGGAGACGTTGACGTCGGCGCGCAGGTTGCCCTTCTCCATGTCCCCGTCGCAGGTGCCGAGGTAGCGCAGGATCGTGCGCACCTTCTTCACATAGGCCGCCGCCTCGTCGGCGCTGCGCATGTCCGGGTGGGAGACGATCTCCATCAGGGCGGTCCCGGCGCGGTTCAGGTCGAGGTAGGTGGCGTTCGGGTCGATGTCGTGGATCGACTTGCCGGCGTCCTGCTCCAGGTGCAGCCGCTCGATGCGAACCGTGAACGTCGAGCCGTCGTCGCGGTCCACCTCGATCTGCCCCTCGCCGACGATGGGGTCCTTGTACTGGCTGATCTGATAGCCCTGCGGCAGGTCGGGATAGAAGTAGTTCTTCCGGTCGAAGCGCGACCAGATGTTGATCTTCGCCTTCAGGCCGAGACCCGAGCGCACCGCATGCTCGACGCAGACCCGGTTGATCACCGGCAGCATGCCGGGCATGGCCGCGTCCACCAGCGAGACCTGTTCGTTGGGTCCCGCGCCGAACCCCACGGCGGCGCCGGAGAACAGCTTGGACTTCGACGCCACCTGGGCGTGGATCTCCAGGCCGAGGACAATCTCCCACGAGCCAGTGCGCCCTTCGATCAGCTTGGATGCGGCTTCGCTCATGCCGCGCTCTTACCGCGCGGCGGGTCGGCGGGAAAGCCGGCCCCTGCGCCGATGGACGGTTTAGATGTTCGTAAACCGCGACCGTTTAGGGTGAACTCGCGCAATGGATGCAGCCCGAACCCACCGCCCGGCATGACCGTCGCCTTCGACATCCCGCCTTTGACCCTCGGCGCCCTGCGCATCGCCTGCGCCGCGGCCTTGTGCCTGGCGGCCAGCGTGACGGCCGTCGGCTGCCTGCCGGGCATGCAACGCGGCCGGGCGGCGGCGCAACGCACCTGCATCTGCGCCGCCACGGTGGCCATCGGGGTCGGCGTCTGGGCCGAGCAGTTCATCGCGCCGATCAGCGTGCCGGGGCTATCGGCCATCGGCTTTTCCCCCACCGGCGCCTTCGCCTCCCTGGCCGCGTCGTTGGTCAGCGTCGCGGTGGGCTTTGCCCTGTTCTCGCGCTACCTCGACGGACGCGGCTGGCTGGGCGGCGGCTCGGTGATGGGCGGCGGCATCGCCCTGGCGCATGGCCTCGTGCTCGTGGCCATGCGCGGCCCCGTGGAGATCGTCCGCGACGACGTGCTGGTCACCGGCTCCGTAGCCGCGGCGAGCGGCCTTTGCGTCTGCGCCCTCTTCGTGGCGCGCCGGTGGCTGGGCGCCGGCGGACGTCTCGCGGCGGCCGTGCTGATCGCCGCCGCGGCGGTGGGATCGCAGGCCATGGCCGCCGCGGCCCCGTCCGTTTCCGCCGCCTCCATCGTCGCCGGCGCGGCCGAGGCCGCCCTTCCCGCCCAGGCGCTCGGCTTCTTCGCCGTCAAGCTGATCACCGCCGCGGTTCTCGGCGCCCGCTTGATGGCGCAGGGCGTGGGCGCGCTGCGGACGCCGGCGCCGGCCGTCCGCCCGACGCCGGCGGCCTGGAGCACCGTCGCGCTGGACTGAGGCGCCCGCCCATTCCACCTGTTCCGACCTGTTATTCACCTGTTCCACCTGTTATTTCACGGTTTTTTCCACCTGTTACGGTCTGGAAGCCATGGTTGTTCAATCAGTTACAGCCACCTGATATCCGTCAGGAACAGGTGATAACAGGTCATAACAGGCGCCAAACAGGCCTGTTATCGATGCATAACAGGTGCGCAACAGGTGGCGGCGGACGCTTGTCCACCACAACCTCAATTACCCCAAATCCGAAATTCCCCGCGCAAGCGGGGACCCAGGCTTTTTTTGTTTGTTCCTTCCATCCACACCCGCGCGGCCCCAACCGATGGCAAAAAAACCTGGGTCCCCGCTTTCGCGGGGAATTTCGGGTGGTGGGGGTTGGGGTGCGCGTGGGGGCGCAAGGCCGCCGCTCCGGCGCGTCAGGCAATGATGCCCCAGCGCGGATTCGTTTTCTTCACGATGTCAAAGAGCGCCGCCCAAATCTGGGCAAGCGAAAATCGTTACCACATGTAACGGATTCGGGCAAGAGCGCCTTACGTCGCCTTCGCCTTAGCCTCGGTGAAGGCGCGCAGCATGTCGGCGGAGAACATGGCGTCGGCGGCCCGCATGCCGGGGGGCTGATCCTCGGCGGACTGGGACCCTCTCAGGACGAGGTCGATCATCACCTGCTCCTCATGCTCCCGCGTCGATCGCGCGGCAGATGTAAACTGCACGTATCCGAGGTCCGGCGGGGCGTCGGGCGCCGGCGCGGCAGCGGTCTGGCCGCCGAGCTGGGTCAGGTTGGCGTAGACCTGAGCCACGCTCGCCGGCTTCCCGCCCGGGAAGAAGATGCCGCGGTTGGCGTGGGCCGCCTCCGGGAACAGGGCCGCGGCGTTGGCGCCCGGCGCAATGCGCACCGTCTCGATGAGCCTAGCCGAGCCCTGCGGTCCCAGGACGTGGGCCACATAAAGCTCGCCCGCGGTGGGGTCGCGCCCGACTCGGCCGCGCAAATAGGAGGCGTGCTCCACCGCCAGCTCCCCCGCCATCAGGGACGCTGCGTGCGGGTCCAGGCGAAGGTTCATCACCTGCTGGCGCCCCTGGCCCGCGACGTGGAAGCGCCCGTCCGCGCCCGCCTGGATCTGGTCGGCGTACTGGGCGTAGCCGTATTTCGCGCCGTGGCGCTTGAGGGTGGCGAGCCAGGTCTGGTCGATGAACTGGAAGAGGCCCGCCGCCGACGAGGTCTTGGCCTTGGCGTCCGGGTTGTAGCCGCTCTCGCGCCGGGCCGTGCCCATCAGGAAGCGAAAGTCCACCCCGGTGGCGGTGGACGCGTGCTGAATCGCCTGCTCGACGACTCCGCGGATCGACTGCACGGGCATGGCTCAACAGGTGAAGAATTATGGTTAAGCGGCAATTAACCACGCCGCCGCCTGCCCCCGTCACCCAGAAGATTACGCACTGCCAAAAATGAGCGGATTCTGACTCGCCCAGAAGCGGACGTTCCGAACTTCCGGGACGGGTGGATGGCAGACATGGGTTCCTGCCCATCTTGACCTGGCGCAACGTCGGCGCTCGCTTTTCGGTTTAGCTCGTTCCGATTTTCTCTCGTCTGCTGGAGATCGAGACGTGAAATCCACCCTTCCGGCCGTCACCGTCATCGCTGCTCTCGCGGCGGGCGCTGCGATCTCCACTATCGCCGCTCCGCAGCCGCCTGGCGGTGGGCAAGTTCCATGGGGTCGGTGCTGCGGCACGGGACCCTGGCCGCAGGGCCAGGGTGGCATGATGGGCGGCGGCATGATGGGATCGGGCAGCATGCAGCGCCACCACACGGGGATGATGGGCGGGGTTCCCGAGCCCTACACCAACCTCGTCAATCCACTGCCGCGCACCGCGGCGACAGTGGAGCAGGGCGAGAAGGTCTACACCGACAATTGCGCGGCATGTCACGGAGCCACCGGGCTCGGCGACGGACCAGCCGGGCGCGCGCTCTCGCCTCGTCCAGCGAACCTCGCTTGGCTGTCGCGCATGCCGATGGGCCGATGGGACCCCTACATGTATTGGACCATCGCCGAGGGCGGCGCGCCCTTCGGCACGGCCATGCCGAGCTTCAAAGACAGCCTCTCGAAGCAAGAAACCTGGGCGGTGATCGCCTACATTCAGGCCCGACTTCCCGCCAAAAGCAGGTAGCCGCCAGAGGTGAAGGCTTCCGGTGCGACGAGCGCTGGCGGCGCGCGACGCCGGCTGCCACCATGACGGCGACGTGCGGGAGGCGGCGCGCCGGTGACACAATCGACCCTCGAAGGCCCGACGCGCGTTCGCGTGATCCGGCAGGCGTTCACGCTGGAGTACTTCACCCTCGCGTGGATGGCGGTTGAGGCGGTGGTGGCCGTCGGGTCTGGCGTGGCGGCTCACTCGGTGACCCTGGTGGCCTTCGGCGTGGACAGCGTGATCGAGTTCGGGTCCGCGTGCGTATTGATCTGGCGTCTTAGCGTCGAATTGCAGAAGGGCGAGCGCTTCGCGGAAGCCGCTGAACGAACCGCGAGCCGTATCGGTGGCGCGCTGCTCTTCGCGCTGGCTGCCTACGTCGTCATTGCCGCAGGCTGGAGCCTGTGGTCGAAGCACGGGGAAGAGTTCTCGCTTCCCGGTCTGCTGGTGAGCGCCGTGGCGATCCCGGTCATGTGGGTGCTGTCTAGACGCAAGCTCGCCGCCGCGACCGCGCTGGGCAGCCGAGCCCTTCGCACAGATGCGGTGGAGAGCATCACCTGCCTATGGCTGTCGGCGGTCGTCGTGGTGGGCCTCGCCGTGCAGTACCTAACGCACGCATGGTGGGTCGATGCCGTCACCTCCCTGGCCATCGTCTACTTCCTGATCAAGGAGGGCCGCGAGGCCTGGCTCGACTACGACGACGATTGATCGAGCGGACACCAAGTCCTTCAGTCGCGAATGAGTAACCGTTCGAGTCCGCTTTGGGTCGCTCTTCCCCCTTGGCCTCCTGCCGAAGAGCGGACATCGGTAAGGGCCGGATGGGCGGAGGGCGGAAAGAGCGCTTCGCCGGTCCGTGGCCTTCTACGACGTTCCCCTTGCCCCTCGCTCTGGGGCCTCGTTAAGGTTCCCTTTGGCGACCGAGGTTGGGGCTGCGCGCCCATGTCAGATATCTTCATCTCCTACGCCAGGTCGACGGCGGAGCAGGCCCAGGCCGCTGCTGGCGTGTTGCGGGGGCTGGGCTATAGCGTTTGGTGGGACGAAGATCTGCCCGCCCACCGGAACTACTCCGATGTGATCGAAGAACACCTACGCTCGGCCAAGGCGGTGGTGGTAATCTGGTCGGCCGAGGCGACCAAGTCGCAATGGGTGCGGGCCGAGGCCGACATGGCGCGGGAAGCCGGAACGCTGGTCCAGATCAGCGTCGATGGCGTGGCCCCGCCGCTTCCCTTCAGCCAGATCCAATGCGCCGACTTGACCGGCTGGACCGGCGATCAAAATGCGCACGGCTGGCGCAAGGTCGCCGACAGCATTGCCGACCTGCTAGGCGGGCAGGCCGCGCCTCCGGTCCCGCCTGGCGAAACCCCACCGGCGCTCCCCAACAAACCCTCCATCGCCGTGATGCCGTTCGCCAACCTCTCAGGCGATACCGAGCAAGACTATTTCGCCGATGGCATGGTGGAGGAAATTGTGACCGCGCTGTCTCGCGACAAGTCGATCTTCGTGATCGGCAGCGGGTCGACCCTTTCCTTCAAAGGCAAGGCCGTCAGTCCTCATGAGGTCGGGCGCAGACTTGGCGTCCGCTACGTGCTCGAGGGCAGTGTCCGTAAGGCCGGCGGCCGCGTCCGCATCGCGGTAAGGCTTACCGACGCAATGGACGGGGCGCAAATCTGGGGCGACAGGTTCGAAGACACGCTGGATGATATCTTCGCCCTGCAAGATAAGGTGGCGCTGAACGTAGCAGGCATCATTGAACCCACGGTGCAACAGGCCGAAGTCCGGCGAGTGTCCAGGCGCCCGACCGAGAGCATGGGCAGCTACGATCTCTACCTCCGCGCCCTCCCTCTATATCAAACCTTCTTGGCAGCTGAGGTGTTCAGAGCGCTGGAACTGCTGAACCGTGCCATAGCTCTTGATCCCGACTTTGGTTCGGCGCTGGCCTCGGCCGCGGAGTGCCACGCCTTCATTGTCATCAACGGGTGGTCTGATGACCCCGAAAGTCATCGCCGCCGAGGCATCGAACTGGCACGGCGGGCGGTGAGTGCAGCAGGCGACGACGCCGAGGTGCTGGCGAAGGCCGCCGACGCGATGCCTGGGCTGGGCGAAAACCTCGACCCCGCAATCGTCCTGATCGACCGGGCCATCGCACTGAACCCGGGGTCCTCTTTCGTCTGGTCCATGAGTGGGCTCTTGCGTGTGCGGCTCGGAGAACCAGACCTTGCCATCGAACATCTCGAAACGGCGATGCGGCTGGACCCACTCTCGCCCACCCATGCAGTCTGGCGCAGCCGTGTGGCTATCGCGAGGTTCCAACAGCGGCGTTTCGTCGAGGCGCTCGCGCTATTGAAGGAAACGACCCAACAAACGGACTTTCCAACCGGCCCGGCCTACTTGGCCGCCACCTACGGCCACCTGGGACAGGCGAGGGACGCGCAGGAAGCGCTATCGCGCTATCGGGAGCGCTCGCCGACTCCCGTTGAGAGCAGGGCGTGGGGCCGCCCTGAGCACCTCACGCTCTTCCTGGACGGCATCGCCCTGGCAGAAGGCAAGAGACGCGTCGGACACTGAGCCAGAAGCCTGACAGCGGACCTCACGACCGCCCGACTAGGGTCGAACGCGGGCGAAAGGGCCTGGCCCGATAGCGAACCTGCCGAACGATGGTCTAGCTTGGCCAAGCTCGACCGAAGGCCAGGCGCGGGGGCGAGGCCCATGGATGAGACCGAAGAGCTGATCCGGCTCTGTGCGCGTGCGCTCGTCGCCCAGATGAACGCCGGTCCTGGGTTCGAACTGCACATGACGCGGAACTGCGTCCTCGGTCTGACCGACGAGCCCCTGGCCGACTTCAATATGCTGATCCTGGGCCCCGACCCCGACGCCGAGGTCTTCCTCACGCGATCGGTGGCGCGGGCGAGGGAGCGAGGGCTGCCGCTGCTGGCCATGATGAGCCCCCATGTGGCGCAGACCCTGGCGCCGGTCGCAACGCGGCTGGGTCTGACGGCCGCGGGCACGTCACCGCTCATGGTGCTGCGCCCAGAAACGTCCCTGGGGACTCCCATTCGGCCGAGCCGCCCCGTGAAAGTCACCCGCGCGCTCGGCCCCGAGTTGGTCGGCATCGCCGGCGATCTCGTCGCCGCCGCCTTCGATTTGCCCCGCGATGTCGTCGCCAGGTGCATCGATGTGGGGATCACCGAGACCGCGGGTGTGGAGACCTATATCGCCTGGGGCGAAGACGGACCGATGAGCGCGGTCTCGGTGACCCCCACGGGCAACACGGCGGGCATCTCGCTCATGGCCACGCCGCCGGAGCATCAACGCAAGGGCATGGGCCGCGCCCTGCTCGCCCAGGTGATGGATGACTATCGGCGCCGCGGTGTGGAGCGCTTCCACCTGGGCGCCACCGAGGCGGGCCGGCCGCTCTACGCCAGCCTCGGCTTCGAGCCGATCGCCGACCTCTCCGCCTGGGTCTTGGGACACTCGACCCAAGTTCACGGCTAGATATCGAAGCCGCCGTAGGAGACGCAAATTCCGGCGTCCGCCAGGGGGCGTTCTTCGCCGTTGAGGCCGGGCCGGAAGGCGGACCTCCTGAACTTCGGCTGAGGGGGGGTAGCGGACGTCGACGCGGCGGGGAACGGCCTGTCGCTCCGCCACGCCTAGGGCGAAGTCGGCGCGGCGTGGGAGCCCGCCTGATAGCCCGGGGCGAAGGGGGCGCCCGGAATCTCGAGCGCGTAAATCGTCGCTGGTCGCATCACACCACAGGGGAAGGTCTCCCCGTTGGTCCACTGGGCGGGCTTCAGCCGCGCCGCCAGCGCCGCGTCGCCCAGCTCCGCCCTGGCCGGGCCCATGTCGAGGTCTGGGGCGTAGGGCGAGCTGGCGTCGAACGCGCCCGCGAACACCGCTTCGCCGGCGCTGACATCGAACGACGGCCCGCCAAGGCAAAAACTCGCCGGTCCCACGCTTTGCAACCGCCAGCGACCGGGCGGCGCGGCGATCACGTAGGTCTTCGCCTCCGCTGACTCCTTGCCCTGCCTGGCCACGGTGAAAGCCGTCAGGCCGGGCAGGTCCGCTGCTGGGGATGGCTCATCCAGTCGCACGAAGGTCCAGGTGGTCTGCGCCGGCGCGGTGGCCATGACGCGGACGACGATGGCGCTGGCCGCCGGCGCCGTCACGGTCTTCGCCCCGCCAATCTGCAGCGCCCGCCAGTTGGCGGGCCTGTCCGCGATCGTCGTCACCAGCTTGCTGAGGTCGTGGACGCCGGCGGTGAGGCTGAGCGACCATGGCCCGTGGTTTTCATCGAGCCCGCTGTTCCAGCCTATCGCGGCGACCGGCGCGTACCGCCGCACAACCTGGCCGTGCGGTTGCACGGCGCCAACCCATGGCGCCAGGGTCGCGGCCTGCTGCGGTTGTGGCAGGGCCGCGATCGCCTTGCCCTCTGCGTCGTCCAGCCGCGCAACCTCCCAGCCGCGCGCCACCATGCAGTTCTCCAGGTTGGCGGCGAACTGCGCCTCGTTCAGTCTGCGGTGTTTGGCGGCTCTGGTCGAGGCGACGGCCATTTGCGTGATCAGCCCCCCGATGACGGGGGCCAGATAGGGCTCCTGGGTCTGCGACGCCTCATGGATGCAGTCCTCGACCGCCGCGTCGTGGGTGGCCATCCCGGCGCCGGGCCGATGGAAGTAGACATAGCCGCCGCTCGCGCGGTTCATCAGCGCCGCATCGGGCGCCGCGACGGCCGGCAAAGCGGTGATCGCCAGAACCGCCGCGCCTAGGATCCGCATCGTCGTCGCCGGCTTCGGGCCGTGCGTCGCGCGGCCAGCTCGCGCCGAGGACTGTCGCGTTCGCGATCGGGTCAGAGTTGGCTGAGTCTTCAAGGGATTTCGACCTTTCGCCACGTCAGGCCGGCACCCTAGGGGCGCCAGCTTGCGCCTCCTTGCGCCAAATCAAGTCGCAGGCTCCGAGAGTTCGTCGTGCGGCCACGGGCGGGGGCCGGGACCTCGGAGCGGCGCTGGCCGTCGGCTCGACGAGCGCGCGCCTCATCGGGCGGTCACGCCAGTCTCCCTCGAGACCGAGGTTCCGGACGGGGTCGGCTTTGGGTCGATTTGCGACTTTGGGTCCCGGGCGCAAAGCGGACTCTGTGGAGGTCTGCTTCGGGCGGCGACCACGCAATCGGAGGGGCCGGCGCGGCCCCTCATCCGACCCGCTTCGCGGGCCACCTTCTCCCTAGCTAGCGGAGAAGGATACAGGCGCGCGTCACTTGCCCGAATCGGTTACTTGTGGTAACCGCGGGCCACTGCCGCTCTTTGACATCGTGAATGGATATCAACCTGCGCGCACCAGGCTCAAGCCCGCGGCGCGCGCGGCCGTGCGCCTGTTCCCACCTGTTATCCGCACCTGTTATGACCTGTTTGGCGCCTATAACAGGTCCTGTTATGCACCTGTTCCACCTGTTCCGACGCGAAAATGGCCATTGATTCATAAGGGCTTTCCCGAATTAACAGGGTGAAAATGCCGCAAATAACAGGTGGAACAGGTGAAAACAGGTGGAACAGGCGGGATGGCTGACGGTGTGAGATGCGTGGCGCCGGTGGGCGACAAGTGCGGCGAGGCGGCGACATGGTGCGCCGAGGAGCGGGCGCTCTATTGGTGCGACGTCAACCGGTTCCTGGTCCACCGCATGGGGCCGGACGAGGCGGTGAAGACCTGGTTCTTCGGCGAGCCGGTGACCGCCCTGTCGCTCACCGACCGGCCGGGGGAGCTGATCGTGGCGCTGGGGTCGCACATCATCCTGTGGCGCCCCGAGGACGACCGGCGGCGCGACTTCGGCTTCGCCCTGCCCGGCGCGCCGCGGGCCAGGCTGAACGACGGCCGCGCCGCGCCCAATGGCGACTTCTGGATCGGGTCGATGGGCAACAATGTCGGCCCCGACGGCGAGCCGACCCACGAGGAGGCGGGGCTGGGCGTGCTCTACCGCTTCCGGCCGGGCGCCGCGCCGAGCGTCGAGAAGTCCGACCTGGGCATCTCCAACACCCTGTGCTGGTCGCCGGACCGACGGACCTTCTATTTCGGCGACACCATGCGCAACCTGATCTGGGCCTACGATTACGACCCGGACACCGGCGCGATCGGCGCGGAGCGTCCGTTCTTCCAGGGCTTCGACCGCGGCCACCCCGACGGCTCGGCCACCGACGCGCAGGGCTGCCTGTGGAACTGCCGGTTCGCCGGCGGCTGCGTGGTGCGCGTGACGCCGGACGGCCGCATCGACCGTGTGGTCGAGGTCCCGGCGCGCAACGTCACCACCTGCTGCTTCGGCGGCGACGACCTGCGCACGCTGTACATCACCACCGCGGCGATGCGGACAGACGAGAGCGACCGGCTGGCCGGCTCGCTGTTCGCGCTGCGCACCGACGCGCCGGGACTGGACGGGTTCCGCGCCCGGCTCAGCTGAAGGCGGCCGGCCGCAGGTGCGCCCACGGGCGGGCCTTCTCCAGCTGGCCGGCCAGGCGGAACAGGGTCGCCTCGTCCCCCGACCTGGCGGTGAATTGGATGCCGATGGGCAGGCCCGACGCGCTCCAGGCCAGGGGCACGCTCATCGCCGGCTGGCCGGAGATGTTGGCGGCCTGGGTGTTGGGCATGAAGTCGAACAGGCGCTGGGTGTAGCCGTGCAGGTCCAGCGGCCGTCCGCGAAGCTCGCCGATGCGCAGGGCCGGCGAGCCCAGCGGCGAATTGAGCAGCACGTCGTAGGTGTCGAAGAACCTGGCCATGCCGCGGCCGAAGGCGTGGGCGATCTGCACGGCGCGGATGTAGTCGCTGGCCGGGATGGTCTTGCCGCGCTCGTACATGCCGGCGGTGAGCTCGTCGATTTCGCCCTGTTCCACCGGGCGCCCGCGGCGGGACACCTCGGCCTCGATGGTGGCGGCGATACTGGCGGAGACGATCACCCCGGCGGCGCCGGCGGCCAGCGGGAAGTCGCCGGGCAGGGTCGCTTCCTGCACCTTGTGGCCGAGGGATTCGCACAGGCGCGCCGCGTCATGCACGGCCGCCTGGCACTCCTCGCCGACATGGCCCGCGGCGAAGGCGGCGGTGCTGAAGCCGATGCGCAGCGAGCCCGGGTCGGCGGCCGCGTGTTCGAGGAACGGCCGGTCCGGCGGCGGCTGCCAGTAGGGATCGCCGGGCTGCGGCTGGCTGACGATGTCCAGCAGCAGGGCGCTGTCGCGCACCGAGCGGGTGACGGCATGCTGCACGGAGAACCCGCCCCAGCCCTCGTTTCCCGGGGCGAAGGAGACGCGGCCGCGGGAGGGCTTCATGCCGAAGAGGCCGGTGCAGGACGCGGGGATGCGGATCGAGCCGCCGCCGTCGCTGGCGTGGGCCGCCGGCACGATCCCGGCCGACACCGCCGCCGAGGCGCCGCCGGACGAGCCGCCGGGCGAGCGCTCCAGATCCCAGGGGTTGCGCGCCGGGCCGAACAGTTCCGGCTCGGTGACCGGCTCGAGGCCCAGCTCCGGGGTGTTGGTCTTGCCGAAGATCACGACACCGGCCCGGCGCAGCGCGGCGGTGAGGGCGCTGTCGGCGGCGGGCACATTGTCCTTGAACAGGCGGCTGCCCAGGGTGGTCGGCGCGCCGGCCACGGCGGCGCCCAGGTCCTTGATCAGATAGGGCGCGCCGGCGAGGGGGCCGCTGAGCTGGCCCGCGGCTTCCTTGCGGGCCTGTTCGGACAGGTCGAGGACCACGGCGTTGACCTTCGGGTTGGCCGAGGCCATCCGCTCGATCGCGGCCTCCAGCACCTCCGAGGCGGTGACCTCGCGCCGGGCGACCAGTTCGGCCAGCCCGATCATGTCGTGCTGCAGATACTCTTCGGACTTCATGCGGCTTCCCCTATTTTCACGGGCTGAACTACACGCCAGAGAGGGTCATGCAACAGGGGGCCGCCGCGAGCGAAATCTACATCGACGCCGACGCCTGCCCGGTGAAGGACGAGGTGTACCGTGTGGCGCAGCGCTATGGCCTGAAGGTGCATGTGGTCTCCAACGCCTTCATGCTGGTCCCCAGCCACCCCAGGATCGCCCGCGTGATCGTGGACGCCGGCCCGGACGTCGCGGACGACTGGATCGCCGAGCGCGCAGGCCCGGGCGACATCGTGGTCACCGGCGACATCCCGTTGGCGGAGCGGGCGCTGAACGCCGGCGCGGCGGCCATCGGCCCCAACGGGCGGCCGTTCACCCGCGACTCCATCGGCCAGGCCATCGCCCAGCGCGCCCTGATGGAGCAGCTGCGCTCCACCGGCGAGATCACCGGCGGGCCTAGGCCCTTCACCCAGCAGGACCGCTCTCGCTTTCTGCAGGCGCTGGACGAGGCGGTGAACCGGATCCGGCGGGCGCGGCGATGATCGCGGTCACCGAACAGCTCGCCCTGGCGGACGATGAGATCGAGCTCAGCTTCATCCGCGGCGCCGGGCCGGGCGGGCAGAACGTCAATAAGGTGGCCAGCGCCGTGCAGCTGCGCTTCGACGCGCGGCGCTCGCCCTCGCTGCCAGATGCGGTGAGCGTGCGCCTGCAGCGGCTGGCGGGATCGCGGCTGACCAACGACGGGGTGATCGTGATCACTGCCAACCGGTTCCGCACCCAGGAGCGCAACCGCGCCGACGCCATCGCGCGGCTGGTGGATCTGGTGCGCCAGGCGACGCACGCGCCCGTCCCGCGCCGGCCGACAAAGCCCACCAAGGCGTCGAAGCAGAAGCGCCTGGAATCCAAGGTGCGCCGCGGGGCGGTCAAGTCGATGCGCGGAAAGCCGTCGCTGGGCGGCGAGTAGGCGCGCCGGCATTGCCAGGTCCCCGTGCTCCGCTTAAGTCGCGCCATCCCTGTGCGGTGAGGAGGTCGGCGATGAGTTGGGGCGTTCGGTGTGTGGTTCTGGCTGGCGCTGCGCTGGCGCTGGCGGCGTGCGGCAAGCCGGCGGGGGGCGGCGCGGACCAGGCGGCCGCCCCGACCGAACCGGCGTCGGCCCCGGCGCCCGCGCCGCCCGAACTGACCGCGGCCCAGAAGAAGACCATGCTGGCCGAACTGCCCGCCGCCTACCGGGACGCCGACCTGGACAACGGCCAGGCCCAGTTCGCCGTTTGCCGCTCGTGCCACTCCCTGGACCAGGGCGGCAGCAATATGACCGGCCCGAACCTCTATGGAATCTTCGGGCGCAAGGCCGGCGCCAAAACCGATTTCATCTATTCCGACGACATGAAGAAGGCCGGCTGGACCTGGGACGCCGATCATCTGGAGAAATGGATCCAGAGCCCGCGTACGGTGCTGCCCGGCACCAAGATGACCTTCATCGGCGTGCCTGACGCGAAGAACCGCGCGGACCTGATCGCCTATCTGAAAACCGCCACCAGCCCGGCGCCGCCGCCGGCGTAGGTCGCCAGCCCTCAGGCGTCGTATCCCGGGCTCAGGCGGTCGAGCTTGCGCAGGCAGCCCGGCCAGGCCAGCGCGCCGCCCACGCCGCGACCGGTCTGGTTGCCCACTTCTTCCTGGGCGGACCGCGGGGCGATGAGCACGTTTTCGCGGCCCACCGACAGCGCCATCACCTGCTGCTTGCAGGCGCGCTCCAGGTAGTACATGCCGTTCCAGCACTCGCCGGCGGTCTGGCCGAGCGCGAGCGTGCCGTGATTGCGCAGCAGCATCAGTGACTTGTCGCCCAGATCGCGCACCAGGCGCTCGCGTTCATCGAGATTGAGCGCGATGCCCTCGTAGTCGTGGTAGGCGAGCTTCGGCAGTACGATCAGGGCGTGCTGGCTGAGCGGCAGCAGGCCCTCTTTCTGGGCCGACACCGCGACGCCCTGGTCGGAGTGCAGGTGCATGACGAAGTGGGCGCTCTCCACCGCGGCGTGCACCGCCGAGTGGATGGTGAAGCCGGCCGCGTTCACGAAGTAGGGCGTGTCGTTCAGCACATTGCCGCCCAGGTCGATCTTGACCAGGGACGAGGCGGTGATCTCGTCGAAGAACAGGCCGTACGGATTGATCAGGAAAAGGTGGTCCGGCCCCGGAACCCGGGCGGAGATGTGGGTGTAGATCAGGTCGTCCCATCCGTAGAGCGCCACCAGCCGATAGAGGGCGGCGAGATCCACCCGCGCGGCCCACTCCTCCTGCGACACCTTGCCCTCGAGCGAACTCAGACCCGCCACCGACCCGTCAGCCACGGCCACATCTCCTGATCTTTGTTCTCTTGGGGCCAGACTCGCCCGGTGCGACCTCGAGGTCAAGCGCGGCCGAGCCCGAATGGGGTAGTGTGGCCGGTAAGCTTAAGCCGCTGTTTAGCCGTCGTTGGCAAAGTGGATACCAGTGATTCAAGGGAGCCGCAGAAGCGGTCCGCATGACGTCAGAAACCGACCCCCTGCTGTTGCTCGCCAGGAGCCGTGACCCCGGCGACCGCGAGCGGCTGCTGGCCCAGCTCATCGGACTCTGCGAGGCGGGCGCCAGGGACAACAGCCTCGCCCCGGCCGCCGTCCGCCAAGTGGAGGCGGTGTTCCTCACGCTGATCGGCGAGGCCGAGCGCGACATACGCGCGCGCCTGGCCGAGCGGCTCGCCCGCGCCGAGTGGGCGCCGGCCAAGCTCATCGAGACCCTGGCCAACGACGACATCGAGGTCGCCCGGCCGATCATCGCCGCCAGCCCGGTGCTGATGGACGAGGCGCTGATCCGCCTGATCACCCAGGCCAGCCTGGCCCACGGCATCGAGGTCGCCCAGCGTCCGCGGATCAGCCAGGCGGTCGTGGAGCAGATCCTCTCCCAGTCCGAGCCCGCGGTGCTCACCGCCCTGGCGGCCAACGTCACCGCCGAGATCTCGCCCCGCGGCGTAGCGCGGCTGGTAGAGGCCTCGCGCACCGTCGTCGCCCTGCGCGCGCCCCTGGTGCGCCATCCGCGCATGACCGCGGACCTCGCCGAGGCGCTCTATCTGTGGGTCGGACAGACGCTGCGCGCCGCCATCGTCGATCGCTTCGAGGTGGACGCCGCCATGCTCGACGCGGCGATCGCCGCCTCCATTCAGGACACCCGCACGCCCGACGCCGACGCTGACATGGCGCGCGAGGAAAGCGAGAAGCGGATCATCGACAAGCTGGCGGCGGCCGGCCAACTGAAGACGAGCTATCTGCTGCGCGCCCTGCGAGACCACGACCTCGGCCTGTTCGAGGCGGCGCTGGCGAAGCTGGGGGACTTCAAACGGGAGGACGTGCGGCGGGCCAGCGCCGGCGATCGCCCGGAACTGCTCGCACTCGCCTGCGCCGCCGTGGGCATCGACCGCAGCGCCTTCCCCACCGTGCTCGAACTGGTGCGGCAGGCCAACAACGGCCAGCCAGGGGGCGGGCCGGAGGGCGCGCGGCGAGCGCTCAGCGCCTTCGGCCCGTTCGCTCCGGACATCGCCGCCATGGCCTTCCGCCAGGCCATAGCCGCGGTTTGACAAAGGCGGGGCCTTGCGGCCTTGGTGACGAGGCCATGGCCGCCGCTCAGTCCCGCAAACCCGCCCCAAAGCTTGCCTTCGTCGCCAGCGAGCGCCCGGAGGCCGCACAGGCCCGCGACGCCCTGATCAGCCGTTACGGCGCGGTCGACCTGGCCGATGCCGACGTGATCGTCGCGCTGGGCGGCGACGGCTTCATGCTCGAGACCCTGCATCGCAACCTAGCCGGCGGAAAGCCGATCTACGGCATGAACCGGGGCTCGGTGGGCTTCCTGATGAACGACTATAACGAGGAGGGTCTTGTCGAGCGCATCACCGCGGCCGAACTGGCGGTTATCCATCCCCTGGTGATGACCACCCTCGACGCCGACGGCCGCACCGCCACCGCCATGGCCATCAACGACGTCAGCCTGCTGCGCGAGAACCGGCAGACGGCCAAGCTGCGCGTGCTGATCGACGGCCGCGTGCGCATGAACGAGCTGTTCTGCGACGGCGCCTTGGTGTCCACCCCCGCCGGCTCGACGGCCTATAACCTCTCCGCACACGGACCGATCATTCCGCTGGATGCGGAGGTGCTGGCGCTCACGCCGATCAGCGCCTTCCGGCCACGCCGATGGCGTGGCGCCCTGGTGTCGCACAAGTCCAAGGTCACCTTCGAAATCCTCGAGGCCGACAAGCGGCCGGTGAGCGCCGTGGCCGACAACTTCGAGGTGCGACGCGTCATCCGGGTGGACGTGGTGGAGGATCGCAGCGTCAGCCTCGCCCTGTTGTTCGACGCCGGCCACAGCCTCGAGGAGCGGCTGCTGGCGGAGCAGTTCGCGGTGTAGCCGGAGCCGATCTCACTGCTTGTTAAGCCTTTCTGCTTACCGTCTGCGACGTCAGTAGATGAAAGGCCGCATGCTGTGAGCGACTCCAACCCCGGTCAGGTTTTCCAGGTTTCCAATACCCTTCGGTTGAAAGTGGGTGGCAGGCTCGGCGGGATCGATCCGGCGGCGGTGGCCAAGGCGGAAGCGGCGCTGAAGAGCCTTTCCGGCAACTTCGCGGCCTGGCTGCAGGACGAGTTGGCCAAGCTCGAGGCCGCCCGCCAGAAGGTGCACAGCGATGGGTTGACCCCGGAGACCGGCGAGGCCCTCTACCTGCGGGCTCACGACCTGAAAGGGCTCGGCGCGACCTACGAATATCCGCTGGTGACCCGCATCGCCGGTTCGCTGTGCAGGCTGATCGACGACCCGCAGAAGCGCACGAACGCGCCGATGGTGCTCATCGACGCCCACATCGACGCCATCAAGGCCTCGGTGAAGAACCAGATTCAGACCGACGCCAACCCCACTGGCCGAGCCCTGGTCGAAGAGCTGGAAACCCGGGTGAAGGACTTCCTCGGCTAATCAGACCGCCCGCGACTACATCACTCGCGACAACGGCTCCTCCACCACCCCATAGCCGGCGTTCGGCGGCAGCACGAGCACGCGGCCGCCGGGCCGTTCGGTGATCTGCGGCTCCACCGTGACCAGGGTGCGCGCCCGCGCGCGGGCGATCGCGTCGTCGGCGCTCGCCGCTTCGGCCAGCAGCTGCAGGTTCATGCGGGTGGGGAAGATCACAGTGCGCTCGCCGGCGGCCGCCAGCCGCAGCGCCTCGTTGGGCGCGATCCACTCGGCGTCCACCGTTTCCCATCCGTCGCAGATGGCCAGCTGATCGGCGGGAGCGACCGCCACGTAGAACCAGGTGTCGAACCGCTTGGGCGTGAGCTTCGGCGTGATCCAGTGGGCGAACACCGACAGAGCCTCGAGGTCGAGGTGCAGGTCGAGCTCGGTGATCAGGTCGAGGAACGAGCGGCGGTCCGCGGCGATCTCGTCGCGCGCGGCGGCCGCCTTCTCGTCGCCGCGGAACGGCGAGCCGTCCGGATGGCGCGCAAGCAGGACTCCCGCCTCCTCATAGGCCTCGCGGATGGCGGCGATGCGCAGCGGCCGTTTCTCCGGCAGCGACCCGCCCCAGCCGAGGCAGCGGAACTCCCAGTTCTGGTCGTGATCTCCGGCGTGGGTCTTGCCGCCGGGAAACACCAGGGCGCCCGAGGCGAAGTCGATCTGGTGATGGCGCTTGACCATCAGCACTTCGAAGGTCGGATCGTCGCGCAGCATCAAAATGGTGGCGGCGGGCAGGATGGGGGCTTCAGGCCGTGTTTCGCTCATGAGTGCAAGCTAGCCCGATAGCCCCGGGGAAAGGCAAGCGTTCTTGCGCCGATCGATCGCGCCGCAGGCGATCACCCCGCGATGTGGAACACCTGCTGCAGGAAGGCGTGCACCTTGATCACGGCGTCGGAGCGGGCTTGTGCGTTGTAGGCGAGATCGCCGCCCCGCTCCATGCAGGACTTCATGTAGGCGCCCACCAACTGCGGCGTCAGCGGCCCCGTCGGCGCCTGGCCGCCCATGCGCGTGACCCTGCCGGTGCTCATATCGGTGACCACGTCGCAGTGACGGCCGGACTCGACGTCTCGGGCGAGCCCCTGGTAGCCGCCCTCGACGTCGAAATCATGGTAGGTGCGCGGGTAGGTGACAAAGGTCACCGCATTGCCCATGCCCTTGATCCAGTCGGCGAACTCCACGGTCGGGCCCACGGGCACGTAGTTGTCGGACTCCCCGTGGAAGAACAGCATCGGCGCGCCGTCCGTGGCCTTGTCGCGGAACTGGTTGGAGGCGGCGCCGTAAAAGACGATGTGGGCGGCGAACTTCGGTCCGTCGGCGTCGAGCACGGCCCGTCGTGCGCTCTCCAGCGCGCTCACCATGGCGATCGAGCCGCCACGCGACCAGCCCATGATGCCGATCCGGTTCTTGTCGATGCGCGGATCGGCCGCGAGCACTTTCAGCGCCGCAAACGAGTCGGCGAGGTCCGCGAAGATCCTGAGCTGGGACTGGTCGCTCGCCGTTTCGGAGATGCCGCGCGGGCCGAAGCTGTCGACCACGAAGGCCGCGACGCCCCAACTGGTCAGCGTCTTGGCCCATTTGCGAATGTTGTCGCCGGTCGCGCCCTTCAGGCCGCCGCTGCCATGCTTCAGGATCAAGGCAGGCACGGGGCCGGTGGCGTTGGCCGGCAGGTAGAGATAGCCGACCACTGTCGCCGGCGGCGCCTCGCGGTGCATGTAGGGGCCCATCCCGCCAGGCGTCTCGGACGGGATGGAGATCTTCTCCTGGGCCTGCGCCCATGACGGGGCCAGCGCCAGAGCCAGCAGGATCGCGAGCGCGCAGATTCTAGGCATGGGTCCCGTCCGCCTGGCCTGAGTTCCTCAGGGCATGCCGAACTTCTCGCCTAAAGTTGCCGACCGGACAACCGCAGGTATCGCCACACGCGGCGTGTCCAGTCGCGCCGGCGTCCTGCCTGCGCACGCGGATGTGTCCAAGGGCCGCACGGGTTTTGAACGAGGCCCCCTCGCACGCGACCCTCCTAGTGACTACATCTCCGTGCAGCCGATCGGGACCGGTGATTCTGTCGCTCCCGCAGGAAAACCCTCCCCCTATGAGTAACCACGACACGGCCGGCCCAAGCGGCGACGGCGACGCGCGCGCTTTCGCACGCCGGCTGCTTCGCTACCGCAACCCCAGCGTCTCCCGCGGCGTCTTCGAGATCGCCATCACGTTGGCGCCCCTTTCCGCGATCGTGGTCCTGGCCTGGCTCGCGCTCAGCCATCACGTCTGGTGGGGCCTGGCGCTGATCGTGCCGGCCGCGGCCTTCCTGGTGCGGCTGTTCATGATCCAGCACGACTGCAGCCACGGCGCCTTCTTCCCGTGGAAGTTCGCCAACGATTGGGTGGGCCGGGCGATCGGCGTGCTGACGCTGACCCCGCACGACTACTGGGGCCGCTCGCACGCGCTGCATCACGCCACGTCCGGCGCCCTGGATCGGCGCACGCTCGGCGGCGTCGAGACGCTCACGGTGGAGGAATACCTCGCCCTGCCCCGCATCAAACGGTTCGGCTACTGGCTCTATCGCCACCCGGTGGTGATGTTCGGCCTGGGCCCGGCCTATCTGTTTCTGCTGCAGCACCGCGTGCCGGTGGGACTGATGCGAAAGGGCTGGCGGCCCTGGGTGTCGGTGCTGGCCACCGACCTTGCGATCGCCGCACTGGTGGTGGGCATGATCATGGCTTTCGGGCTCGTGCCGTTCCTGCTGATCTATCTGCCGATGACCCTGTTGGCCGCGTCGGCGGGCGTCTGGCTGTTCTTCGTGCAGCACCAGTTCGAGGAAACCTACTGGGCGCGCGGCGACACCTGGGACTTTCATGACGCGGCCCTGCGCGGCTCGTCACACTACGACCTGCCCCCGATCCTCAGGTGGTTCACCGCCAACATCGGCATCCACCATGTGCACCACCTGAACAGCCGCATCCCCTTCTATCGCCTGCCGCAGGTGCTGCGCGACGAGCCCCACCTGCGCGATCTCGGCCGCCTGACCCTTTTGGACAGCCTGCGTTGCGTGGGCCTGGCGCTTTGGGACGAGTCCAGCAGACGGTTGATCTCGTTTCGAGAACTGCGCCTGTCGCGCGCCCAAGCCGCCTAGTCGCGCGGCGGGCCTGTCCTGGCCCGGTGTTGATCCAGGTCAACGGGCGAGGCAGACAGCTGTGAGATTCTGCCGTAGTCGACGCGGCTGGGCGAGCAGGCCATCCGCGGGGCGGCGACTTGGAGGAATGGGAATGCGTCCAAGCTCAACTCGGGTGCTGGCGTTGCTGGCCTGCACGGCCGCCGCGTGGATGGGCGCGTCGTCGATCGCGCTGGCGCAACCGGCGCCAACCCCGCCGCCGGATCACCCGATCCCGCAGTCGCTGGTGTTCGAACACCAGGAGACGCTGGATCGGCTGACCGCCCTGACGAAGCGCCCCGGACAGGTCGGAGTGCTGGCCCGCAAGGCCCTGGAGCTGTTCACCAAGCACACCGCCCGCGAACAGGAATACATCCTGCCTCCCCTGGCGCTGCTGCCGGACCTGGCGGACGGCAAGGTGACGCCGGACATGAGCTGGGCCCTGGCCATGGCCGATCGCGTCAAGGCGGATCGCGAAGAAATCTTCCAGGAGCACGTTGCGGTCACCGACGTGATGAACCAGCTGCTGGTGGCCGGCGAGCGCGAGCACGACGCCGAGGCCGTGGACTTCGCGCGCTCGGCCGCGGGAGATTCGCTGAACGACCTGGAGTTGCTCGAGCCGACGGTGATGCTGATCGGCGATTATCTGCGCGCCAAGCTGCCGCCGTCGCACTAGGCTCGCATAGCGCGCGCTGCGAGCCTAGACCTTAAGCCAATGGAAATCTCGACCCATGACTTCCTGACCATGCTGCACGGCATGGGCTTCGGCGCGCTGTTCATGCTGGCCTTCTCCGGGGCCCTCGCCGAGATCTATCGGATGTCCGCGCCCGGCGCGCGCGACGTGAGTGTGCGCGAGCAGCGGGTGCTGGCGCTCTATCTTTCGGCGATGGTGATCCTGGCCTGGCTCACGGTGTTCTCCGGCGCCTATGTCATCTATCCCTGGTACCGTGCGGCCCCGCCGCCCGGCGTGACGGATTTCACGCATTTTCCCCGGCGACTGCTGCTTTCGAGTCCCAAGACGTCGGAGTGGCACAACATCGGCATGGAGTGGAAAGAGCACATCGCCTGGGTCGCCCCCATCGCCATGACCATGGTGGCCTATGTGGCGATGAAGTACCGGCGATCGATCGCCCATCATCGGGACATGCGCGCGGCGGTGCTGACCTTCGCCGTTGCGGCGTTCCTGGCGACGGGCGTCGCCGGAGCCTTCGGCGCCTTCCTGGACAAGGTGGCGCCCGTGCGTGGCGGCGGCGTGATCACGCTGATGCAGGGGAAGGCGCAGTGAGCCAGCCAGATGAGCCGCCGGTCCTCGAGACCGTCCCGAACGGCCCCGGCGCGGCCGCGATCCTCGCCGCCGGAGTCGGCTGCGCCGCGATCGGGATCCTCGCGCTGGCGGGCGACGCGTCGGACGCCGTCGGCAAGGCGCTGACCCTGTACCGTCCGGTCGGGGCGCTGTCGGGCGTGACCACCCTCGCCATCATCGCCTGGCTCGCGACCTGGTTCGCGCTGTCCAGGCTTTGGGCGGGCAGGAGCGTCGCGCTGGGCCGCGTGAACCTGGCGTCGTTCGGCTTGCTCGGCGTGGGCTTTCTGCTGACCTTCCCCCCGTTCATGGACCTGCTGCAAGGCAAGTGATGGCCGCGTCGCTGGACGACGGGACCGAACATCTGCGACTGCTCGTGGTCGATGTCGGCTGCCTGTTCGTCACTTCGACGGGCGGGCGCCTGGGGCGGATGAACAGCCCCGATCGCCCGCGAGCGCCGCGACTGTTCTTCGCCGGCTGCGCGGGCGGGAACCTCCTTCGGCTGCGCCTGGATGTGAGCGCTGAGACCGCCCGAAGAGCGCTCGCCCTGGCCGAACGGGAGCCCCCCTGGGTCGACCCCGCGGCGACGCCTGCATGCCTGCGGGGGTTCATCGACCTGCTGTCGGCGCAGGCCGCCGCGGAGCCGGCCGGAGCAGCGCTCATCTATCGCCTGCCCAGCGGCCTCGACTTCGACGTCCCGGCATCCATCGTACGCTCAGGGACGCCGCAGGGTGAGCAGCTGTTGTCCCGTCTCGCAGCCGACGGCATGCCCCCGGCGCTGGCGCAGGCTGGCTTCGTGGGCGCAGGCGATTTCTGGGAGCCCTGGTGCGTGGCGCTCGTCGGAGACGAGATCGCCGCGATGGCCTTCGCCGCGCGGATCGGCGAGGCCGGCGCCGAGGTAGGCGTCTACACCTTCCCCGGATATCGCAGCCGCGGCCTTGCTGCAGCCGTGACGGCGGCTTGGTCGCGCCTACCGCAACTTGCTGACCGCGCCTTGTTTTACAGCACGCTCGCGAAAAACCTTTCATCCCGTCGGGTCGCCGAGCGTCTCGGTCTGCGGCGCATAGGCGTGAGCGTCAGCATCGACTGAGGAACCACGCGGTCCGCGCGGCCGGCCTCAACTGGGCGGCGCGTCCATGATGTCGCTCATCAGGTCTGGCGCCGCCGCCCAAAGCGCCAGGGCGATCACCAACAGGCCGCGCGCGCGCGTTGTCACGCGTCACGACTTGGCCTTCGGCAAGGGGCGACAGCTACTTGAGCGTATCGAGGTAGGCGATCAGGTCCTCGAGCTGCGCAGGATTGTGCAGGCCGCCGTAGGTCATGCGCACGCCGGGCAAGGTCTTGGCCGGCGCGGCGACGTAGGCGCGCAGTTTGTCGTTGCCCCAGGTGAGGCCCGATGACCTGAGCGCCGAGGAATAGGCGAAGCCCTTCACCGCGCCGGCCGGGCGTCCGACCACGCCGAACAGGGTCGGTCCGAGGATGGTCGGTCCGCCGCGCGCGTTCGAGTGGCACATGGCGCACTGGGCCCCGAACACGGCCTTGCCGTGGCCAGGATCGCCGGCCGCCGCCGGGAATGCCGCGAACATCCCCGCGGCGATCAGGGCCGCGGCCAGCGGGCCGCGAAGCGTCAGTAGGCGGTCCATACGAACACCCTCAGCGTATTGTTGGCGGACGCGTTGGTCCCGGCGTCGTCGAAGTTGGAGGCGGCGCCGTTGAACTGCGTGTAGATCGTATATTGTACGCCCACCCGCACATTGAAGCGCGAGCCGGCCACCGTGCCCCAGGGCGTGCCGTCGAGTTGCAGCACGACGCCGGAGCTGTCTGGCTTGAACGTCCGGTTGCCCGAGTAGACGATCGGATTGGCGTTGCCGGTGGTGTCGAAGACCTGAACCGAGCCGCCGATCTTGTTGCGCCAGTAGTAGGACGCATCCACCCGCACGTCGTCCAGGTGGTTGGAGGCGCAGCCTTCCGGTGGCGCGATCTGGGCCGTCTGGCGGAACACAACGCTGTCGGAGGACGGGGCGTTCAGCACGCAGGTGGCGTTCAAGGTCTGCTGTTCATGCAGGTAGCGCGCGTTCAGGCTGATGACGTCGCTGTTGCCGAGCACTTTCTGGAAAGACCCGTCGACACCGAGGTCGGTGTAGTTGTCGGTATCGCCGGTTGAGTTGTCCCGGCCCGGATGGATGTTCGCCTGCATGCCCATCAGGCCCAGCTCCAGGGTGCCTCCGCCCAGCGCATGCTGGAACACCGCGCGGCCGTAGGGCGCCACCCCGGTGATGTCGCCCGGTATCGTCGGGTCGACTCCGAGGTTTATCAGGGTTTGGGCGCCGGGCGATCCATAGACGCCGCCCTCCAGAAAGAATTCCGAGTTGATCCAGGTGTAGCCGGTCACGCCCACGGTGGTCTGGGCGAAGGCGCCGTTGAGCAGCGGAACAGTCGACGGCGCGGGGGCGAGGGACGAGGTGGTATAAGGAAAACCCCAGGCCGGGGTGGTGTTCCACGCATCCTGCACCGTCGGATTGTTGTTGAGGCTGATCCCCAGCACGACCGGGGTGTCCTTGACCTGCACGGTGGTGGTGGCGCGCAGGTCGGTGTTGTCCCAGTGCCAGACCTTGTGGATGCCGTCGTAGGTGGTCTGCACGAAGGCGCCGAAGTGCGAGCCGAGGCCGCCGGCCAGGAAGAAGCTGATCTGGTCGAGGCCGATGTTGTCATTGTTGTGGAAGCCGTCCGCCGGCGGCCCCCCTTGGTCTTGCTGGGTATGGACGTAGGACGCCACGCCCATGACCGAGAGCGGCACGTTCCAGGTGTTGCTGCGCGTCGTGTAGCCGCCCAGCTTGAAGGTGCGCCCGTAAGGCGTCAGCTGCGGACCGAAACCGCCCACGTGGCAGGCGTTGCAGGGCTGGCCCGTCTGCACGGCGAAGGCCGGCACGGCGCTGGCCGGCTGGGCCAGTGCGAAGGCCGCGAACACCAGCGCCGCCGCGAAACTCAGACGCGCGAGGGCCGGTGGAAAGCTGTTGAGACGCGGGTTTTTCATGCCGACTCCGATTCACCGCTTGTCGTTTTTCGAGCTGGACAATCGTCTGGGGACCCGTCGGCTTCCTTGACCTGCGTCAAAGCCGCGGCGCGCAAGTCGGCTCGCGTGTCTTCGAAGCCTACGAGGTGACAGGCGTCAGGCCGCCTTCGCCGGCGCTGGCGATCGCAGGGAGAGGCGATCGACCTTGTCGAGCAGGTAGTCCATGTCGTCGCGCGAAACCGCGTGCGCCTGGGTGAGGAACCGCTCGAGCATGCTGCGCTGGAACAGCTCTCTGTCCTGGCCGCCGATCTCGAACTCCAGCGAGTGGTAGGTGTCCACCGCCGCGCGGAAGGCCGGCAGCAGCCGCGCGGGCAGGCCGGCCCGCTCATAGATCGCCTTCAGGCCGAGCGATCCGGCGTCATGGATCATCAGCCAGGTGCGGTGGTGCGGCACGCCGGCCAGCTCCGCCACCGACCATTCGAAAAACGCCATGTGGCCCTGGGCCAGGGCGCGGAGCAGCAGCGACGGCGTCAGCCGCTGCATCCGGTGCAGGTGGCGCACAAGGCCCTGCACGTCCGCGCTGCGTCCGGCCTGCTCCACCAGGTCCACGGTGGCGCGCTCCGTCGAGCCGACGGCGATGGCCAGCGCCGCCTGGGGCGAGACGGCGTGCTTGCTGATCAGGTGATGGCGCAGGCGCTCACCGACGAGGTCCACCAGCTTCTCGGTGACCGCCATGGGCAGCACCTGGCGAAAGGCGATCGCGGCCAGCACCTGTTCGGACTTGGCGAACCGGTCGACGGCGGTCTGCAGGCCCTGCTCGGAGAACTCGGCGCCCTCGTTCTCGCAGGCGGTCTTCACGGCGTCCTCGACGCCCACGTCGACGATAACGCCGGTGACCTTCTCCGACAGCACCGGCCGCCTGGCGATCGCCAGCTGGCGCACCGGACCGCCCAGGCAGACGATTTCTGCGAGATCGTCGTCGTCGAAGGCCGGCGAGAAGTTCAGGATCGGGACGGCGATGCTCTCCACGTCGCGGGCGAGGCGTTTGGCCACGTCCCGCGGAATCAGCGGCGATGCCTTCAGGGTTACCGCGAGAGCCCGGCGGACCAGTTCGGCGGCGTCGGCGGCCATGACCCGCAGGATCTCGTGCGCCTCTTCCCGCTCCTGTTCGGTCAGGTCGGCGCGGTCCATGTGCCGGCACAGGCGGTGGGCGATCACCGCCCGCTCGTCCGCCGTCTCGCCCTTGACCAGCTGGCGGATATCCTCGTCGCTCAACGCCGCTCGCGTGGTGGTCATGTCCGAAACGCCCGCCCCTGTGCACCCGGCGCGGATCATGACCTGTTAGGCTTAACGAAGGCTTGGCGGTCACTCTTCGTTAAGCGCGTCTCCTAACCGGCGGACAACTTGCTGGCGTTAAGCTTGTCTCCCTCATTCCGGGAGTCCGCGTCAGCCGCATGTCCGAAACCTCGCAAGCAGCCGCCCAGGCCGCCGACACCGCGTCCGCCGGGGTCGAACCCGCAGCTGCGGGCGGCCCCGCCGGCGCCGGCGCCTCGATCGCGGCCCAGTCGCTGGCCGCGCAGAGCGCCCTGATGCCCCAGGCGCTCGGTCTCTTCGCCGTGTGCCTGCCCATCTATGTTTGGGCAGGGTCATACGCGCGGGACGCGGCCTGGATGGCCGCCAGCTTCGCGATCTTCGCGATCAACTGGGGCGCCTTCTACTTCGTGGTCCAGCAGCTCAACCGCGAGCGCCTGACCGATCTGGGCCGGCGCACCCGGGTGCACGTGCTGTCCGGCCTGCTGTGGTCTGGGGCCGTCGCCCAGATGGCCGCGATGGCCGATCACGCGGGGCCGGCCAGAGAGACCCTGCTGATGCTGACCACCGGCGCCGCCGTGATCTGCCTGTTCTTCACGGCGCCGTCGCTGCCCGCGCTGCTGATCGTCGGACCGGCGGCGATGGCCGGACCGCTGATCGCCCTGCTGCTGCGTCCGCAGAGCTTCGAACTGGCCAAGATCGCCTGGGGCGCGTTCGCCCTGGCCTTCATGCTCACCCTTATCCTCAACCGCAACCTGCGCGCCCAGTTCGCCCTGGCGACCGAGCGCGAACAGCTGATGGCCGATCGGTCCGCCTCCCTGGCCAGGGCCGAGCGGCTGGCGCGGTCCAAGTCCGACCTCATCTCCACGCTGTCGCACGAGATCCGCAATGGCCTTACCGGCGTGGCCCACGTGCTGGCCGCCGCCGCCGGCCAGGGCGGACGCGCCGCCCCTTCGCGCGAGCAACTGGGCTCGGCCCTCGCGGCGGCCAACGACCTGATCGCCGTGCTGAACGCCACCTTGGACACCGAAACCGCCGAGGCCGGCCGCCTGCAGGTGGACGCCGCGCCCTTCGATCCGGTGCGCATGGTGCGCGAGCTGCAGATGCTCGTGCGCCCGCAGGCCGCGGCCAAGGACTTGGAACTGC
Source organism: Caulobacterales bacterium (assembly GCA_044445825.1). Taxonomy (GTDB): domain Bacteria; phylum Pseudomonadota; class Alphaproteobacteria; order Caulobacterales; family Caulobacteraceae; genus Acaudatibacter. The sequence goes on from JBIOEG010000003.1 coordinate 126,512, forward strand.
ACGTCTATGTCGAGCCGGCCCTCGACACGCGCCGGGTCGGCGCGGCCGTGGCCGACGCGGCGCGGGTGCGCCAGGTGCTCGCCAACCTGCTCAGCAACGCAGTGAAATACACGGTGCGCGGCCGCATCGAGGCGCGGGTGGAGCGCCGCGGCGCCGACCGCCTGGTGATCTCCGTGGCCGACACCGGCCCGGGGCTGACCGAGGAGGAGCTGGCCGAGGCGTTCGAGCCCTTCCGGCGCATTCCGCGCACCGGCGCCGGGCTCCCGGGCGCCGGCCTCGGCCTGTCGCTGTCTCGGCAGCTGGTCAAGCTCATGGGCGCGGAACTGCACGCCGAGTCGGCGCTGGGCGTCGGCAGCCTGTTCGCCCTCGAGCTGCCCTACGACGCCTCCGCCATCGTCGACCTGCCCACGGACGACGAAGACGATCGCGCCGGCGGCAGGGCCCGCGGCGGCCTGAAGGTGCTGATGGCCGTGGACAACGGTCTCAACGCGGCGATGCTGCGCACGATCCTGGAGCAGCTCGGCCACCAGGTGGTCCACGCGCAGAGTGCGCGCCGGGCGCTGGACCTGGCCATGGCCGTCTCCTTCGACCTGATCATGGTGGAGGGGCGCATGCCGCAGCTGGACGGGCGAGCCACCGCGGCGGCTGTCCGCGCCCTGCCCGCGCCGATCAGCGAGACTCCCATCATCGCCATGATCGGCGGCGATGCCGAGGAGGCCAGCGAATGCCTGGAAGCCGGCGCCGACGCGGTGATGCGCAAGCCGGTGACCGTGGCCGCCGTAGCCAGGGCCCTGGCCGACGCCACCGACCGCCGGCGTTCGGCCGACGCCGCGGCGGCCTAGACGCCCCCACGAGCGCCTGTTCCGACCTGTTATTCACCTGTTCCACCTGTTATTTCACGGTTTTTTCCACCTGTTACGGTCTGGAAGCCGTGATCGTTCAATGGCTTGCGACCACCTGATACTGCCCAGGAACAGGTGATAACAGGTGATAACAGGCGCCAAACAGGCCTGTTATCGATGCATAACAGGTGCGGAACAGGTGGCGGCGGACGCATGCGCCCCACACCCCTCATC
>JBIOEG010000004.1:0-125487 GCA_044445825.1 Caulobacterales bacterium
GGCCAGGGGATTGCGCAGCAGTCCCTGCATCACCGCCCCCGCCAGGCCAAGGGCCGCGCCTACCAGGGCCGCGCAACAGGCGCGCGGCGCGCGGATGCCGAAGATGATCTCCCCGGGCGCGGAGGTAGGATGGGCGATGGCGTCGCGGTACTGGGCGAGGCTCAGCGCCGTCTCGCCGAAGCTGACCGAGACGACCAGCGCCAGCGCCAGCAGCGCCAGCAGCAGGAGGATCAGGCGCACCGGCTCAGCGCCGCGCGGCGGGGCGCGCCTGCGCCAGGGCCAGTGTCCCGTCGGCGGCGAACCACGCCGGGCAGCCGAGCATCGAGCCCGGCAGCGAGGCGATCGCGCGCCGCCGCGCCAGGTCCTTGACGCGACCATTGCCGGCGATGGTCCAGTGCTGGCGCCCGCCCGCGAGGTCGCGGAAGAACCCCAGCACCAGGGCCGCGGGCGGGCGCAGCACCAGCGCCTCCAGCGGGATCGGGCTGTAGCCCGGCGCGGTGGCCTCGGTGCTCAGGCCGGCCGCCCGCAGCACGGCGCCGACCAGGGTGTCCTGCCCGGCGGTGAAGCCGCTCGGCGTCAGATAGAGGGCCCGCGCCCCGCCCCAGGCGCCGCGGCTCGCGGCAAGCTTCGCATCCATGCCGGCGATCAAGGCCTCGCCCGCCGCTCGCCGGTCAAGGGCCGATGCAACCTTGCGCACGTTGGCCCGGATGCCGGGGAAGTCGTTGGCTTCGTCGATCTGCACCACGCCGACGCCCCGGCGCACAAGCGCGTCCGGCAGGCGCGCGTCCGGCGTCCAATAGCGCACCGCCACGGTCGGCCGGACGCCGAGGATCGCCTCCAGGCTCGCCCGCCGCTCAGGCAACCCGGCCGCGAGAGCCCTCTGGTTCGAGTCCGCGTTCAGGGCGCGCTTGGAGATCCCGACGATCTCGTCGCGCGGCGCCATCGCCAGCACATACTGGTCGGCGCACTGGTCCAGGGAGACGATGCGGGGCGCCGCGCAGGCCGGGCCGGCCGCCGCGACGGCGCCCAGGACGGCGATCAGGACGCCGCGCAAGGGTTTCAGTCGGCGACCAAGCCGTAGAGCAGGCCGTCGAGCATCACCCGCGTGAGTTCGGCGGGTTCCGCCCATTGGAAATCCGGCCGGGTGATGATCAGGGCCACCATTCCATGGCAGGCCGCCCAAAGCGCCTGGGCGGCTGCGTCGGCGGTGCCGGTGCGCAGGCGACCCTCGGCGGCGACTCACGCACCACGCCGGAGTAGCGGGCGTAGCATTGGGCGCTGATGTCCTCCGCCGCCTCCTTCTTGCGCGACGAGGCCGACCGCGCCGCCGAACAGAACATCAGCTGATAGGCGTTGGGGTGCTGCAAGGCGAAGCTCACATAGGCTTCCAGCATGCGGCGCACCCGTGCGACCGCATCCAGCGGCTGGGCGGAGATCTGGCTGTTCTGTTCCAGCAGGCGCTGGGTCGCCTCCATGCAGATCTCCACCAGGATCTCGTCCTTGTCGCGGAAGTGCATGTAGAGGGCGGTGGAGGAGACGCCGACCTCGTCGGCGATCTTGCGGATCGTGGCGCCCTCGTAACCGTCGGCGACGAAGATGCGCTCGGCCGCCTCGAGGATTTCGGCCCGGCGAAGATGGCCGTCGCCCTTGGCCTTGCGCGCCGACTTGGGCGTCTTGTTCAAGATCGCGGTCACCGGCTTACCTCTTGTTCTTAGCTGCGCGTACTAAATGGGAATCGTGCCGACACCGCAAGGCTCGTGACAGGCTTGTCATCTTTGCCGCGCCTGGACGCTGCACCGGCTGAGACGCTAAGCCAGCGGCGATGCTGAAGACCGTTCCCCCGCTGACCGCCGCGGCGCCCACCGTGCTGCGCACCGTGGCCTGGGCGGACTATGGACTGGTGGACAGCGGCGGCGGGCGGAAGCTCGAGCGCTACGGGCCCCACCGTGTCGTGCGACCCGAACCGCAGTGCCTGTGGACGCCGGCCCTGGACGAGGCCGAATGGGCCCGCGCCGACGCGGTGTTCGACCCCGCCGGCGAGGAAGACGAGGGCCGATGGCGGTTCGCGCGGCGCGCGCCGGAGAGCTGGCCCCTGGCCTGGGGTGCGGTGAAGTTCCTCGGCCGGTTCACGGCGTTCCGGCACCTGGCCTTCTTTCCCGAGCAGGCGGCGAACTGGACCTGGCTCGATGCGCGCGTGCGGCGGGCGGGGCGGCCGCTAAACATCCTCAACCTGTTTGGCTACACCGGCGTCGCCAGCCTGGTCTGCGCGGCGGCCGGCGCACAGGTGACCCACGTGGACGCCTCGAAGAAGGCGGTCGGCTGGGCGCGGGAGAACGCCGAACTGTCAGGTCTCGCGGACCGGCCGGTGCGCTGGATCTGCGAGGATGCGCGCAAATATGTGCAGCGCGAGGTGCGCCGGGGCGTGCGCTACGACGGGATCATCCTCGATCCGCCGAAGTACGGACGCGGGCCTGGCGGCGAGGTCTGGCGCCTGCTGGAAGACCTGCCCGCCCTGCTGCACGGCTGCGCCGCCCTGCTGAGCGACGACGCCTCGTTCCTGTTGCTGAACGCCTACGCCGAGCGGATCTCCGGGATGGCGCTGGCGGGCGCGCTCGCCGAGGTGCTGACCGACCGGCCGGGCGTGATCGACTGGGGCGAGCTGGCGCTCATCGAGGAAGCCGGAGCGCGCGGTGTGGGCCTCTCGTTCTTCGCCCGCTGGAGCGCGCCCGAGTGACCCCGCGGGCGATCACCTCCCTGACCAATCCGACGGTGAAGGCGGTTCGCGCCCTGCACATGCGCAAGGCGCGCGAAGAGAGCGGACAGTTCCTCGCTGAAGGACTTAAGATCGTCACTGAAGCGATTGAATCAGAAAAGTTTCCAAGAGTTCTGATGCACAGCGCCGAGGCCGCCCCGCATCCACTTCTGGCGCGGGCGGCGGAGGCTACCTTGGCGGCGCGAGGCGAGGTGATCGAGGTCAGCCGAGACATCCTCGCCAAGATCTCCCGGCGGGACAATCCGCAGACCGTCCTGGCGGTGTTCGACCAGGTCTGGGCGGCGTTGGGCGAACTGAACCCGGGCGCGGCCCACTGCTGGGTGGCGCTGCAGGCGGTGCGCGACCCGGGCAACCTCGGCACGATCATCCGCACCGCCGACGCGGCGGGCTGCGGCGGGGTGATCCTGGTGGGCGAGTGCTGCGATCCGTTCTCCGTGGAGGCGGTGCGCGCCACCATGGGCTCGATCTTCGCCGTTCAGATCGCCCGCGCCGGCGTGGATGAGTTCATGGCCTGGCGCCGCGCCTGGCCCGGGTCGGTCGTGGGAACCCTGCTCACCGCCACCACGGACTTTCGCCAGGCCCGCTACGCCGCGCCGACGCTGATCCTGATGGGCAACGAACAGGCCGGCCTGCCGCCGGAACTGGCCGCGATCTGCGACGTCAACGTCAAGATCCCCATGCGCGGCCGTGCCGACAGCCTGAACCTCGCCGTGGCCACGGGGATCATGATCTATGCGGTGACGGGCTAGCTCCCTGCCCATGAAGGAGAGGGAGTTCAGGCGCGCGGCTTGGCCCTTCGCGTCGGCGCGGCGTTCGCCGGGTCCTGCGGCCAGGCGTGCTTGGGATAGCGGCCGCGCATCTCCTTGCGCACGTCGCTCCAAGATCCACTCCAGAAGCCCGGCAGGTCCCTGGTGAGCTGGATCGGGCGATGGGCGGGGGAGAGCAGCGCGAGGGAGAGCGGGACCTTGCCGCCGGCGACGGTCGGGTGTTCGGCGAGGCCGAACAGTTCCTGCACGCGCACATCAACGCGCGGTCCGCCCTCCGCCGCGTAGTCGATGCTCAGGCGCGAGCCGGTGGGCGCCTCGAAGACCGTCGGCACCTCCCTGTCGAGCCGGCGCTGGACGTCCCGGGGAATGAGGCTGCGCAAAGCCGTCTCCATCGCCGCTTCGCCCAGTTGGGCCAGCGAGGCCTTGCCGGCCAGGCAGGGCGCCAGCCACTCGTCCAGGCGCCGCAGCAGGGCCTCGTCCGACAGGTCCGGCGCGGCCGGGTCCATGGCCTTCAGGAACGCCACCCGGGCCCGCAGCGCCGACGCCGACTTGCCCCACGGCAGCGCCGCCAGGCCCTTGCGCCGGACCTCGTCCAGCAAAGCGTGGACGATCAGTTCCGGCTGGGGGTTGGCGATCAACCGCTCCTCGATCACCAACCGGCCCAGTCGCACGACCTGTTTGGCCCGCAGCCGGCCGCCGGCGTCACTCTCCAGCCGGTCCTCGCGCACCAGCCGATCGGCGAACGTGGCCTTCAGGGCGTCTTCGTCGAGGCGGGCGGCGAGCAGGATGCGGTCGCGCGCCTCGCCCCCGCCCAGTTCCGCCACGGCCAGCCAAGGCTCGCGGGCCAGGGCGTCGGCAGGTTCGACGAAGACGCCCCGCCCGCTCGCGAGCTGGAAGTGTCCAAGTCCGCCGCGGGCCTTGGCCACCCGCTCCGGAAACGCCTCGGCAAGGAGCAAGCCGTCGTCGAGGGGGACAGCGCCCTGGGCTCTCCCAGCCTCCCGGGCCCAGCGGGCGGCCAGGGCGGCGGCGTCCCGGGCGCGCGGGCTGTGATCGCGGCCGAAGACTTCCAGCCGATGGGTGAGGTCGGCGTCGCGCCCGCCCAGGCCGCGTTCGACGATCAGGGCGGCGATCCGCGCGGCGCGGTCGGCCTGTCCGGACGCCGCGCCGCGGATGACCATGTGCGCCAGCCGCGGCGGCAATGCCAGTTCGCTCATCCTCCGGCCGTGGGCGGTCAGCTTTCCGTCGGCGTCGAGCGCTCCCAACCCCTGTAGGAGTCCCCTCGCCTCCGCCATGGCCGCCGCGGGCGGCGGGTCGAGGAACGCCAGTTTTGACGCATCGCCGCTCCCCCATCGGGCCAGATCGAGGGCCAGTCGCGAAAGGTCGGTCTCGAGGATCTCCGGCCGGTCGAAGGGGGACAGGCTGCGGGTCTGCGCCTCGTCCCAAAGTCGGTAGCAGACCCCTGGTTCCGTGCGCCCCGCCCTGCCCCGGCGCTGGTCGGCGGCGGCGGCGGAAACACGCACGGTCTGCAGGCGGGTGAGGCCGCTGCCCGGATCGTAGCGCGGCACGCGGGCCAGGCCGCAGTCGATGACTACCCGGACGCCCTCGATGGTCAGGCTGGTCTGGGCGATGGAGGTCGCCAGCACCACCTTGCGCCGCCCCGCGGGCGGCGGCGCGATGGCGCGGTCCTGTTCGCGGGCGTCGAGGGCGCCGTAGAGCGGGGCCAGCTCCACCGACGGGTCGCGAACGCGCTCGGCGAGGCGCTCCGCCACGCGCAGGATTTCGCCCTGGCCCGGCAGGAACACGAGCAGGCTGCCTTGCGTCTCCGCCAGGGCGCGCAGCACGGCCTTGGCGACCTCGTCCTCGATGCGCGCCGCCGGGTCGTGGCCGAGGTAGCGGGTCTCCACCGGATGCATGCGGCCCCGGCTCTCGATCACCGGCGCATCGCCCAGGTGGGCGGCGATGGGCGCTGCGTCGAGGGTCGCGGACATCACCACAAGGCGCAGCTCGGGAACCAGCACGCTCTGGGCGTCGCGGGCGAAGGCCAGGCCGAGGTCCGCGTCCAGGCTGCGCTCGTGGAACTCGTCGAACAGCACCGCCGCGACGCCGTCCAGCGCCGGATCGTCCTGGATCATGCGGGTGAAGACGCCCTCGGTGACCACCTCGACGCGGGTCGCGGCCGAGACCTTGGAAGCCAGGCGCACGCGATAGCCCACCGTGCGGCCCACCGGCTCGCCCAGGGTGTGGGCCATGCGCTCGGCCGCGGCGCGGGCGGCGATGCGGCGGGGCTCGAGGACGATCAGCTTGCGGCCGGAGACCCACGGCTCGTCCATGAGCGCCAGCGGCGTCACCGTGGTCTTGCCGGCGCCCGGAGGCGCCACGAGGACGGCGTTCGGCCCGCGGGCCAGCGCGGCCTTCAGCGCCGGCAGCGCCTCCTCGATGGGCAGCCTGGCCGCCGGGCCGTGGACCGTGTCAGTCACCCCGATGGGGCAGCTCCATGGGAGCGGCCTCGTGGCCCTCCACCGCGATGCCCCGGCCGAGCTTGGAGTTCCACATGCCGAACGCGAAATAGACCACGATGCCGCCGGCCAGATAGATCAGGAAGAAGTTCCGCGTCGCCGGCACGGCCATCAGGCTCATCAGCAGGACAAGGCACATCAGCGCGCCCAGGATCGGCGTCACCGGAAACACCGGCGTGCGGAACGGCCGAGGCATCTCGGGATGCGAGACGCGCAGATACAGCACGGTGACGCAGACGATGGCGAAAGCCGCCAGGGACCCGACATTGGTCAGGTCGGACAGGGCGTCCAGCGACATGAAGCCCGCGGCGGCCGCGGCGGTGAGCCCGACGATGATGGTGTTGATCCACGGCGTCTTGAACCGCTTGTGCACCACGGCCAGGTGCGACGGCAGCAGGCCGTCGCGGGACATGGTGTAGAAGATCCGCGTCTGGCCGTAGAGCAGCACCAGCATCACGCTCGACAGCCCGGCGATGGCGCCGATCTTCACCAGCACGGCGAACCAGGGCATGCCGAGCTGGTTCACCGCGGTGGCGATGGGCGCCGGATTGTCAAGCGACTGATAGGGGACGATGCCCACCAGCACCGCCGAGGTGGCGATGTAGAGGATGGTGCAGATCACCAGCGCGCCCAGGATGCCGATCGGCATGTCGCGCCCGGGATTCTTGGACTCCGCGCCCGCCGTGGAGACCGCCTCGAAGCCGATGTAGGCGAAGAAGATCACCGCGGCGCCATGGATCACGCCGCCCAGGCCATAGCGCGACGACTTCGCGCCGGTCATCACGTCCCAGAGGGCGCGACCGATCTGATGCCAGATGTCCATGGGCGTGCCGGGCGGCGGCGCGGGGATCTGAGCGGGAACCAGCGGCGACCAGTGCGCCGGGTTCACGAACTGCGAGCCGATGCCGATGAAGGCGATCACCACGGCGAGCTTGATGAACACCACGATGTTGTTGGCGGTCGCGGACTCCGAGACGCCGAGCACCAGCAGGCTGGTCACCGCGCCGATGGCCAGCATCGCGGGGATGTTCATGAAGCCGTGCCCGACCACCACGCCCGCGGCGTCCTTGATCGGACCGGCGACGGTGAACCTTGGATCGATGACGATATGCATGTCCTGCAGCAGGCTGATGAAGTAGCCGGACCAGCCCACGGCCACGGTGGAGGCCGCCAGGCCGTACTCCAGCAGCAGCAGCAGGCCCATGACCCAGGCGACGATCTCGCCCATGGAGGCGTAGCTGTAGGAATAGGCCGAGCCGGAAACCGGCAGGGCCGAGGCGAGTTCGGCGTAGCAGAGGGCGACGAACGCGCAGAGCAGGCCGGTGATCACGAAGGAGATCATGATGCCCGGGCCGGCCCACTCGGCGGCGGCGTGGCCGGTGAGCACGAAGATGCCGGTGCCGATGATGCAGCCGATGCCCAGCAGGACGAGGTTCAGGGCGCCGAGCGTGCGCTTCAGTTCGCCATGCTCGTGCTCGGCCTGGATCTGCTCGACCGACTTGCGCTGGAAGATGCGCGCTAGGCCCGTGGCGTTGGCCATCTCGTTGTTTCCCCGCGTGACTCAGGCTGGCGCTGTAGGGCCGCACGCTAGCGGCGTGATCGTTCGGCGGCAATGAGCCCTAAGGGGTTTGCTCGCCGACCGAGGCGATGGTCTTCAGCAGCGCCTGCCGCGCGGCGATGACCTCGGAGAGCCGCTGCTTCCAGAAGCTGTCGGTCTGCTGCGCGAGCGTCAGCTGGTCGAGCTGAATCCGTCGCTGGGTGACGCGGGTCATGCCGGCGGGGAACCGGGCGGGCAGCCCCCTGGCGTCGAACAGGGCCTCCTTGTCGGCGGAGGCGAACGGCGCCTCGTGGTATCCCGATGCGAGCAGGCGCTTCTGGAAGGCGTCCACATGCGAGAAGCCCGTCAGGATCAGCGCCTTTCGGTGGCCGGGCAGCGCGGCGGCGATGTTGCCGAACATTCGGTCTTCGCGGTTGTCGTCGTCGATCACGTGGGCGGCGTTCATGGTCCACCAGTCCATGCCGCGAACCTCGACGCCGATCGCGCGGGCGGTGAGGCTGGCGAAGGGCGCCTCCACCGGCCCGTCGCCCCAGTTGTCCCTGGCCAGTTCCGCGGGGCGGCTCTCCACCAGCAGCAGGTCCGGATGCAAGTGGGTGACCACGGCGCCGACGTTCCAGAGCGAGTAGTCCCGGGTGGTCAGGTGACCCCCGTGGATGGTGCCCAGCAGATAGACCTCGTCGCCCGCATTGTCGGCGAAGCGCGCGAACTCGGCGTCGCGGAACGCCTTCGGCGACATCTTCAGCAGCAATTCGCCCCGCACCTCCGACATGGCGAGCACGACAAGCACCGCGGCGACCACCACGCCGCTCACGGAAAACAGCACGGTTCCGCCGAGCCGGCTCACCGTCAGCTCTCGCCCTGCGTCTTGGGGGTGGTCATGGCTGAACCTCTCGGATCGGTTGCGCATCCTGACCATTCGCGCCCACGGCGCAAGCTTTGCGATCCGCCGGGCGCCGCCCTATTCTAGGGAACCGGCGCGAGCGTTCGGACTCGCCGCCGCGAAGGAGCCGCCTTGAGCACCGAGGAAGCCGAAGGTCCGCCGATCCGCGCCATCATCGCGCCGGTGACTCCCTTGCAGCAGAACTGCACCATCGTCTGGTGCGTGAAGACCAAGAAGGCCGCGATCATCGATCCGGGCGGCGAGACCGATCGTCTGCTGGCGATCCTCGAGGATCAGGGGCTGACCCTGGAGAAGATCTGGGTCACCCACGGCCACCTGGACCACGCGGGCGGGACGGCGGCGCTGAAGGCCGCGACGGGCGTGCCGATCGAGGGGCCGCACAAGGACGATCAGTTCTGGATCGACCAGATCGACAAGAGCGCGGCGCGCTGGGGCATGCCGGACGCGAAGGGCTTCACGCCGGACCGCTGGCTGGAGGACGGGGACAAGGTGACCCTGGGCGAGACGGTGTGGGAGGTCTACCACTGCCCGGGCCACACCCCGGGCCATGTGATCTTCTTCAACCGCGAGGCGCGCTTCGCCCAGGTGGGCGACGTGCTGTTCGCCGGCTCCGTCGGCCGCACCGACTTTCCGCGCGGCAGCTTCCCGGACCTGGTCGCCTCGATCACCGGCAAGCTCTGGCCGCTGGGCGACGACGTGACCTTTGTGCCGGGTCACGAGCAGATCTCCACCTTCGGCAATGAGCGGCGGACCAATCCCTTCGTGTCCGACGAGGCGCTCGCCGCGATGCGCGCCCACGCCGCACGCTGAATTCCAGCATGTTGCAGCCACGACATTCCAGCGCCATAGGGTGAGTTCACCTATCGGCCTCATGGCCAACACCGCCGAGATGCCCGCAAGCCAGGACGAAACCGCCGAGCGCATCCTGGTCGTCGACGACGACCCGGGCATCCGCGACGTGGTCAGCGAATTCCTCGAGCGCCACGGCTATTCCGTGGAGACCGCCGCCGACGGCAAGGAGATGGAGCGGGCGCTGGCCCGCCGTCCGGCCGACCTGGTGGTGCTCGACGTGATGCTGCCAGGCGAGGACGGCCTGGCCCTCTGCCGCAAGCTGGCCAGGCCCGACGGCCCGGCGATCATCATGCTCTCGGCCATGGGCGACGACACCGACCGCATCGTCGGCTTGGAGCTCGGCGCGGACGACTATGTGCCCAAGCCGTGCAATCCGCGCGAACTGCTGGCCCGGGTGCGCGCGGTGCTGCGCCGCCGGCGCGAGCCCAGGGGCGAGGACAGCCTGGACGCGGCCTGCGAATTCGCTGGCTGGCGGCTGGACCTGGTGCGCCATGAGCTGCGCTCGCCGGAGGGGGCGATCGTCAACCTGTCCAGCGGCGAGTTTTCCCTGCTGCGCGCCTTCGTCGAGCGGCCGCAGCGCGTGCTCACCCGCGACCAGCTGCTGGAGTATGCGCGCGGACCGCAATCCGAGGCCTTCGACCGGGCCATCGACGTGCAGATCAGCCGGCTGCGCCGCAAGCTGGACGACAGCGCCGGCGGCCAGGAGCTGATCCGCACGGTGCGCAACGAGGGCTACATCTTCACGCCCAAGGTCGCTCGCACCCCGTGAGGAGCGCGCCGCTCTTCCTGCAGGCGCTCGGCCTGGTGCTCGCCACCCTGCTGGCGGTGCTGGTGACCACGGCCGTGGTGGTGCTCAGGCTCTCGCCGCCGCATCCGGAAATCTACACCCTGGCGGAGGTGGCGCAGGCCCTGCGCACCGGCCAGCCCACCGCCGTGCACGACGGTCAGCCCCTGCAGATCACCCGGTCGCGCACGCCGCCTGCCCAGGACACTCAGGGCCGCGGGCACACCAACTTCCGCAACGGCGTCGCCCTGCTGCTGAAGCGCAGCGCCGACGACATCGTCATCGTGCAGAACGAGCCGCGCGTGGTGGCGTTCGGCCCGGTCGACCGCAAGCATCGGCCGCCGCCGTTCGCCCGCGACCAGCCCATCCTGTTCGGCCCGTTCCAGGCCGCGCTGAAGCAGGCGGACGGAACCTGGATCGTCGCGGCGCCGCGCCATCCGCTGATCGGCGAGTGGCAGAAGCGGGTGCTGCTGGTGCTGGGTCTCGCGGCCCTCGCGGTGACGCCGCTGGCCTGGATCTTCTCGCGCCGGATGGCCGCCCCGATCGCCGCCTTCGCCGTCGCGGCCGAGCGCCTTGGCCGCGATCCCGCCGCGCCGCCGCTGGACATCAGGGGCTCTTCCGAGGTGGACGTCGCGGTCAGGGCGTTCAACGAGATGCAGCAGCGCCTGAAGCGCTATGTGGACTACCGCACCGCCATGGTCGGCGCCATCGCCCACGACCTGCGAACGCCGCTGACACGATTGCGTTTTCGTGTGGAAGCCGCGCCGGAGGACCTGCGCGGCAAGCTGGTCGCCGACATCGACCAGATGGAGGCGATGGTCGCCGCCACCCTCGCCTTCGTCCAGGACGCCGGCCGCTCGCCCGTGCGCACGCGCCTGGAGCTCGCTTCGCTGGTCGAGACGGTGATCGACGACGCCGCGGAGACCGGCGCCGATGCGGCGGTGGAGCGGGCGGACCGGGTGGTGGTCGACGCCGACCCGGTGGCGCTGAAGCGGCTGGTGACCAATCTGGTCGACAACGCCCTCAAGTTCGGCTCGCGCGCACGCTGCCAGGTCTACGCCGACGGCGCCATGGCGGTCCTGGAGGTGAGCGACAACGGACCGGGCGTGCCCGAGGCCGAGGTCGAGCGCGCCTTCGAGCCCTTCCACCGGCTGGAGAACTCGCGCAGCCGGGAGACCGGCGGCATCGGCCTGGGCCTGGCCGTGGCGCGCGCCATCGCCCGCGGCCACGGCGGCGAAGTGACCCTGCAGAACCGTCCGGAGGGCGGCTTGTGCGCGCGCCTGGCCCTGCCCCTGGCGGTGCGCGCCCGCAAGCCGGCCGCGCAAGCCGCCGCCCCCCACCGTGCGCCCCTGACCAGCCCCGCGCGGCCGCAGACACAGGGTCTCTGAAACCCCGACCAGGGGCGGGTCCCAGGGTCCAGATTCAATCAGCGCCCAATCCTTCGGCGTCATCCCGGCTGGAGGCTCGCGTAGCGAGCTGGAAGGCCGGGATCTCCTATGCGCCGACTCCCGAGGAGAGATCCCGGACAAGCCGCTTGCGCGGCTTTCCGGGATGACACTAAATATTTGAACCAACTAATATAAAACGTGCAGATGCTTGGGTTTTGACCCTAACCGCTCAGCAGGCTGGCCAGGATGTTGATGCCCAGGGCCAGCACGGCGGTGTTGTAGAAGAACGACAGCACGCCGTGCGCGGTCACCAGGTTGCGCAGGCCCGTGGTGGTGATGTTGGGGTCGGACACTTGGCCCGTGGCGCCGACGCAGACCGCCAGATAGGCGAAGTCCAGATAGCTGCTGGCCGGATCGCCCGGGAAGGCGATGCCCGAACGCTCGCCGCGCTTCTCCACCGTGCGGAAGTGCTCGTGCGCATAGTGCAGGGCGAAGACGGACTGCAGCACGCACCAGGAAGTCACCAGGGTGAACGCCGCCAGACCGGCCACGGGCGCCTGCTCGCCGGCCGGAAGGTGTTTGACCTCCAGCATGGCCGCGACGATGGCCGCCAGGCTCGCCACGACGGCGACGATCACCAGCGCCAGGATCACGCTGCGCCGTTCGTCCTCGCGCGCGGCCCGGCGGCGGGCGTCCTGCTCCGTGGCCGTGAGGAACAGGGTCCATACGAGGCCGAGATAGGTCCAGGCCCCGATGTTCCAGGCGAGCAAGCCGCGCAACGGCGAGGGAGCGCCGAGCGCCGAAGCGGCCGCGAAGGCGGCTAGGCCCACGGCGACGCCCACCACCAGGCGCCAGTGCATCAAGGGCATGGGCGAGCCTCGTCGGCGGCCGGGCGAATCCCGGCGCTCGCGCGAGCTTAGCGCGCCGAGGCGAGGCGATGCAGGTGTTCAGCGCAACCACTGCGAAGCTTGTGAGTTATCCAGGACGGAGCACGCGGTCTGCCCGAGCCCGCGACGGCGCCCCTCGAGGAGTGGAGTTATGGCAGCGACCGACAACGACGAAACTGGCCGGCGCGCGGGCCGACGAGGCTTCGCGGCGATGGACCCGGAGCGACGGCGGGAGATCGCCCGGCGCGGCGGCGCCAGCGTGCCTGGCGAGAAGCGCAGCTTCACCCAGAACCGCGATCTCGCGGCCAGCGCCGGCCGCAAGGGCGGTGCGGCCTCGCGCGGCGGCGGCCGCCGCCCCACCGGCGAGGGCTAGGGCGAGGTCGGCCGAGGTTGGTTCGGCGGAGAGACCCCTCACCTCACCTCTCCCAACCCTCGGCCCAGGGGATTCACCCATTTGCGGAGGCGGCGGCTAGGTTCATTCCCCGCTGGGGGGAAGGATACGGCTGGCCGCCCTAGGCCAACAGGAAGATCGCGAAGGCCGGGGGTGGGCTGATCCAGCGCTTCAGCACGGTCCAGCCCGCCCTCCGGGCCAGGCCATAGAACTCCTCGGTGGTGAACTTGTAGGAATTCTCGGTGTGGATGGTCTCACCCGCCGCGAAGTCGAACCGGCGGCCGGCCGCGGACGCCGTCTGGGCGCCTCGCGAAGCCAGGTGCATCTCCATCCGGCTCTCGTCGGCGTTCCAGATCGCCTGGTGGTCGAACCCGGCGAGGTCGAAGTCGCCGCCGAGTTCTCGGTTGATGCGCGCCAGCAGGTTCCTGTTGAACGCCGCCGTGACCCCGGCGGCGTCGTTGTAGGCGGCCTCCAGGATCTCCCGCTCCTTCACCAGATCGACACCGACGATGAACTGGCCGCCCTCGCCCAGCATGGCGCGGGTCTGCCGCAGCAGCGCCACGGCCTCGTCCGGCGCGAAGTTGCCGATGGTTGAGCCGGGGAAGAAGCCCACCCTCGGCCGGCCGGCCGCCGACGGCGGGACCTTGGCGGCCTGGGTGAAGTCCTGCTCGGAGGGCTCGACGATGAGGTCCGGGTAGTCCCGGCGGATCGAGGCGGCGGCCTGGGCCAGCGCCGAGGCGCTGATGTCCACGGGATTGTAGACGGCGATCTGCGGCGCCGCGCCCAGCAGCAGACGCGTCTTGGCGCTCGCCCCGCTGCCCAGTTCCACCAGCGCGGCGCCGTGCGGGATATGACCGGCGATCTCCGGCGCGATGCGCTGCAGCAGCGCGGTCTCGGTGCGGGTCGGGTAGTACTCCGGCGTCTCGCAGATGGCCTCGAACAGGGCCGAGCCCTCCGCGTCGTAGAACCACTTGGGCGACAGGCGCTTGGGTGTCGCGCCAAGGCCCGCGATCACCGCGTCGGCGAAATCCTCCTCGAGCGCGGCCCGGCCCGGCGCCTCCTCGGCCAGGCGTACGGCGGAGAACATCCACCTCTGGTGGGGATAGAAGAAATTGCGGTAGGTGGCCCGCGCGTGGCCGGCCGGCGTGACGCAGGCGCCGCCGCGCAGGACCATCTGGCCGATCATGAACTTGCCGTTGTACTCGCCCACGGCGCCCTCGGCCGGGGCGAACCCCGGGTAAGGCAGGTAGGCGCTGCCGGTCCACTGCCAGCCGGCGTCGCTCAGCTGTTCGAAGTCCTCGGGCCTTGTGGCCGCGGCGTGCTCCCACTCGGCTTCCGTGGGCAGGCGCTTGCCGCGGAACGTCGCGTAGGCGTCGGCCTCGTAGTAGCTGACATGCAGCGCCGGCGCCTCGGGATCGAGGGGAGAAGGCCGTTCAGGCCCATTTCGCGCCAGCCGTCTTCCGCCGCGCGCCAGTAGAACGGCGCGGTCCAGCCCTCCGCGCAAGCGCGCGCCCAGCCGTCCGCCAGCCAGAATTCGGCGCGGCGATAGCCGCCGGCCCCGACGAACTCCAGCCACTCGGCGTTGGTCACCAGTCGGCTGGCCAGGCGGTAGGGGCGCAGCAGCACCTCGTGCCGCGGTCCCTCGTTGTCGAAAGCGAAGCCGCCGGAGGCGCCGATCTCCACCCGGCCGCCTTCCAGTTCGACCCAGACGGCCGCACCCGCGGCGCGCGCGGGCGCATGCCCGGGACCGTAGGCGGGGTCGAGCGGCGACTGGGCGAAGAGATGCAGCATGTCCATCAGGATCAGCTCCTGGTGCTGCTCCTCGTGCGCCAGGCCGAGGGTGACCAGGAACTCCGCGTCGTCGCCTATCGGCTCGGCGAGCAGGCGATCCATGGCCGCGTCCACATGGCGCCGATAGGCCAGCACCTGCGCGAGGCTCGGACGGGTGATCAGGCCGCGCGCCGGCCTCGGGTGCCTCGGCCCCACCGCCTCGTAGTAAGAATTGAACAGATAGCCGAACGCCGGATCGAACGGACGATAGCCCGCCAGCCGCGGGGCCAGCAGGAAGGTCTCGAAGAACCAGCTGGTGTGCGCCAGGTGCCACTTGGCGGGGCTGGCGTCCGGCATGGACTGCACCACCTGGTCCTCCGCCGACAGCGGCGCGACCCTGGCCAGGCTCTCGGCGCGCACCCGGCGATACTGCGCCGCCTGCCGTGAGTGCGCCTGCAGCCGATCGGCGCCCTGCAGGACTGATGCGTCGTCGGTGAACGCCATGGCTGAAACTCCTCAAGGCCTGGTGCGAGGCCGACCGCGGTCCCTTGGTTGGGCGTCCGCCCGCGACCGATGCGGGTGAACAACGTCGACCTCGGCCAGGTTCCCACGCCGCCGTCCTGGAAATGGCAGGAAGGTGAGCGCCATGGTTGCGTTTCTTGGTGACGCTCGCAAGCCCGACCGGGACTGCCGTACCGACTCAGGGCAGAACTCTCCGCCAAGTGGCGCGTTCAAGTGGGGTTCACCTGGAGTAGGCTACTCCCCGATCATGCGCAGACATTACCTCGCCGCCGTCAGCCTCGCCGTCCTCGCCCTGTGCGCCTGCCAGCGCCAAGCGGCCGCCCCGGCCGCCGGCGCCGCCCTCGCCCCTCTACCGACCAGCGCGCTCGGCGTGCCGCCGCCGGCCCCGCCCACTCAGGCGGAGACGGCCTTTGCCCCGACCAGCCAGGCCTTGCCCCCGGCGAAGGCCCTGCGCGTGGCCTATGCGGCCAGCCGGGACGCCTATCGCTGGCGCGAGGCCGCGTCGGCGGTGGACAGCGCCTACGGCGACGCGCCGCCCGACTACGCCTTCGACGAAGGGGGCGTCGCGCCTAGCGCCTGGGTGGCCGGCCAGGACGTCGTGCGGGTGGGCGAACGCGTGCCCGGAGGCATGCGCTACTACTATTACCATCCGGGGTCGGACCAGCCGTACTACGTCCAGGACCCCGACTACGGCTACGGCTATGAGGGCGGCGCCCTGACCATCGTCTACGACGTGGACGGCCGCGCCCTGCCTGAGGACCGAGCCGCCGAGCGGGACGATGATGCCGCCCGCTACTTCGCCCGCGCCGAGCGGCTGCGGGAGGCCGCCCGGCGCAACGAGCGACGCCAGGTGGCCTTCGAGGCCTGGCGGGACAACCGGCAGGCGTTGGACGACCGCCGCGACCGCTGGGCGCAGGAGGGCCAGCACGACGACGCCTGGCGCGCCTATCATGACGCCCACCAGCAGGACGACAACGCGCAGTGGGCGTCCCAGCGCGTCTGGCGGGCGCAGGAGACGCAGCAGGCCGAGCAGGTCGTGGCGGCTCAGCGTCCCGACATGTGGGACGCCGCGCATCACCGCTTCCAGCCGCCTTCCGACGAGCCGCGGCAGAACCATCCGGACCAGGCCGCCGGCCCCGGCGGCCCCGCCGACGCCCAGGCCCGCGCGCAGATTGAACAACAGCAGCAGGCGCTTGCGGCGGGCCAGCAGGCCGCGGCTGAAGCCGGCCGTCGGCAGGCGATGATCGACGCCGCGCGTAACCAGGCCCTGCAGCAACAGGCCGCGCAGCCGAGCGCCCAGGCGGCCGCTGACCAACAGGCCCAGGCGGAGGCCCGGCGCAGGCAGGCGATGATCGACGCCGGCAGGGCGCAGGCCCCGCAGCAACAGGCGCTGCAGCAGCAGGACCTGGCTGCGCAACAGGCGGAGGCGCAGCGCCGGCAGGTCATGCTCGAAGCCCGGCGGAACGAGGCTCTGCAGCAGCAGGCGCTGCGCCAGCAGGCCCTGCAGCAACAGGCGGCGCAGCAGCAGGCCCAGGGGGCGCAGCAGGCCGAGGCGCAGCGCCGGCAGGCGATGCTGGAAGCCCGGCGGAACCAGGCGCTGCAGCAGCAGGCGTTGCGCCAGCAGGCCCTGCAGCAACAGGCGGCGCAGCAGCAGGCCCAGGGGGCGCAGCAGGCGGCGCAGCAACAGGCTCTTGCGGAGCAACGGGCCGAGGCCCAGCGCCGGCAGGCGATTCTGGAAGCTCGGCGGAACCAGGCGCTGCAGCAAGTGGCCGCGCGCCAGCAAGCCTTGCAGCAACAGGCGGCGCAGCAGCAGGCTCAGCAACAGGATCTGGCGGCGCAACAGGCCGAAGCCCAGCGTCAGCAGGCGATGCTGGAAGCTCGGCGGAACCAGGCTCTGCAGCAGGAGGCCGCGCGCCAGCAAGCCCTGCAACAGCAGGCGGCTCAACAGCAGGCGGCCCAGCAACAGGCTGTGCAGCAGCAGGCCTTGCAGGACGAGGCGCAGCAACAGGCCGCGCAGCAGGCGCTCGCCGCGGCAAAGGCCCAGGCCGCCGAGGCCCGCGCCCAGCGCAAGGCAGAACGCGCCGCAGAGACCAACGCGGTCACCAACGCGGCCGTCCCCTAGGTCCGACCCCTAGCGCCCGCCGAACCCTCCCAACCTCGTCACCCCGGGCGTAGACCCGGGGCCGGACGGGCCGTTGGCTAGCTGGATGGCGTCTATGAACCGGCGGGTCCGGCCCCGGATAAGGCCTGCGGCCTTTCCGGGGTGACGAGGATTAGGGGGAACCACGAAAAACACGAACCACACGAACGGGTCGGAGGGCCGCTGGACTGCCGCCGACACAACGGGCGCGTTCGTGTTTTTCGTGTGGTTCGTGGTTCCCTTTTTGGCGTTCCAGGCGACGTTCCGCCCCGGCCTCGCCAAATCACCGTGCGAATGGTGACGTGAGGCGCTTGGCGCGAGCGGCCCGGCGGCGGTCTTTGACATCGTGAAACGAATGCGCGCGGCCGGTGATCGGCGGGCGCTCGCCCGCACAGCCAGGCTCCCAACTCCCACACCCGAAATTCCCCGCGAAAGCGGGGAGCCAGGCTTTTTTGCAATCGGTTGGGGCCGCGCGGGTGTGGACGGAAGGAACAAACAAAAAACGCCTGGGTCCCCGCTTTCGCGGGGAATTTCGGATTGAGGTAATCGAGGTAGTGGTGCGCTGGCGTCCGCCGGCCACCTGCTCCGCACCTGTTATGCATCGATAACAGGCCTGTTTGGCGCCTGTTATCACCTGTTATCACCTGTTCCTGGCGGATATCAGGTGGCCGCAAGCCATTGAACGATCACGGTTTCCAGGCCGTAACAGGTGGAAAAAGCACCGAAATAACAGGTGGAACAGGCCAATAACAGGTCGGAACAGGTGGGCGCCTAGGGGATCAGCAGCACCCGGCCCACCGCCTGGCGGCTCTCGATGTAGGCGTGGGCGGCCGCGGCCTCCGACAGGGGGAAGGTCCTGTCGATCACCACCTGCAGCTCGCCGCGCGCGGCTTCGTTGATCAGCCGCTGGATGTTGTCGTGCGCCCGGTCCGTCCCGATCTCGGCCCCGAGGAACACGCCCTGCAAGGTTCGGTTGCCGCCCATCAGGGACGAGACGTCGATGGTCATCGGCTCGCGTCCCGCCGCGCCCACCATGGAAACCCGGCCGCGATAGCCCAGCGACAGCAGCGAGCCCTGCAGGGTCGACCCGCCGACGCTGTCCACCACCAGGTTGACGCCCTTCTTGTCGGTGATGCGCATCACCTCGCTCACCACGTCGTGGGTCTTGTAGTTGATGCCGTGGTCGAGGCCGTAGGCTTTGAGTTTGGCCAGCTTGTCGTCGCTGGAGGCGGTGGCCAGCACCGTCGCGCCAGCGCGCTTGGCCAGCTGGATCGCCGCCAGCCCGACGCCGCTGCCGCCCGCCTGCACCAGCACCGTCTCGCCGGCCTTCAGGTGGCCGAACTCGAACAGGCAGTCGTCGGCGGTGCCGAAGGCCACCGGCATCACCGAGGCCTTGCGCACGTCGAAGCCGTCGGGAACCAGCCAGCAGCTGCGGGCGGGCACGGCGCGCAGTTCGGCGTGCGAGCCGAAGGCGTTGCTGGTGGCGACTTTCTGGCCGACCTTCAGGTTGGCGACCTCCGCGCCCACCTCGATGATCTCCCCGGCCGCCTGATAGCCGACGATGTGCGGCTTGGTGACCAGGGCGCCGCGCCAGCGGTTGAGGGTGTCGCCGCCCTCGATGCTCACCGCCTCGACCCGGATGATCACGCCCTTGGGGTGCAGCTGCGGGTCCGGTGCGTCCTCGTACTTCAGGACGCTGGGATCGCCGTTCTCATAGTAGACCGCCGCCTTCATGCTCGCCTCCCGGGCTTTTCATACGCACGTTCGAATGTCATGCAGGCGCGGTCATAGCAAGGAGCCGCGCCGATGCACCTGGCCAAGCCGAGAATGGACGTCGGACTCGCCACCAACAACATCGAGCCGATGCTGAGGTTCTGGCAGACGGAGGCCGGCGTGCCCTTCGACCACCTGCTGAAGATCCGCCGCGGCCAGGACCAGTACCGGCACGACGCGCTAGGCTCGGTGGTGAAGATCAACCACCGCGCCGACGCGCTGCCAGACAATCCGCCCAGCGGCTACCGCGAGCTCTATATCGCCCGCGACGGGGTGAAGGCGTCGACGCCGCTGACCGACCCCGACGGCAATCGCGTGACCCTGGTCCCGCCCGGCTGGAACGGCGTCACCCAGATCGGCGTGCGGATGGCGGTCCGAGACCTCGCGGCGCATCGCAGGTTCTATGTCGAAGCCCTTGGTTTGACGGAAGAACCCTATGCGGGCGGCGCGGCGTTCAGGGCCGGCGAGAGCCTGATTCTCGTGGAGCAGTCCCCTGACGCGCCCTCCGACGCCGAGATGGCCGGCAAGGGCTGGCGCTACGTGACGTTCCAGGTGTTCAAGGTCGACGAGGAACATGCCCGCGTTCTCGAACGCGGCGGGCGCGAAGCCGTGGCGCCCGTGACCCTCGGAACCACCGCGCGCATCTCCATGGTCCGCGACCCGGACGGCAACTGGATCGAACTCTCGCAGAGAGCGTCCATCGTGGGGTCGCTGGAGGCTTAGGCTACCCTGGCCACTCGGCCGGGTGGGTCCCGAGGGGGACCACGGGACGCTTCCACCTGGCCGGCGTGGCGCTCATCAGCACCGGCGGGGCAAGGTGGCTCATGTGGCCGTAGCCGGTTTCGCTCTCGATGCAGAAATCGCGGATCTCGTCGCCGGACAGGGCCACGACGCCGGCCAGCCGTTCCGGCCGGGCGATCCCCAGCCGGCGCACCCAGACACCGGTCTGGCAGAGGGACACGCGCACCAGGTAGCTGCCGCCCCAAAGGGCCCGCCGCTGCAAGGCGACGAGGCTGCCGAAGGCCGCCAGGAATCCGGTGGAATAGTCGGTCACCGCGCCGGGCTGGAGCTGAGGCCCCGCCTCGCCGCCGTGCACATGCGCCACGCCGGTCACCGTCTGGGCCAGCTGCTCCCACCCGGCCCGGCCGCGCCAGGGACCCTCGTGGCCGTAGCAGTTGATCGAGGTGTAGACGACGCCCGGCCGGATGCGGGCCAAGTCGAGCGGCCCGAAGCCCATGCGCTCCATGGCCCCCGTGCGGTACCCCTGGGAAAACACGTCCGCCGTGGCGGCGAGTTCGCGCAGATGGTCGCGTCCGGCCCCGCTCTCCAGATCCAGCCAGGCGGAGAGCTTGCCGTGGTTGGTGTCGGGCACGAAGCCGTTGGACGCGGGCAGGTTCGGCGAGGCGAGGTAGAGCACGTCGGCGCCGTACTGGGCCAGGGTTCGCGCGCAGGTGGGTCCGGCCAGAACGCGGGTGAGGTCGAGCACCCGAAACCCCGACAGCGGCATGTCCCCGCCTTTGGGCGGGGGCTCGGGCGGGCTGTCGGCGATCTTCACCACCTCCACCACCGGACGGGTGGCGAGGATGCGGCCCTGTTCGCTGGCGTCCCACTCCCGCGGTGTGCGCACCCTGCCCCCGCAGCCGCGCTCGGCGGCGATGGCGTCCTCGATCTCCTGGGCCGTGCGGGCCAAGCAGGCGGCGTTCACCGCCTCGGGCGTGTCCTCGCAATCCAGCGCCCGCAGCAGCCGCTGCACGCCGGGCGGGAAGCTGGGGTGCAGATAGACGTGGCGGCCGTCGCCGGTCGGCTTGAAGCCCATGGCGGCGGTGCGAGGCACGCTGGGATCCGCGCCCCGTGGCGGCGGCGCCTTCGACGGATCGGCGAAGCGCATGTAGCTGAAGCTCACCAGTGACGCTGCGGCCTGGCGGGTGGCGACCTCCACGGCCTGGGGCTCGCCGGTGCGCAGGGTCCACAGGTCGGCCGCGACCGTTGCGCCGGCCGCGAGCGCCGCACTGGCGGCCTCGTCGGCGGCGAACCGCGTGGCCAGGGCGGTCGCGCCCTCGCGGAACGTCACGAAGCCCGGCCGTTCGCGGCCGTAGAGCTCCATCAGCTGCGAGAAGGCGGCTTCGGTCAGGGACATGGGTTCACTCCGGGTCGGGGCCGCACCAGCCGGGCAGGTAGGCGGACTTCTTGTCCTTGGACAGCTTCACCGCCTTCTTCAGCGCCGCGGGGAAATCGCCGTCCACCATCTTGCGCGAGACCTCGCCGCGCAGGAAGTCGGCCCACAGGAACTCGCTGAACGGCGTCGTGTCCTTGGCGAAGCCGCCGGCGCGGCGCAGTTCGCCCGCCAGGCTGCGATAGGGATCGTCGTCGAGCTTGGCGATCGACCCCGGGATCGCGTCGAAGTCCCGACGATGGCCCGCGGCGTCGTAGGGATGACACCAGGCGCGGTTGTCCAGGAACTTCCAGAAGCCCGCCGTGGAGAGCTGGCTCAGGTCCGCCTGCACGGTGACCAGCACGACCTTCACCCCCTCGTCCAAAAGGGCGCGGGCCAGGTGATGATGGTCGGTGACATAGTGTCGGCGCTTGGGACCGAGCACGGTGGGGATCATGTGGGTTCCGAGAAATTCCGAGCCCTTCATCGCCGAGCGGTGACGCCATTCCTGGCGCTTGGCCTTGACCTCTCTCAGGCCGACGGTGATCTGCGTCGGCTTGAGATCCGCGATGGGCGTCGGGTTGAGCAGCGGCTCGCGCGCGTTCATGGGGCGGTCTCCCTTGCGCGGCCGCGATCTGAGGCCGCGAGAGCGCCACGATGCCGCGCGGGCGCGCCGCAGTCACGCCAGATGCGCCGATCCGCATCCACATCGCCTCAGAAAGCGCTTGTCGAAGCGGACCGGTCGGGTGAATCAGCGGCCCCGTCTCCCCGCGGACGTGCTTCGAGCGAAAGGACCGCCGTGACGAAGGGCCCCGCACTGTCGTTAGTCGGCGTCGCCGGCCGGACGTTGCTGCTCGCGTTCAGCCTGCTCGGGTCGGCATGCCAGGCGGGGACGGGCGGCGATGCCGCCTCGCGGGGAGCGGATCGCATCTGGGTAGAGCTGACCGATCGCGGCGCGCAGGCGCGGGTGGCCACCGCGGCGGCCCAATGCCCGGCCGCGACGGTCGACGGCGTGTCCCTGCCCATGCTGCTGCGCGCGCCGGCCGGCGGCGACTTCCCGGTGACGGTGTGCCAGCTGACGCTGCCCGCCAGCGCGAAGTCGGCGAGCATCGAGGGGCGCGCCCTGCCCCTGCCGAAAGCCCGGCCCAGCCGCCTCCTGATCTTCGGCGACACGGGCTGCAGGCTGAAAGGCATGGCAGTGCAGAACTGCAACGATCCGCGCGCCTGGCCGTTCGCCCTGGTGGCCAGGCGCGCGCTCGCCCACCACCCCGACCTGGTGATCCACGTGGGCGACTACTGGTACCGCGAGACCGCCTGCCCGCCGGGCCGGTCGGGCTGCGCCGGCAGCCCATGGGGCGACAACTGGACCACCTGGGACGCGGAATTCTTCGCGCCCGCCGCGCCGCTGCTGGCGGCGGCGCCTTTCGTGGTGGTGCGAGGCAATCACGAGGACTGCCAACGCGGCGGTCCGGGCTGGTTCCGGCTGCTGGACGCCGCGCAACAGCCCCTCACCTGCCCGGCCGCCAGCGCCCCGTACGCCGTCGACCTCGGCGGCCTCAATCTCTACGTCCTCGACAGCGCCGACACCCAGGACGCCAGCGCGCCGCCGGCCGCCGTGGCGGCGTTCGGGGCGGAGCTGGATGGACTGAAGGAGCAATTGGCCCACCAGCCCGGTTGGATCGTCACCCACCGGCCGATCTGGGGTCTCGCCCCGCTCGTGCGCCTGGGACCGCTCGGGCCGATGGAAGCGCCGCTGAACGCGACCGAACAGGCGGCGGTGCGCGGGCGCGACCTGTCGGCGGTGCAGATGGTGGTCAGCGGCCACGTGCATGACTTCTCGACCTTCTCCTTCGGCAAGGATCGCCCCGCCCAGCTGGTGGCGGGGACGGGCGGCGACACCAAGGAGACTGATCCGGCCCACGCCATGGCCCAGCGCATCGTGGGTCTAGACGGGATGAGCGCGAGTAGCTTCGCCTTCTCGCGGTGGGGATTCCTCATCCTCGATCGGGCGGGATCGGACTGGGACGGCGCATTCTACGACCTCGACGACAAGGTTCTGGCCCGCTGCCGCCTGCACGGCCGGTCGCTGACCTGCACGGCGGCCGGCCGCTAGACAGCGCTCGACGCAAGGGAAGCCGCGCAATTGCTCTGACAAGGCGTTTCGCGCGGTCCTATAACGTCCGCAGAGAAAGTGCGTGGGAGGATGCATGGTGGAGGCCAAGGGACCGCCAGTGGGCGAGATCGCGCCCGCGCACCGCTTCGACGCGGACAAGCTGGACGCCTATCTGCGCCCGCGCATCGACGGCTTTGGCGAGCAGTTGCTGGTCCAGCAGTTCCAGGGCGGCGCCTCGAACCCGACGTTCCTGCTGACCACTCAGACGAAGGACGGACCGCGCCGCTTCGTGCTGCGCAAGAAGCCGCCGGGCGTCCTGCTGTCCAGCGCCCACCAGGTGGACCGCGAGTTCCGCATCATGAGCGCGCTGGCGGGAACCGGCGTGCCGGTGCCGGTCATGCGCCACCTCTGCGGGGACGAGAGCGTCATCGGCACGGCCTTCTACGTCATGGACTATCTCGACGGCCGGGTGTTCCGCGACGCCACCCTGCCCGGCCTCACCCGCGCCGAGCGGGCGGAGATCTACGACCAGCTGAATCTGACGCTCGCCAAGCTGCATCAGGTGGACTTCGAGGCGGTGGGCCTGGGCGACTACGGACGGCCCGGCAACTACTTCGAACGCCAGATCGCGCGCTGGATCCGTCAGTACCGGGGGGCGGAGACGCAGGCCATCCCGGCCATGGAAGCGCTGATCAACGAGCTGCCGGCGCTGATCCCGGACGACGAATCCGTCTCAATCGCCCACGGCGACTATCGCCTGGAGAACACCATGTTCCACCCCACCGAGCCCCGGCTGATCGCCGTGCTCGACTGGGAGCTTTCCACCATCGGCCATCCCCTGGCCGACATCGCCTACAACGCCTTCCTGTGGCACTCCGACAGCCCCGGCTGGGGCAGCCTCGCGGGCGTCGACTTCGAGGCGAGCGGCATTCCCACCGAGGCGGAATACGTCGCCGCCTACTGCCGGCGCACGGGGCGCGGACCCATCGACCACTGGAACTTCTACCTGGCCTTCTCGGTCTTCCGCCTCGCCTCGATCTCCCAGGGTGTCTACGCGCGCGTGCTCGCCGGCAGCGTCGCCAGCACCCGCGAGGCGTTCAACGGAACCCCGCACCTGGCCGAACAGGCCCTCGCACTGCTGCACAGAGGATAGCCATGAGCCTGGAAACCCAAGCCGCGACCTTCGAACTGGTGAAGCTGGAGCTGGCCGATCACGTTGTGACCATCACCCTCAACCGGCCGGAGCGGCGCAACGCCCTGAACTACCAGGCCTACGCCGAGCTGGAGGCCGCCTTCCGCGCCGCCACGGCCGAGCCGGAGGCGCGATGCGTGATCGTCACCGGCGCGGACCCCGCCTTCTGCTCCGGCGACGACGTGCGCGAGATCATGGCCGGCCCCAGGGCCTTTTCGGCGCGGGCCAGCGCGCCGGTGGTCCGCCACCAGCCGACGCCGGCGGCCATGGCGGCGCTCGACTGCGACAAGCCGGTGATCGCCGCGGTGAACGGCTCGGCCGTGGGCTGGGGCATGGAGCTGGCGCTGTATGCCGACATCCGCATCGCCTCCGACAGCGCCAGGTTCGCCGAATTGTTCATCAAGCGCGGCCTCGTGTGCGACGTCGGCGGCTTCTACCGCCTGCCCGCAATTGTCGGCCCGGCCAAGGCCGCCGAACTGCTGTTCACCGGCGACGTCATCGACGCCGCCGAAGCCCTGCGCATCGGCCTGGTCACGGAAGTCGCGCCTCACGCCGAGCTGATGGCCCGGGCCAGGGCCATGGCCGCGCGCATCGCGGTCAATCCGCCGCTCGCCCTGCGCTACATGAAGGAGGGCCTGCGCCGCACCGCCTACGGCGATCCCCGCGAGATCGGCGGCTGGGCCATCGAGACCATCCGCCGCCTGATGCAGACCGAGGACCACCGCGAAGGCGTGGCCAGCTTCCTGGAAAAGCGCGAACCGGTGTTCAAGGGGTTGTAGGGGCTGCGCTTCACCCACCGCGCGTCACCCCGGACGGCCTGCGGGCCGATCCGGGGCCGGACCCGCCGGTTCTTAGACGACATCTAGCGAGGAGCCGGCCCGTCCGGCCCCGGGTCTTCGCGCTTCGCGCTCCGCCCGGGGTGACGCCTCGGCGCGATGCTGCGTTCGGATGACATCGCCTGTCGGAAATCGGCATACTCGGTCGTCCTTGGTTCGAAGGGAGTACGCCATGCTCTACGCGATCCTTTGCTACAATCAGGAAGACGTGATCACCGCCTGGACACAGGAGGAGGACGACGCCTGCATGGCGCGGCTCTTCAAGGTCGAGGAGAAGCTGTCGGCGCAGGGGAGGCTCGGACCCGTGGCGCGCCTGCTCCCCACCACCGCCGCAACCACTCTGCGCAAGGGCGAGGGGGCCCTGGTGATCGACGGCCCCTTCGCCGAGACCAAGGAGCAGTTGCTCGGCTTCTATGTGATCGAGTGCGCGGACCTGGAGGAGGCGCTGGACACCGCCCGAGACCTCGCCAAGGCCAACCCGGGAACCGGCGCCTATGAGCTGCGGCCGCTGCGGCTCTTCCACCCGGGCGTCGGCGTGAGCCTGACGTGAGCGACCTGGCCTGGATCGACGCGGCCCTGACCTCGGCCCGGCCCCAGGCCCTCGGCGCCCTGCTGCGCTACTTCCGTGACCTCGACACAGCCGAGGAGGCCTTCCAGAACGCCTGCCTGCGCGCCCTGAAGACCTGGCCCCAGAACGGGCCGCCGCGCGATCCTGCCGCCTGGCTGATCATGGTCGGCCGCAACGCCGGCATCGACGCCGCCCGGCGGCAGTCACGGCAGACCGCCCTTCCGGACGAGGAAGTGCTGTCCGACCTGGATGACGCCGAGGCGGCCCTGGCCGATCGGCTCGACGGCGGGCAGTACCGCGACGACGTCCTGCGCCTGTTGTTCATCTGCTGCCATCCCGACCTGCCGGCGACCCAGCAGATCGCGGTGGCCCTGCGCATCGTCTCCGGACTCAGCGTCAGGCAGATCGCGCGCAACTTCCTGGTTAGCGACGCGGCCATGGAACAGCGGATCACCCGGGCCAAGGCGCGCATCGGCAAGGCAGGCGCGCCGTTCGAGACGCCCGGCGCGGTGGAGCGGGCCGAGCGCCTCGCCGCTGTGATGCGCATGGTCTACCTGGTGTTCAACGAGGGCTACACCACCAGCGACGGACCGGGCGCAGAGGGCGCCGGCCTGTGCGACGAGGCGATTCGTCTGGCCAGGCTGCTCCTGCGGCTCTTCCCGGCCGAGCCGGAGGTGATGGGCATGACCGCCCTGATGTTGCTCCAGCATTCGCGCAAGGGAGCCCGGCGCGCCGCTGACGGGTCGGTCGTGCTGCTGGAAGACCAGGACCGGCGCCTCTGGAACCGCGCCTTGATCGCCGAGGGCCTGGCCCTGATCGACAAGGCCATGCGTCATCGCCGCCGCGGGCCTTATCAGGTGCAGGCGGCCATCGCGGCGCTGCACGCCCGGGCCGCGCGCCCCGAAGACACCGACTGGGCGCAGATCGACCTGCTCTACGCCGCCCTGGAAGAGCTTGAGCCTTCCCCCGTGGTGACGCTCAACCGGTCGGTGGCGGTCAGCAAGGTGCGGGGTCCAGAGGTGGCGCTCGCGATGATCGAGCCCCTGGCGGCGCGCCTGTCGGGCTACTTCTACTATTTCGGCGTGCAGGGCGCCTTCCTGCTGCAGCTAGGCCGCAACGACGAGGCCCGCCGCGCGTTCGACCAGGCGATCTCCCTCGCCAACACGCCGGCGGAAGCCGCGCACATCCGCACGCAGTTGGACCGCCTGAAGGAGGACAGCGCTATCGGGTCGCCAAGGCCCCGAACGTCGCGCGGATGACGCCCGGCGGCTACCTCGTCACCGACTGCGCCCGCAGTTCTTCTTCTCGGGCCATCATCTCCGGGGTCGCGTTCTCGAAGTCCCCGGCTTCGTAAAGCTGTCGGATCTCGATCTCCGCGTCGCCCAGCAGGGGACTGGGGCAGCGCTTCACCCAATCGATGGCGTCCTGCTTGGACTTCACCTCGAAGATCCAGAAGCCGGCGATCAGCTCCTTGGTCTCGGCGAACGGGCCGTCGGTGACGATCCTCTGGTCGCCGCGGAACAGGACGCGGGCGCCCTTGGAACTCGCCTGCAGGCCCTGACCATCGACCAGCACGCCGGCCTTCACCAGCTCCTCGTTGTATTTCATCATCTTGCCGAGCATCTCGGCGCTCGGCTGGATACCTGCCTCGCTGTGCTGGTCCGCCTTGAGCAGGATCATGAAGCGCATTTGGGTTTCTCCTCGCGGTTGGTCGCCCTGACGCCGCTCCGCTGTAAGACGACCCAACGGACTTCGGGCCGACACTTGAATGCAAAAGCACAGTAGGCGCCCTCCCCTGGCGTCAGTCTCGACAGGAGACCGCCTCCGGCGCCAGGGTCTTTCCGGATAAGTCCACACGCAGGCTCCGCTCAGACATGAACTTCGAATTCTCCGACGACCAGAAGGCGCTGCAGGACCAGGCGCGCCGGTTCCTGGAGGCCAAGTGCCCGCCCGCGGCGGTGCGCAAGATCCTGGAGGGTCCAGAACCCTTCGACCGTGACCTTTGGAAGGGCCTGGCCGAGATGGGCTTCCTGGGCGTGGCGGTCCCCGAGCGCTACGGCGGACTTGGCCTCGGCTACCTGGAGCTCTGCGTCATCGCCGAGGAGCTCGGCCGGGTGGTCGCACCAGTCCCCTTCTCCTCCTCGGTGTTCCTGGCCACGGAGTTCCTGCTGGCGGCGGGGAGCGAGGCGCAGAAGTCGGCCTATTTGCCCAAACTCGTTTCCGGCGATGCGATCGGGACCCTTGCCCTGGCCGAGGGCGTCGGCGCGGTGACACCCAAGACGATCCAGCTTTCCGCGGCGGGCGGCAAGCTCACGGGCGCCAAGACGGCTGTGGCCGACGGTGACGTGGCCGATTTCGCGGTGGTCGCCGCGCGCACCGCGCCGGGCTCCGACGCTCGCGGCGTCTCGCTGTTCCTGGTCAATCTGAACGGCCCTGGGGTGACCCGAGAAGCCATCGAGACTATCGACCCGACGCGCAGTCACGCGACGATCCGGTTCAAAGGCGCGTTGGGCGAGCCCCTGGGCGCGGCGGGAGACGGCCTGCGCATCATCAGCCAGGTGTTCGACCACGCCGCCGTGCTCATCGCCTTCGAGCAGATCGGCGGGGCGGACCGCGCGCTGGAAATGGCGCGGGACTACGCCCTGGACCGCATGGCATTCGGCCGGCCCATAGGATCGTTCCAGGCGATCAAGCACATGCTGGCCGACATGTACGTCAGCGCCACCCTCGCCCGGTCGAACGGCTACTATGGCGCCTGGGCGCTTTCCACGGGCGCGGCGGAGTTGCCCGAAGCGGCGGCGACCGCCCGGGTTAGCGCCACCCAAGCCTTCCAGCACTGCGCCAAGAACAACATCCAGGTGCACGGCGGCATGGGCTTCACCTGGGCCTTCGACTGCCACCTCTACTATCGCCGCTCCAACCTGCTGGCCCTCAACCTGGGCGGCCTGTCGCAATGGGAAAGCGCCCTCATCGAGCGCATGCGCAAGCGCAACGCGGCCTGAAGGATCATCCGACCATGAATTTCGACGACACTCCCGCAGAAGCCGCCTTCCGCGCCGAAGTCCGTGCCTGGATCGACGCCAATTCGCCGAAGGAGCTGCTGGCCGACCTGCAGTCCTCCGGCTTCGGCAATTTGAACATCGGCGGCAACGACCCCATGGCGGTGGCCAAGGCGTGGCAGAAAAGGAAGTTCGACGCCGGCTGGGCCTGCCTGCACTGGCCCAAGGACTATGGCGGCCGAGGCGCGACGCCCATCGAGCGAGTGATCTGGGGGCAGGAAGAAGGTCCCTTCGGCGCCCTCGGCGGCGTCTTCATCATCGGCCACGGCATGTGCGGGCCGACCATGATGGCCTTTGCCAGCGAAGAGCAGAAGCGCCGCTATCTGCCGCCGCTCGCCGCCGGCGAGGAGATCTGGTGCCAGCTGTTCTCCGAACCGGCCGGCGGCTCGGACCTGGCGGGCCTGCGCACCCGCGCCGAACCGGCCAAGGACGGCTCTGGCGACTGGATCATCAATGGCCAGAAGATCTGGACCTCCGGCGCCCACTACTCGGACATGGCCATCCTGATCACCCGCACCGACCCCAATGTGCCCAAGCACAAGGGCCTGACCATGTTCTTCCTGAGCATGAAGACCCCCGGGATCGAGATCCGCCCGATCAAGCAGGCCAATGGCCAGTCCGGCTTCAACGAGGTGTTCTTCAACGACGTGCGCATCCCCGACGCCCAGCGGTTGGGGGCGGTGAACGACGGCTGGCGGGTGTCGCTCACCACCCTGATGAACGAGCGCCTGTCCATCGGCTCCGGCATGTCCACGGGTTTCCCGGAGCTGTTTGACCTGTGCTGCCGGGTGGAGACGGCCAATGGCCTGGCGGTGGACGACCCGGCTGTGCGCTCCAAGCTGGCCAACTGGGCGGTGCGCACCACGGGGCTGAAGTACACCGGCTTTCGCGCCATCTCGGCGCTGTCGCGGGGCGAGACGCCAGGGCCGGAGAACTCCATCGGCAAGCTAGTGGCCGGCCCCACCATGCAGGAGATCGCCATGTTCGCCCTGGATCTCCAGGCGCAGGCGGGCGTCGTCAGCGACCCGGAGCTCGCCGCCGCCAACGCCCGCTTCCAGGCCATGCTGCTGCGCTCGCCGGCCACCCGCGTGGAGGGCGGCACGGACGAGATCCTGCGCAACATCATCGCCGAACGCGTACTTGGCCTGCCCGCCGACATCCGCGTCGACAAGGACGTGCCGTTCAACAAGATCCCCACCAGCGCGCGGGCGTGAAACACCGATGGAATACGAACATCTGATCGTCGAGGAGCGCGGTCCGGCGCTCTGGGTGACGATGAACCGGCCAGAACGGCTCAACGCCCTCAACCGGCGTCTGGTGGAGGAACTGCGCGACCTGTTCGTGGGCCTGTATTGGCGACATGAGGTTCGGGTGGTGGTGCTCACCGGGGCCGGTGGCGCGTTCTGTTCCGGGCTGGACCTGAAGGAGCGCGACAACTCCGGCGGCACCGGCGTGGGCAATGGCCTGATCCGCCAGCGGCAGATCAGCGAGATCGTCATCGCCATGCGGCGCTGTCCACAGCCGATCATCGCCCTGGTGGACGGGGCGGCCAGCGGCGGCGGCTTCGCCTTCGCCCTGGCCTCCGACGTGCGCATCGCCACGCCCCGCACTCGCATGAACGCCGCCTTCATCCGCATCGGCCTGTCCGCCTGCGACATCGGCGTCAGCTACTTCCTGCCACGCATGGTGGGCTCGTCCGTGGCCGCGGAGCTGATGCTCACCGGCCGCTTCATCGACGCCGAGCGCGCGCGATCGCTGGGATTGGTGAGCCGGGTCGTGTCGCCCGACCAGCTGGAGGCGGAAGGGGCCGGCCTGGTGGACGAGATGCTGCTCACCACCCCGCTCGGCCTGCGCCTGACCAAGGAATGCCTGAACCACGCCATCGACGCCCAGGGCCTGGAGGCGGCTATCGCCATGGAGGATCGCAACCAGATCCTCTGCGCCCAGGGCGAGGACATGCGCGAGGGCGTCGCGGCGTTCCTGGAAAAGCGCAAGCCGGTGTACGGCAAGGCGCGTTAGCGGGCGCCCTACTTCAACCGCCTCAGGTGACGCAGCGACTTGCTGAGCAGCGGCTCCTGGCGAAGCATCTCCGCCAGGTGCAACGCCGCCAGCTTGTCCAGCAGCGCCTCGCCGGCGGGGGTCAGCGTGACCCAGACGCTGCGGCGGTCCTGGTTTGATCGTGTCCGAACTGCGAGGCCGGCCGCCTCGAGGCGGTTCACCAGCTGGACGGCGGCGTGGTGGGTCAACAGCAGCTGGTCGGCGAGGTCCTTCACCGCCATCGATGCCTGCCGCCAGGTCTTGACCGCCAGCAGCGCCTGATGCTGCAGCGGCGTGACGCCGGCGCCCTTGGCGATGGCTTCGCTGGCCGAGAGGAACTGGCGGATGGCGTAGCGGATGCCCGCCAGGTCTCGGAGGCGTTCAAGATCGAGAGTCATGCGGGCCTTGATGGGCGAAGCGGCCAACGGTCGGTGCTCTGGCATCGTTTGACGAAGGTGTTGTCGAGCCGGCGCTGGCGCATGAGCGCAGACCGGCGCCGGTCCCGACCGCAGGGTCATACGCTGAACCGTTACTGCGGCAAACCCTGGCGCGTCCGGCCCCACCGGGGCCGGACGACCATCGAGGTCCTAACGGAATCGAACCTGGATCTCGCCACCGAAGGTCAAGGGCGCGACCAGGCCCTTGGCCGAAACCAGGGCCAGGGGCGAGCCGGCCGGCGCAAGGTTGGTCTGGGTGACGTTGTCGTAGCCGAGCGTGTTGAACACGTTGTTCACGAACGCAATGACGGTGAAGCGTTGCCTGGAGTCGTCATAGCTCGCGCGGAGATTGACGGTCGAGTAGGCCGGCGCGAGTTGCAGAGGACGGTTGAAGATGTCCCCGAAGGTCTTGTCCTTCCAGACGACGGTCCCCGACAGCGTCAAGGTCCCCGGATCGAACTTCCACGCGTACTGCGCGTTGAACGAGACCTTGTTCGCCGGCGCCTCCGGGAGCGTCTCACCGGTGAGGTTCTGTCCGCCGCTGCCGGGCGCGCAGCCGGTGGTGTTGGAGCCCGGCAGCGTGGCGGCCGGGTCATTCGTGTCCACCACACACTTGAGCGCGCCGTTCTGCACCATGCTGGTGACCTTGGCGTTCAGATAGCTGTATTGCAGCATCAAGGTCACTGGATCGATCGGCCTCCACACACCTTCCAGTTCGAGCCCGTAGATTCGGGCCTGAGGAATATTGAAAATCGTAGAGGTCGTCGTTGTTCCTGTCAGGAAGACGGAGAATGGTTGCTGGTCGTTGTAGTAATTGTAGTAGAATAGAGCGCCATTCAGAGTGAACGTCGTGCCGAAAGTCTTCTTGCCGCCGATCTCGAAATCATCGACGTATTCCGGTTGGGTCTCCGGCACCGGTGAGATGACGCCGGCGTTGAAACCGCCCGACTTGTAGCCTCGCGCATATCTGAAGTAGGCGAGCGTCCCCGGGTCGGGCGTCCAGTTGATCTCCACGTCGCCGGTTACGGCGCTCCAGGATCCATGGAGTGGACGAACGATGTAGCCGGTGGCGGGATTGATGACGCCCGGGCCGCTGCCCTGAACCGAAACGCCGATCGCGCCGGCGTTTACGAACGACGTCACGTCGAAACCCGGAGTGACCGCCCCAAGAAGTGTCTCGGGAAGGGCCACGTCAAGAGTCACAATCCGCTGCTGTTCGAACCCGGACTTTTGATCGTAGGTGTAGCGAATTCCTCCCTCAACCCGCCACTGATCGTTGAATTTGTAACTGACGTGCGCAAAGCCGGCGTAGTCGTTGTAGGTCATATTGCCATCGACGTTCACCGTGCACGCGTCCGGATTGGTCGGTCCGTTGATCGGATTGATGACTTGGGCCTGGAACGGGTGACAGTCGAGACCAATCGGCTGGTCGAAGTGCTCATGGTACCAGTAGAGGCCGGCCTGCCATTGCAGCGGAGCAGATCCTGTCGACTGTAGGTTCAGCTCATGACTCCAATAGTAGTCATTCTCTATGAACAACGTGCCGATGTTGGCAGAATTGATAGTCAGAGGCGCCTGGGCCGCCGCTGTGCACCCCGCCAGCGCCGCCCCGGCAAGGCCAAGCACGTCGCCGCAACCTATGGCCGCTAACCCAGGCGTCGCGCCCTGCATCTGGTACGTCGTCACGCCGCTGTCCACACCCGGCCCGAAGTACAGATGGTAGTAGAAGCTCTGGTAGCCGCCGATGTACTGCAGGTCGACGCTGGGGAAGTGATAGGTCCAGGTGGTGGCCAGGGCCAGGTCGCGGTTCTGGGTGTTCGCCTGGTGCGACGACTCGATGAAGTTGTGCGGATTGGCGGTGGACGGATTGTTTCCGGGGAATTGGTTGGCCAGAACCGGCAGTCCATGCACGCTGGCCGGGATGACAGAACCGGGCGCGCCGGTTGGGCCAGCGCACCCTACCCCCGTGTTGTTGTCCAGACCGCAAAGCCCGAAGAATGAGCCCGGCGCCAGCGCGCCGCCCCCGAACTCATATTCGGGGATGGGGCCGACCGTCGCCACGGTATGGAAGTTGGTGTTGTAGTCGCCGGTGGAAATCATCGCCCAGGCTTCGAGGTTGGGAGTGACGTTCCAGTCCAATTGACCTTCGGCGTAGTACCATTTGCCGCCGTTGCCTTGCGGGCCGCTGCCGCCTTCCGGCGGACCGTCGAGGTTCCGGAAGTAGCCGCCGTTCTGGGTGGAATAGTTTCCGCCGATGCGGAAGCGCAGCTTGTCGTTGATCGGCCCAGAGACCACCGCTTCGCCGAATTCGTAGCCGTAGTCCTGCACGCCGGCGCGGCCCTCGGCGTAGAAGCTGTGGGTGGGCGCCTGCGAAATGTAGTTGAGGATGCCGCCGTCCGCGTTGCTGCCGTGCAGGGTGTTTTGCGGGCCGCGGTCGACCTCGACGTTGGCGACGAACAGGGAGTCGTGCTGCAGCGCGATGGTGGCGTTGGCCCCATAGTACACGCCGTTGTAGTATGTCGCGACGCCTGACGCCGTGGCGAGATTGACCGTGTTGCGGCCGATGCCGCGGATATAGGCGCGGTCGGCGATGGAATAGTAGGAGAGCCCCGGCGTGAAGTCGCTGAGGTCCTGGGTCGTCTTGATCCCGATGAGGTCGCGCTCCTTCGCCGAGAAGGCCGAGATGGCCACGGGGACCTCCTCGATCTTCTCCTCGCGCTTCTCCGCGTAGACCACCAGCTCCCCGATGGTAGTGGCCGGCGCACTCGCCTCAGCCGCGGCAGTCGCCGTCGCCGCTAGACCGGGCGACGCCCAGGCCAAGGTCAGAACGGCGACCGACACGGCGGATGCGCCGCAGAACAGATTGCGCTTCATGGATAGCCCTCCCATTGTGCGGGCGTGCTCTGTCGGCACGCCTCAACTGCCCGGACGAAAGCAACATCGCCCGCACTCCTGGGCGAGGATTCACGCATAACGCGCGCATATCGGCCCGGTTGCAAGTCCCGCAACGTCGTTCGCCGAACGCTAGGGGCCGCAGGGCGGGCGCGAAGAAGAAGGACCGCCAGCCGGGTTTCGAGGCTGGCGGTCCAGGTGAGCCCATGGGAGGCACCCCATGAGACGTCTCCAGATACCTTGGGTGCGGGCTGCTCGGCGGCGACATCATCCCGGAAGCCGCGCGGCGGCGGCGACATATCATCCGTGTCCTGCACACCGAACCGCGAGCAGGTCCGCAACCACGTCCGGCGTGTGCCTCGATGATCCGCGGCGGCGCCTCCCCTTGCCTCGAGACCGACCTCGATCCCCTGCCGGCGCCGCGGACACGCGACGCCGCCTCCACCTCATGATGATACATTTTGCATCATGGCGTGAGTCTTTTTTGCCGCCCGCGATCGCGCACTGACGCCACGGAAGCGTCAAGGAGGGTCGAGGGCGGAAGACGTAGGTCCCGAAACGCTTTGCTGGCGCGCCGCAGTGCCTGACCTGCGACATGAGGTGGCGGTGACGGAGGGATTCGAACCCTCGGTACGGCTTTACACCGTACAACGGTTTAGCAAACCGCCGCCTTCAGCCACTCGGCCACGTCACCTTGTGTTTTCACCCGGGTTGTCTCCCGGCCCCGACGGCGCGCGAACGGCCAAGGCAGCAGGCCCACGAAACGCTTCGAAGGGGGCTTCTCTTAGCGGAGCCGCGCGGGCGGGGCAACGCGGCAGCCGCGCCCGCCGCCGCCGTGACAAGACAGCGCTTGCCCGCCAGACACCCGCTCATCGTTTCCCGGCGTCACGCCACCGTCTCTGCGCCGAGCACCCGCGCGCGGTGTTCCGGCGTGAATATCTCCGGAGGCGGCAGCTCCGGACCGCCCATGACTGCGAAGGCGTGCGCGCGCAGAGAGGCGTCGCCCGCGGCGCGTCGGAAGAAGTCGCGCCGCCGATCGCGAGCGTCGTCGCCGAACTCGGCGTCCAGCGCGGCGCTGAGGCTGGCGACGAAGCGCAGCCGGCGCATGCGCTCGCGGCGCTCCTCGGCGTACGGGGCGAACAGGGCCCGGCCCCAGTCCGCCGAGCCCAGCAGCAGGTCGGAGACGATCCGAACGTCTCGATAGGTGATCGACAGGCCCTGGCCGATGATCGGGTCGTTCCAGCCCGCCGCGTCGCCGATCAGCACCGCGCCCTCGGCGAACGGCTCGTCCGTCCAGGAGTCGTTGTTGAAGTAGCTGCGCAAGGGGCCAGCGGGACGGCTTTCGGCGATGTGCAGATTCCGAGGGCTGCAATCCATCCGGAACGCGTCCAGGAAGCGCCGGGCCCCGTCCGGGCCGGAAAAACGGGCGCGATCGTCGAGGCCGTAGCTGCCGTAGATGCGGATGCGTCCGTCGCCCTGCGGAAAAGCGAGGAACGCGAAGTCTCGCTCGGTGCCGATCGCCTCCGTCTGCTCGTCCCAGCCCTCCGCGCCCTCCACCAGCATGCCGCCGAACATGTGGTGCGGACGATCGGCGTGGAGCGCAATCGCGCAGGCCTCGCGGACCATCGAAGCGCGGCCGTCCGCCCCCACCAGCAGCTTCGCGCCGGCGCTAAGCCTTGCGCCATCTGCGCTGTAGGCGACCCGCGGGGCGCCGCCGGCCTCTACCGACGTTACGTCGACGCCACGGATCACGGTCGCGCCAGCTTCTGCGGCGGCGTCCAGGAGCGCCTGGCAGTGTCGTGGATGGCCCAGGCACAGGGGACCCGGAACGCCGGGCAGGAAGATGCTCAAAGGCAAGGCGCCGGCCTCGGCCACATCCGGCGGTAGGGATTCGTCGTAGGAGATGTGACGCGAAAGATGGTGGCCGCCCGCGGCGATCAGCAGGTCATACAGCCCCAGGCGCCGGGCCTCGGCGACGCCCCAGGGCGCCAGCCACTCGCCGCGCACCTGGTCCTCGAACACCTCGGACTTCTCGAGCAGCAGCACCGAGCGCCCGGCCCGCGCCATCACCGTGGCCAGCGCCGAGCCGCCGATCCCGCCGCCAACGACGATGAGGTCGTACCGGTCCATCGCATCCCCTCGCCGGCGCCCTGCCGGCGCGGCCGAACGCTAGATGAGATGCACCAAGGACAACAGCACCATCAGCGTGCCCACGAGGCCCACGGCCCAGGCGAGCGGGCGCACCATCGGCACGCCGGCGAGGTACAGCACCGCGTGCGCCACGCGCGAATAGAAAAACAGCTCGGCGCCGAGCACCGTCCAGTTGCTGGCGACATGGGCCAGGGCGGCGACGATCACCAGCGGCGCGAAGATCGTCAGGCCCTCGCGGTGATTGTCGACCAAGCGCTTGGTGCGCGCCTGGAACGGTTTCGGCGGCGGCAGATCGTCGCGCGAGCCCGCCATCGGCATCAGCCCCTGCGCCTGCACCCCCACCGTGGCCTGGATCAGCACCAGGACCAGCAGCAGAGCCGCCGAATAGACAAGCATGGTGAGTTCGACGCTCATGATCAGCCTCCCCCGAGATATTGAGCTTTTCTCGCCACATAGCGCGCGCAGCCGCCCGGCGCGTCAAGTCCGCCCGGCGCGGCCGCCATGGGCGTTGACTGACGAAGCCGGAGCTTTAGCGTGTCGCCACACACGATTGCAAAAAACGGCCCTAGAAGGCGCGGTCGTTATTTGCCAGTACGCCTCGGCCTGCGCCGGGCGGCGGCTGATCACGGGACGGACCAGAACCCATTGGCTATGCCTAAACTCCAGGCCCTGCTTCTTGCCGTGTTCTGCGCTGGGCTGACGGCGAGCTGCGGCAAGAAGCCCGAGCACGTCGCCCCGACCCCCGTGGTCACCGTGGCGAGACCGCTGCAGCAGTCTGTGATCGACTGGGACGACTACGTCGGCCAGTTCGTGGCGGTGGACTCGGTCGACGTGCGCCCGCGCGTCTCGGGCTATCTGCAGACTGTGGGTTTCAGGGACGGCGAAATCGTCCGCAAGGGCCAGGTGCTGTTCGTCATCGACCCTCGACCCTACCAGGCCGCGCTCGACCAGGCGAAGGGCCAGGAAGCCCACGCCGAGGCGGCGCTGACCAACGCCAGGACCGAGGCCGAGAGGGGCGCGAAGCTTCTGGCGGCGCGAGCAATCAGCGAACAGGCCTACGATCTGCTGGTCGCCGCCCAACGGCAGGCCGCCGCTGACCTGCTTTCCGCTCAGGCCAATGTGCGCACAAACGCGTTGAACCTGCAGTTCACCCGGGTCGTGGCGCCGCTGGCTGGGCGCATATCGGACCGCCGCGTCGCGCCGGGCAATCTGGTGACCGCCGACGCCACGGTGCTGACCAACATCGTGGACCTCGATCCCATCCGCTTCGCCTTCACCGGCTCGGAGGCGGCCTATCTGAAGTACCAGCGCTTGAACGCCGCCGGCGCGCGCGCCTCGTCGCGGACGGCGGCGACGCCGGTGGAGATCCGCCTGCAGGACGAGCCGACCTATCGCTGGAAAGGTCGCATCGACTTCATCGACAATGCCCTGGACACGGGCTCCGGCACGATCCGCGGCCGCGCGGTGGTCGATAACCCCGGCAATTTCCTCGCCCCGGGGATGTTCGGCCATATGCGCCTGCAGGGTTCGGGCGTCTATCAGGCCCTGCTGGTGCCCGACCGCGCGGTGGTCACCGATCAGACGCGGCAGATCGTCTATGTTGTGGCCGCCGACGGCAAGGTGATCGAGCGCGACGTGTCCCTCGGCCCGCTGGTCGGCGGCCTGCGGGTGGTCCGGCAGGGGGTCGCACCCGCGGACTGGATCATCATCGACGGAGTCCAGCGCGCCAAGCCTGGCGAGCCAGTGAACACTCATACGGGCGCCGTGGTGGCCGACGCGACGCTGAGCGAACCCGCCACAGCCGCCTATGTGGCGCCGCCCGCGGGCTCGGCGACGCTCGTGGGAGCAAGTCCCGTCGGCGCGCCGACCCGATGAGGTTTTCTCACTTCTTCATCGACCGCCCGGTGTTCGCCGCGGTCATTGCGATCATGATCACCCTGGTTGGGGCAGTCGCCTTCCCCACCCTCGCGGTCTCGCAGTATCCGGACATCACCCCGCCCACGGTGAACATCTCCGCGTCCTACCCCGGCGCCTCGGCCGAGGTGCTGGCCGACGCGGTGGCGGCGCCGATCGAGGAGCAGATCAACGGCGTGGAGAACATGATCTACATGTCCTCCCAATCTACCGGCGACGGCCGCGTCAACATCACGGTGACCTTCGCGCTGGGCACCGACCCGAACGCCGCCCAGGTCCTGGTGGAGAACCGCGTGGCCGCGGCGACATCGCGCCTTCCGCCCGACGTGGTGGCCGCCGGCGTGAACGTGCGCAAGAGTTCCAGCGACATCCTGCTCGCGGTGCACACCTATTCGCCGGACGGCTCGCTGGATCAACAGTACATCGCCAACTACGTCGGCCTGCACATTCGCGACGCGGTGCTGCGGGTGCCTGGCGTGGGCGACGCCAACAGCCGCGCGGCCCGCGACTACTCCATGCGCATCTGGATCGACCCGGACCGCGCGGCTGCGCGAAACCTCACGGTCGACGACATCGTGGCCGCCTTGCGATCGCACAATATTCAGGTCGCCGCCGGCGCCATCGGTCAGCCGCCTGAGAGCCGCGGCGGCAGCGCCTATCAGTACAACATCGACACGCTGGGCCGGCTATCGACGCCGCAGCAGTTCGGCGACATCATCGTCAAGACCGACGCCCAGCGCCGCCCCACCCGAGTGTCCGACGTGGCCAGGGTCGAATTGGGCGCCGCCGACTACACCACCAACGCCTACATGAACTACAACAACGCCGTGGCCCTCGGCGTGCTGCAGCAGCCCGGTTCGAACGCCCTCAAGACCGCGACCGCTGTGCGCGCCCAGATGGAGACGCTGAAGAAAAGCTTCCCGCCGGGGCTCGACTACAAGATCATCTACAATCCGACCGCGTACGTCTCCGCTTCGATCGTGGAGGCGGAGAAGACCCTGTTCGAAGCCCTGGTGCTGGTCATCCTGGTGGTGATGGTCTTCCTGCAGAGCTGGCGCGCGGCCCTGATCCCGATCATCGCCATTCCAGTGTCACTGGTCGGCACCTTCGCGGTGATGGCCGCGGCGGGATTCTCGCTGAACAATCTGTCGCTGTTCGGGATGGTCCTGGCGATCGGCATCGTCGTGGACGACGCCATCGTGGTGATCGAGAACATCGAGCGGCACCTGCGCGCCGGGCTGTCGCCGCGCGAGGCCGCGCATGTGACCATGGACGAGGTGGGCGGCGCCCTGGTGGCGATCGCCCTGGTGCTGATGGCGGTGTTCGTGCCGGCGGCGTTCCTCACCGGCATCTCCGGGCAGTTCTACAAGCAGTTTGCCGTAACCGTCGCCACCGCGGCGATGATCTCGCTGATCGTATCTTTGACCCTGTCGCCCGCGTTGGCGGCCCTGATCATGCGCGCCCATCCCGTGCATCTCGAGCGCACAACCTCCCGGCGCTTCAGCCTCGCCACGTTCGGTGACTGGTTCAACGCCGAGTTCGACGACCTGGCCGGGCGCTATTCGAAAATGATCCGCCGCGTGGTCCGCATGGCCGCGATCATGCTGATTCTCTACGCCGGGCTGCTGGTGATCACCGGCTGGCGTCTGGCCGCGACACCGCGGGGCTTCATTCCGCCTCAGGACCAGGGCCAGCTGATCATAGCCACCAACCTTCCGCCCGGGGCGACGCTGGAGCGGACGGATGCGATCCAGCGCCAGGTGCGCACCATCGCCCTGAACACGCCCGGGGTGCTGGCCGCGTCGGTCTATGCCGGTGTCGACGCCACCACGGGCAGCTCGGCCTCGAATGCGGGACAGGTCTATCTGGTGCTGCAGCCGTTCGACAAACGCACCTCGCCGAACCTCAGCACCAAGGCCGTGATGGCCTCGCTGAGCAAGAACCTGGGGGCGATCACCGGCGCCGACATCCGCGTGATCCAGCCGCCGCCGGTGCGCGGAATCGGCTCCACCGGCGGCTTCAAGATGATCATCGAGGACCAGGGCGGACACGGCCCGCAGGCGCTGGAGCAGGTCACCAACGATCTGGCCCAGGCGGCGAACAAGTCGCCGGAGATCGCCGGCGCTTTCGCCACCTTCAACACCCGCACGCCGCGCATCCATGCCGACATCGACCGTGAGAAGGCCGAGATCCTGGGTGTGAAGGACAGCGCGGTGTTCACCACCCTGCAGACCTACCTAGGCTCAACGTTCATAAACGACTTCAACCTGTTAGGCCACACCTTTCAGGTTCTGGCTCAGGCGGACGCCCCGTTCCGCAACGACGAGACGCGCCTTGCGGAGCTGCAGACGCGCTCGACGTCCGGGGCGATGGTGCCGCTGGGTTCAGTGGTCAATCTCTCCCACACGACGGGGCCGTACCGGGTTCTGCGCTACAATCTGTTTCCCGGCGCAGAGATCCAGGGCGACACGGCGCCCGGCCACTCCTCCGGCGAGGCGATCGCCCGCATGGAGCAGCTGGCCACCGAACTTCTGCCGGCCGGCTACGGCTATGAGTGGACCGAATTGGCCTACCAGGAGAAGCTGGCGGGCAACACCGGAGCGGTCGTGTTCGGCCTTGCGGTGGTGTTCGTCTTCCTCCTGCTGGCAGCCTTGTACGAGAGCGTGACCCTGCCGTTCGCAGTGATACTGATCGTGCCCATGTGCCTGCTGGCGGCGTTCGTGGGCATCAACCTGCGCGG
The DNA here is from genome assembly GCA_044445825.1 of Caulobacterales bacterium. Taxonomy (GTDB): domain Bacteria; phylum Pseudomonadota; class Alphaproteobacteria; order Caulobacterales; family Caulobacteraceae; genus Acaudatibacter. Next base: position 41,114 of record JBIOEG010000004.1, read on the forward strand.
CGCGGACAACAATATCCTCACCCAGATCGGCCTGGTGGTGCTGATCGGTCTCGCGGCCAAGAACGCCATACTGATCGTGGAGTTCGCGCGTCAGGGCGAGCAGGACCACGGCCTGGACCGCTTCGAGGCGGCCGCCGAGGCCGGGCGCACGCGATTGCGGCCGATCCTGATGACCTCCTTCGCCTTCATCCTGGGCGTCGCGCCGATGGCCTTCGCCACCGGCGCAGCGGCCGAGATGCGGCAGGCGTTGGGGGTGGCGGTTTTCTCCGGCATGATTGGCGTCACCGCCTTCGGCCTGCTGTTCACGCCGGTGTTCTATGTGGTGATGCGCGCCGTCTCCGCGCGCCTGCCAAAGCCGCCGCCCGTGCGCGGGCCGCAAGCGCACGAGCCCGAGCTGTGAAGGCCCCCAACAGGTGTGTCGGCCGGCCGTTCGGCGCGCTGCTCTGCACGCTGCTCACCGCCTGCGCGGTCGGCCCGCCGTATGTGCCGCCGGCGACGCCGGAGGGCGCCGCGAGAAGCTTTGTGTCCGCTACACCTTCCAGCTCCAGCGACCAGCCCCTGCCGACCAACTGGTGGCGGCTCTACAACGATCCCGTGCTGGACCGGCTTGTGACGGAAGCACTCGCCGAGAACGCCGACCTGAAGACCGCCGCGGCAAACCTGGAGGCGGCGCAGGCGCAGCTCGAGCAGACGCGCGCCGGTCTGTTCCCTTCCACCGAGATCTCCGCCGGAGACAGCTACGGCAAGGCCGCTTCGGCCAACCTGCCCGGCGGCGCGTCCACCGTGGCGCACTGGACCTCGAGCGCGGGCTTCACGGCGGCCTACGAGGTCGACCTGTTCGGACGGATCCGCCGGAGCATCGAGGCCGCCCGGGCCAGCTCCGAAGCGCAGGCCGACGCGGAGAACGTCGTCCGCGTCGCGGTGGCCGCCGAGACCGCCGGCGCGTACGCCAATGTCTGCGCTTTCGCCGAGCAGGCGGCGGTCGCGCGCCACTCGCTGGCCGTGGTCCAGCAGACCTACGACACGCTTGTGCGAGAGCGGGCCGCCGGCGCCGTATCTGACCTCGACCTCGCCCGCGAGGCGACCCTCGTCGACCAGGCGCGGGCTGCGGTGCCGACGCTGGACGGCCAAAGACGCGCCGCGCTGTTCGAACTGGCGGCGCTTCTCGGCCGGACGCCGTCGCGGGTTCCGGCCGATGCGGCGGCCTGCACCACAACGCCGAGGATCGCCCAGCCACTGCCGGTCGGCGACGGCGCGGCGCTGCTGCGCCGCAGGCCGGACGTGCGCGAAGCCGACCGTCAGGTCGCCGCGGCCACGGCGCGCATCGGCGTCGCCACGGCGAACCTCTACCCTACCGTCTCCCTCAACGGCGCCGTGAACTCGGTGGGCGGACCGGGCGCCGCGCTGGGATCCTCACGCGCGCTCTCCTTCAGCGTCGGACCGCTGCTCACCTGGAGCTTCCCGAACATCCTGGTGGCACGAGCCGAGGTAGGCCAGGCCAACGCCCAGACCCAAGCCGCCATCGCCAGCTTCGATTCCACCGTGCTGGCGGCCCTGAAGGAGACTGAGCAGGCGCTGACCGCCTACGCCGGCGAACTCGACCGCCACGCGGCCCTCGCCGCCGCCGATGACCACGCCAAGCAGGCGTTCGACCTCGCCCATACGCAGTACAACATCGGCGCGATCAGCTTCCTCGACCTGCTCACCGCCGAGACCTCGCTGGTGCAAGCGGACCAGCAGCTTGCGGTCTCCGACCAGGCGGTGGCCGCCGACCAGGTCGCGGTGTTCCAGGCCCTCGGCGGCGGCTGGGAGAGCGCCCCGGCGATCACGCCGCCACCTGTTCCTCGAGGCTAGAGCGCGTCCAGGTCCAGGATCTTGCCTGGATTGAGCGTGTTCTTCGGGTCGAGCGAGCGCTTGATCGTCCTCATCAGGGCGAGCTCGGCCGGCGAGCGCGACCAGCTGAGGAACTCGCGCTTCTGCAGGCCGATGCCGTGCTCGGCGGAGATCGAGCCGTTCAGCCGCCGCAGTGGGCCGTAAACGGTCTCCTCCACCGCGTGCCGGGTGGCTGGCGAGCGATCGCCGACACCGGCGATCAGATGCAGGTTGCCGTCGCCCAGGTGGCCGAACACCATCAGAGTGGTTGTCCCCGGCCAGCGCGCGTGCAACGCGCCGCGCACCTCGTCCACATACGCCTGCATCTGGGCGATCTGCAGGCTGACGTCGAAGGTGAAGATCGGCGCGTTGCGGCCCACTTGGCCGACGTCATCGCGCAGGCCCCACATGGCGTTGCGCTCGGCGACCGACTTGGCGATCGCCGCATCGACCACCTCGCCCGCCTCCAGCGCCTCGCCCAGCACTTCCTCGAACCGCCCGGCGTCCGCGTCGGCATTGGCGCCCATCGCCTCCACCAGCACATAGTACGGATGGCCATAGGGCAGCGGCGCGCGTCCCTTGGCGGGTTCGGTGGTCACCAGCTGGTAGAAGTCCGGCCACATGACCTCGAAGGCGGACAGCGAGCCGCTGAGCGCCCGCTCCAGACGGCGCAGCACGCGAGACAGGTTGTCGAACTCGTCCACCGCCAGGAAGGCCACATTGTCGGTGGTGGGTTTGGGTCGCAGCCTCAGCACCGCCCGGGTGACGACGCCCAAAGTGCCCTCCGAGCCGATGAACAGCTGCTTCAGGTCATAGCCGGTGTTGTTCTTCATCAGCGGGTTGAGGGCGTTGACCACGCTGCCGTCGGCCAGCACGACCTCGAGGCCCAGCACCATCTCGCGCATCATGCCCCAGCGCAGCACGCGGTTGCCGCCGGCGTTGGTGGAAATGTTGCCGCCGATGGTGGCCGAGCCGCGGGCGCCGAGATCGAGCGGCAGCAACAGACCCTGCGCCTCGGCCGCCTCGCAGGCGGTCTGCAGCACGCAGCCGGCCTGGACGCGCATGGTCCCGCTGGCCGGGTCGATGTCCTCGATGGCGTTCATCCGCTCCAGGGACAGGGCAAGCGCGCCGTCCGCATAGGCCCCGTCCACCAGGCCCGTGCGGCCGCCCCACGGCACGACCGCCTGGCCGGCGGCGTTCGCCGACTTCAGGATCATCGACACTTCTTCGGTGGAGCGCGGCTTCAGCACGGCGATCGGGGCGCCCAGCCGGGTCCAGAGGCTGCCCGAGGCTTCGACCGCAGCCGCGCCCTCCAGCACCCCGCCGGCGCCCAGCGACGAGCGGATCTCTTCGAGCAGCTGCATGGCGGAGCCTCCCTGGTTCGATATTCCGTTGGAAGTAGTGAACCGTTGCGGCGCGAATGTCAGCGGGCCGCACGCGGGCCGTCGCATTCAGCTTGGAGCCTCGCCGGAAATCGGTAGGGTCGGTTGAAACGGGAGCAAGACGCATGGCCGACGGTTCAGTGGGGGGATTCGTGCGCGACAGGTTCGCGCCGGTGCGCGAGGCGTTCGAGGCCAATCTGGCCAGCGGCGCGGATGTGGGCGCCTCGTTCTGCGCCACGGTGGACGGCGAGACGGTGGTCGACCTGTGGGGCGGCTGGGCCGACGAGGCCAGGACCCGGCCCTGGGAGCAGGACACGATCGTCAACGTATATTCCACCACCAAGACCATGACGGCGCTGACCGCCCTGCTGTTGGCGGACCGCGGCGAACTGGACTTCGACGCGCCGGTGGCGCGCTACTGGCCGGAATTCGCCGCCAACGGCAAGGAGCGGGTGAAGGTCAGCCACTTGATGAGCCATTCGGCCGGGCTCTCAGGCTGGAAGGAGAAGATCAACCTCCAGGACCTCTACGATTGGGACAAGGCCACGGCCCTGCTCGCGGCCCAGGCCCCCTACTGGGAGCCCGGAACCGCCGTCGGCTACCATGCCCTTACGCAAGGCTATCTGGTGGGCGAAGTGGTGCGGCGGATCACCGGCCGGTCGCTGGGGACAGTGTTCCGCCAGGAGATCGCCGAGCCCCTCGGCGCCGACTTTCACATCGGCCTGCCGGCGTCGGAGGACGCAAGGGTCGCCGACCTGATCCCACCCCCGCCGGGCGGCGGCATCGGCGACGGCCCGCAGAGCGAACTGACCGCCAACATGTCGCAAAACCCGCCGATCAATCCCCTGGACACCCGCACCCGGGCCTGGCGGGCCGCGGAAATCCCCGCCGGCGGCGGGCATGGCAACGCCCGGTCGGTGGCGCAGGTCCACGTGATCCTGGCCAATGGCGGCGTGGCGAACGGCAAGCGGATCATGTCGGAGGCCGGCTGCCGCAAGGCGCTCGAGGTGCAGATCGAGGGCCCGGACCTGATCCTCGGCGTGCCGGCGCGTTTCGGAATGGGTTTCGGGCTTCCCGGCGAGGGACTGCCACTACCCAACCCCAACACCATCTACTGGGGCGGCTACGGCGGATCGCTGATCATCATCGACATGGACGCCCACACCACGTTTGGCTACGTCATGAACAAGATGGCGCCCACCACGACTGGCGACATGCGCGCGTTCGGCCTGGCGGTTGCGATGTGGCAGGGACTCGCGGCATAGGCACCCGGGCGCCGATTTGTGAGTGATCGCTGTTAGCTTAACGCCGCGAGCGCGGTATATTACAGCTTGCCACCTGGGCCGGGGCGCCGCTTAACTGCGCCGCCCGAAGACCGAGACCGGCGGAGGACGACGGCTCGCCATGAGCGCGAACATCTTCATCAGCCACGCCAGAGAGGATCGCAAGGTCGCGACGACCCTGTGCGCGGCGCTGGAAAGTCGCGGCTTCAAGTGCTGGATCGCCACCCGCGACATCGAGCCCGGCGAGAACTTCCAGATCGCCATCGTGCGGGCGATCCGCAGCGCCAAGATGATGCTGCTGGTGTTCACCTCCAATTCCAACTCCTCGGAAGAGATGTCGAAGGAACTGGCGCTGGCCAGCCAGCAAAAGCTGATCGTCGTGCCGCTGAGGGTGGAAGACGTCACGCCCAACGAAGCTTTCGCCTACGAGTTCGCCACCCGCCAGTGGATCGACTTCTTCGCCGACTGGGAAGCGGCGATCAATCAGCTGAGCGTGCGCATCGGCAATGCCATGCCGCCCGAGCCGGTAGAGGTCGCGGCCCCCCCGCCGCTCGTCGAGGCCGCCGCGCCGTCCGAAGCGGCCGTCGCCACCCCTCCCGTCCTGGCCGCCCTGACGCCGCCTGCAGAGTCGCCGAAGCCTCCGCCAACCGCTGCGCCGGAGCCCGTCGCGGCCCGCCAACCGTCGCCTGCAGCTACGCCAGAACCCGTGGCCGCCAAACCCGCGCCTGCGCCGGTGGCCAGGACGTCCAAGATCGAACCGGCAAAGCCGGCGGCGCCGTCGAGGCCCGTGGCGAGCGCACCGGCCGACGCCGCGGCGCGGCCGAAGAGCCGGGTCGGCCTGTTCGCCGCGATCGCCGCGGCGCTCCTGTTGGTGGCCGGACTGGGCCTGGTCGTCCCGAACCTGATCGGCAAGAAGCCGATTGCCCAGGCGAGCGTCGCGCCCACGGCCAAGCCGCTCGCCGCTGCGACCGCACCATCGGCCGCGCCGCCGCCCGCCGTCTTCACGACGGCCTCGGCGAGCGACACCGCGGCGCCGGAGCAACTCAACGCCGCGGGGAACACCATCGCCGACCCCAACGCTCCCCCGGTCGCCAAGCCGCATGCGCATCGGTCCTACGCGACGCACAGCCAGCCGCAGCGGGCCGAAGTGCCTTACTGATCGACCCGATGTCGACGCTCGCCGCCGTTACTTCTCGAACAGCCTGAACTCGACCGCATTCGCCATGGCCTGATAGCCCGCATCGTTGGGATCCAGGTGGTCGCCGCTGTCGTAGGCCGCACGCAGGCGAATGCCGGTCCTCGGATCGCGCACGGCCGCCTCGAAGTCGATGACGTCCTCGAATTCCTTGTGGACGTTCGCGCGGATCCATTGGTTGACGGCCTGGCGCTTGGCCTCCGAGGCGTCGCTGTAATAGCCCGGCCGTTCCGGGATCGGACCGAACGGCGGCAGGGTCGCCATGAACACCTTGATGCCGTAGCTGTGCGCCCGCTGGATGATCTGGCGATAGCCGGCGATGACGTCGTCGGCGCTCACATCTTCCGCCGCGAGATCGCGCCCGCCGGGAAAGCCGAAGTCGTTGATCCCCAACAGCACGATCAGATAGCCCACGTTGGGTTGAGACAGCACGTCGCGGTCGAAGCGCGACAGGGCGTTCGGCCCGAAGAAGTCGTGCAGCAGGCGGTTGCCTCCGATCCCGGCGTTGACCACGCCAAGCGGGGACGGTGCGCCCTTGCGCGCGGCCAGGCGTTCGGCCAGCCGATCGGTCCAGCGGTGGTTCGCGTCGACGGTCGATCCGTAGCCGCCGGTGAGCTGATCCCCCAAGGCGACGACGACCTGAGTTTTCGCCGGCGCCGAAACGTCGATGCCCGTGAGGACGACGCGCTTGGCGATCGTGGCGGCGCCCGGGAGTTCGGGCGCGGCGGTCGCGTCGCCGGGCGCCATGTAGCCGGTCGCCAAGGCGAAGTAGTCCTCGGTGACAGCGCCGACCGCAGCCGGGAAGTAGACGCTGACGGAGACGTTCGACAGGGGCGGCGCGTTGATCAACACCGGATCGCTGAGCACCCTCGCGCCGGTCGGGATGGTGATCCCGGCGCTGCCGCCAAACGTCAGCGCCCGATCGGTGCCCGGCTGGGTCGCCGAGCCCGCGCCGGCCGCCAAGGCCATGTGCGCGGCGCCGATGGTGAGCGGTCGATCGCCGAACTCGTTGCTGAGCCGCACACGCAGATAGCGACCGCCCAAACTCACCCGGGCGACCTGGCGCACCGTCTGTCCGGTGAGCGCGATCAGTGGCGCGCGCTGCGGCTCCGGGCTGGCTTCCCAGGTCGCCACCCAGAGCGTGTCAGCGGCGGCCGGAGCGGCGCGCGCCAGCGTCGGGGCGACCATCGCCGCAGTCAGTGCGGCGGCGACCAGCGGCCACGCCCGGGGCTGCCGCGCCCGGCGCGCCAACCCGACGCTCGTCGCGAGACGGTCGAAGCCACACGAAAGCCAACTCATGACTCCTCCTCCAGCACGCCAGCGCGAACCAATTCAGCTTCGATGCATTGCCGACTGTAGCCCGGCCGGGTCAGCCGAGAAACCAGCGTTATGAATTGTTACATGTGCGGTTCGCCGCCGCATTCGATGGTCAGGACGGTGGTCCCCAGCATATCAGCTGCGTCTCGCGCACAACCGCCCTGTCATATTCCTTCGTCTGATCGTTGAGGCGGCCATAGTCCACCAGATCTGGATGCAGCCGCATCAATTCATCCTTGGACGGACGGTCTGCATGCCGCCAGCCTTCCATCCGCCGCTGAGCGCACCATCGCTCGTGTTCCAGCTCGGCGAGTTTCTCCAGAGCAGCCTCGTCGGCGAACAGGCAATATCCGAGGCCCAGCTTCGGCGGGCCGGCCACGCCCATCCATAGGGTGGGATCGACGCCGGCACTGGCCAGTTTCGCCGGAATGTGAGCCACCGCGTCGCGATTGTTCTGGCGGAAGGACTCGTCGAGCTCGTCCCACGGGCGTGCGGAACGATTGGCGGGGTCGTTCAGCCTCTCGGGCGGCAGGGTGGCGCGGTAGGCTGCGCTGAAGGCCCGGGCGGCGCTGTCCGGCGCATTGGACAGGAACTCGCTGGCTCGGATCACTGAGTCCAGATCACCGAAGGGGATCAGCGCGTTCAGGCCGCGCGGCGCCAGAGACTCGTGCGACAGCGTGCCGACGTCGCGCAGGCGCACGAAGATCGGCGGCTCGGCGACGCCCACCGCGCGCAACAGCGACTGCAGCATGCCGGCGGCGCTGAGCGCTTCGGAGTCCACGGCCAGGCAGACATAGGCCGCGGTGACGGGGCCGGCCTCACCGATTTCCCTGCCCAGTTCGGCGGCCTTTGGCGAAACCCCGTGCGTGCCGATCACGCCCTCGATGAATGAGAACTCGGCGCAGTCGTCGATCTCCGGCGCGCGGACCCGGATGACGCCCTCCAGCGCCTTGGCGTTGGGGTCTATGACCGTAATCCGGGGCCGGCCCAGGTAGGTGGTCCGGCAGTTGACGATCAGGTCTCGGGCGATCGCCTCGCCGGTCTGACCGAAGCCGACGATCAGGGCGTGGATGCGCGCGTGGCGGGCCTGCCTGGCGATGAGGAACGGCGGATGGGCGATGGTCAGAGCCCGAGCGGAAACCCCGGCCACCGAAAGCACCCGGGTGCGGGGCTCGTTGAAGGTGGCCGCGGCGTCCTCGGCCAGGCGCACATCTCGCAGCAGCAAGGTGATGAACGCCGTCGGCGCGGCCGCGCGGGCGGCGCGCGCCAGAACCAGGGCCCCGGCGTCGTCGTCCTGGGCCAGCAGGATGTGGTCAGCCGCCCCGGCGTAGGCGGCGACGGTGGTCGCGCGATCGTCCGGCGGCCAGGGCAAGGCGATGGAGCGCAGCGAGCCGACCCCCAGGCTCGACGCCCCAATCCACACCGTGCTCTTGCGGCCTTTGCGGGTCCAGACGACGGCGCCTCCACCGCGCCGGGCCGCCTCGAAGGCCTTGGTGGCGATACCCTCGCCGCCGATGACGATCACCTCCTGGCGAAGCATGCGGGCCATGGCCAGCACCCCGCGCTCGCGCAGCACGGCGCCGATGGCGAAGATGGCGGCGCCGAACATCGCAATCAGGGCCGTCCACCGGGCGACCAGGAACCGCAGGTCGGTGCTTCCGGGTGGGTTGCGGTAGTAGTCGTTGGCGACATCGAACAAGGCCACGCCGCGATAGGCGGCCTCGTCGATGCGATAGCCGTACGCCAGCCAGCCGGAGACGCCGAGCGCAAGGGTGAGGACGGCGAAGGCGGGGATGGCCCACGCGGCGTTGAGCGAGAACCGGCCCCGCCGCGGACTCATGCGCCCTGGGCTCCGCCGACCGCGCCGCGCGCGCATCGGTGAGCGACAGTTCGTCGGCTGACGGACACGGCGAACACTCCCCGACCTTCACCGGCGAAGCTTATGTCGATGAACTCGCCCAGCGCAGCGATTTTTTTCGGCCGCGCGCCGCCGAAAGGACGTTTTAGGCGGCCCGAACGGCGCGACGCTCTTCGGCGGACTGCACGAAGCCCACCAGACGTCGGTTGTCCCACACCTCGACGCTGTTCACCCCCGCGATGCCCTCGGCGATCACCAGGGCGTCGGCGTCGCGCAGGCAGAGCAAGGTGATGTCCTGGACCACGCGCATGGCGGGATTGAGCATCAGGAACCGGTACTGAACGGGCATGCCGGGTCGGCCCTCGAAGTTCGCGGGTCCCGCGGTCGTCGTGCAGGTCCCATTTCAATACGAGGCCAAAGCTTAGGCGTGGGGCCGTTAATGCATCGATACTGGCGCGTCACGACCCGCCCAGCGCCCCGGCGATGCCGGCGTAGAAGCCAAAGCCCGCCGTGAGCGCCACCACGGCGCCGACGATCCACCTGTAGGCGCCGCGCAGGCGATAGGGCGCCGGCAGGGTCTTGATGGCCAGCAGGTATAGAAAGCCCAGAACGATCGGCAACAGCAGGGCGTTCATCACCTCCACCGCCACCGACAGGTCCACTAGATTGACGCCTGAGGCCACCAACAAGGCCCCGGCGACCAGGCACACCGAGAAAATGCCGTAGAACCAGGGCGCCTCGCGCGGGTGGTCCTCCAGCGATCGCTTGTAGCCGGCCACTTCGCCAATCCCCCAGGCGGCGGTGAGGCAAACCACAATGGTGGCCACTAGCGCCGCGCCCGCCATGCCCGCGGCGAACACCACGCGACCCACCGTGCTTCCCAGGAAGGAGATCAGGGCGTTGCCGATCTGCGGGACGTCGTTCAGCGGCGTGTCGGGACGGGTCTTGCCGATGGTCGCGGCCACGGCGATCAGCACCGAGGCCATGATCAGCTGGGTGACCACCGCGCCGATGGCGGTGTCCCAGCGCGCGATCTTCAGATCTTTGGGCGTGAGACCTTTGTCCAGCACCGCCGACTGCTGGTAGAAGATCATCCACGGCATGATCACGGCTCCGAGGTTGGCCGCCACCAGATAGAGGTATTTGGGGTCGGCCAGCGGGGCCTGGCGAAGCTGGGTCGCGACCTCCGCCATGTTCGGGCCGGAGCGCCACGCCACCGCCACGAAGGCCAGTTCGAACAGGCCGAAGACGATGGCGATCCGCTCCACCGAACGGTAGCTGCCCGTCCACACCATGACGATGATCGCCGTCACCACCACCGCCAGCATGAGCGGAACCGGAATGTGGAACAGGGTCGCGACGCCGGCCAGGCCGGAGAGTTGGGTGACGATCGCCCCGACGCAGGCCAGCATCAGGGTTCCCACCGAGAACCAGGCCCAGCCGCGGCCGAAGGTGTCGCGGATCAGTTCCCCATGGCCGCGTCCGGTGACCAGGCCAAGCCGAAGGGTCAGCTCCTGCACCACGAACAGGATCGGAATCAGCAGGATCTGCAGGGCGAGAAGCTTGTAGCCCCATTGCGCGCCGCTCTGGGCGGCGGTGATGATGCTGCCGGCGTCGGTGTCGGCCAGCATCACCAAAATCCCCGGCCCAAGGGTGGCCAAGAGACGGCGATTCAGTGGAACACTCAGCACGCCGCTCGCCATGTCAGGATCCGGTGGCCTTGTCGCGAATGATTATCAACAGCAGCTACCCTTCGCCACAGCCCGGCCGCCGGGTCAAGCGCGGCCAGGCCGCGCACGACGCCGCAAGGCCCCGACGTAGATCACGGCGCGGGCCGACACGGTTTGTTTTGGATCATGGCCGGCTCAGCCAGCCGCCGATGCATGGAAGGACCCACGCATGACCCTACTCCAGGCCATCGTCATGGCGGTGCTGCAGGGCGTCACCGAGCTCTTCCCGATTTCCAGCCTCGGCCACGCCGTGCTGGTCCCTGCCCTGCTTCACTGGGCCGTGGACGAGAACGCGGAGGGCTTCCTGCCCTTCCTCGCGGTAATGCACCTGGGCACGGCCGTGGCCCTGCTTGGCTATTTCTGGCGCGACTGGCTGTCCTTCGCGGGCTCGGTGCTGGCGTTCCGCAATCCGGCCGGCGCAGCGGACCGCAGGCTGTTCTGGCGCGTGGTGGTCGCCACCATCCCCGCGGTGCTGATCGGATTCTTCCTGGAGAAGACGCTGAGGCGCGGCTTCGGCGCACCGACCATCGCGGCGGTGTTCCTGATCGTCAACGGCGTGATGCTGTTCGCCGCCGAGCGCCTGAAGCGCAGCGTGACGCGGCCGCTGGCCGAACTGCGCTGGCGAGACGCGGTGATCATCGGCCTGTGGCAGTGCCTCGCCTTGATCCCCGGCATGTCGCGATCAGGCGCGACCATGGCCGGCGGCTACCTGACCGGCCTGAATCACGAGGACGCGGCGCGCTTCTCCTTCCTCACCGCCACCCCGATCATCATGGGCGCCGTGGTGCTGGAGGGGCCGAAGCTGATCAGGCACGGCCAGGGATTCAGTTCGGTGGCGATCCTGGCCGGCGTGGTGGCCGGCGTCACGGCCCTGATCAGCGTCGCGGCGCTGATGCGGTGGTTCAAGGTGCAGGAGGTGCGCGGCTTCGACCCCTTCGCCATCTATTGCGCCCTCGCGGGGCTTGGATCCCTGGCGGTGCTGACGCTTCGCTAGGCGGCGACGGCGACGGCGCTTCTCTTACGGCGCGTCAGGGGCCTAGGGTGGGGGAAACACCCTGGAGGACGCGGCCATGAAGTCTCCTATCTGCGACATGCTGGGCATCGAGTTCCCGCTGTTCGCCTTCAGCCACTGCCGCGACGTGGTGGCGGCGGTGTCCCGCGCCGGCGGCTTCGGCGTGCTGGGCGCTACGGGGCACTCACCGGAGAGCGTCCACCACGAGCTGAAGTGGATCGACGAGCACGTGGACGGCAGGCCTTACGGCCTCGACGTGCTGGTGCCGGAGAACATGGCCACCGCCGGCGAGGTGGGCGTCACCTACAACAGCCTGAAGCGCCGCGTGCCGCCGCAGCATCGCCAGTTCGCCGCGGATCTGCTGGAAAAGGCCGGCGTGCAGCTCGCCGAGGTGGAGGTCTCGGACGACCGGCCGCAGCCCTTCGATCCGGAGAACGCCCTGCGCGTGCTCGAGGCCGCCTTCGATCATCCGATCAAGCTGATCGCCAACGCCCTGGGCGTGCCGCCGCCGGCGATGATCGAGATGGGCAAGCGCCACGGGGTCCCAGTCGCCGCCCTGGTGGGCGCCAAGGAGCACGCCATCCGCCAGGTCAACGCCGGGGTCGACATCCTGGTGGTGCAGGGCACCGAAGCCGGCGGCCACTGCGGCGAGGTCACCACCATGGTGCTGGTGCCGGAGGTGCTGAAGGCCATCAAGCCGATCCGCGACGTGCCGGTGCTGGCGGCCGGGGGCATCATGAACGGCCGCCAGATGGCCGCGTGCATGGCCATGGGCGCGGCCGGCGTCTGGACCGGGTCGGTCTGGCTGGCCACCATGGAGAGCGAGACCAGCGAGATCTTCCGCCAGAAGATGATCGAGGCCTCGTCCCGGGACGCCGTGCGGGTGAAGAGCCGCACCGGCAAGCCGGCCCGCCAGCTCCGCTCGGCCTGGACCGAGGCCTGGGAGCGCAGCCCGGAGAGCCCCGGCGCACTCCCCATGCCGCTGATGAGCCTGGTCAGCGAGAACGCCCTGCGCTCCGTCGAGCGCTCGGCCGCCGCCGGCAACGAGAAGGCCCGGGATATGGTGACCTACTTCGTCGGCCAAGGTGTGGGCCTGATCGACTCGGTCCGCTCCGCCGGTCAGGTGGTGCAGGAATTCAAGGAGGAGTTCCTCGAGGCGATCGAGCACATGAACGAGCTGCTCGAGGACTGACCGCCGGCGCGGCGCCCCGCTCCCGGCCAGGCGCGGCCGCGATGCGCCGAACCGCGCATGAACCTGATCGCGCGGCGCGTTCATCATAAGGCAGACGGGCGACGGAAGCCTCTGGATACATGGCTTCGCGCGGTCCGTTGGCGGCCCGAGATTTGCTCGCCCGCCGGTCATCATGCCTCTGGCTCTGCAGCGTCACTCTGAACCGTCCCAGCGCGAGACGCCGGCCCAGGTCTCGCGTGCGGCCGAGTCCGCCGCCGGGACCGGCCCGCGCGCGCAGACGGCGTCCCCGGCGGCTCGCGAGCGCCGCGGTCCTCTGCGGCCGATTGCACTGGCGCCGACCCGCTCGCGCCTGCGCGGCTGGACCCTGGGCATGATCTTCCGCATCGGCGACGTTGCGGCGATAGCCATGCTCGCGCTGATCGCGGGCGCGGTGAGCGCGCTGCGCATGGATGCGCCGCTCAGCCTCGGCGTCCTCAGTCCCTTCGCCCTGGCCGGACTGATCCTCGCCTGGAGCCTCGCGGTCACACGGTCCTACGGTCTCGGCCAGGCGGAGGGACTGGCGCGGCACCTGGTGCGCGTGTCGGCCGCTTTCGGCGTTTCGAGCCTGTTGCTGGGCATGCTGGTGGTCGGTTTTCGACCCATGGACGTGCCGGTGGAGAGCCTCGGCTTCTGGTTCTTCGGCGGTTTCTCGACCCTCTATGCGCTGCACATCGTCTGGTGGGCCACGGTGCGGCGCTGGCGCGGCCTGGGGCGGCTGACCCCCAACATCGTCGTCGTCGGCGCGACGCCCAATGCCGAGTGGCTGATCACCGCGGCGCTCAACAGCCGCGAGGTCGCCGTGCTGGGCGTGTTCGACGACCGGGCCGCACGCAACCCCTCCGAGGTCGCGGGCGTGCCGGTGCTGGGCGACACGACAGACCTGCTGAGCCACCGCATCATCCCCTACGTGGACCACGTGGTGATCGCTGTGTCGTCGCTGGCGCAGGCGCGGGTGCGTCAACTGGTGGAGCGGCTCAGCGTCCTGCCCAACGACATCATGCTGTTCGTCGACCAGGGCGCGGCCGGCCGGGCCGCCGCGCTCTCGCGCATCGCCGACGCGTCGCTGGCGCCGGTATCCGGAACGCCGGGCGACGAGCGCAAGGCATTGGTCAAGCGCGCTGAGGATCTCGTTGTCGGGACCCTGGCCCTGATCGCCGGCGCGCCGCTGATGCTGGCCGTGGCCGTCGCCATCAAGCTGGACAGCCCAGGTCCGGTGACCTTCCGGCAGCGGCGTCACGGGTTCAACAACGAGCAGATCCTGGTCTGGAAGTTCCGCTCGATGCGGCACGACCAGGCTGATGTCGCCGGCGTGCGGCAGGTGACGGCGGACGATCCGCGCGTCACGCGGGTCGGCCGGTTCATCCGCAGGACGAGCCTCGATGAACTGCCGCAGCTCCTCAATGTGCTGGCCGGCGAGATGTCGCTCGTGGGACCGCGGCCGCATGCCGTCGGGATGAAGACCGGCTCGACGGAAAGCGCCAAGCTGGTGGCCGGCTATGCGCACCGCCACCGGCTGAAGCCTGGCATCACGGGCTGGGCGGCGATCAACGGCTCGCGCGGGCCCGTGGACACCCCCGACCTCGTGCGCCGCCGCGTCGCCTTGGACACCGAATACATCGAACGCCAGTCGCTGTGGCTCGACCTCTACATCATGCTGATGACCATCCCGCGCATGTTGGGCGACCGGGGCGCGGTGCGCTGATGTTCTGGCGCGGCGTGGTGGGCTATCTGCCGATGAATATCGTGCAGGCGGTGGTCGGGCTGCTGGCCATCGTCACCTTCACGCGCCTGCTCAGCCCCGAGCAATACGGCGTCTACGCCCTGGCGTTTTCCGCCACGAGCCTCGCCCACACCTTGATCTTCACCTGGATGGAAGCCGCCATGGCGCGGTTCCATGCGCCGGAGGCCGAAGGCGGGCGGCTGCCAGGGCATTTCACCACCCTCTATCGGTGCTGGCTGGCGGCGGCGCTGGCGCTTCCGGCAGTGGCGGGCCTGATCCTGTGGGCCTGGCCCACCGATGCGCCGGTCAAGCTGGCGGTGGCGGCGGGCCTCGCGGCGACACTGGCGCGCAGCCTCGCCAAGCTGGCCCAGGAGCGCCGCCGCGCGGCCGGGGACGTCAAGGGCGCGGCTTTGCTCGACATGGCCCAGAGCCTCGCCGGCTTCGCCATAGGCGCCGGACTGATCCTCGCCGGTCTCGGCGGAGCCGGACCGATCGCCGGCATGGGCGCAGCGGCCGCGGCATGCCTGGTTTTCATCCTGCCGGGGGAACTCAAGCGCGGACGCGGCGGGAGCTTCGAGCCGGCGCGGGCCCGGTCCTACTTCACCTACGGACTGCCGGTGTCGCTGTCGCTGATCCTGGCCCTGGCGCTGGCCACCACGGACCGGTTCCTGCTGGCCGCCTATCTCAATGAGGCGGCGGTGGGCGTCTATCACGCCGGCTACAGCCTCGCGAACCGCACGCTCGACGTGATGTTCATCTGGCTGGGCGCGGCCGGCGGTCCTGCCCTGATCGTCGCCCTGGAGCGCGGGGGCCTGGTGGCCGTGCAACGCGCGGCGCGGGAACAGGCCGGCCTGATGATCGCGCTGGCCCTGCCTGCCGCCGCGGGACTGGCTCTGGTGGCGCGACCTCTCGCCGACGTTCTGGTCGGGCCCGGCCTGCGCGCGGGGGCGGCGTCCGTGACGCCCTGGATCGCCGCCAGCGCCTTCTTCGCCGGCGTGACCACCTACTATCTGCACCAGGCCTTCACCCTGGCCCGCCGCACCGGCCTGCTGCTGGCGGCCATGTCGATCCCGGCGGCGGCCAATGTGGCCCTGTGCGTCGCCCTGATCCCGCGCTTCGGCCTGCAGGGGGCAATGTGGGCGACCACCGCCAGCTATGGCCTCGGCGCCGTCGCGTCGTTCGGCCTCGGCCGCTTCGCCGTGCGACTGCCGATCCCGCTGGGGGACATCGCCCGCGCCGGCCTTGCCACGGCGGCGATGGGACTGGCGGTGGCCGCCCTGCCCTCGCCCGGCGGCGCGCTCGAGCTTGGCGTGAAGGCCCTGGCCGGCGCGGCGGTCTACGCCGTACTGGCCGGCGCGCTGAACGTCGGCGGCCTGCGCGGCAAGGCCGTGGAGGCCCTGGCCATGCTGCGAGCGAGGGCCACGGCATGACGCGGGCGAAGATCATCGACAACGCCGCCTGGGCCGCCGCCACGCCGCGTCTTTCTGTGCTGATCCCGTTCCACGGCGACGACCCGGCGCGCCTGGTGGCGGCCCTCGACCGCGACGGCGGCGAGGTCGAACTCCTGGTGCTCGACGACGGCTCCGGCGACGCGGAACTGGCGTGGTCGGTGGAGCGCGCGGTCATGGCCATGCAGGCGCCCGCCCGGTTCATTCGACTGACCGCCAACGAGGGACGCGCCCGCGGCCGCAACCGCCTCGCCGCGAACGCCCGGGGCGGCCACCTGCTGTGCCTCGACGCCGACATGCTGCCCGACGCCGACGTCTTCCTCGCGGCCTGGCTGGATCTCGTCCGGCGCGACAACCCGGCCGTGGCTTTTGGCGGTTTCTCGATGCGTCACGCCGCGCCGGACGCCGCGCACGCCCTGCACCGCGCCATGGCGCTGAGGACCGACTGCCTGCCCGCCGCCCGGCGCCGGCTCGCGCCGGAGAAATACGTGTTCACCTCCAACCTGCTGATCCGCCGCGATGTGTTCGACGCCGAGCGTTTCGACGAATCCTTCAGCGGCTGGGGCTGGGAGGACGTGGAATGGGCCATGCGCGTCTCCCGCCGCTGGCCGATCGTTCATATCGACAATTCCGCCACGCATCTGGGCCTGGATTCCGCGCCGGCGATCGCCCGCAAGTACGAACAGTCCGCCGCCAACTTCGCCCGGGTGGTCGCCGCCCACCTGGATATCGTCAGCGCCTATCCGAGCTACAAAGCCGCCCGGTTCCTGAAGCGCGCGCCGCTGCGGCGGCTGTGGCGGCCGCTGCTGAAGGCCGCGGCCCTGGCCGACTCCGCGCCGATCAACCTGCGGGCGTTTTCCATGCGCCTCTACCGCGCGGCGCTCTATGCGGAGGCCGTATGAGCGGCGCCTTCGAGGTCTATGAGCCCGACCGCACCTGGCGCGGCAAGCTGCGGCGGCGCGCGGTGCGCCTGGCTCATCGCAAGCCGGCGCGCGCGCCCGCCCGGTCGATGGTCTCATTCTGTTTCGACGATGCGCCGGTCAGCGCTGCCGATGCGGGAGCGGCGGTCCTCGAGGCGCGCGGCCTGCGCGGAACCTTCTTCATCGCCGGCGACCTCGCCGGCCGCGACGGCCCCGCCGGCCGCACTGCCGGGCGCGACGAGGTGCGGCGTCTGCACGCCGCCGGCCACGAGATCGGCTGCCATACGTTCTCGCACCTCGACTGCGGCCAGGCCCATGCGGCGCTGGTGATCGAGGACGTGGCCCGCAACGAACGGACCCTGGCGGCCTGGGGCGTCAGCCGCCCGACCACCTTCGCCTATCCCTACGGCGACGTGGCGGCGCCCGCCAAGGCCGCCCTGGCCGGCCGGTTCTCCCTGCTGCGCGCGCTGCACCGCGGCCTCATCACCCGGGGCGCGGACCTCAACCAGGCGCCGGCCGTGGGCATAGAGGGCGACCACGGAGAGGCCCTGGCCCGGCGCTGGCTGCGCCGCGCCGCCGGCCGCCCGGCTTGGCTGATCCTCTACACCCACGATGTGGCCGATCGCCCGTCGCCCTGGGGCTGCAGCCCAGCCGCCCTGGCGCGCCTGGCTGACGAGGCGATCGGCGCGGGCTTCGAGGTGGTGACGGCGGCGCAGGGCGCCTGGCGGGTCGGTTAGGTCGGGCGGCCGGCTTGTTCACGGCCGAGCGCGCCGATCAGGTCGGCGACGGTTTCGATGACCATGTGCGCGCCGGCTCCCTTCAGGCCGGCCTCCGCGATCGCCAGGCGCGTGGCGCGCTCGGCGGGATCCAGAGCGTCGAGCGCGGTCCGCGACAGGCCGATCCCGTTGCCGGAAGCCGAGACGCCGACCGTGAAACAGCCCGCGGCGCGGCCCTCGGCGATTCCGGCCTCCGCGTCGTCGACCTTCACCACGCGCGAAAGCGGCCAGACGCCCAATTCCGCGCAGGCCTTGTAGATCATCAGCGGCGACGGTCGCCCCTGAGGTGTTTCGCCGGCGCAGACCAGGTGGTCGGGCGCGTAACCCTGCTCGGCGGCCCTGGCCAGCACCGGCGCCATCATCTCGCGGGTGTAGCCGGTGGAGGAGCCCACCTTGAGCCCCGCCGCCCGCAGCGCGGCGACGGTGTCAGCCGCGCCGGGGATCAGTTCGGACGCTTGGGCCGCCGCCTCGCGCATCAGCGGGCCGAGGTCCTCCATCAGCGCCGCCACATCGGCCTCGCGCGGCGCGGCGCCGGTGGCGGCCGCCCATGCCGTCCTGACTTCAGGCCGGGCCAGCAGCGCCCGCACATGGTCGGACTTGGCCTTGCCCATGTCCGCGCGCACCGTCGGCTCGTCCAGCCGCACGCCTCGGCGCGAGAAAGCTTCGATCAGCGCCGTCACCGGGGCGCGGCATCCGAAGTCGACCATCGTGCCGGCCCAGTCGAAGATCACCAGATCGAAAGCACTGAGGCCCGTGTCAGTCATGCATTGGCTCCACCAAAAAGATCCGCCGCCACCTCTTCCCCCAGGGCGAAGCCGGTAGACGCCCCGGCCCCGGTCGTCACCATGACCAGCCGCACGCCAGGCGCCGGCGTGTCGATGACGACGCTTCGATCGGGCGCCCACGCGTAGGTCCCGGTCCAGCGTTCCACCACGGGCGGCGCATCGCGGCCGAACACAGCCTCGAACTCGTCCAGGATCAATCGGTCGACGGCCTCGTGGGCAAACGGGTCGGGGGTCGGCGCA
Source organism: Caulobacterales bacterium (assembly GCA_044445825.1). GTDB lineage: Bacteria > Pseudomonadota > Alphaproteobacteria > Caulobacterales > Caulobacteraceae > Acaudatibacter. Next base: position 59,883 of record JBIOEG010000004.1, read on the forward strand.
TAGTGATGGCTGTCGCCCACCACCAGACTGCCGTCGGCGCTCTGCACGACGATCAGGTGGACGCCGTGCTCCAGATGGCGGCCCTGCTCGACCTGCAGCCGGGCGCGCAGCGCTTGGGCCTCGGGCAAGTCCGCATATCCCGCGTAGCGGGCCAGCCCGAGGTCCGACATCACGCCGGCGGACAGGCGAAAACCGGGATCGGCCAGCCGCAGCATCTGCAGCTTGCAGCGCGTCACGCCATGGGCGGCGATCCGCTCGGCGAACAGGCTGAAGAGATCATCGCCCGGGCAGACGGCGATCGCCTCGGCTTCTATCGCGCCTCGGGTGGTGACGACCTTCGAGGTCTCCACCGTCAGCGCCGCGGTCTCGCGCAGGATCGTCACGCCGTGGCGTGCTTCGAGCCAGGCCGCAAGGCGGGGAATCGCCTGCCGCGACTCCACCCGCAGCTCGTGCGGGCTCCAAAGGGCGGCCAGCAGCTGGGACGTGGCCGCCTCCGGGTGGTCGCGGCTCACGTCGGCGGCGTCCAGAAGGCGGCACCCGTCGGCCATGTCGGTCCGCAGGAATGCCTCCAACACGGCGACCGATTCGGGCCGCCGGGCGGTCAGCAGCAGCCCGCGATGCACGATGGGGACGTCCGCTTCGGCCGCGACCTCGGCCCAAATCTCGCAGCTGCGCCGGGCCCGCCGCCACATGCCGCCGCGTTCCTGGCCGGTCACGGTTATGAAGCCGAAGTTGCGCACCGAGGCGCCGTTGGCCTGCGCGTCCCGGTCGATCACCACCACCCGCTTGCCGAGCTTCGCCGCCGCCAGAGCGCACCCCAGCCCGACAATGCCCGCACCGATGACAGCGAGGTCGAACGAACGGTCGGCTGGCATGGCGCTCCAGGGGTGAGAGCGGAAACCTAGCACCCGCACGTGACAGTTCGACAGCGTGCAGTTCGAGCGCCCATCCGCATGGCGAAATGCGGCGTCACCGAACTGCTACAGAGCGCGTTTAGACATTCCGCCGGCGCATCAGACTGAGCCCGACTTGGGGCCTGACTTGGGGAATGTGGTGGAGGGCAGGCTTCGGCGAAGGCTGGCGGAAGCCGGTCCGGTCGTCTTCACCATCGTGGCGGGGCTGGCGGGGTTCTGCGCCTACTTCTCCATGTACGCCTTCCGCAAGCCGTTCACGGCGGCCACTTTCGAGCTGGTTCCGGGGTGGGGCTTCGCGCTCGACTACAAGATCGCCCTCGTCATCGCCCAGGCGGCCGGTTACGCCCTCTCCAAGCTGATCGGCGTCAAGGTGATCTCCGAGATCGACCCCGCGCGCCGCGGCGGCGCCATCCTGGCGCTGATCGGCGCCGCGTGGCTGGCGCTGATCGCTTTCGCCCTGGTTCCGGCGCCGTGGAACGTCGCGGCGCTGTTCTTCAACGGCCTGCCGCTCGGCATGATCTGGGGCCTGGTGTTCGGCTACATGGAAGGCCGCCGGGTCACAGAGGTGCTCGGCGCCATCCTCTGCGCCAGCTTCATCCTCTCCTCCGGCGTGGTGAAATCGGTGGGGGCGTGGCTGATGCAGACCGCCCACGTCACGCCGTTCTGGATGCCGGCGGCCACGGGCGCGGTGTTCTTCCCGTTGCTGTTCGCCTCGGTGTGGCTGCTCGGCCAGTTGCCGCCGCCGGACGCCGAGGACGAGGCCGAGCGGGTGAAGCGCGCGCCGATGAGCGGGGCGGAGCGCGGAGCGTTCCTGAGGGCCTATGCGCCCGGCGTCGTCCTGCTCGTGCTCGCTTACGTCCTGCTGACGGCGTTCCGCGATTTTCGGGACAACTTCGCGGCCGAGATCTGGAAGTCGCTCGGCTACGGCAAGGAGGCTGGAATCTTCACGGCGAGCGAACTGCCCGTCGCCGCCATTGCGCTGGTGGCTCTGGGCGCGGTGATGGCCGTGCGCGACAACATGCGGGCGCTGATGGTGATCCATGGGATCGTGTTCGCGGGCTTCCTGCTGCTCGGCGCCTCGACGCTGGCGTTTCAGGCGCACCTGCTTTCCCCGTTGCCCTGGATGATCCTCGCGGGCGCGGGGCTCTACATGGCCTATACCCCGTTCAACGCCATGCTGTTCGACCGCCTGATCGCGGTCAGCGGCCGCGTGGCGACCGCCGGATTCCTGATCTATGTGGCGGACGCTTCCGGCTATCTCGGCAGCCTCGCGCTGTTGCTCTGGCGCAACTTCGGCGAGTTCAAGCTGGACTGGCTGCAGGTCTTCACCCTCAGCGCCTACGCGATCAGCCTGATCGGCGCCGCCCTGACGGCGCTCGCCGCCGTCTACTTCCAGGGCCACGCCCCGCGCGGCGAACAGTCGGGCGTCAGCCGTCAGGCCGGCGCTGGGGCGGTGATCGAGGAACACTGAACCACGAAAAACACGAAAAGCACGAACGCAGCGGAGCCGCTGAAAGATTCTGATCAACAGCGCGCCGCCGGCGCGCCAGCCATCAGCCTCGTTCGTGTTTTTCGTGTTTTTCGTGGTTCAATCCTAGGACGCCAAGGCCGAGCGCCATTTCGCAGCGACAACCCTTCGCGCTAGCCGCGGTATCGAGCCAGCGCATCGCCCAGGGCGGATTGGAGGGGCGCCAGCCAAGGCTCGTACTTCCTCCATTGGTCCAGGCCTTCGCGGAAGATGGGCTGGCGGACCTGTTCGGAGCTGGGCGTGCGCACGCTGCGTTCGGTCTTGTAGAAGTCGATGCATGCAGGCTCGAACTCGAGCCCGCAGTAGTCCAGCATCCGTGTGACGCTGCCCTCAAGATCGTTCACCACGTCTTCGTGGTGGACGCGCAATACCCGCCCGGGCAGCGCCTCGTCCCAGTGCCGCATCAACTCGAGGTAGGTTCGGTAGTAGCGCGCGATGTCCTCGACGCTGTAGGTGAACTCCTGGCCTTGGGCGAACAGCTGCTTCAGGTTGCTGAAACAGCAGGCCATCGGCTCGCGCCGGGCGTCGATGATCCGCGCGTTGGGAAGCATCAGGTGGATCAGGCCGACGTGCCGGAAATTGTTCGGCATCTTGTCGATGAAGAACGGCCTGTCCGTCCGGTAGACCCTCGTGTCCGCCAGGTACTTATCGCCAAGCCGGACGAAGTCCTCCCGGGTCATGCCTTCCAGCGCCGCAGGATACCGCGGATTGTCCAGGTCGGCGTCCCGGCCCTGGGTCTCCAGGACGATCCTCTGGATGTCCGCGAGCTCCTGCGTGCCTTCCACCTGGGAGTGGGAGGCGAGGATCTGCTCGAGCAGGGTGGATCCCGAGCGCGGCAGGCCGAGAATGAAGATCGCGTCGGGCCGCGATACGCCCCAGCCCGATCTGCGCTCGAAGAAGTCCCGGGTGCAGACTTGGGTCTGCTTGCGTGTGTTGGTCTCGATGATCTCGGGACGGTAGCGGCTCTCCGAACGCTTCAGGGCGTTGCCCCGTTCGTAATAGCGCCAGGACTCGGCGGTCTCGTCCCGGTCTTCCAGGGCCTTTCCCAGCGCGAAACACAGGTGATAGCGGTCCACCAGCTGCGTCGCCGGCGACGCCTCCTCGGCGCGCATGCGAGCCATTTCCTCGTCCGTGAACCTGTAGGTCTTCAGGTTCGCCAGGCTCCAGTAGGCGTCGCCGAAATTGGGCCTGGCGCCTGCGGCCGCACGGTAGGCGTCGATCGCCTCCGGAACCCGGCCCACAGTCTTCAGCGCATGGGCGATCCACAGGTGGACGTCCGGGGATGCGGGCGTGTCGGCCAGCATGTCGCGATAGAGGGCGATCGCCGTGTCGTGCTCGCCCAGGCCGACGGCGGTCGTTGCCGCAAGCTCGCGGTAGCCCGCGTTGGCCGCATCCAGCGCAAGCAGCTGCTGAATCTGTTCGCGCGCTTCCGGATACTTGTGCCGCTGCACCAGGGTCTGGGCATAGTCGTACCGGGCCGCCCGGTAATCGGGCGCCAGGGTCAGCACGGCCTCGAGCAGCAGTTCCGCGTCATCGAGGACGTCGCGGGCCATGCCGATCCTGGCCAGCAGCCGCATCGCCTCGGGGTCGTCGCCATGCCGCAAGACATAGGCGCGGATGATCTGCTCGGCCGCCGCCAGGTCGCCGTCGGAGAACAGGGAGGTCGCGGTCACCACTTCCGGCGCGAGTTGCCCCAGCGTGGCCACGTGGGCGGCCGCCGTCGATGCGTTCTGGTCGTCTCCGGTTAGGCGATAAAGGCCCTCCAGCATGCGCCAGCTCATCGGCAGCGCGGGGTTGATGTTGACGGCGCGCAACAGCGCGTCGATCGCCCGTGGCGCGTCCTTCAGCGCGACATGGCAAAGGCCGCGCTCCTCATGCAGGCGGCTGAACCGCGGTTGCAGTCGTTCGAGGCGTTCGAGCATCGCCAGGGCCTCCGGTATGTGCATGAGGCGACGCAGGCTGATGGCCGCGATCAGCAGCAGGTCGCGGTTTTCCGGCAAGTCGCCCAGCAGCGACCGCGCATCCCGCAAGGCCTCCTCATGGCGGCCGTCCTTCTGCAACCTCCGCAGCCGGCCAACTTCCTTTTCGACCGGGGACGAAGCTGCGATGGCGACGGTCGAATGCATGAGGCCCCGGAAAGACAGGGCGGGCGTATCCGCCCGCCCAACCACGTCAACCTAACATGGGCGCCCTCAGAAGTGGGCGGCGACCTTCACCGCGATCACCCGCGGCCGCAGCGGGACCTCGGACTTGATGAACTGCGCCGAGGACGTGAACGTGCTGGCGCGGGAGTCCGTCAGGTTCGTGCCATAGAGCTGGATCGACCACTTGTCGTTGCTGACCCCGATCGCGGCGTCGAGCGTCGCATAGGACGGCTGGAGGTAGCGCAGGAAGGTCGTGTTCGGGATAAGCACGCCAGAGCCGGAAGCGTAGGTCGATGGCTGGTTGAACATGCTGCCCGTATAGCTGACGGACGCCTGAACGAAGGCCTTGTAGGCTCCGATGTCCCAGTCGTAACGGCCTCTGATGTTGCCCTCGAATTTCGGCGAGAACGGCGGAGTGGCGCCGATGGCGCCGAACGGGTTCTGGAACGGCACCAGACCGACACCGGTCTGGAAGACTTGCGTGATGCACTTTCCGAACGCTGGGGTCCCAGCGATATTGTCCACCAAGCAGGGCGAGCTCGTCTGCCTGTCATCGTTATAGGTGCCCGACGCATCGACGGTCAGGTGGTCGCTCGCCCGCGCGATCAACTGAAATTCGACGCCCTTCACCTCGAAGTTCGGCCCATTGACGCCGAAGGTGGTGTTGCCGAGTTCCGTGGGGTTGAAGAACAGATACTGTACGTTGTTCCACTGCATGTAATAGGCGGAAAGGTTCGCCACCACGCGGTGATCGAGGAGCTCGGCCTTCAAGCCGATCTCGTAGTTGGTCAACGAGTCCGGGGCGTAGCCATTGGGCTTGCGGAACTGCGCCGGGCCTTTCACAGTCAGGTCGGCGGGGTTGGGGCCGGGCGCCACATTGCTGACGGAACGGTTGAAGCCGCCGGGACGGAAGCCTTCCGAGAAGGTGAAATAGGACAGCACGTCCGGCGTGATGCGCCAGGTCACGTTGCCGCGGCTCTTGAAGCCCGAGTAGGTGACGCGGTCATGGTGGGAGTCGATGTTCACCAGGCCGCCGCCGCACTGTCCGTTCGGGACATTCAGGCAACTCGTGGTGGTTGCGTACTGGGACCCGACTTCGAACTCATTGTATTGATACCAGCGCGTCCCCCCCGTGACCGTGAGGACGTTGGGGATGATGTCGTAGTCGACGGAAAAGAAGAGCGCGGTCTGATCGTAGCCGCGCTGAGTATCCTCGCCGAAGGCGGTGATGTCGCTTCGGATGCTGGGATCATTGGTGGTCGCGCCCGGGGCGGTTGTGACGTTGGCGAGACAGACCTGCCCGCCCGCCAGGGCGATGGCGAGATTCGCGGCGTTGCAGGCCGGGATGGTTTTGTAGTTGAAGTTCATCACGTCGTAGATGCGGAACTGCTCGTAGAAGGCGCCGCCGAGCGCGCGCAGCCGCCAGTCGTCCGGGGTGCTGAAGCGAACCTCGTTGCTGATATGGGTGCTTCTGATCTCGTCGTGCCAGCTGCCCACCGGCGAGAAGCAAACCGGCGGCGCATGGCCGAAGCCGGTCGAGCCCCCCGTGCACTGGTAGTACATGCCGCCCGCCGAACGGGAGTAGTTCGCGTAGTCGTAAACTTCCGAAATGCGGCGTGACAGCCAGCTGCCCGTGTAGATGGCCTTGATGGGGCCGAACTTGCCGTTGAGCGTCCAGGCCGTGTTGTCCCAGCGGTCCTTGTTGAACGACGGGGTGAAGGCCGTAACCTGCAACGGCTTCAACGGCTGGAAGTCGGAGCCGACGGGGTATTGGACCGACAGTCCTTCCGCGTCCAGGTCCTGCATGCTCTCGGTGATCAGCACGTCCCAGTCCGGCTTTATGTCGTAGAGCAGCGACACGCGTCCGCCGCTGTAGGTCACCGGGTTTTGCGCTTTGCGGGCGATCGAGAAGTTGTTGGCCTGCGGCGCATTCAGCAACGCGCAGAAGCCCCCCGCCCCGGCCGGCTGGCCGTTGGGGCAAAGGCCCGCCACCGGCTTCACGTTGAAATAGAAGTTGCCGAGGTCCTCGTTCGAGCGGGTGAAGGTGCTCGGCACATTGTCGATGTAGCCGCCGTGGCGATCGTCGTAGACCGCGGCCCGCACGGCCAGCTTGTCGGTGATCAGCGGCACGTTGAGGACGAAGTTGAAGGCGTAGTTCGGGTCGCCGTGGGACGTGTTCCCGTAGGTCGCCTCGGCGCTGGCCGAGAATGCGCTGACGTTCGGCTTGTTGGTGATGTAGCGCACGGCGCCGGCTTCGGCGCCGCCGCCGAACAGCGTGCCTTGCGGACCCTCGAGCACCTCGACGCGGTCCATGTCCACTAGATAGATGTCCGCGTTGCGCGCCGGAAACTGCATGGACTCTTCATCGAGATAGATCGCGACGTTGGGGAAGTTCGCGATCGTGCCACTCGACTGATTGCCGCGGAAACCCGCGCTGAGACCGCGCATGAAGATCTCGCCCTGGCCGGGGCCATTGTTCCCGAAGGTGACGTTTGGCGTAAACTTCAGAACCTCGTCGAACGTCTCGACGTTCAGTTTGGCCAGTGTTTCACCAGTAAACGCCTGCACCGTCGCCGGGACATGCTCGACGGTTTCGTCCCGGCGCTCGGCCGACACGATGACTTCCTCGACGCCCGTGGACGCGACGCCTGCTTCGGGACCAGACGACGAGGCGCCCCCGGCGCTCGCGTCGGTGGCGGTGACCGTTTCAACCCCAGAGGGCATGGCGCCCGGGTCGGCGGCGAAGACGGCGCCTGCGCATCCGCTGAGGACCGCCGCAACGGCGCAGGAGAGCATGTATTTGGTTTTCATAAGTTTATCCCCCAGAGAGTCGAGCACAACGCTGCCCAGACGTCGCCCGGGGAAATGGAGCAGCCCCGCGCGCACGCCGAGAACAGTTCACGCCGTATCGAAGATCACACCCATCCCCCGCCCGACGCGCGCGGAGCATAGGGGCGCTGCGTGATACTTCGGTGACGGAAAAATTACAGGCTGATGAATAGATGCCGGGCCAATCGCGGCAGATTGGCTGTTTTTTGCTTCTCATTCCATGACGACGTCAGCGGATAGGCGCCCGAATGCAGTGGATAGACAAATCTTTAGCGGTCATGGCTAGCTGGAAAAAGCATTTGCGCAAGCATCTGTGTACTGACGTCACTGGCGACACTCTGACGTTGGTTGCGACATCAGCCGGCGTCCGGAACCGCGCCCGTCGGACATGGGCACTGCGTCCACAACCGCCGGTGCGCCTGGCCCAAGGGTGTGCGGCAGCCGGCGCCTGGCGACTCTCGCGTTCGCTTCAGCCGCCGGGTGCGCGGGTCCGAACCTCCTCGGGCTGCGCAAATCGGCACGTTTGCGCTACCATCCTGACTGTCGTCGGAAGTGCGCGCGCAGCCAGGTTCCCGATCCCCAACACCCGAAATTCCCCGCGGAAGCGGGGACCCAGGCTTTTTTGCAATCGGTTGGGGCTGCGCGGGTGTGGACGGAAGGAACAAACAAAAAACGCCTGGGTCCCCGCTTTCGCGGGGAATTTCGGGTGTTGGTGTTTGGGGGCGTGCGGGCAAGCGTCCGCCGGCCACCTGCTCCGCACTTGTTATGCATCGATAGCAGGCCTGTTTGGCGCCTGTTATGACCTGTTATCACCTGTTCCTGGCGGATATCAGGTGGCTGTAAGCCATTGAACAATCACGGCTTCCAGACCGTAACAGGTGGAAAAAACCGCGAAATAACAGGTGTAACAGGTGAATAACAGGTCGGAACAGGTGGGTTCGGACCTAGGCGGCGGCCGTCCGGTCCGGCCAGGCGAGCTTCACCGCCAGGGCGGTGAACAGCACCCAGCGCATGTCGTTGTAAGTCACGGCGATGCTCTCGGTGAGCGAGGTCAGGCTGAACACCACCAGCACCGGGAAGGCGAGATAGGCGCCCTTCGCGCGGTAGACGGCGACGATGGCCGCGGTGAGCGTCTGCAGGTAGAAGCCGGCCCAGGCGACCAGCCCGGGCACGCCGAGGTTCAGCCACTGTTCCAGCCAGGCGTTGTGCGCGTGGCGCGGGCGAAAGCCGACGTCGCTGGTGATCCAGGCCAGGGGGCCCCAGCGGCCGGTCTCGTCCCAGACCGCGGCGTAGCCGTAGCCGAGCCAGGGCCGCAGCTCGATCTGCCGCCAGACCGCGGCCCAGATCTTGGTGCGTCCGGTGAGGGTGGCGTCCTTGCCCAGCAGACCCAGTACCGCGTCGGAGGCGGTGAGCAGCACGCCGGCGAACAGGGCGACGCCGATCGCCGCCGTCCAGGTGGCCGCGACGCCGCTGGCCGGACCGCGCCGAACCGAGGCCACGAACCCCATGGCCGCAACGCCCAGCAGCGCCGCCACCAGGGAGGTCTTGGAGGCGCTCATCGCCACCAGCAGCAGGCACAGGGCCGCGGCGCTCCACCAGAGCATGGCCCTGGGGCGATTTAGCAGGGCCGCGGCGGCGCAGCAGAACAGGCCCAGGGTCATGTTGTCGCCGAAGGTGTTCTTCTCGTCCCACACGCCGCGCCAGGCGCCGGGGAAGATGTCGGTCATGCGTCCGATGGAGGGAACGAACAGCCCGACGAACAGGCAGACCAGCGCCAGGATCGCGAAGGATGACGCCGTCACCTCGGCCAGCCTCGCCCAGCTGAACCGCGCGGCGAGCACCACGCCGCCCAGGGTGGTGAACAGCAGGGCGAAGACGCGCCGCGACGTCTGGTCCGGAGACACCGACCACAGCACCGACGCCGCGGCGACGCCGATCAGGGCGATAAGGAACGGCTGGCGAACCAAGGCCTTGGCGACGCTCCAGGGCGTCAGGGCGATCAGCGCCGCGCCGACGCCGTAGGCCGGCAGGTACAGGGCGCGGATCACGCCGGACTCCGGCGCGTCCGCCCCGGCCCCGAACACCGGCCGCGTCCAGCCCTGGCTGTAGGTGAGCAGCAGGAACACCGCCCCGGCGAAGGCGAGCACCTCGACCAGGCTCGCCGGCGCCGCCTGCTCCCGCGGCGCGACGGGAAGCCGCGCGATATGGGCTGTCACGGCAGGATGCCCCGCAGGAAGCCCGGCGCGTCCAGGTTGGCGCGGTTGAAGAACAGGCCGGCGCAGCGGCCGCCGGCGTCCTCTATCGCCTCGCGAAGCTGGGCGGGCGCGTGCACGTCGCCCTGGTCGGCGGCGACGACGAGCACGATCTGGTCCATGAACCGGGCCACGGTCAGTCCCGCCTGGGAGCGCTCCACCGCCGGGGCGTCGACGATCACCAGGTCGGCATGGCGGCGAAGGGTGTTCCAGTAGTCGCCCGTCGGCAGGATGTGGGGGGTCTGGCGCCCGCGCAGGGCCTCGGCGCGGAACTGGGTGACCCAGAACCCCGGGCCGCCCACGGCGTGGGCGGTGAGATAGCGCGCGTCCGGCCAGGGCCGGCCGTCCGGTCGTTTCAGCGGCGGCTGGACGGTGAAGAACATCGAGCCGTCCGGCGAAGCCGACACCGCAGCGCCCAGTTCGCCATAGCGGGCGGAGCAGCGTTCGATCGTCGCCATCTGGCCCTGCGCCATCAGGTCGAGGTCGATGAGCCAGACCCGCCGCGCCAGGGTCCGGGCGGCGTAGAAGGCGAGCTCCCGGGCGATGGTGGAGGTCCCCTCCCCGCCCCGGGCGGCGATGAACTGGATGACCGGCGCGCGCGCCAGGGCCGGAGCGCCGATCGACGCCCACAGCTCGGCCATTTCGGCGCTCAGGTCTACCATCGGTCGAATCGCCGAAGCCTCTTCAAGTGCGAAGCCTAGTCCAAACCGAGGCCGCGCAGAATGCGGCGCTGGGCCATCACGCGGGTTGCTTCAGCGGCGCGGCGCCCAGCACCGGGAGGTCCAGCGTGCGCCCGGCCGCGCCCGGCGTCGGCAGGCCCGGGCGCAGGAACATCCGCAGCAGGCCGGCGCACACCGCGGAGAAGGCGGCGAACAGGAAGCCCAGCACCAGAACCACCGCCTTCAGGCTCTTGCCCTGGGCCGGCGGAATGGCCCGCTCGACGATGCGGATGTTGTCATTGCTGACCGCCGACATCTCCTGCGAGGCCTGGCTCTGCTGGGCCTTGACGGTGAAGTCGCGGACATTGGTCTGCAGCACGTCCCGATCGAGGTTGAGCTCCTGATAGCGCGGCTCCAGAGCCGCCAGCCGCAGGCGCCGGTCGGTGAGTTCCGCGGCCTGCTGGGTCAGGGTCGCGAGGCTGTCGCGCAAGGCCGCAACCTCGGCGGTCAGCTGCAGCTTCTCGGTCTGAAAGGTCTGATAGACGGGGTTGACGCCGGTGCGTTCGGCGGCGCGCGACTGCATCCGGCCGCCGGCGATGGCGCCCTGCAGCGCGGCGATCTGCGCCTCGACGTCGCGCACCGGCTGGGATTCCGGGCGATAGCGGGTGAGCAGGGTCTCGCGCTGCACCTTGAGGTCGGCGAGCTTGGCCGAGGAGGTGGTGTCGGCGTCGTGGTAGAGGCCGATCTCCGGCGACACCCCGGCCAGCTCCCGGTCGATCACCGCCAGGCGGCCGGCCTTTTCGTTGAGGCTGGACTGCGCGGCGTACTGCTGCTGCTCGATCTGCGCCTGCAACTGCGACAGCGAGGTCTTCTCGGTTTCGAAGTCGCCGATGTGGTTGTCGGCCAGGAAGTTCTGGTAGGCCGCGTCAGCCTGCGCCAGCCGCTGCTCGAAGGAGCGCCGCTGGTCGTCCAGCGGCCCGAAATCCGGCTGCAACAGCACCGAGCGGCGGTAGACCAGGTACTCTTCCAGCAGCGTGTTGAGCACCAGGGCGGCGCGCTGCGGATCGGTGTCCTGATAGGTGAGGCGGATCACCGGCGTGGCCGGCGCGGTGTCGATCTTCAGATTGCGTCCCACGCCCGTGACCACTTTGCCGAGGATCAGCTCGCGCTTGCCCGGCGAAGCGGCGCGCCAGGCCGCGGCCTGGGCGGGCGCGACGCGGTCGACCCCGAGCTTGCGCACGACGTCCGCCTTCAGGGCGTCGCTGCCGAGGATTTCGCTTTCGGACTGCAGTACGGAGTCGGTGTCCGGCACGGCGCCCCGCGCGGCGTCGCCGGCCCGCGGTTCATAGACGTACTCCTGCCCGAGCTTCACCAGCACGCTGGAATGGGCCGGATAGCTGGTCTTCAGCTGCAGGGTCACGACGAGGGTCAGGGCGAAGAGCCCGGCGAACACGCAGATCATCAGCCAGCGTTCGCGCCAGAGCAGGATCGGGATGTCGGAGAGGGCGTAACGCACCCGCGCGGCGCCCCGCGCCGCAGGGCGCGGGTCATGACCGCGCGACGCGGGCCGTGCCGGAAAGACGCCTTGGGATGACATGCGAATCCGCGCCGATACTCTTCAAGTCGAAGGTCGCCCGCGCGTGCTTAACGGTCTGTTACCCATATTCCTGGAGCTTTGCGCCATGCCGACGCGCCGCTTGCTGATCATCGCCCTTGTCGCTCTCGCCCCGCTTGTCGCCGTCACGCGCGGCCATGCCGGGCCGCACGCCGCCGCCGACTTTCCCAACATCGGCTACGCCACCTGGGAGGAGGACGAGCCGCAGTATCGGATCTTCCCGGGCGACGAACTGGACGTGACCATCCCTTCGGCGCCGGAGCTGGCGAAGATCGTCACCGTGCAGCCGGACGGGCGGATCAGCCTGCCGCTGATCCAGCCGGTGATGGCCGCCGACCGCACCGTGGCGGAGGTGAATGCGGCGCTCACCGCCGCCTACGCCAGCCAGCTGATCCATCCGGAAGCCAGTGTCTCGGTGCGCGCCCAACCGCTGAAGGTGTTCGTGGGCGGCGAGGTGGACAAGCCGGGGGTCTACGACATGCCGGGCGACATCGACGCCCTGCGCGCGATCATCGAGGCCGGCGGCGCCAAGCCCTCGGGCAAGCTCGAGAGCGTGGTGATCATCCGCCGGGGCGCCGGCGGCGTCGCCATGATGCGGACGGTTGACCTGAAGCGTGCGCTCTCGAGGGCGTCCGGCGCGGAACTCGTGCCGCTCCGACGATTCGACATCATCTATGTCCCGAGGTCCGGTCTCGGCGAGCTGGCGGCGAACATGACGCTGCTGCGCGACGCCCTGCCGATCGGCTTCAGCTACGCCATCACCGGGCGGCCGTTCTAGTCCGGTCCTTAGGCTTCCGCGAGCCAGCGCCGGGCGGCCCGCTGAGCCTCGGCGACGTCCATCGGATCCATCTCCTGGCTCAGTTCCTTGCGATAGACCTTGGCCTCGACCGAGCCGCGCATGGCGGCCAGATTGAACAGCATGTGCGCCGAGACGAAATCCAGCGGCGCGCCGCCCTGGCCGGTGGAATAGAGCAGGCCCAGCCGGAACAGCTCGTCACCGGTCGAGTCCGGACCGGGCAGAGGCATGCCCACGCTCACCCCCTGATCCTCAACCCCCAACATGGTGTCTTCCTCTCCATGGAGGCGTCGCACCCCGTCCGGGAATGCGCACGCGTACCCCTGAACGAGACAAGAAAAGTCGATGCGGGCTGAATATAGGGTTAAGGCGACTTGACGACGTTCGCCGCAGATGCGCGTCGGCCACAGCCGAAGCGCGGGAGCTAACGGCGCGCTCTCTGGCCGAACAGCACCTTGCGCGCGTCCTCGGCCTCGCGGCCGCCGGCGCCCAGTCCGCCGCGGACGAAGTCCCGCCCCTTGGCCATGGCGCGAGCCACGGCTTCGCGCGCTTCCACGCGTTGGTGCCAGGCGACGAGGTTGGGAAATTCCTCGACCTCGAGCGCCGACGAGCTGCGCCCCGACACCCACGGCCAGCTGATCATGTCGGCGATGGAGTAGTCGCCGGCGATGTAGTCGCGCCCCTCGAGCTGCTTGTCGAGCACGCCGTAGAGGCGATTGACCTCGTTGGAATAGCGGATCGCGCCGTAGGCCACCTGTCGCTGATCGAGGATGAAGCTCGGGGCGTAGTTGCGGAAGTGATTTCGTTGACCGGCGTTGGGCCCGAGGTTGGCCATCTGCCAGTGAACCCACTCGTCCACCTTCACCCGGGCGCGTTCGTCGGCGGGATAGTACTTGCCGGTCTTGCGCCCGAGGTATTGCAGGATCGCGCCGGATTCGAAGATCGAGATCGGCTCGCCGGCAGGTCCGTCGGGATCGGTGATCGCCGGCATGCGGTTGTTGGGGCTGATGGACAGGAAATCGGGTTTGAACTGGTCGCCCCGCCCGATGTTCACCGGCACGATCTCGTACGGCAGGCCCATCTCCTCACAGGCGATGGTGATCTTGTGGCCGTTCGGAGTCGGCCAGTAGAAGATCTGGATCGGCCCGGTCATGCACGTCGCCTCCTGACTGTTTTTGCGGCGCCTTAGTGCGTCGGCGCGGCCGGGGGCGCAAGTGCGGGCGTTCAGGCGGGGTTCAGGCGTTCCGGCGCAGGGACTACGCTATGATCCGACGGATGGCGGCGGCGAGTCCGGCGTCCCGTCATAGGAGCCGGTCGAGTGATGAGACGGCCACTGGCCATGACGGCGATCGCGGCTGGGCTCGCCCTGGCGGCGACCTGCGCCCTCGCCGACCCGCACCACGACCGTGGCGGCGGCGATCGCGGCGGCGGCGATCGCGGCGGCCCGCCGCATGAGGAGCGCGGCGGGTACCGTGGCGGCTTTGGGGCCGAGCGGGGCGGCGGGGATCGAAGAGGCGGTTGGCGCGGCGAGATGCGCGGGCCACCGGCGGAACGCCCCAACTCCTGGGACGACCGACGCTACAACGGCTACTGGATGGGAAACCGATGGAGCTATGGCCCGCCGCCGGGGAACTACCAGCACGCGCCCGGCTATCGGCCTGGCCGGGCCCAGTGGCGGATCGGGACCTATCTGCCGCCCTACTACCGCAATTTCGGCGTGGGCGAGTACTGGCTGTACCACCTGCGCCGACCGCCCTACGGCTACTACTGGGTGCGCGTCGGCGACGATTTCATGCTGGTGGCCGAGGGCTCGGGCCTGATCTTCGACATCATCGGGGCGGGGGAGTAGAAGCCGCACGAAGACCCGGCCGCCGGAGTCCGGATCCAGTGGGGCGTGAAGTGTGACGACCGTTTGCCTCTCGTTCGACTTCGACGCCATGGCCAACTGGATCTCAGGCCACAAGCTCACCACGCCGACGCCGCTCTCCCGCGGCGAATACGGGGCCAGGGTGGGCGTAGGTCGCATCCTGGACCTCCTCGCCGCCAACCAGGTCACGGCGACGTTCTTCGTGCCGGGCCACACCGCCGTCACCTTCCCGGCCGAGGTCAAGGCGATCCACCGCGCCGGCCACGAGATCGCGGCGCACGGCTTCTCGCACGCCACGCCGGTGAGCATGGGCCTGGACGGGGAGATCGCGGATTTCGACGCGGCGGAACGGGCGCTGGGTGAGCTGCTTGGCCTGAAGCCGGCAGGTTATCGGTCGCCCGCCTGGGACCTGAGCGCCGACACGCTCGGCCTCCTGCAGGAGCGCGGCTACCTCTACGACAGCAGCCTGATGGCCGACGACTTCACGCCCTATCACCCGAGGCTGGGAGACCGAGTCGACGCCGACGGGACAGTGCACTTCGGCGCGCCGGCGCGGCTCGTGGAGCTCCCCGTTTCCTGGGAGCTCGACGACTATGTGCACTTCCAATACGTCGCCCGCGCCCTTCCCGGCCTGAAATCGGCGGATGACGTGGAGAAGCTGTGGCTCGCAGAGTTCGACTACTGCGCGCGGCGCGTGGCGAGCGGGGTGTTCACGCTCACGATGCACCCCCAGGTCATCGGCAGAGGGCCGCGCATAGTCATGCTCGATCGTCTGATCAAGGCGATGAAGGCCTATCCGGACGTCACGTTTCGCCGCATGGAGGATGTGGCGCGGGAGTTTCTGGCGACGAGCGGCCAAGGGTAGAGCGCGACGCCCCGCCTGCAGGGGCTCCCACCCCCCAACTCCGAAATTCCCCGCGAAAGCGGGGACCCAGGCTTTTTTGGGGATGCAGGGGACCGGCGCAGGCCTGAACCGAAAACGCCTGGGTCCCCGCTTTCGCGGGGAATTTCGGAGTGGGGTAGGGTAGATAGCACGGGGTGGCCGGAGCACCCCTGAGCGCGCCCTACTCCGCCCCGGGCGCCGGGACGATGGTGACGCTTTCGCCGCAGCCGCATGCGTCGGTTTCGTTGGGATTGTGGAACACGAATTTCGAGGCCAGCCGAGTGGTCTCGTAGTCGATCTCGGCGCCGATGAGGAAAAGCACGGCTTTGGGCTCGATGAGGATCCTGACGCCCTTGTCCTCCACGACCTCGTCCAGCGGGTCGGCGGCCTCGGCATACTCCAGGACGTATTCCTGGCCGGCGCAGCCGCCGTTCTTCACCCCTACGCGCAGGCCGGCATAGGGCTTCTCCGCCTTGTCCATGATCTCGCGCACGCGCTCGGCGGCGCGGTCGGTGAGGGTGACCACCTTGGGGCGGGGACGGCGAGGTCGCAGGGTGACGGTTTGCATGGCTGTGACTGATATGGGGTCAGAACATGTTGAGTTCGAGTTTCGCCTCGTCCGACATCAGCGACGGATCCCAGGGCGGGTCGAACACCAGGTTCACGGTGCAGGACTTGACCTCGGGGATCTGGGTCACCGCGTCGCGCACCCAGTCGGGCATCTCGCCGGCCACCGGGCAGCCGGGCGCGGTGAGGGTCATGTCGATGACCACGTCCTTCTGGTCGGAGACATCGACCTTGTAGATGAGGCCGAGCTCATAGATGTCCACCGGGATTTCCGGATCGAACACGGTCTTCAACTTCTCCACGAGCTGATCGGTCAGCGCGTCGAGTTCGGCCTGGCTCAGGGGCGTGGCCGTTGCGGTGGCGGTGTTGAGGTTGGCGTCGTCCATCAGCTGAAGAATGTCCGTGTCTTGTGGAGGGCTTCGACAAGCGAGTCGGCCTCCTCCAGGGTGTTATATAGGGCGAAGGAGGCGCGCACGCTGGAGGAGAGTCCGAAGCGGCGCAGCAGGGGTTCGGCGCAGTGGGTCCCGGCGCGGACCGCGATGCCGTAGCGGTCGAGAATCTGGGCCACGTCGTGGGGATGCGCGCCTTCTATGGAGAAGCCGAAGATGGCGCCCTTGCCCGGCGCCCGACCGATCTCGGTAAGCCAGTTGGCGCCATTGAGTCCGGACTTCACGCGCTCGTACACGGCGTGTTCGTGGGCCGCCACCGCGTCGCGATCCAGGGTCTCCAGCCAGGCGATGGCCGCGGAGAGTCCGATCGCCTCGACGATCGGCGGTGTGCCGGCCTCGAAGCGGTAGGGCGGCTCGGCATAGCTGATCGACTCTTCGGTGACCACGCCGATCATCTCGCCGCCGCCCTGATACGGCCGCATCGCAGCCAGGCGCTCGGCCTTGCCGTAGAGCGCGCCGACGCCGGTCGGCCCGTACAGCTTGTGGCCGGAGAACACGTAGAAATCGACACCCAGGGCGCGAACGTCCACGCGGGAATGCACCACGGCCTGGGCGCCGTCGAGCAGGGTCACCGCGCCCACGGCGTGGGCCGCCTCGACGATCTCCCGGGCCGGGTTGATGGTGCCGAGCACGTTGGACATGTGGCTGATCGCCACGACCCTGGTCTTCGGCCCCAGCAAGGCCCGGAACGCCGGCATGTCGAGCTCGCCGTCGTCCGTAACCGGAGCAAAGCGCAGCACCGCGCCTTGCCGCTCACGGAGGAAGTGCCAGGGCACCAGATTGGCGTGATGCTCCATCTGGGACACCACGATCTCGTCGCCGGGCCGCAGCGTGGGCGCGAGGCCCGAGGCGACGAGGTTGACCGCCTCGGTAGCGCCCTTGGTGAACACGATTTCCGAGGCCGAGCCCGCGTTCAGCAGCCGGCGGACGTCTTCCCTCGCCTTTTCATAGGCTTCGGTCGCTTCGTTGGCGAGGGTGTGCAGGCCGCGGTGGACGTTGGCGTAGGAGGTCTCCATCACCCGCGTCATGGCGTCGATCACCGCCCGCGGCTTCTGGGCAGAGGCGGCGCTGTCCAGATAGATCAGCGGCGCGTCGTGCACCTTGCGGCGCAGGATCGGGAACTCGGCGCGGGCGGCCTGGACGTCGAAGGTCATGGCGCGACCCTCAGCCGTTCGGCGACCCAGGCGCGCACGACCTCGCTGGCGCCCTCGTGCTCGATGCGGTCCACCACCTCGCCGACGAAGGCCTCGGTGAGCATCGCGCGGGCGTCGCCCTCCGGAATGCCGCGCTGCTCGGCATAGAACAGGGCGTCCGCATCCAGCGCGCCCACAGTATTGCCGTGGGCGCAGACCACGTCGTCGGCGTAGATCTCCAGCTCCGGCTTGGCGTCGACCTCGGCGCGGTCGGAGAGCACCAGGGCGTGGTGGCCCATCCTTGCGTCGGTCCGGTCCGCGCCTCGGCTCACCACGATGCGGCCCTGGAACACGCCGCGCGCCTGATCGCGCACGACGCCCTTGGTGAGCTGGTCCGTCGTCCCGCCTTCTCCGTCGTGGGTGACCACGGTGGTGATGTCGGCATGGACGCGGCCAGCGAGTAGATAGACGCCATCGAGCCGCGCCATTGCGCCGCCGCCGGCGTGGCTGACCCGGGTCTCGAGCCGCTGCCGGCGCGCGCCCGACGCGACCACGGTCTGGGTGAAGGTCGCGCCGGCTGCGAGGTTCACTTGCGCCTTGGCCACGGACACCGCCTCGACGCCCTGGCAGGTCAGCACCACGCGGTCCAACCGGGCGCCCGGCGCGATGTTCAGCGTGAGGTCTATTTCGGAAAGATAGCCGCCCTCGTCGCCCTCGTAGGACTCCAGCAGGACCAGGTGTCCGCCCTTGCCCACGTTCAGGGTCGGCCGCGCGAAGTGGGCGCCATCGCCCCGGCCGATGACGCGCAGCGCGAGCACGTGCCGTCCCGCGCCCCGCGTGGCGAGGCTGGCGGTCGTGCGGCCATTGACGACGCGCACCGTCTCGTCGGCGAGGCGGTCGAACGGTCCGTCGCCGACTGCGGCGACCCCGACTACGGACGGCGCCGGCATCTCGCGGATCAGGCCGCGCAGATCGGTCCAACGCCAGTCCTCGTCGCGGCGAGACGGAAGTTCGGCCAGATCGCCGGTCTCTATGGCGCGCGCCAGGCTCATGCCGGTTGGGCCTCGTACTTCTCGTAGCCCTCGCGCTCCAGGGCGTGGGCGAGTTCCGGACCGCCAGACGCGGCGATGCGGCCGCCGGCCAGGACATGCACCTGGTCGGGCTGGATGTAGTCGAGCAGGCGCTGGTAGTGGGTGATGATCAGCATGGAGCGCCCCGGCGCCCGCATGGCGTTGACCCCGTCGGCGACGATGCGCAGGGCGTCGATGTCGAGCCCGCTGTCGGTCTCGTCGAGGATCGCCAGGCGCGGCGAAAGCACCGCCATTTGAAGGATTTCCATGCGTTTCTTCTCACCGCCTGAGAAGCCGACGTTGAGAGCGCGCTTGAGCATGTCGAAGTCGATCTTCAATTCCGCGGCCTTGGTCCGGACCAGCTTGAGGAACTCAGGCGCGGACACCTCAGCCTCGCCGCGCGCCTTGTGCTGGGCGTTGAGCGCGGTGCGCAGGAAGGTCAGCGCCGGCACGCCGGGGATCTCGATGGGATACTGGAACGACAGGAACACCCCCCGCGTAGCCCGCTCGCTGGGGTCCAGGGCCAGCAGATCTTCGCCATCCAGCGTGGCCGAGCCAGCAGTAACCTCATAGCCCTGCCGTCCGGTGAGCACATAGCCGAGCGTCGACTTGCCCGCCCCGTTCGGCCCCATGATCGCATGCACCTCGCCCGCCGGCAGCTCCAGCGACAGGTCCTTGAGGATCGTCTTGCCGTCGATCGCGGCGGAAAGGTTTTGGATGGAAAGCATTGGTTTCATTTCATAAATCTAAGCGTCATCCCCGCCGCAGCGCGAAGCGCGGAGAGCCGGGATCTCCTGTCGCCGCTAGCGCCGAGGAGATCCCAGACAGTCGCTGCGCGCCTTCCGGGATGACGATAGAGGGGGAAGGTCACTCTCCGGTCCCCACGGGTTTCAGGAACTCCAGCCGGTTGCCGAAGGGGTCGTAGATGTAGATGCGCTCGTGGCCGGGCAGCAGGTCGTCGTCGACCACCTCGAAGCCGGCTGCGCGGGCGCGCATGGCGAGGCCGGAGACATCGGCAACGCGGAAGGCGATGTGGGCCTTGCGGGCTGGGCTGAACGGCGTCTCGACGCCGCAATGCACCTTCACCCGCTCGCTCTCGAACCAGCACCCGCCCCGCTTGGCGAGCTCCGGCGGTTTCGGCTGCTCCGGCAAGCCGAGAACGCGCTGATAGAACGCCCGCGCCTTGTCCTCCCCGCCCGCGGGGATGGCCACCTGCACGTGATCGATCGTTTCAAGGCTCATCCCACGCTCCCCTCGAGCGAGATCGCCACCAGCTTCTGGGCCTCCACGGCGAATTCCATGGGGAGCTCCTGCAGCACCTCCTTGACGAAGCCGTTGACCAGCAGCTGCACCGCCTCCTCTTGGCTGAGCCCGCGCTGCATGGCGTAGAACAGCTGGTCCTCGGACAGCTTGGTGGTGGTCGCCTCGTGCTCGAACCGCGCCGAGCCGTTGCGCGCCTCGATGTAGGGCGTGGTGTGAGCCGCGCAGTGCTTGCCGATGAGCAGGGAGTCGCACTGGGTGAAGTTGCGTGCGCCCTTCGCCCTCGGATGGGCCGAGACGAGGCCGCGGTAGGTGTTGGACGAATGTCCCGCGGAGATGCCCTTGGAGATGATCCGCGAGCGGGTGTTGGCGCCCAAATGGATCATCTTGGTGCCGGTGTCGGCCTGCTGGCGGTTGTTGGTGATGGCGATGGAGTAGAACTCGCCGGACGAGCCCTCCCCGCGCAGGATGCAGGAGGGGTATTTCCAGGTGATCGCCGAGCCGGTCTCCACCTGGGTCCAGGACACCTTCGAGCGGTCGCCGCGGCACTCGGCGCGCTTGGTGACGAAGTTGTAGATGCCGCCCTTGCCGTCCTTGTCGCCCGGATACCAGTTCTGGACGGTAGAGTATTTGATCTCCGCATCTTCCAGGGCGACCAGCTCCACCACGGCGGCGTGCAGCTGGTTCTCGTCGCGCATCGGTGCGGTGCAGCCTTCCAGGTAGGACACGTAGGACCCCTTGTCGGCGACGATCAGGGTGCGCTCGAACTGGCCGGACTGGGCGGCGTTGATGCGGAAGTAGGTGCTGAGCTCCATGGGGCAGCGCACCCCCGGCGGCACATAGACGAAGCTGCCGTCCGAGAAGACCGCGCTGTTCAGGCAGGCGAAGAAGTTGTCGGACACCGGCACCACGGCGCCGAGGTACTGGCGCACGAGATCACCATGCTCGCGGATCGCCTCGCTCATCGAGCAGAAGATCACCCCGGCCTCGGCCAGTTCCTTCTTGAAAGTGGTGATCACCGAGACGCTGTCGAACACGGCGTCGACCGCGTACCTCGGCGCGCCTTCGACGCCCAGCAGAACCTCTTGCTCCTTCAGGGGGATGCCCAGCTTGGCGTAGACGGCCAGCAGCTCCGGATCCACCTCGTTGAGGCTCTTGGGACCGGCCTTCTTGCTCGGCGCGGCGTAGTAGTAGCTGTCCTGGTAGTCGATGCGCGGGAAGTGGACCCGCGCCCAGGCGGGCTCGTCCAGCGCCAGCCAGCGCTCGAAGGCCTCCAGGCGCCATTGGAGCATCCATTCCGGCTCGTCCTTCTGGGCCGAGATGTAGCGGACGATGGCTTCGTTCAGGCCCTTGGGCGCGAAGTCCTGGGCGATGTCGGTGACGAAGCCGTGCTTGTAGCGCTCCAGCTCGGCCACATGTTCGACGGTCTGTTTGACGGCGGCCATCGGCGCTTTCCTCAGGCGGCCGCCGGCGCGCCGTGGCGCTGCCGGTGACGGTGAAAGATCTCGGCCCAGGCCTCGCCGCACCGCAGCCAGTCGGCCTCGGTGGTCGCCCAGCCGCCGCTCACCCGCACGGTGAAGGCGGCCAGGTCCGGGCGGCCCATGGCCTCGATCACCGGGCTGGGCTTGACCTTGCCCGACGAACAGGCCGAACCGGCGCTGATCATCACCCCGGCCAGATCCAGCCCCATGACCTGCAGGTCGGAGGCGAAGCCGGGCGTGGCGAAGCACAGGGTCTGCGGCAGGCGCGCCGCGCCGAGGCTCATCACGGAACCGCCGGTTCGCAGGATTTGCGCCTGCAAGCCGTCGCGCCACGCGGACTGGGCCGCCAGCGCGTCGAGCTGGGCGACCGAAGCCTCGGCCGCCGCGCCGAAGCCGGCGATGCCGGGCACATTCTCCGTGCCGCCGCGCAGGCCCCGCTCCTGCCCGCCGCCGTGGATGCGGCGGCTGAGCCTCGCCCGCGCGCCGGCGACCAGGGCGCCGACGCCCTGCGGTCCGCCGAGCTTGTGGGCCGAGATGGACAGGGTGTCCGCGCCCAGGGCGCTGAAATCCAGGGGGATCTTGCCGGCCGCCTGGATCGCGTCCACGTGCAGCCACCCGCCGTTCGCCCGGACCACGCGCGAGGCGTCGGCGACGGGCTGGATAGCGCCGGTCTCGTTGTTGGCCAGCATCAGGCAGACCAGAGTCTTGCGGCCGTCCGCCAGCTCGGCTTCGAGCCAGGCCAGGTCAGCCACGCCCTCGCCGTCCACCGGCATGATCTCAACCGGCAGGCCGGCGACCGCGGCCGTCTCCATCACCGAGGGGTGCTCGGTGGCGCCGACAATGATCCGTTGGATGTCAGCGAACACGGCGCTCTCGATGGCCATGCCATTGGCTTCGGTGCCGCCGCTGAGGAAGGTCACCGAGCCCGGGACCACCCCCGCCAGCGCCGCCACCTGGGCGCGGGCGTTCTCCATGATCTGGCGCGCCGCCCGTCCGGCCGCGTGCACCGACGACGGGTTGCCGCCAACCTCGAGGGCGTGGGCGACCGCCGCCGCGGCTTCGGGCCGCACCTTGGCCGTGGCGTTGTAGTCGAGATAGACCGCCACTATGCCGCCCTCGCGGTGTCGCGATGCAGACGCCCGGCCAGGACGTCGGCCAAGGTCACGCTCGCCAGGTAGTTCTGAATCTGCAGCCCTGTTTCCTCCCAAAGGTCGTGGGTGAGACAGCGCGCGCCGCCCCTCATGCATCCGGTCCCGTTCACCGCGCAGCGCGTGGCGCGCAGGGGCTCGTCAACGGCGGTCACCACCTCCGCCACCGAGGTCTCGGCCGCGCTCTTGGCCAGGCGGTAGCCGCCGCCGGGCCCGCGGTTCGACACCACGAGGCCGCGCCGGCGCAGACGCGCGAAGAGCTGTTCGAGGTAGGGACGGGAGATTTGCTGGCGCGCGGCGATCTCGGCCAGCGCCGTCGCCCGGTCGGCGGGGCGGCCGGCCAGGTCGGTCATGGCCATCACCGCATATCTGCCCTTGGTGCTAAGTTGCATGGGTCAAGACCGTGTGCTTTCGCGGGACGTCGTATTTTCTCGCTTTTGGCGGAAGCCTTTTGCTAAAAGCCGCCGCCCCGCGCTGGCGCCCTTTGCGCCGATGGGGGGCATGTAGGAAAACCAAGCGCAGCGGTCAAGTATTCCGCGGCCCCAATTACCCGTCGAAGGACCTGAATGCCAGAACTGGTGCTCACCGGCGCCGCCGGCCGTATCGAAGCGCGCTATTCACCGCGCAAGGACGAGACCGCGCCCATCGCCCTGATCCTCCACCCGCACCCCCGCGCGGGCGGCCACATGGACAATCCCGTCGCGGTGCAGCTGTTCCACCTGTTCATGAAGCGCGGTTTCTCGGTGATGCGCTTCAACTTCCGAGGCGTCGGGCGCAGCCAGGGCGAGTTCGACGCCGGCATCGGCGAATTGGCGGACGCGGCCACGGCTCTGGACTGGCTGCAGTCCACCAATCCCGCGGCGTCGCAGTGCTGGGTGGCCGGCTACAGCTTCGGCGCCTGGATCGGCATGCAGCTGCTGATGCGCCGCCCGGAGACCGACGGCTTCATCTCCGTCTCGCCGCCCACCAACACCTACGATTTCTCCTTCCTCGCCCCCTGCCCCGCTTCGGGCCTGATCCTGCATGGCTCGGCCGACAGCATCACCGCGCCCATCGAGGTGGAGCGCGTGGTCTCCAAACTGCGCACCCAGAAGGGCATAGTCATCGACTACGACCTCGTCGAAGGCGCCAACCACTTCTGGAGTCAGCACCTGAACGAGGTGGAACAGCGCGTCGGCGCCTACCTCGACAAACGGATCGCCGCGAACCCGATCTAACGGCCGATCCCCTGGGCGAGCGCTCAGGCTCCGAGCACGCGCAGCGCGCTGGAATAAACCGGGTGAGCCTGAGCGGCATTGGCGAACTTCACGTCCGCGGTGACCAGCGTCCCCCGTTCCGCCAGCGCCACGGCTAGGTAGAGGGAGTCGTAGGCGGAACGGTCGAGCTCCAGGGCGATCGAATGGGCGGCCGCCACGTGCGGCCGGATCGGCAGCGTCCGGATTGGGATCGCGTCGAGGGTGGCCAGGGCCGCGCGCGCGGATTCGCGTGCCAAAGCGCCGTTGCGGGTCTTAGTGCGCAACACGTTCGCGCACTCGATGAACAGGAGGTCGGGCGCCGCAAGCATCTCGTCCATGATCAGCTGGTTCGCGGATTCCGACCCCTCCTCCACGAGAAGCCATTTCATCGCGACGCTCGCATCGACGATGACGGTCATTCGACCTGCTCGGGGTCGTCTCGGGCGCGGTCTCGACGGAGAATCTCCAGCGAAGTCTCGCCGGGCAGCCGCCCGATCCTTGCCTGGAGCGCCTGGACACGCCGCAGAGCTTCGGCGCGAGACAGACCGACCGCGGCGGCCAGCGCCCGACGCGCCTCCTCTTCAACCGACGACCCATGCTCCCGAGCCCGGCCCCGCAACGCGTCGATCACAGCGTCATCGAGATTGCGAATTAGAATCTGAGCCATAAATCAAAGATAGATCGATATCGATATCAATGCAATCATCAAGCGGACTAGGGCGGCAGCGGCGCGGCCATCAACCGCGAGTTGCCGAGCGCAGTAAGCCGAAGCGACCCCACCGATCAACCGCACGCGCGGAAACTTTGCTCCGCCGATGGCGACCGGCGAGCCCCCGTGCGAGAATGCCCAAAGGTCCGGGGATTTGGACTAAGGGAGATTTCACGCCATGGACTACGTCAATCTCGGCCGTTCAGGCCTCAAAGTCAGCCGCGCCTGCCTGGGCGCGATGAATTTCGGAACCTCGCCCACTGCGCCCTGCGACGAGACCGAGGCGCGCCGCATCGTCGACGCCTTCCTGGACGCCGGCAACAACTTCATCGACACCGCCAATGTCTACACGGGCGGCGAGTCCGAGGGGATCGTCGGCCGGGCGGTGGCCGGCAAGCGCGACCAGGTGGTGATCGCCACCAAGGCGCGCGGCGCCCAGGGTGCCGGCCCCAACGATTCCGGCCTGTCGCGCGGCCACCTGACCCGTGCGCTCGACGCCAGCCTGCGCCGGCTCGGCGTTGACTACGTCGACCTCTACCAGATGCACCATTTCGACGCCGACACGCCGCTGGAGGAGTCGATGGACGCGCTGAACGACTTCGTGCGCGCCGGGAAGGTGCGCTACATAGGCTGCTCCAACTTCACCGGCAGCCAGATCGTCGAGTGCCAGTGGGCGGCGGCGCGAAACCACGGCGTACCGCTCACCAGCCTGCAGCCGCGCTACTCGCTGATCGCCCGAGACATCGAGACCGACGTGCTGCCCACCGCAGAGCGTCACGGGCTGGGGACGCTGATCTACAGTCCCCTGGGCGGCGGCATCCTCAGCGGCAAGTACCAGCGCGGCGAAGCGCCGGCCGCCGACACCCGCTACGGTCGGCGCATGGGGCGGCCCGGCATGGCCGGTATGGTGCTCACCGACCGCAACTTCGAGATCGTCGAGGCGGTGGAAGCCGTCGCCGCGGAACTCGGAGCGACGCCGGTCGCCGTAGCCATCGCCTGGTGCCTGACCCGGCGCGGCGTGACCTCGGTTATCACCGGACCGCGCACGCTGGAACAGTGGCGCGACTACCAGCCGGGCTTCGAGCTGAAACTGCCCGAGGAAGCCGTCAAGCGCCTCTCCGACGCCTCCCGCCCAGGCGGCGCGCGCCCGGTCGCAGCTCCCGCCGAAGCGCCACGGCAGCGCCAGTTGGCGTGAAGCAAACGACTCCCTCCCCTTCACGGGGAGGGAAGATCGCGAAGCGATCGGGTGGGGATGTCTGGTGAGGTGCGCTGGGGCGCCCGGCTTGCGTGGCAGCTCCGGACTCCCCCACCCGGCCCTTCGGGCCACCCTCCCCATGAAGGGGAGGGAACGTACTACGGCGCGACGATCCTGCCGCCGGCCATCGGCGCGGGCACGCCGGTCGTCGTGGGGAACGAGATCGGCAGGCCCAGCAGGGTCCGGGCGGCGAGGTAGGCGAAGGCCTCGGCCTCGATCGAATCGCCGCGCCAGTAGACTTCCTCGGCGGTCATCACCGGCAATGGCAGGCGTTCGCGGATGGCGGCCAACAGCGTGGGATTGAGCCGCCCGCCGCCGCAGACGATCAGCCTCAGCGGAACCTCCGAGCAGGTCCTGACGCCCCGCGACACCGACTCCGCGGCGAAGGCGGTCAGGGTGGCGGCGGCGTCCTCCAGCGACAGGCGGGCCACGGGATCGAGGGAGAAGTCGAACCTGTCGAGAGACTTGGGGCCTGTCCGCGCGAAGTAGGGATCCGCGAGATAGGCCGCCACAACACTCTCGTGAACCTCGCCGGCCCTGGCGAGCGCACCATCCAGGTCGAAGCGCTGCCTGGTTCTCGCCTGCACCAACTGGTCGATCATGCCGTTCGCTGGCCCGGTGTCGAACACCTCGAGGGTCTCGTCCGACCGGATCAGCGTCACGTTGCCGACGCCGCCCAGGTTCAGCACCGCGGTGGGCGGACGCAGGCCGGAGAAGCGGACGAGGGCCGCATGGTACACGGGGGCCAGCGGCGCGCCCTGGCCGCCCGCCGCCACGTCGTCGCTGCGGAAGTCGTAGGCGGTGGCGACGCCGATCCCGCGCGCCACCTCGCCGGCGTCGATCAGCTGCACGGTTCGCCCCGCCGGCCGGTCTTTCGTCGGCGGCTCGTGCAGCACGGTCTGGCCCTGCACGCCGATCAGGTCGAGATCGATCGGCAGGATGTCGTGCTCCGCCATGAACGCCGAAGCCGCCGCGACGTGCTCAGCGGCGATGGCCCGGGCCGCCACGGCGAACTCCGGCGGCTCGGGCGCGCCCGCCGGCCAGCGGAGAGCCGCGGCGATCGCCGCCTCCACCAGCTGGAGCACGTTCGGATCGAGCTTCTTCTCGCCGGCCGGACCGAAATCGAGGATCTCCTCGCCGTCGGTCTCCAGCACGGCCATGTCCACCGCATCGAGCGAGGTGCCGGTCATGAAGCCGAGGACGCGCATGGAAGGCTTGACTGCCATAGCCTCGGCCAAGTAGCTAGCGCGCCCATGACCGCCAGCGCCCGCCTTCGCAGCCGCTACTACCGCTCGCCTCTGTAGCGAGCGGCCGGTCAGTCACGCCCAGCCGCCAGATGGTCGGCGTCGGGCTCTTGCCAAGAGACGGTCTCCGGCCGAAAGCCCCTCTCAGGAGCCCCGTCAATGCCCGCCGACAACGATCTCGCCAGATTCAGGCCCAGGTCCGACTTCCTGCAAGTACTGAAGGAACGCGGCTATGTGCACCAGGTCACCGACCTGGAGGCGCTGGACACCGCGGCCACCTCCGGCGTGGTGACGGCCTATGTCGGCTACGACTGCACCGCCGATTCCCTGCACATCGGCAACCTGATCTCGATCATGATGCTGCGCTGGTTGCAGAAGACCGGCCACAGGCCCATTGCGCTCATGGGCGGCGGCACGACCAAGGTCGGCGATCCCACCGACAAGGATCAGCAGCGGCCGCTGCTGAGCGACGAGACGATCGCCGCCAACCTCGCCGGCATCCGCAAGACCTTCGACAGGTTCCTGCGCTTCGGCGACGCGCCGACTGACGGCATCATGGTCAACAACGCCGATTGGCTGGAGAAGCTCGGCTACGTGGAATTCCTGCGCGAGTACGGCGTGCATTTCTCGGTCAACCGGATGCTCACCTTCGACAGCGTGCGCCAGCGCCTGGACCGCGACCAGCCGCTGAGCTTCCTCGAATTCAACTACATGCTGATGCAGGCGACGGACTTTCTCGAGCTGAACCGGCGCTTCGGCTGCACCCTGCAGATGGGCGGCTCCGACCAGTGGGGGAACATCGTCAACGGCGTCGAGCTGGTCCGCCGCGTCGAGGCCCGCCAGGCGTTCGGCCTGACCACGCCGCTGCTGACCACGGCCTCGGGCGAGAAGATGGGCAAGTCGGTGGGCGGGGCCGTGTGGCTGAACGCCGACCGGCTCAGCCCCTACGACTACTGGCAGATGTGGCGGAACACCGAGGACGCGGACGTCGGCCGCTTCCTGAAGCTGTTCACCGAATTGCCGCTGGGCGAGATCGCGCGGCTTGAGCGGCTCGCGGGCGCCGAGATCAACGAGGCCAAGAAGGTGCTGGCGAACGAAGCGACCACCCTGCTGCATGGGGCGGCGGCGGCCGAGGCCGCGGCGGGCGCGGCGAAGGCGGCGTTCGAGGAGGGCCGGCTGTCGGAGGACTTGCCCACCGTGGAGATCTCCGAGACGGCGCTGGCGGAGGGGATGCCTCTGGCGGCCCTGGTCGCCGACGCGGGCCTTGCAGGCTCGCGGTCCGAAGCCCGACGCCTGGCCCAGGGCGGAGGCCTGCGCGTCAACGACGCGGTGGAGAAGGACGGCCAGCGCATGATCACTCTGGCCGACGTCAACGCTGACGGGGTGGTCAAGCTTGCCGTGGGGAAGAAGAAGATCGTGCTGGTGCGGGTGGTTTAGCGCAGTAGCCCCGTCCCGGAGCGACCCTCCCTCTGTCCGTCATGGCCGGGCGTCAGCGGTGATCAACCTGAAATGGCGCTGCCCTTCAATCACCCGCTTGCGCGCCTTCACGCCAAGTGATTGGAAGCCGGACGACCACCCACTCTGGAGCACTCCCATGCCCCTCTCCCCCGGCGACGCCGCCCCCGCGTTCGATCTGCCCACTGATGCCGGCCGCGTGTCCCTGACGGGGCTGAAGGGCAAGAAGGTGGTGCTGTATTTCTATCCGAAGGACGACACCTCGGGCTGCACCGCCGAGGCGCAAGGGTTCACCGCCGCCGCGGGCGACTTCGCCAACGCGGGCGTCACCGTGGTCGGGGTCTCCAAGGATAGCGTCGAGCGGCACGGCAAGTTCCGCTCGAAGTACGACTTGAAGGTCGTGCTGGGCTCGGCCAAGGACGACGATGTCGTGGAGCGCTACGGCGCCTGGGTCGAGAAGAGCCTCTACGGGCGCAAGTACATGGGCATCGACCGCTCGACCTATCTCATCGACAAGACGGGCGTCATCCGGCGCGTGTGGCGCAAGGTGAAGGTGGGCGGCCACGTCGCCGAGGTGCTGAAGGCGGCGCAGGCATTGGGCTGAAAGTGCGTGGATTCGTCGCGGCGCGCCGCGTGGACGGCGCCGCGCGTGTCAAGCTGAGCAGGCCCTGAAGTGAACGGCGCAGCGCCGAGATCTCGATCGGTTACTGTCCAATGCGCGGGGCTTGCTTTGATCCGACCACGGCTCAACCTGTCCGAAACGCGGCCACAATAAGCCTCGATTGTGTCCCCCCACAGCTTTGACTCTCGTTCTTCCGAACGCCTGTTGCGCGAGCAAACGCTATGGGCGCATAACGCCTCGTCGCGTTGATCGGTGGGACACAATGAGCTTCAGACGCCTCGCGCGCCTTGCCCGTTGGGCCGAAGACTTGTTTCCGGAACGCCATCTCTATGTCCGCTCAGGCGGCGAGATGCGGGCCTTCGTCATCTCCACGCGGCGCCAGGTGACCCTGGCCTGCGTCGTCGCCGTCGGCGCGCTTTGGCTGGGGGTCTCCACCGCCGCCACTCTGGTGGCCGTCTTCACGCCCTCCAAGACCGACCAGGAGGTCTCCCGCACGGAGGCGAAGTACGAACGCTGGATCGCGGACCGCGACGCCCGTCTCAACAGCGCGGTCGCCCAGCTGAGCGCCAGCGGCGGGTCGTTCGACGACATGGCCGCGTCGGCGGAAAAGCGCAATTCGGCCCTCGCCCTGCTGCTCATCGACCTGAAAGGCGCGCCGGGAGCAGCCGCGGCCCTGGCGCCGGCGCTGCAGCGCACGGCCTCTATCAAGGCCTCGCCGATGCAGCGAATGCAGGCCGTGCAGGTCAGCCAGGAAAAGCTCATCGCCGCGGCGGAGACCTTCGCCAAGAGCCGCGCAGATCGACTGCGGCTGGCGTTCAGGCTGGCCGGCCTGGACCCGGCCTTCTACGCCGGCAAGGACAATCTCGGCGGCCCGCTGATCGAAGCCAAGGACCCCCGCGCCCTGGCCGCCGTGCTCGACGTGGACGAGGACTTCGCCGCGCGCATCCAGAACGCCGCCGCGGACCTGTCGGACATGCGCGGCCTCAGCGACGCCGCGGAGGCCCTGCCGCTTGCCCGCCCAGCCGCCGATGTCAGCCAGACGAGCGGCTTCGGCGTCAGGCTCGACCCGTTCACCGGCCGCCCGGCCTTCCACGCGGGCCAGGACTTCGCGGGCGCCTACGGCACGCCGATCCAGGCCACCGCGCCGGGGATCATCTCGTTCACCGGCGTGCGCTCCGGCTATGGCGAGACCATCGAGATCGACCACGGCCACGGCTTCAAGACCCGCTACGCCCATCTCTCCGCCATCTCCGTCCAGGTCGGCCAGCACGTGGCCGTGGGCCAGAGGATCGGCGCCATGGGCTCCACAGGACGCTCCACCGGCACGCACCTGCACTATGAAACGTGGGTCAACGGCCGCGCACAGAACCCCCTCCGCTTCGTGAAGGCCGGCGACTATGTTCAGCAAACCAACTTCTAACACCCCTCCGCAGACCCCCGAGAGGACGCCGGCAGCGGGAGCTCAGCCCGCCGCGTCGGCGGCGCCGCCCCCCGCGACCCCAACGACGGACACCCGTCCGCCCGTCGCTCCGCGCACCCAGAAGCTCGCGTCACTGGTGGCCAACGACATGACCTTGGAGGGCAACATCACGGGTGGCGGCGAGATCCAGATCGACGGCACGATCAAGGGCGACGTCCGCGTCGAGCGGGTCACCGTCGGCGACACCGGCGTCGTCGAGGGCGGAATCTATGCAGAGGCGGTGGAAGTGCGCGGCAAGGTGTCCGGCTCGATCACAGCCAAGCAGGTGCGCCTCTACGGCGCCTGCCACGTGGACGGTGACATCACCCACGAGCAACTGGCCATGGAAACCGGCGCCTTCTTCCAGGGCCGCAGCCTGCGCCTGCAGCGCCAGCAACAATCCGCGGCCAGCGTCCCTCGGCCGACCGAACCCACCCTGGTCCTTCCGTCCACCACGCGCGATGCAGGCAACGGCGCCGGCGCCGCGGCGAAAGCCACGCCCACGCCGTAGAGGCTCGAGGGCGGCGTCGCCGTGATACTGGCTGACAATGACGGCTAGCCGTCCACCGATTCCGGACGGTTGCGCACCGCGTTGAACACCACTGGCGGTGGGCGAAGCGACTCTTCGCTGTCGTACAGCGCACGGATCTCCGAGAAATTGGCGTCCGGCGACTGGGTCAGGCCCGCGAGGCGATCGAACAGCGACACCTGGTCCGGCGTGAGCGGCTCGCCCGGCTGGGGCATCGGTCCCCAGACGTCCCACGGCAGCATCTCGGTGTTGTTCAGCGCGGCGAAGTCGCGGATGACGTTGCCGGCGATGAACCAGAGCCCGCGCATGTCCATGATGCCGAAGTTCTGCGCATCGAGCGCGCCGGCCCGGCACTGGGCCCAGGCGTCGCCGGCGATCAGGAACCGGTCGCGCGGCACGTCCATCAGGTCGAAATCCGGATTGAGGGCCTTGCTCTGAACGGCGTCGATCTGGGCGTCGGCCATCGCCCACCGTGCGTCGTCCGCCCGCCAGTACTCGCACACCCAGTGATCGACGTATTGGCCGCGCTCGAAATAGGCGCCGAAGCCGCAGCGGCCGCGCGCGGGCACGCCCTTGGCGCGCAGCATCGATACGGTGAGCAGGGTGAAGTCCCGGCAGGTGCCGATGAGCCGGTCCTCCAGGGCGCGCGCCTGCAGCGGCGGCGCATCGCGGCCCAGCCAATCCAGCATCCGGGCGGTCTGACGGATGTGTGAGCCGGCGCGGCGCTCATCCGACAGCGTCTGGCCATAGGCGCCGGCCCAATGCTCGTGCAGCAGCACGCCCTGCACCACGGCGGCGAGGCGATCCACCTCATCCGGCAGGGCCGTGTACAGGGTTGCATGCGCCCCCGGTGAGCTCATCGCGGCCGGCTGGCGGTAGAAGTCGAGAACGCTGTCCTGGCCGTCCATGCGTCGCCTCCTTTCGCTTAACCGATCGGTGAACTGTTGCGTCGCCGCGGCAAGACAGTCAACTGTCGTTGCAGCTGTTCGTCCATCGCGCTGACGGATCGAAGATGCTTTAAGTCAAGCAATCGCTTTGCTATACGGGCCGGATGCCCGCCAGCCACGACCGTATCCTGCTGCTTCTGAAGACCCACGGACCGATGAAGGCCGCCCAGCTCGCCGAGGCCCTGGGCATGACCGCCATGGGCGCGCGCCAGCACCTGGCGGCCCTGGAGGCGCGGGGTCTGGTGGCGTTCAGCGTTCAGGCCGAGGGCCGCGGGCGGCCCAGGCGGGTGTGGACTCTCACCGCCGCCGGCGACGCGCGTTTCCCCGACCGGCATGCGGAGGTCGCCGCCTTCCTGATCGAGGCGGTCCGCGAGCGCCTGGGCGCCGCTGCGCTGGACCAGGTGATCGCCGCGCATGAGAGCCAGCAGCTGCGCCGATATCGCGCCGGCCTGGCGGGCGCGGTCGGGGCGGCGGACGCGGTCGAGCGTCTGGCCGCCCTGCGCACCGACGAGGGCTATATGGCGCAGGCGGTGCAGCTGGATGGCGGCGACCTGCTGCTGGTGGAGAACCACTGCCCGATCTGCGCGGCGGCGACCGCCTGCCAGGGGTTCTGCCGGGCGGAGCTGGCCAACTTCCAGGCCGTGCTGGGCGCGTACGGCTCTGTCGAGCGCGAGGAACACCTGCTCTCCGGCGCCCGGCGCTGCGCCTATCGACTGCGTCTCGCCGGCGCCTAGGCGGCCATCTCCGGGGTTCGCACGACGCGCCACGACGCGGCGACGCCGATGGCGGCCAGGGGAACGGCGATGACGAAGATCCACACCGCCACGCCCTGCGCCGTCGGCCAGCTCACGCCCCTGGCGAAGCCGAGCAGATTGGCCACCGCGCCGGCCAGGCACGCGCCCGCCGCATTGCCGATCAGGCGGACCGTGGGGATACCCGCCGAGGCCAGTTCCCGCTCCGCCGGCGGCGCCGAGGCCAGGATTCGCTGGCTGGTGAAGCCATACGACAGTCCGAAGCCCGCCCCCATCAACGCGCCGGCCACCAGCGGCAGAGCCAGCGGCCCGCTCTTCATCACCCCGCACAGACAGACCAGCGAGGCCAGGATCGCCAGCGATCCGCCGCGCAGGCAGAGGTCCTGCGCCCGGCCGCGCAGGCCCGCCACCGCCAGCGCCGCCACGGTCCAGCCAAGCGCCTCCAGACCCGCGGCGTAGCCGGCGGCGAGCGGCGACAGGCCATACAGCTTCTGCAGCAGAGCAGGCGCGTAGACGCCGAAGCCCATCGAGGCGGCGCTCATCAGGAAGAAGGCCGCGTAGCCCGCGCCCACCACGCTGCGCAGGTCGCCGGCCTGGCGGGGAAACAGCGGCTGGCCGCGTCGGGGCGTCATGCGCATCGCGACCGCGAACGCGGCCACCGACAAGGCCGACAAGGCGACGGGCTCGAGCGCGCCGGCCGTCAGGTCGGCGGCGCCGATCAGGCCCACGCCCAGCACCACGACCGCCAGCTGGTCCCATGGGACCCGGGTGAGCGGCGGCGGCGGGATCGGGCGCACCAACAGGCGCGCGGCGAGAACGAACGCCAGACCCTGGGCGCCGAAGGCCCAGAAGACATCCCGCCACTGGTGTGCGAACAGCCCCCCCACCAGCGGGCCCAGCACCGTGGCTATTCCCCAGACACTGGTCAGGAAGGCGAAGATGCGTGGCAGGTGGCGCTCCGGGAACATCGAGCCGATGGCGGCGTAGCAGGCGCCGACGATCCACCCGGCGCCCAGGCCCTGCACCGCCCGCCCGGCGATCAACACGATCATGTCGGGGGCCAGGGCGCTGACCGCGCAGCCGCCCACGGTCACCAGGCCGGCGGCCGTCATGGTGTTGCGCAGGCCGATCTGGGCCGACACCCGCGCCGCCGTGGCGCCCGAGAGGATGGAGCCCAGCATGTAGGCCGCCGTGGCCCAGCTGAAGAAGGCGTAGCCGCCCAGGTCGCGGCCGATGCTCGGCATGATGGTCGAGGTGACCAGGGAGTCGGCGGCGTTGAGCCATACCCCCAGGCAGATCAGGGCGAGACGCGGGCCGCGCCCCGCGGCGAGGAAGTCGCCCCAGCCTGCCTCGCGGGTCATCAGGCTCATATTCAAAAGCGATCAGTTTTCATAATCGCCATTGCCTACCCCGATCCAACGCCGGAAGCAATCGGCCGCCGATCTGGCTCGCCGCTTGCTCCGGGAAGGCGTGCAACGGCCGGCATGTCCCGAATCGGGGGCGGCGCGCCTTCGAGAGGACCCCATGGTCGGCGCCACGGCCGGACACGATCCAGCGGACATCGTCATCGC
Organism: Caulobacterales bacterium; assembly: GCA_044445825.1. Classification (GTDB taxonomy): domain Bacteria; phylum Pseudomonadota; class Alphaproteobacteria; order Caulobacterales; family Caulobacteraceae; genus Acaudatibacter. Next base: position 94,256 of record JBIOEG010000004.1, read on the forward strand.
CGGCGGCGGGTTCGCCGGCGCCCTGCTGGCGCTCGTGCTCGGCCGACAGGGGCGCACGGTCAACGTCATCGATCTGCATGCGCCCTACCCCAGCGACTTCCGGTGCGAAAAGTTCAACCCCGTCCAGGCGGACCTGCTGCGCGACCTGGGTGTGCAGGATTGCTTCCACGGGGCGGGCCTGGCGCATGAGGGCCTGCGCTACGAGACCATGGTCAACGCCTTGCGCGATCGCTGGCCCGAGAACGTCCGGTTCGTGCTCGGCAGGGCCGTCGGCCTGACGACCGGCGACGACATCCAGACCGTGCGCCTCGCCGATGGCCGGGACATCCGCGGGCGTCTGCTGGCCGTCGCCACCGGTCAGGGGGAGAAGCTGCGCGCGGCCCTGGGCGTGCGCCGCCGGGTGATTCGCGAACGGCAGTCGTTGAGCGTCGGCTTCAGCCTCGTGCGGCGCGACGGCGCGCCGTTTGCGTTCCGCTCGCTGGTGCGCCAGGGCCAACGCTCGGGCGACCGGATCGCCTTCGCCAACCTGTTTCCCATCGGCGAGGCGATGCGCATCAACCTGTTCACCTACCACGACGCCCAGGAGGCCTGGACGCTGGCCCTGCGCGCCGATCCGATCGCGGTGTTGCTGGACACCCTGCCCGGCCTGGATTCGGCGCTGGGCGAGGTCGCGCTGGCGGCGCCGGTGGAGATCCGCTGCGTCGACCTCTACACCTCCGAAGGTCATGTGCAGCCGGGGACCGTGCTGCTGGGCGACGCCTTCGCCACCAGTTGCCCGGCCACCGGCATGGGCGTCACGCGGATCCTCACCGAAGTGCGCCAGCTCGCCCAGGTCTACGTCCCGGCATGGTTCGCGACGCCGGGGATGAGCCAGGACAAGATCGCCTGCTTCTACGCCGACCCAGCGAAGCGGGGGTTCGAGCGTCTGTCGCTGCGTCGGTCCAACACCGGCCGCGGCGTCGCGGTGGAGACCAGCCTCGCCTGGCGCGCCTATCGCGGGGCGGTGCGGCTCAAGCGAGCCGCGCGCCTGTGGGCGGCGGGCCTCATGGTGCGCCGGCGCGACCCTGCGCAGAGCGCCCGATGAACCGGGCGCGTCTCACCGCCGGCGACCTTGTCGAGGTTCGAGGCCCCGGCGAGATCCTGGCGACGCTGGACGGCGACGGCCGGCTGGGGGGCCTGCCGTTCATGCCGGAAATGGCCCGGATGTGCGGCAGGCGGCTGCGCGTGCATCGCCGGGCGGAAATGACCTGCGTGGAGGGGCACGGCCTTCGCCGCATCTCCCCGGTCATCCTGCTCGAGGCCGCCCGCTGCGACGGCGCGGCGCACGACGGCTGCCAGCGCAACTGTCTGATCTTCTGGAACGAGGCGTGGCTTCGGCCCGTGGAAGCCGCCGCCGCGCCCGCGCCAACGCCTATCGACGACGCCTCGGCCCGCCGGCGCCTGGAGGCGCTGCCGACCCGCCGCGGCGAGGCCTATCTCTGTCAGTCCACCGCCCTCGCCGCGATCAGCCGGCCCATGTCGCGCTGGGATCTGGGCCACCTGCTGGGCGACCTGGCGAGCGGCCAGCTGAGCTTCCCGCGTTTCCTCGGCCTCGTGCGCCGCGGCCTGGTCAACCAGACGCGCCGGCGCCTGGGCATGGCGGACGTCGGCGTGATCGCGGGCGATGACGGCGACGCGACGCGGGGGGATCTGGACCTTCGCTCCGGCGACTGGGTGCGCGTGCGCGCCGCGCAGGACATTCGCGCCACGCTGGGTCCCGACGGCAGGAACCGCGGCCTCTCGTTCGAGCCCGAGATGACCGGCTACATCGGCGAAGTGCGCCAGGTGGAGTTCCCGGTGCGGCGTATCATCCTGGAGGAGACCGGCGCGATGGCGCGGCTGAAGCACACCGTGGCCTTGCGCGACGTGACCTGCAAAGGCCTCTGCGCCCAGAACTGCCCGCGCGCCAACACCCTCTACTGGCGCGAAAGCTGGCTGGAGCGCGTGGAACAGCAGCAGGCCGCGGAGTAGCGCGGGCGCCTGTTCCGACCTGTTATTCACCTGTTCCACCTGTTATTTCGGTGTTTTTTCTACCTGTTGCGGCCTGGAAGCCGTGCTTGTTCAATGGCTTGCAGCCACCTGATATCCGCCAGGAACAGGTGATAACAGGTGTTTTTAGGCGCCAAACAGGTACATTTCGCGCGGATAACAGGTGCGGAACAGGTGGCGGGGGGACGCCTGCGCACCACACCCCCAATCCGAAATTCCCCGCGAAAGCGGGGACCCAGGCGTTTTTTGTTTGTTCCTTCCGCCCACACCCTCGCGGTCCCCACCGATTGCAAAAGAGCCTGGGTCCCGGCTTTCGCGGGGAATTTCGGGTGTGGGGGATCGGGAACCTGGCAGTGGGGGCGAGCGCCCGCCGGTCGCCGGGCGCGCTGTGTTTGTTTCACGATGTCAAAGACCGCCGCCGGGCCGCGAAGGCCCGCAAGCTCACGTCACCACGCGCCCGCTGATTTGGCGAGGGTGCGCGACCGACATTCTAGGCCGCCCGCGTCGCCCCCACCTTCTGAGCCAGTGACGCGGCCATGAACCGGTCGAGATCGCCGTCCAGCACCCCGGCGGTGTCGGAGGTTTCCACGTCGGTGCGCAGGTCCTTGACCATCTGATAGGGCTGCAGCACGTAGGACCGGATCTGGTGACCCCAGCCGATGTCGGTCTTGGCGTCCTCCACCGCCTGAGCGGCCGCCTCGCGGCGCTGAAGCTCCGCCTCGTAGAGCCGCGCGCGCAGCATCTTCCAGGCCTGCTCGCGGTTCTGGTGCTGCGAGCGCTGGTTCTGGCAAGCCACCGCGATGCCGGTGGGCAGGTGCGTCAGGCGCACGGCGGAGTCGGTCTTGTTCACGTGCTGGCCGCCCGCGCCGGACGAGCGATAGGTGTCGGTGCGCACGTCCGACGGATTGATCTCGATCTCGATGGTCTCGTCGACCACCGGATAGACCCAGACGGAGGCGAAGCTGGTGTGGCGCCGGGCGTTGGAGTCATAGGGCGAGATGCGCACCAACCGGTGAACCCCGGCCTCGGTCTTCAGCCAGCCGTAGGCGTTCGGCCCCGAGACCTTCAAGGTCGCCGACTTGACGCCGGCCTGTTCGCCCGCAGTCTCTTCGATGAACTCCACCTGCATGCCGTGGGCCGTCGCCCAGCGGGTGTACATGCGCAGCAGCATGTTGGCCCAATCGTTGGACTCCGTGCCCCCCGCCCCGGCGTTGACCTCGAGGTAGCAGTCGTTGGCGTCCGCCTCGCCGGACAGCAGGGCCTCCAGCTCCGCCCGCGCGGTCAGGTCTTTCAGCAGCGCCAGCTGATGGCGCGCGTCCTCCAGGGACGCCTCGTCGCCCTCGGCATCCGCCAGTTCGGCGAACTCCACGGCGTCGGCGAGGTCGCGCTCCAGCCGCCGCACGCGTTCCACCTGATCGGACAGCCGCGTGCGCTCGCGCATCAGGCCCTGCGCGGCCTCGGCGTGGTCCCAGAGGCTCGGGTCCTCGACCCGGGCGTTCAGCTCATCGAGCCGCCTTAGCGCCGGTTCCCAGTCAAAGACGCCTCCTGAGCAGTCCGATCGACTGCTCGATGTCGGCCGCGGCCGCTTCGACATCCGCTCGCATGAGGTCCCTCGGCAAGATGGGCAGGGCGCGGGAGATAGTCCCGCCCGCGCGTCAATACAATCCGGTCATGTCGTCCGGCTTCTGCGGACGGATCGCCTTCGGCGGCGCCTCCGTGGGCTTGATCGGGATGGGACCGGGCGCGCCCGGGGGCGGCGCGGAGATCTGCGGCGCGCCGGCAGCCGGTCCCACGCCGAGCGGCGCCTGAACGTAGGCGCTGGGCTCGGTGCCCGGCCGGAACGCTTCGCGGTTCGGGCCGACCTGGGCGAACACCGTGCCCGGCGGAGCGGTGAAGTCCATGGGCGAGAGGCCCTTCAGGGCTTCCTGCATGAACTCGATGAAGATCGGCAGAGCCGCGACTGCCCCGGTCTCGCCATGGCCCAGGGAGCGGTTGTCGTCGAAGCCGACGAAAGTGCCCACGACGATCTGGGGCGTGAAGCCGATGAACCAGGCGCTGCGGAAGTCGTTGGTGGTGCCGGTCTTGCCGCCCACCGGCCGGTTCAGGCTCCGCGCCTGGATGGCGGTGCCGTGCTGCACCACGCCCTCCAGCATGGTGGTGATCTGATAGGCGGTGATCGGGTCGACTATCTGCTCGCCGTCAGGCGGATAGCTTGGTCCGAAGGCGCCCGAGAAGCCCAGTTCGCAGCCCTTGCAGTCGCGCTGATCGGCCCGGAAGATCGATTTTCCGGTGCGGTCCTGCACCAGTTCGATCAGGTGCGGGTCCACCTTGCGCCCGCCGTTGAGGAACGAGGCATAGGCGGAGGTCATCTTGAACGGCGTCGTCTCGCCGGCCCCCAGCGCCATGGCGAGCACCGGCTCCATGTCCTTGACCACGCCGAACTTGATCGCGTTGGCGCGGATCTTGGGCATGCCCACCTGGGCGGCGATCCGCACCGTCATGGTGTTCAGCGACAGCTCGAGGCCCCGGCGGAAGATCAGCGGCCCGGGGAAGTTCCGCTCATAGTTCTCCGGGCTCCACATCTGGCCGTTGGCGCCCGGCAGGGAGATCGGCCCGGCAGACACGATGCTGGCCGGGGTGAAGCCGTTCTCCAGGGCGGTGGCGTAGACGAAGGGTTTGAATGACGAACCAGGCTGGCGCATGGCCTGGGTCGCGCGGTTGAACTTGGAAAGCGAATAGGAATAGCCGCCGACCATGGCCAGCACCCGGCCGGTCTGCGGGTCCATGGCCACCATGGCGCCGTTCACCGCCGGCACCTGGCGCAGGTCGAGGCCGCCGGTCTCCGCGGGCTCCACGAACACCAGGTCGCCCACCGCCAGGCCCTTGCCCGCCTTTGCCCAGGCCACGTCCTTAGGAACGATCTGGCCCTCGGAATCGTCCGCGGCGATCTTCGCGCGCACGGCGCCGCCGGAAACATCGGTCACCACCGCCACGCGCCACCTGGTGCGCTCGGAGGGCGGCGAGTGCTCCAGCGCCGCCTTCTCCCAACCCGGCACGATGTTCACCCGGCCCCAGGCGCCGCGCCAACCGTGCCGCCGGTCGTAGGTCTCCAGCCCGTCCATCAGCGCCACCCGCGCCGCGGTCTGCAGGCGCGCATCCAGGGTGGTGCGCATGTAGTAGCCGCCCTCGGTGAGCTTGGGCCCGAGGGTGGCCTGGGCGCGCTGCTGCACCTCTTCGACGAAGTAGTCCGCGTCGTGGTAGCTGGCGCGTTGCGGCGGCTGCACCACCAGGTCCTCGCGCATGGCCGCCAGCGCAGCCTTGCGGCTCACCCACCCCATGTCGGCCATGGATTGAAGGATGGCGTTGCGGCGCTGGATCGCCTGAGCCTTGTGGGTCGCCGGATTGTAGTTGTCCGGCCCCTTCGGCAGGGCGCCGAGAAAGGCGCATTGCGCCAGGCTCAGGTCGGAGATCGACCTGCCGAAGTAGTTGTAGGCCGCGGCGCCCACTCCGTAGGAGCGGTGTCCGAGCCAGATCTCGTTCAGATAGAGCTCCAGGATCTGCTGTTTCGACAGAACCTGTTCCAGCCGGATGGCGAGGATCGCTTCCTTCAGCTTGCGCCCGACGGTCACGTCGTTGGTCAGCAGGACGTTCTTGGCCACCTGCTGGGTGATGGTCGAGCCGCCCTCGGGGCGCTTGCCCTGCAGCACGTTGAACACGTCCTTGACCATCGCGCGCGAGACGCCGCCCACGTCGACGCCGCCGTGCTGGAAGAAGTTGTGGTCCTCCGCGGCCAGGAAGGCGTGGTAGACGTTCGGCGGCACCTGGTCGAAGGGCACATAGATGCGCCGCTCCTTCGAAAACTCGCCGATCAGCGTGCCGTCCCAGGCATAGACGCGCGTGGCCGTCGGCGGATGGTAGTCCGCCAGGTCGTTGGCGTCGGGCATGTCGTGGAACAGCCAGCCGGCGTAGATGGCCGCGCAGATTCCCGCGATCGCAACCACGCTGAGCAGCACGACGCCGGCGATTGCGACCCGCCGTCCGAACGACATCAAACCCGATTACCTCCGCGGACGCGCCGCCCGTGGCCCTCGTCTAACCTGCATCGCGCCGGGCGCCAAGAAAGCGGGACGGTCATCTCGATGCGAGGCGGTTCGAGCGCTGGACCTCTCTATCGCGGGTTGTGCTAGCTTGGCTGTTGCGTGACGGTTTCACACTCCGGAGGCGCAGCCATCCATGCGAACATCGTTTCGGCGAGCCGCCGGTCGGGCGGTCCTCATCCTGGTCGCGCTGATCGGCGCCGGGGTTCTGGCGTTCGGCGCCTACCTTGTCAGGCCGGTCTCGACCGCCCCGTTCCGCGACGCGGCGGGGCGCGTGCAACCAGGCAGCATCGCCTCGATGGAACGGTGGCGGATCAACGGCGTCGACCAGTCGGTCACCCTGCGCGGACGCGACCGGCGCAACCCCATTCTCGTCTGGGTGCATGGCGGGCCGGGAACCAGCGAGACGGGGGTGCTGCGGCGGTACGACAGCGAACTGGAGGATCGCTTCGTCCTCGTCCTGTGGGACCAGCGATATGCGGGCCGTTCGCTCGACCCGTTCGGGCCGAAGCCGGCGAACCAGGCCATCGACGACTACGTGTCCGATCTCGACGTGCTGATCGGCGATCTCCAGCGGCGCTTTGCCTGCCGCAAGGTCGTGCTCGTCGCGCATTCATGGGGCACCGTGCCCGGCCTCCTCTACGCCGAGCGGCATCCTGAAAAGCTCGCCGCCTACGTCGGCATCGGGCAGGAGGCGGATGCGCTGGAATCAGAGCGGCGATCCTATGCCTTCGTGCTCGGCCAGGCCCGCGCCCGCCGGGACGCCCCGGCGATCGAACGGCTCGAACGGATGGGGCCGCCGCCCCGGCGCGGGGCCGACATCTGGACGCCGCGAACCCTGCTGGAAAAATACGGCGGCGCCTTCCATGGCGATGCGAGCGAGCTGTCGCTGGTTCTCGCCAGCGCCGGCGCCACCGAGATGAACTGGCGCGATGGCGCCGCGTTCCTGCTCTCCCACGACTTCAATGTGGCGGCGTCCGACGCGGAAGCGAAGGTCGTGCTGGACGTCGGCCATACCCACTTCCAGGTCCCCATGTTCTTCCTGTCGGGACGCACCGATCACGTGGTCGACGCCCCGCTGACCTTCGCCTACCTGCAGAAGATCTCCGCCCCGCGAAAGGCGTTCGTGTGGTTCGAACAATCGGGCCACTACCCGCCCTTCGAGGAGCCGCGGAAGTTCAATGCCTGGATGACCGACAACGTCCTGCCGCTCGCTCGCGGCGCTTGCACGGGCGCAGGCGACTGAACCGCGTCCTAGGTGGGTCGACGCGCTCCATGTCGCACCGTCAAGATCTCGACGTGCTCGCCACGCACCCGGTATCGAATGATGTACGGAGGAACCGTCACGAGTTCACGGCGCCCATCGGCCCGGAGCCTGCCGCGCTCGGGGTGTTCCGCCAAAGTGAAGCCAGCCTGCGCCAAACTCTGGGCCACGCGTTGCGCGGCCGGCGGATTGAATTGGCTGATGTAAGCTTGAATTGCCGCCAGGTCCTTCAGCGCGCGGCGCGTCCAGACTACTTGAGCCACGACTTCGGAATCTGTCGCTCGTCAGGCGTCCCCCAGGTGGCGAGCCACTGGGCGACCTTCTCATGCGGCAGGACTCGGCCCGCGTCGGCATCGGCTTCGCCTTCGCGAATGGCGCGTTCGTCGGCTTCGTCGTCCGAATGGTCGAACACAGAGGACTCTAAACGGGGCATTCCCGGACTCTATCAGTTATTCGCGCAGACCGCGAACCGCTAGTTCGACGCCATCCTCACCTGGCCGCCGAAATAGGCGTCGATGGCTTCGGCGACCTTGTCCATCAGGGCGGCGCGCTGGTCGGGGTCGTTCAGCCGCGCCTCGTCGCCGGGGTTGGTGATGAAACCCATTTCCAGCAGGGCTGCGGGCACATCGGGCGCCAGCAGCACGAAGTAGCCCGCGTCCCGGTGCGAGCGCGCCAGCAGGGGCGCGGTGTCGCCGACCCGGTGGACCAGGTCCTGGGCGAAGATCGCGGAGCGGTTGCGGGTGGAGCGCTGGGTGAGGTCCAGCAGAATCTGGCCCACTGCCTGGTCGCCGTCATCCGCGGCCGCCTGCAGGAACCATTCGTGGCTGTCCAGCACGGTGTGCACCCGCGCCCCGCCGCGTTCGGAGAGGGTGTAGATGCTGGCGCCGTGGGTGGCCGTGTCGGGTCCGGAGTCGGCGTGCAGGGAGATGAACAGGTCGGCGCCGGCGCGCCTGGCGATCTGCACGCGCGTCTCCAGCGGCACGAACACGTCGGAGTCGCGGGTCATCACCACCTGATAGCGGCCTGTGCGCTCCAGCCGCTCCTTCAGCGCCAGGGCCGCGGCGAGGGTGACATCCTTCTCGTTGCTGCCTGCCCCGCCCGCCCCAGGATCCTTGCCGCCATGACCGGCGTCCACGACGATCACCTTCTTCAGGTGCGACGGTGCGAACTGGGTGCGCGTCGGCGCCGTGTAGTGCGCCGCGAGCTTGGCGACGGGGGCGGCGACCACCGCGGTGCGGACCGGGCCTGTACCGCGCGCGGCGATGTCCACGACATAGCGGTAGTTGGCCACGCCGTCGGCGGGCGGCAGCAGGAACCTTCGGCTGATAGCCGCGCCGCGGCCCAGATCGAGGCTCAGTCGCGCGCCGTCGGCGGCGTCCTCGACGGTCCAGGTCCTGACCAGGCCCCTGCCCTTGCCCTGCAGAGCCGCCGCCGCCGAGGCGCCGCGCAGCGCGAGCACGATGCGCTTGCCGCCGGCCCCCTCATCGATGACGCGGGCGCTCGCGGACTGGTCCAGATCGACGACGATGCGGGTTTCGCTTTCATCGCCCCCGAATCGCACCCTAAGGATGTCAGCGTGCCTGACGGAGGCGACTCCGGCGGCCACCGCGGCCGCGAAGCCGCCGGCGAAAATCAGCGCCAGCAGCACGCGCGCCCAGCGTGTTCCGAAGACAGCAGAGACTCCGCCGCGCATCACCTTGATCGCCCACGCCACCCAAACGGCCTTGCGCCGCCTTGGCCCGACTATCAATCCCACCACGTAGCCAAACAGTTAAGCCTAACATCGCCTGCAACCTGCAAGCTTTCCTTTGACGGAACATTCTTGCTACATTGAGGCCGCGCGTCCTGGCGTTCGCTCATCGAGCGCACTATTTCGGACAAGCGGCCATGCGTGTGGCCTTTCGCCATCGGCGAACACGCGCCGTCTACGCCGCGCCTCTTCTTCGGAAGAGCGCGCATTGAAACAAAGAACCCCATGGGCAGCGCCGCCTCAGCCCCGATCCGAACCGCACCCGCCGCGTACGCCGGCGAGACCAGCGGGCCCGCGCGCGCGCCTCTTTCATGTCGGCGACCGGGCCAGGAGCTCGCCGCGCGCCGCGGAGAACGTTTGAATGTCACGCAAAATGCTAATCGACGCCGCCCACGCGGAAGAAACCCGTGTGGTGGTGCTGGACGGAACGCGGGTTGAAGAGTTCGACTTCGAGAGTCAGGCCAGAAAACAGCTTCGCGGAAACATCTATCTCGCCAAGGTCACTCGGGTAGAGCCCAGCCTGCAGGCGGCCTTCGTCGAATACGGCGGCAATCGCCACGGCTTCCTCGCCTTCAACGAGATCCACCCCGACTACTACCAGATCCCGCTCGCCGACCGCGAGGCGCTGATGCGCGACACGGACGACGACGACGACGATCACGCGCCCGCCCAGGCCGTCGACGAGGACGGCGAGAGCATCGCCGAGGAAGACGAGGACGAGGTCGACGAGGCGGTGGAGCGCCGGCGCCGGCGGCTGATGCGCCGCTACAAGATCCAGGAAGTGATCAAGCGCCGGCAGATCATGCTGGTGCAGGTGGTCAAGGAGGAGCGCGGCAACAAGGGCGCGGCGCTGACCAGCTATCTTTCGCTCGCCGGCCGGTACTGCGTCCTGATGCCCAACACCGATCGTGGCGGGGGGATCAGCCGAAAGATCACCACGGCCACCGACCGCAAGCGGCTGCGCACGGTGGTGCAGGGACTCGGCGTGCCCAAGGGCATGGGGCTGATCGTCCGCACCGCCGGCGCCAAGCGTACCAAGACCGAGATCAAGCGCGACTACGACTACCTGATGCGCGCCTGGGAGAACATCCGCGAGACCACCCTGCACTCCATCGCCCCGGCCCTGATCTACGAGGAGGAGGGCCTGGTCAAACGCGCCATCCGCGACCTCTACGACAAGGAGCTGGAAGGCATCTGGGTGGAGGGCGAAGCCGGCTTCAAGGAAGCGCGCGAGATCATGCGCATGCTCATGCCCGGCGAAGCCAAGAAGGTGCAAGCCTACCGCGAGCCCACGCCCCTGTTCGTGCGCCACCGGGTCGAGGATCACCTGTCGCAGATCTACTCCCCGGTCGTGCCGCTGAAGTCCGGCGGCTATCTGGTGATCAACCAGACCGAGGCCCTGGTCGCGGTCGACGTGAACTCCGGGCGCGCCACCCGCGAGCGCAACATCGAGGCGACCGCGCTGAAGACCAACCTGGAGGCGGCCGAAGAGACCTGCCACCAGCTGCGCCTGCGCGACCTGGCTGGCCTGATCGTCATCGACTTCATCGACATGGACGAGGCGAAGAACAACCGCGCCGTCGAGAAAAAGCTGAAGGACTGCCTGAAGGATGATCGCGCCCGCGTGCAGATGGGCAAGATCTCGTCTTTCGGCCTGATGGAAATCAGCCGCCAGCGGCGTCGCACCGGAATTCTCGAGGGCACCACACACGTCTGTCCGCACTGCCAGGGCGCCGGGCGTGTCCGTTCGGTGGAGTCCAGCGCCCTGTCGGCGCTGCGCGCGGTGGAGATGGAGGCGCTGCGCGGCGGCGGCGAGATCAATGTGCGCGTGCCGACCGACGTCGGGCTCTACATCCTCAACGCCAAGCGCGAATACCTGATCCGGGTGCGCCAGGCGCACGGGCTGCAGGTGAACATCGTGCTCGACGACACCCTGGCGCACGCCGACCATCAGCTCGAACGCCTGTCGAGTCAGGCGCCCGAGGCGAACCGCACCTGGGAGGCCCCGCCTCCGGCCGGCTATGTGGAGCCCGAGGCCTTCGAGGACGAGTTCGCCGCGGAGGAAGAAGAGGAAGAGGAGGAAGAAGACCTCGAACTCGCGGACGAGATCGAGGAAGAGGCCGAGGACAACGAGGGCGGCGCGGTCCTCGTCGATCGCGAGGCGCGCGAAGACGAGGAAGAGGACGACAGTCGTAGGCGGGGCGGCCGCCGCCGCCGGCGTCGCGGCGGGCGCCGCGAGGAGCCCGCGGCAGGCGCCGCCGCGCCGCGGCCGGCCACGGGGCGCGAAGTCACGGGGCGCGAAGCGGAACAGCCCCGCGAGACCGATGCGGAAGGCCATCGCCGTCGCCGTCGCGGCCGCAGGGGCGGTCGGCGCATGCGTGAGGAAAGCCGTCCGGGCGACGTCTACGCCTGGTCATGGCCCGCGCGGCCGGTGGGCGACGATCCCTACCAGTGGCGCGGTCCCGTCCAGGTCGCGCCGCCGGTGACCGCCGACGCCGAACAGCCCGGGGTCGTCCGCGCGCCGGAACCGGCGCCGGAGTACCAGCCCGAGCCGTCGCGGATCGAGCCGTCCGCCGAGGCTGCGCCGCCAGCGGCGCTGGAGATCGAGACCAGCCCTGGCGAAGCCGAGCCCGTCGACGTCTGGGTCGAACTGCCGGCCGAAGCGGAAAAGCCGAAGCGCGCCCGCCGCGGGGGCCGCGCCCGCGGCAAGGCGAAGCTCGACGAGGCGGAGGCCGAGGCCGCGGAGGCCGCGCCCGCGACCGAAATCCCGCAGTCGGCTCCGGCCGCCGAGGCCCCGCCCGCGGCTGCCCCGGAAGCGGTGCGAGTCGCCGAACCGGCGCCGGAGCCCGTGGCCGCCAGCGCCGAGCCGGCGCCGGTGCTGAAGCGCGCCGAGCCGCAGACTCCGCCGGAGCCGGATCCGAACGAGATCGTTGCCCCGCCCGAGGCGCCCAAGCGCGGTTGGTGGCGCCGGCGGGCGTGACCCGCTAGAAGTCGAAGCGGGGGGCGTCGCACTTGGCTGGAGAATGCGCTTGAGCGCCCGCCTCAGTTCCCCCCTGCGCCTGTTCAGAGCGGCCGTGTGCGGCCTGGCCATGACCGGCGTGCTGCTCGCGCCGGTCGGCGCGGCTCACGCGCAGAATTCCAGCGGCCAACCCTACCTGGCGCGCGACACGGAGATCGAGGCCATCCTGCATCAGGAAATGGACCCGATCTTCGCGGCCGCGAACATCGATGGGAAGCTGGTGAAGCTCTACGTGGTGGCCGATCCCGACCCCAACGCCGAGACCGGCTCGGGCTACAACATGATCGTCACCAGCAGCCTGATCATGCAGACCAAGACGCCCAACGAGCTGATGGGAGTGCTGGCGCACGAGACGGGCCACATGGCCGGCGGACACATTGCCCGCCAGGGCGAGATGATGCACGCGGGCGTGGGGCCCATGGTGCTGGGCCTCGGCCTGGGCATCCTCGCCGCCATCGCCGGCGCGCCGGACGCGGCGGCCGGGCTGATCTTTTCCGCCAGCTACTTCGGCCAGCTGAACGTCCTGGCCTATTCGCGCGTGCAGGAGTCGGAGGCCGACCAGGCGGCGGTGACCTACCTCGAGAAGGCCGGCTATTCAGCCGACGGTCTGGTCAACTTCTTCGACAACTTCGCCTACGAGGAAGTCTTCTCCGACGCCAAGAAGTACAAATACTTCCTCGACCACCCGCTGACCCGCGACCGGATCGAGGCGCTGCGGACGCGCGCCCGCGCCCAGGCGCACTGGGGCGAGAAGGACACGCCCGAGATGATCGCGCAGTACGAGATCATGAAGGCCAAGCTGAAGGGCTTCATCAACCCGCCCAACCAGACCTTCGCCGAGTTCACCGAGACGGATAAGTCCTTCCCCGCCCGCTACGCCCGCGCCATCGCCTACTATCGCGACCTGGACACCGACAAGGCGCTGAAGGCGATCGACGCCCTGCTCACCGATCAGCCGAACAACCCGTATCTTTGGGAGCTCAAGGGCCAGGTGCTGTTCGAGAGCGGCCGCGCGGCCGAGGCCGAGCCGGCGCACCGGCGCTCGGTGGCGCTCATGCCCGACGCGCCGATCCTGCGCCTCAATCTCGGCCAGACCCTCCTCGCCGAGAACGACCCGGCCAAGCTCGGCGACGCGATCACCAATTTCAACCGCTCCCTGGTCGTCGAACCGGACGATCCGCTGGCCTGGCAGTATCTCTCCGAGGCCTATGACGCCAAGGGCGACGCCGGCATGGCGCGGCTCGCCGCCGCGGAGCAGAACTTCAACCTCGGCCAGATGAAGGACGCCCGCGCCTTCGCCATGCGGGCCCGGGAGATCCTCAAGAAAGACACCCCCGAATGGCGCCGAGCCACCGACATTTTCCTGGCCTCCAACCCCTCGGCCGACGAGATGCGGGCCCTGGGCCAACCCGGATGAGGCGCTGGGCGATGCTGTTCGCGGCCATCGTCCTGGCGACGAGCCTCGGCGCGTGCAAGCCCGCGACACAGGTCGGCCCCGCCGCGCATCCGGGCAAGGAAAGCGCCGAGGACAAGGCGTTCGGCGCCCGGGTGAAGGCCTACCTGCTGGCCCATCCGGAAGTGCTGCGCGAGGCGATCGACAAGCTGCAGGCGCAGGAGGACGCGCAGCAGGAACAGGCCATGGCCGCCGCCGACGTGAAAGCCAAAGCGGCGCTGCCGGCCCTGCGCGCCGCCCTGGAGCACGATGGGCGCGACTTCGTGGCCAATCCCGACGGCCGGATCACCGTCACCGAGTTCTACGACTATCGCTGTCCGCACTGCGTCAACGCCGCGCCCAAGGTGCTGGCGCTGATCCGCGGCGACCGGAGCGTCCGGTTCGTCTTCAAGGAGATGCCGATCTTCGGCGACACGTCCGAGCACGCCGCGCGCGTGGCCATCGCCGCCAAGGCGCAGGGCAAGGACTACGTCGGGCTCTATCAGGCGATGATGGCGACCCACCCGCTCACCGACGACGCCATCGACGCCCTGGCGGCGCAGAAGGGCGTGAACCTGGCGCAGACGCGCGATCCCAAGTTCGTCGCGGCGGCGGACGTGCAGATCGCCGACGTGGCCGAGCTGGCGCGCAAGCTCGCGGTGGATGGCACCCCCGCCTTCATCGTCGGCGACGACATAGTGCACGGCGAAGACATGGCCGCCGTCTCCGCCGCCATCGCCAGGGCGCGGACGAAAGCGTGAACTCGAAATAGAGGTAGCTAGATCAGCCCCGCCAGCGGCGAGGACGGATCGGCGTAGAGGCGCTTGGCCATGCGGCCGGCGAGATAGGCCTCGCGGCCGGCGATCACCGCGTGCTTCATGGCTCGGGCCATGCGCACCGGATCGCGCGCTTCGGCGATGGCGGTGTTCATCAGCACCGCGTCGCAGCCCAGTTCCATGGCGATGGTTGCGTCCGACGCCGTGCCCACCCCGGCGTCCACCAGCACCGGGACCTTGGACTGCTCAACCACCAGCCGGATGTTGACGCGGTTCTGGATGCCGAGCCCGGAGCCTATCGGCGCCGCCGCCGGCATGATCGCCGCGGCGCCCGCCTCCTCCAGTTTCAGGCAGAAGACCGGATCGTCCGTGCAATAGACCATCACCTGGAACCCATCGGCGACCAGCAGCTTCAGGGCGCGCAAGGTCTCCTCCATGTCGGGATAGAGGTGTTTGGTGTTGCTGAGCACCTCCAGCTTCACCAGGTCCCAGCCGCCGGCCTCGCGCGCCAGCCGCAGGGTGCGCACGGCGTCCTCGCCGGTGAAGCAGCCGGCGGTGTTGGGCAGATAGGTGAACCGGTCCGGCTTCACGAAGTCTGACAGCATCGGCTGGGAAGTATCTGAAAGATTTACCCTTCGCAGCGCCACCGTGACGATCTCGGCGCCGGCGGCCTCGGCCGCGGCGGCGTTCAGGGCGTAGTCCTTGTACTTGCCCGTGCCGATGATCAGCCGCGAGCTGAACGTCCGCCCCGCGACGCTCCAGACATCGTCGGCGCCAACCTGAGAGCCGTCCATCGGCCGTCTCCAACCTGAATAGGCCCGCACCGGGCCGCTGCAGGCGTTATAGCGCGACCCTGCTTCGCCGACACCGTCCTTGCGATTCCCGGGCCTCGCCGCGGAAGGCGAGCTTGGCACGCTGCAATCGTTCCGATAGCTTGGGCTGAGAGCGCGGGGGGTGCCGTTGCATTTCAGGTCTTTGGCCGCCTTGGCGATCGGCCCGGTGCTAGCCGCGTCGATTGCCCAGGCGCAAGCCAACCCCGGCCAAGCAGCGGACGCCACCCCTGCTACAGCGGCGCCTGCCGCAGGGCAGTCGGTCAGCCAAACGTCTACAACAGAACCACCAAACGCCACCACCCGCCCGGGAGGCGCCGACGTCGCGGCGACTCCGCCGGCGCACTGTTGCCACGTACCTGTCGGCACGATCGTCGAGATCGAGCTTGTCGACGCTTTGAGCGCCAAGGTTCAGAAACCGACGGACAAGTTCGGCATTCGACTTTCGGAACCGCTGGTGATTGACGGCGTCGTTGTCATGCGAGCGGGGGCCCTCGGCCAGGGCGAAGTGATCGACGCTGCGCCTCCCGGCATGGGAGGCAGGGCCGCGAAACTGATTCTTGCGGCGCGCTACGTGGAACAGGACGGCGTTCGCCTTCCGCTACGGAGCCTCAAACTCGGCGGCAGCGGAAAAGGCTCGACGGGAGGCTCGATCGCCGTCGCCGAGGCCGGCGGCCTTGTGTTCGGACCCCTGGCGTACGTGGGATTGGCGGTTAAGGGCGGCAATGTCGACCTTCCAGCCGGAACGCATGCCACAGCCAAGGTGGCCGCCGACCTGGATCTGGCGCCAGCTGCGCCACCCCTCGATTCAGCTAGAGCCCTACCCGCCCCGCAGCCAGAAAAAGGGACCACCCCATGATCAGCAGACTCGGCTTTGTGTTCGGACTCGCGGCGTTGTTCTTCGCAACCTCGGCGGCAGCCGACCCAACGAGTCCCAATAGCGGGCCTGCGGCGACCAACAGCAGCAAGATCGGACCCCCGCCGGCCGGCAAGGCGCAGGTGGTCTTCTTCCGCCCCTCATCTCTGATGGGCGCTGTCTATTGGGCGAAGGTTCGCGAGAACGGGACCGAGGTCGGAAAGCTCAGCAATGGAAACTACTTCGTGCTCGTCGCGGCGCCGGGGCAGCACACATACACGGCATCCCTCGAGGCGACCGACACCATCAAGCTGGAACTTGACCCCGACGAAACCTACTTCGTTGAGGCCAGGATGACGATGGGCGTCGCCATCTATCGCGTGAACCTGGCGCCGTCGGACGAAGCTCGCTTCGAAAAGACACTGCACGGGATGAAACAGGTGCCGCCGGCCACCGACGCCAAGCCTTCTCCGGCAGGCGGGTAGACGCTCACCCACCCCCCACGAACGCCACGATCTCGATGCGGTCGCCGTCGGCCAGAAAGGTCGTGGCGTAGGCCGAGCGGGGAACGATCTCGAGGTTGCGCTCCACCGCCACCTTGCGGCGGTCGAGGCCGAGCGCGGCGACCAGGGCGGCGACATCCGTCACCTGGTCGAACGTTCGCACCTCTCCGTTCACCGTCAGCCTCACGCCACGCTCCCGATGCGGCCTTCGGCCCCGTCCGCCCGCCGCCGCTTGTGACCCCGCGCCGCGGGCGATACAAGACGCGGCATCAGGCGGCGGGGCCGAATGTCGAAACCGATCTATGTACTTAGCGGGCCGAATCTCAACCTGCTGGGGGTCCGCGAGCCGGAGATCTACGGCCGCTCCACGCTGGACGACATTCGCGCGCTCTGCGAGGCGCGCGCCGCGGGACACGGACGCGCCGTGGTGTTCCGCCAATCGAATCAGGAGGGCCAGCTGATCGACTGGGTGCAGGAGGCCCGCGAAGCCGCCGACGCCCTGGTGATCAACCCCGCCGGCTACGGCCACACCTCGGTGGCGCTGCTGGACGCCTTGAAGAGCCTCGCCATACCCATTGTCGAGTGCCATCTGTCGAACCCGGCGGCGCGGGAGGACTTCCGCCGGCAGACCTATGTTTCCCTCGCCGCCACCGGCGTGGTTTCGGGCTTCGGCCCGGCAAGTTATGAACTGGCCGTGGAAGCCGCTTGCGGCCTCGCGGCGCGGCCTCAAGCAGCAAGGTAGTCTCCCTTCATGCCCACTCCGAAGGCCCCGGCCGATCCCTTCGACGCGCGCCTGGTGCGCAAGCTGGCCGACATCCTCAACGAGACCGGCCTGACCGAGATCGAGGTCGAGCACGCCGGCACCAAGATCAAGGTCGCCCGCGCGCCAGCAGGGCATGCGGCGCAGATGGTCTACGCGCAGGCCGCGCCCGCGCTGGGTCCGGCCGCCGCCGCTGCGCCGGAGGCGCCGGAATACGCCGGCGAGGTGATCAAGTCGCCGATGGTGGGCACGGTCTATCTGCAGCCCTCGCCCGGGTCGGATCCCTTCGTGAAGGTCGGGGACAGGGTCACCGAGGGCCAAACCCTGCTGATCATCGAGGCGATGAAGACCATGAACCCGATCCCGGCGCCGCGGGCGGGCCGGATCGTGGACATCCTGGTGGGCGACAGTCAGCCGGTGGAGTTCGGCGTACCTCTGGTGGTGATCGAGTAGCCCATGTTCGAGAAGATCCTGATCGCCAACCGAGGCGAGATCGCGCTTCGGGTGCACCGCGCGTGCAAGGAGATGGGCATCTCCACCGTCGCCGTGCATTCCGAAGCCGACGCCAGCGCCATGCACGTGCGCCTGGCCGACGAAAGCGTCTGCATCGGGCCGGCCCCGGCGGCCAAGAGCTACCTCAACATCCCGTCGATCATCGCCGCCTGCGAGATCACCGGCGCCCAGGCCGTGCATCCGGGCTATGGCTTCCTGGCGGAAAACGCGCGCTTCGCCGAAATCGTGCAGGCGCACGGCTACACCTTCATCGGCCCCAAGCCCGAGCACATCCGCATCATGGGCGACAAGATCGCCGCCAAGCGGGCGATGAAGGCCGTCGGCATTCCTGTCGTGCCCGGCTCGGACCACGCCCTGACCACCGAGGCCGAGGCGATGCACGCGGCGCAGGAGATCGGCTTTCCCGTGCTGATCAAGGCGGCGGCCGGCGGCGGCGGGCGCGGCATGAAGGTGGCGCGCAACGCCGAGGAGTTGGCCGAAGCGGTCTCCACGGCCCGCGCGGAGGCCAAGGCGGCGTTCGGCGACGACGCGGTGTATCTGGAGCGCTACCTCTCCACCCCGCGGCACATCGAGATTCAGGTGATCGCCGACTCCTTCGGCACGGTGTGTCACCTGGGCGAGCGCGACTGTTCGCTGCAACGCCGGCACCAGAAGGTGATGGAGGAAGCCCCCTCCCCGGCCATCGACGCCGCCGCACGCGAGCGCATCGGCAAGGTGGTGGTGGAGGCGATCCGCTCCATCGGCTACCTGGGCGTCGGCACCATCGAGTTCCTCTACGAGGACGGCGAGTTCTTCTTCATCGAGATGAACACCCGCCTGCAGGTGGAGCACCCGGTCACCGAGGCGATCACCGACATCGACCTCGTGCGCGAGCAGATCCGCATCGCCGCGGGCCTGCCGCTGTCGTTCAGCCAGGCCGAGGTCCGCTTCGAGGGCCACGCCATCGAATGCCGCATCAACGCCGAGAACCCGCGCACCTTCACCCCGTCGCCGGGTCTGGTCACCGACCTGCACGCGCCGGGCGGACTGGGCGTTCGCCTGGATTCGGCCCTCTACGCCGGCTACGCGATCCCGGTCTACTACGACAACCTGGCCGCCAAGCTGATCGTGCACGGCCGCGACCGCACCGAGTGCGTGGCGCGTCTGAAGCGGTGCCTGGGCGAGATGGTGGTGGGCGGCATCGAGACCACCATCCCCCTGTTCCAGGATCTGCTCGCGGAGCCTGACATCCTGGCGGGGCGCTACCACATCCATTGGCTCGAGAACTGGATCAGGGCGCAGACCTAGAGCAATGGGGGTGGATTGCAGGGCTTCGACGCCGACGACCTGATCGCCTGCTACCGCCGCGGGGTGTTCCCCATGGCCGACGCCCGGCATGACGAGCGGGTGTTCTTGGTCGACCCGGCGCGGCGCGGGATCATCCCGCTGGACGGTTTCCACGTCTCGCGCCGGCTGGCGCGCACTGTCCGCGCCGATCGCTTCGAGATCCGCATCGACCAGGCCTTCGAGGCGGTGGTGGGCGCCTGCGCCGCGCCGCGCGAGGGCCGGCTGGAAACCTGGATCAACCGGCCGATCCAGGATCTGTGCGGCGACCTGTTCGACCGCGGCGTCGCCCACAGCGTGGAGGCCTGGCGGGAAAACCGCCTGGTGGGCGGCCTCTACGGCGTCGCCCTGGGCGGCGCGTTCTTCGGCGAGAGCATGTTCTCCACGGAGCGCGACGCCAGCAAGGTGGCGCTCGTGCACCTGGTGGCGCGCCTGGTCGTCGGCGGCTTCGTGCTGCTCGACGCCCAGTTCATCACCGAGCACCTGGCCACCTTCGGCGCCGTGGAGATCGGCAGGGCCGACTACATGAACCGTCTGGCCAGGGCGTTGAGGGCGAAGGCGGACTTCCGCCGGATGCCGGCTCAGGCCGCCGGCGGCGTCGCCTTGCAGGCCACCAGCCAGGCGTCATAGACCGGGTGCTCCAGCGGGTGCAGCGACGGGGCGTTGGCGTACATCCAGCCGTGGTAGACCGGCTTGCGCGGCGGCGGCGCGCGGCCCGGCAGGGCGGCGGGCTGGGATTCGACCACCACATAGGCCGAAGCCAGCGGTTCGGGGTCGCCCGCGCCGGTGGTCTCGCACGCCCGCACGGTGAAGATCAGGGTCTTGTAGCGCACCGGCTGGTTCACCGGCGCCTCGAACCTCAAGGTCTCGGCGGTGACCTTGTCCAGGGCCTCGAGAATCGCCGAGGGGCTGCGCACCGGCTTGGGCGCCTCCACAGGCTTGGCGGCGGCCTCCGGCTTGGCCGCGGCCGCTTTGTTGGTCGCCGCTTCGTTGTCGGACGGCTGCGTTGGCGCGGTGGCCTCCACCGGCGGTGGCTCCGGAGGCGCCTGGATCACCGGCACGCCGGGCGGGCCGGCGGCGTTGCTGTCGGCTGGCGGCGCGCTGGACGCGGGCGGAGCGGACGGCTGCGAGAGCGCGGCGAAACCGGCGCAGGCGGCCAGCGCGCCGGCGGCGATGGTGGCGAGGCGCCGGCCGCGCCGGCTCAATCCGGTCGCCACGCCTGATAGT
The DNA here is from genome assembly GCA_044445825.1 of Caulobacterales bacterium. Classification (GTDB taxonomy): domain Bacteria; phylum Pseudomonadota; class Alphaproteobacteria; order Caulobacterales; family Caulobacteraceae; genus Acaudatibacter. Next base: position 114,634 of record JBIOEG010000004.1, read on the forward strand.
CTCCGCTCGCCTTGGGACGCTCGCCGAGCCGGGCGATGGAGCCCTTCGGCCGCCAGGCCCAGATGGTGCCGGTGAGGTTCGGGCGATGGTCCTTCTCCCAGGACCGCCGCTTCAGCGGCTCGATCGTGGGCGGCTCGTCGAAGGTGTAGTGCAGCCAGCCGTGCCAGTCGGAGGGCACCTTGGAGGCCTCGGCGTAGCCCTTGTAGAGCACGTAGCGCCGCTTGCGGCCGTCGTCATAGCTGTCCTTGGCGTCCTTGGCCTCGAAGTAGCGGTTGCCGTACTCGTCATCGCCGACGAACACGCCGCGCCGGCCGATGGTGAACCGCACGCCGACGCTGCCGGAATTCCACCAGGTGAAGATCGTCTTGAGCACTCTGGCCGCCTTTGCGCGAAGGGCTTCGCCCGGAGCTTATAGGTCCCGGCCCCTGCCCCGTCCAGGGCGGCTCGGCGCGGCGGAGCGGCCCAGGACCCGCCCAGATGTTGTGGACTGAGTGACGCTGGCCCTCAACATCTATTGCCGGCCCGCGCCGACGCACCCTAGCCTGCCACCCGCGAGCCGAGATGTTGGCCAAGGTGGTGCGATGCTTTTCGAACGGCGATTCGCCGCGGCTGGGCTTCCCTACGAGCCGGAGATTCGCTGGGTGGAGCGCCCGCGCGACCTCACCGAGGTCCTCTCCCCGCCGGCCTGGACCACCGCCCGGGTGGAGTCCTGGCTGGACTGGGCCGACGGCCTGCCCGCCGACCTGCCGCCCGGAGCGTCGGAGGACTTGGCGGCGCTCGATCCGCTGATCGGCGGCGCGCCGGACCGTCATGCGCGCCGCCTGGCCGAATGGGGCCGCGCGCTCGGCCATTTCAAGAGCGCCAAACAGGCCGAGGCGTTCCGCGCCGAACTGTTCGCCGCCCTGGCGCTCGGCCTCGTCGCGCCAGGGCCGTCGCTGGCCTTCGGCGCCCGCGTGCATCCCCTGGCCGGCGACACCTCCCTTGCGCCGCCAGCCGCGTTCCTCGCCCTGGGCAGCCGGGCGTTCGGCGAGGCGGCCGCCGGGCTGGCGCGCGGCCGCGGCCTGTTCGCCGGGCTCGGCCAGACGGCGGCGGAGCGCCTTGTCGCCGTCGCGCGATCCATCAACCGCTGCGAAGGCGACGCCGACGCCTGCGCAAGTCCGGCCTTCAACCAGGCCCTGGCCCGGGCGGCGCTGGCCGCGCGTGAGGCCGGCGCCACGGACGCCGCCATCCTCGACGCCATGGCCCTGGGCCGCGCCGGCTTCGACGACAGCGCGCCGAGCAGCGACGCCGCACCGGCGGGCCCGCTGCTGGCCGTCGCCACGTCGCCAGACTGGGATCAGCAGACGTCGCAGGCGCGGCTGGCCGCGCGGCTGGCCTGGCAGACGTCCGCGCTCACCATCGCGCGCGGCGAGGCGGATGCGCTCGCCCTCGACCTCGCGGAGTGCGCCCCGCGCATGGCCGTCAACGCCTTCGCGTTCGACGGCCCGGGCGGTCTCGACGCCGCGGGGCTGACGTCGGCTTGCCGCCTGGCCGCCGTGGCCCTGGACATCGAGGCTGCGGCCGGCTTCAGCGCCACGCCGCTGCTGGCCCACCGCCGCAACGCCGCGCGCCCGCTCGGCCTCACCCTGGCCGGGGTCGGCGAACTCATCGCCGCGCGGGGCCTGGCCTATGCCAGCGAATCGGCCCGCCGGCTCGCCGCGGCGCTCCACGCCCTCGCCGCCGGCGCGGCGGCCGCGGCCTCCGCCGAGATCGCGGCGATCCGCGGCGCCTATGGCGATCACGAGGCGCTGGGCGAGGCGCAGATCGCGGAGCTCGAACGGCGCGCAGCCGCCGCGCGCGCTCTCGGGGAAGACCGCATCGCCGCGCCGGCCGCGGACCTGCTTGACCGCGCGCTCGCCGCCGCCCGGGCCGGCGGCCTGGCCAACGCGATTCTGCTGGCCCCGCGCGACGACCCCGAACTCTCGCTGCGGCTGGGCGGTGTTTCGGTTGGCTTCGCGCCGCTCGGCGCTGCGGTCACCCAGGCCGAGACCGCCGACGGCCAGGTGTTCCAGAGCCTCGCCGAGCCCGCCCTGCGCGCCCTGGCCGCTGCCGGCGCCGACGTCGACGCCGCGCGCCGCCACCTGCTCGGCCGGCGCATGCTGCACGGCGCCGGCGCGCTCAACGCCGAGATGCTGACGGCCAGGGGCTTCACCGCCCACGAGATCGGCGCCGTGGACGCCGCACTGGCCGGCGCCCGCGACCTGCGCCAGGCCTTCGCCCCGGCGGTGATCGGCGCCGGCTTCGTCATCGACGTGCTGGGCGCCTCGGAGGCGGACCTGGCCGATCCGGCGTTCGACACGCTCGCCTTCCTGGGTTTCGCGCCGGACCACATCGCCGCGGCCGAGGCGGAGCTGCTCGGTGTCCCGACGTTGGACGGGCTGACGGCCATGCCGGACGCGCTGAAGGCGGCGCTGCAGCCGGCGAGCACGATCGAGGCGGACGCGCGCCTGGCCATGGCCGCGGCCGTCGAGGCGTTCGCCTGCACGCCGGTGCTGGCGGACCTGCACCTGCCCTTCGCGGCGACCCCCGCCGACGCCGCCGAGCTCCAGGCCCTGGCCATCGGCGCCAAGGTCCGAGCCTTCCGCATCCGCCGCGCGGACGCCCCCGCCGACCTGGCGCTGGACCTGCCGCTGCTCCGGGCCGAGCCGGTCCGCGAGCGCCCGGCCCCGGAGAGCGAACCGCAGCCCCAGCGCATCGTGGAACGGCTGGTGGAGGTGGGGCGCAGCCGGCGCAAGCTGCCGGACCGGCGCAAGGGCTATATCCAGAAAGCCGCGGTTGGCGGCCACAAGGTCTATCTGCACACGGGCGAATACGACGACGGCGAGCTGGGCGAGATCTTCATCGACATGCACAAGGAAGGCGCAGCCTTCCGTTCACTGATGAATAATTTCGCCATCGCCATCTCCATCGGCCTGCAATACGGCGTGCCGCTGGACGAGTTCGTCGACGCCTTCGTGTTCACGCGCTTCGAGCCGGCCGGCGAGGTCACCGGCAACGACACCATCCGCTCGGCCACCTCGATCCTAGACTACATCTTCCGCGAACTCGGGGTGAGCTACCTGGGTCGCGAGGATCTGGCCAACGGCGACCCGCGCGGGCTGAACGCCGATGGGCTCGGCCGCGGCAAGGCCGACACCGCCGCCCCGGCCGAAGAACCCGAGCCGCAGCCGGCCTCGCGCTTCATCTCCAAGGGCTTCTCCCGCGGCGCGGCGCCGGACAACCTGGTCTTCCTGCCGTTCACCGCCAAGGGCGCCGCCCCGGCCCTGCCCGGTCCGGCGCCGGAGGTCTGCCCCGCCTGCGGCGAGTTCTCCCTGGTGCGCAAGGGCGCCAGCCTGGTCTGCCAGGCCTGCGGACAGCGGGTGGGCCAGCCGAGCGAGGCGGACGGATAGGGACGCCGCGCGATCGTCGCAAAACGTTGCGGAGCTGCGCGCAAGGCTCATAATCCCGCCGCTGTCAGGCACGCCGCACGGCGGGACCTGGCGAGGGCAAAAGCCGACGGAGGCCGGGCGATGTGCCGCAATATCAAGACGCTGTTCAATTTCGACCCGCCGGCGACCGACGAGGAGATCCGCGCCGCGTCCCTGCAGTTCGTGCGCAAGGTCAGCGGCTACAACGCCCCGTCCAAGGCCAACGAGGCCGCCTTCGAGCGCGCGGTGGACGATGTCTTCGAGGCTGCGCACCGGCTGCTGGAGTCGCTGGCCACCACGGCGGCGCCCCGCGACCGCGAGACCGAGGCCGAGAAGGCCAAACGCCGCGCCGCCGAACGCTTCGGCCGCTCGGTTACGGCGTAGCCGTCACAGGCCTACCTCCCGGTCGAACCCGTCGGCGGAATCACTTCCGCAGCAATCCGGTCAGCACGACCATGTCCGCCACATCCTTCGGGCGAAGCGGGCGGCCGTGCCGCAACGTCGCGTATTGGGTCTTCATCGCGAGCATCCCCTCGACGCTCATCACCGGAACCGCGCGCGCGCCGAGCGTTCCGACCTTGTCGCCGAAGGAGCCTAGTGGAAAACGCCAGTCCGTCCATCGTCCCTGAGGATGCGCGAAGCCGTCCGGGGTCCGGACGAAGAATGCCGAGCTGAAGCGCAGGCCGTCCTGCTCGAACTCCTGCGACTCCTCGGGAGGCTGTGTCGCGATCGCCTCGAAACCCCATGCGAGCATCGCGGCGCGCGTGGCCGCCGCGTCCACGAGTTCCACCCAGAACTCGATGTCGTGGTGGTCGCGCGTGATGCGCCCGACGTGCGCATCCATGCCCCAACCGCCGAACAGCCACCAACGGACTTTGGCCTGCGCCAGCGCGTCGCTGATCCCGCCGATGATTGCGAGCTGCGTTTCGGTTTCAGTCATGTCGCGATCTAGTCGCCGCCACCGGCGCCGACCTCATGACAACGCGCCGGCGCCTCGCGGTCAACCAGCCGGTCGCGGGCGGAAGCCGCCGAGGATGGTGCGGATCTCGGCTCTCAGCTGCTCCTCGAGCCGATCCACCGACCAGCCGTCGAACACCGCACGCGGGATCATGCCCAGCGCGCAGTCCCACAGCATCTGGCTCAGCAGGGGTATGTCGGCCCCCGTCGAGAGCTGGCCGCGGTCGACCGCGGCCTGCAACGCCACCGCGATGTGGTCGCTGATCGGCCGATGCGCGATCACCTTGCGGATGTAATCGCCCAGTTCGGTCGACCAGGCGGCGCTCATGGCGACCTGGACGAACGGAAGGTTCTCGGCGCGGCTGCGGTAGGCGCTTTCGAACATCGCCAGGAGCACGTCGTCGACCGTCGCGCCAGGGTCCTCCAGGCGCGCCCGCAGGGTGTCGCCGATGATCTCGTAGGCCGCGAGCCGGTCGGCCAGGACGAGCACGCCGAACAGCTCGGCCTTGCTCGTGAAGCTGGCGAACACCGCGCCCGTCGACATGCCGCACTCGGCGGCGATGTCGCGGATGGTCGTGCGCTCGTAGCCGATCGCGGAGAACATGCGCTTCGCCGCCGCCATGATCTTGCGACGCGTCCGTTCCTTCGCCGCGGCGCGGCGACCAGGAACGGCGGACAGGATGGGCGGCGCGAGGACTGAATTCGACATGTTCGAAACCGCACTCGCGGTGGTCGGCGCGATTCTGTCAAGCGGACCTCCGGGGGTGCGGCAAGGCGCCCTCGGCCAGGCAGCCTGGCGGGTCCCGCGCTGGCCCCAAGCTTGCGGCGGCGCAGGCGAACTGCTGCTTCGCCCGGAGAAAAGTGCCGAAATGAGACCGCTCGCCGCCTTCGCCGCCCTGGGTCTGGCCTTCGCCGCCCTGCAGCCCGCTTCGGCCCAGAACCTGGCCCAGATCGACCATGCCCGCGCCGGGGCCGACTGCCCGCACTGCAACCTGTTCCAGGCCGACTTCGGCGGGACCCGGCTGAAGGGCCGCAACTTCGCCGGCGCGCGCCTGCGCCAGGCCGACTTCAGCGCCTCGGTGATGAACCGCACCAGCTTCGCCGGCGCCGACCTGCGCGACGTGAACGCCTATGGCGCCGTGTTCACCGGGACCAACTTCGCCGGCGCCAACCTCACCAACGCCAGCTTCGTGGGCGCCTATCTGGAGGGCGCCAACTTCCGCGGCGCGCGCCTGGCCGGCGTCAACTTCTCCGGCGCGGAAATGGGCCGCGCCGTCGGCCTGACCCAGGGACAGCTTAGCGAAGCCTGCGGCGACGAGGCCACCGAACTGCCCCAGGGCCTGCGCATCCGCCGCTGCGACTGAACATCGCAAGGCGGCGTTAACCCTCGCCATTACAGGGATTTAAGTGGCGCCGCGGGGCGTCGGCGCTCAAAGAGTACGGGGTGTACGACGTGTTTCGAAGGGCCCATCGTTTGCGCGTCTCTGTCTCCGCCTTGCTGACGCGGTTGGCGGTGCTCGTGGCTGTGGCCAGCTGCGGGGTGAGCCTGTGCGCCACCCGCGCCTTCGCCCAGGGCCAGGGCGAGGACATCCCGCGCCTGGTCTCCTTCGGCGGATCGTGCCTGAACTGCACCCTGACCGGCCGCAAGCTGATCGGCGCGCGGTTCATGGGCGCCAACTTCTCCGGCTCTGTGCTGGTGGGCTGCGACCTGCGCGGCGCCCTGTTTTTCGGGTCGGACTTCGCCCGGGCCGACCTGACGCGGTCGGACCTGCGCGGCGCCACCCTCACCGGCGCCAACTTCAGCCAGAGCAATTTCACCGACGCCAACCTCGCGGGCGTGCAGGCCCAGGGCGTCACCTTCCTGGGCGCCAACCTGACGCGCGCGGACCTGGACAGCGTCGAGCTGACCGGGGTCAGCCTGAACCAGGTGGACGCCCGCGACGCCCGTTTCGACGACTCGCAGCTGCTGGGCGTCAGCTTCGGCGGCGGGCGCTTCGAGCGGGCCTCGTTCCGGGGCGCCAACCTGGCGGGCGCGGTGCTGGCCGGCGGCAGCTTCGCCGGGGCGGACTTCCACGGCGCGAACCTGATCCACGCCATCCTGCGCGGGGCGGACCTCTCGGCCGTGCGCGGCCTCACCCAGGCCCAGGTGGACATGGCCTGCACCGACGCCGCCACCCGCCTGCCCCCCGGCCTGGAGGCCAAGGGCTGCCACGGCCTGAGCGCGCGGGTGATCATCCTGCACTCGAACGTGGCCCCGAAGCCCCCCGCCCCGCCGGTCCCGGCCCTGACCGCGCCAAGGTACGCCTACAGCCTGGGCGCGACGCCGTAGGGGCGAGAGGGCGCGGCGGGTTCGCGCGAGCTCAATTCGGGGGGAGGTCCCGGATAAGCGCTGCGCGCTTTCCGGGATGACAGCGCTAGGGGGTTTGGGGGCTTGGGGGCGTGTCCCTGACGAAGCTCCCCTGCCTCGTCACCCCGGGCGTAGACCCGGGGCCGGACGGGCCGCAACCTAGCTGGATGTCGTCTATGAACCGGCGGGTGCGGCCCCGGCTTGGCCTTGCAGGCCATCCGGGGTGACGAGGTTGGGTATGCATGGTTGCAGTCGGTGGCGCCGGCGCTCCAGCGCGCGCCCTACTCCCCGCGAAACACCGGCTTCCGTTTCTCGAAGAACGCGCTCACCGCCTCGCGGTAGTCGTCGGACAGGCTGGCCAGCAGGAACTGGTCGGCGTCCATGTGCATGATGGCCCGGTCGAGGGCGCCGGCGACCTGGCCGACGCTGCGCTTGATCATCTGGACGGGGATCGGCGGCAACTGGGCGTAGTCCTCGGCCCAGGCGCGGGCGCGGGTGTCCAGCTCGGCCGGGGGCGTCACCTCGTCGAGGAAACCCCAGCGCTCCAGCGTCGCCGCGTCGAACAAGGCGCCGGTCATGATCATGCGCTTGGCCCGGGCGGGACCCACCAGATGCACGCAGATCGGCACGGCGTTCCACATCAGGTTCATGCCGAGCTTGACCTCGCCGTAGCCGACGCGGGCGTTGTCGGCGCCGATGCGGAAGTCGCAGGCCGAGGCGATGCAGGCGCCGGCCCCGGTGGCGACGCCCTGCACCGCGCAGATGGTCGGCTGGGGGATCTCCTGCATGGCGCGCATCAGGCTGGCCCCCAGCTCCACCCCACGCCGGCGCATCAGCAGCGACGCCGGCGCGCCGCCGGACGGCGGCTGGGCGAGGTCCGCGCCCACCGAGAAGTCGCTCCCCTCGGCGCGGAAGATCACCGCGCGGGTCTGCTCGTCGCCGGCGAAGTCGCGGCTGACCTGCTCGAGGTCGCGCATCATCTGGCCGGTGACGGCGTTGCGCCGTTCCGGGCGGTTGATGGTGACGGCGGCGATCGCGCCATCGCGCCTCACCTCGATCACGGACTTGGTCATCCAGCGTGCTCCGTCGTTTCGATCGGGGCGGAACCCCCGCTCTCGTCAGCCCGAATGGCCTGCAGGGCCAAACCGGGGCCGGACCCTCCGGTTCATAGACGATATCCATCCGGGAGGCTGCCCGTCCGGGGTGACGAGGGTCAGGGGAAACCATGGCCTCGCCAAATCAGCGGGCACATGGTGACGTGGATCGCATGGCCCTCGCGGCCGGCGGCGGTCTTTGACATCGTGAAACGAAAACTGCACCGGCGCGGCGGCGGCCGGCCGCATTGTGCCAGCTTCCCAACCCTCACACCCGAAATTCCCCGCGAAAGCGGGGGGGTATAGTGATACTCCGCTTTGGGATCAGCTCTGACCCCGCGCGGTGGAACCGCGCCGAGGTTCGCTCTCGGGTCCCCGTCCCCCTCCAACCAAATCGGACGTCGACGAGCATCGCACGCCGTCCGCCAACCGGGCTAACTCAGGTGTCGCTCCCTGCCGGGCGCAGGGGGGCCAACATTGGATATTTCAGGCTTGACCAGCCGTCTGTCGGTACGCCGCCCGGTCAGCCTTCCGGGCTCATTTCCTCCAGGAGCTCATCATCGCCGAGTCTAAGGACGGCAATGCTTTGCGCCAGATCAAACTCAGTAATCAGAATGTCACCCTCATCGGCGCCGCGCCTGCGTAGGAATGGGCCGAATCCATAGCGCCCGAGCGCCGACTGACTGTTGTCCTCTAACGCCCCGTTGCCCCCGGAAACGATACACCCGACGAAGCCCCTCGCGAATGGCGCCAAGTTCGACTGGCGATGCGACTGACAGCATCCTTCGCGTCACATTCCGCAGTCGATCGCGTTCCGGGTTGGTGGGCCGGTGCAAGAACCAGCTATCGCCGACAAAACGCACCTCTGAAAACTCGCGCAGCACGTCGCGCACTTCGCCTTCATCGACGCTGATGTCCTTTGACCTCAACTCCGCGATGACATCATCGATGTTTGCGGCACCAGAAGCGTGGGCCTGAGCATACGCCGCCTGTATAATTGTGTCGGCATGTCGGAATGCCGTCGCCGCCACGATCGTCCGACCTTTCACGGTCTGCAGCTGAACGGATGGCCTCCTCCCGCAGTCGGCGGCGGCTGCAATAACGCTCTCAGGATGAAACGCCGTTGCGCTTATACCCTTCGATTTCAGCAGGGCGCTGGCGCTGTCTATCCCGATGGGGCAAGCATCGCGCAACCGCAGCAACCAGAGCTATCCCACGCTCGTTCATCGCCGTCGCCGCCCCGGCGTGAAATGTCGGCATTGACCCTCCAGCGCGCCGCTAAACCTTTGGTCGAAATGTCATCGTGCAACTAGGTTGCGTTGAGGTCAATCACCAGGTCGGAAACCTGCCGAGCGGCGCTGTCGGATACGATCTCGCGACAACCTAGACCCCGGCGAACCGCTCCAGCGTCCCGGCCACCGAGCCCGTGAAGCTCGATTGGGACCGCGAATGACAGCACTGGACTTTGGGCCGAACGCCGAGGGGGCGATGACCTCATTGCGTGCTTGAATGGGGAAAAGACCTTGTCGCCCGAACTCCAGGCAAAATAGACGTGACCATGAATATAGCGCGACCGCCGCGCGTTTCGTTGGGCGGTTCGTCTTCCAATTCGTCACTGGCTAGTCATGGATCAAGTGGGTTTCTTTCCAGTCGACGTGTGCGGCGTTGAGCGGTCATGACGCGGAACGCTCACCTTCGTGCCGTCACCACGGACGTAGGAGTAGGCTTGCACCTCGATGTATTTCTTGCCCTTGGCGGTCTCGGCCACAGTGCGATCCCTTCTGGATAGGTCTATCGGAAACGAGAGACAAATGAGGAACAATTGGGGCGCATCGCTACCATTTCAACCCCTGTGGGTAGGCGTCCCAAGACGTCGGCGAGGCCGGTGGACGTGCTCTCGGAACCTCCGGTGGTCTTAGGCGCACGAGGTAAATTGACCGCCCCGCGTCGCGTAACCGGCGGCTAGGCGGCCCCGACCGCCGAACTGTCGCCCTCACGCTTCAGCCTTGCGCGGACGTCAGCGCTCTTGCGAACCAAAAGGTCCGCTGCGGCGGCGATCTGGCCGTCAAAGTCACCACCCGCATCCCAGTCAATGTGACCCACTTGGGCAGCAGAATCGAATACGCCAAGCGGAGCGGTGCTGAGTACAATAGGAATTACCTCACCCGATCTAAATCGGTCTTTGAATTGGGTGGACTCGAATTTTGTCCAGATTTTCTTCGGGTAGTCAGGCCCCAGAATACAAACAACCAGTTGGGCGTCCGAAGCGTAAATTGGAGCCAAATATTCCTCTACATCTTCCGCCAATATCCTATGCTGTTCGTTCTTATCGTAGAATACTTCCATCTCAAATTCCGACAAGGCGTTAAATAGCGCTTCGGCAATGCGTCGGTCACTTCCAGAGAATGAAAGTGCAAAATCGTACCTAGAGGGAAAATCCATTGACAGAAAGCCGACTTCATCTGCTAAGGAAGTCCAAGATAAATTCCTAATGTAGAACACGAATTGAGGGTCTTGAGCAACCAAGTCGAATTGTCTGAATCGAAATGCAACACTCTCTGAATATCCGCAGATGAATCAATTAGAGCTTTGAGAAAGCCTTTGCTAACTACCTGAGAGACACTGCCTTTTTGAGCGGGGTGTCGGTCGGCCTCGCGATCAGCATTTATGGACCAGTTCTTACTTTCGCTTATTCGACGGGCTGCACGAACGTGTACTCCGGCGTTCCGGACAGCACGAAAACTTCCTGCATCTCTACGGAGGGGCGATCGGTCATCCGTTGGCCCAGTGATTGCGTGGCCATGCGATGGATCGGGCCGCCACAGCTTTAGTGGAATTTCTCAACGGAGGCCATGAGGGTGGGTACGGCAGGCTCTCGGCGTATAAACGGGGTCAAAGATGGTCCCAAAGCCGAGTATCACTATACCCCCCCGGGGGGGCGGGGGGCCCGGCGAGGTGTTGGGGGGAGAGGGGTTGGGGGGGGGGGGGGGGGGGGGGGAAGAGAAAAAAA
>JBIOEG010000005.1:0-111841 GCA_044445825.1 Caulobacterales bacterium
GGCCGCCGTGCTGCCGGGACCTCGGCCCTGCATGGACTGGTTTGGGGCGTAGCGACGGAACTTCTTGGCCGATAGGGCCGATCCCGGACAGGTGGGCCGAACGGCCCCATCGCGTCCGCCGCTCCACCGTCGATCCGGACACGTTACCGGACAATCCGGCCCTCTGGTCGATCGCCGTCGGCCCGGCCATGCGACCGCGGACATCGTTCGGGTGCCCCACGCGGTTTGTCCGCGAGCGGTGGCGAAGCCCACGTTCGTGCGCCCAGGAGTCGCGCGTTGACCGCTCTACGCCGGGATGAGGCCGCGCTCACGGGCTGCGTCGATCACGGCATCCGCCGCCGCCGCGAACGGATCGGCGACGCCCAGCCCTAACTTGGTCAGCGCGGCGCGTTGCGCCTCGGCCTGGGCCTGGCGTCGCGACGGATCGTCTAACAAGGCGGCGGCGGCGGCGGCGATCTCACGGCCGTTGCAGCGCTCCTGCAGGAACTCCGGCGCGATCTCTTGGTCGGCGGCCAAGTTCAATAGGGTGAAGAAGCGGGTCCTCAGCACCATCCGCACCACCAACGCCGTAGCGGGGTGGCCGCGATAGCCCACCAGCATAGGGCAGCCGGCGACAGCCAGCTCCGTCGTCACCGTGCCGCTACAAGCGAGCGCCAAGGTGGCCGCGCGCATGGCGGCAAGCTTGTCCGGTTCGCCTTCGACCAGGTGCGCCCGAAACGGCCAGCGGGCCACCCGCGCCTTCACCGCCGCGGCGACGGTCGGAGCAGCCGGGATTACGATCTGCAGATCCGGCCGATCATTCGTCAAGCGGATCGCCGCGTCTTCGAATACCGGCAGGATACGCTTGATCTCGCCGGGCCGGCTGCCGGGCAGGACCAGAAGGATTGGCGCATCGGGCGCGACGCCGAACGCCGAACGCAGGCGTGCAGGATCTGCCCTGGAGAAGTCCCGGCTGAGGGTCGGATTGCCGACGCAGGCCGCGGCGATCCCCTCAGCCTCGAAATAAGGTACCTCAAAGGCGAAGAGCGTCATGAGCCGGTCGAACAGCTTGGCCACTGTGCGCGCCCGACCCGGTCCCCACGCCCACACTTGGGGCGCCACATATTTGATCCGCAGGGCGCCTGGCGCGCGCAGCTTCAGGCGCCGCGCCACGCGCCACATGAAACCCCAGGAATCGATCAGCACCACCACGTCCGGATGCTCAGCCTCGGCCAGACGCACCGTTTCTTCCAGGCGTGCAAGCGTCCTGGGGACGGCGCCGGCGATCTCGAAGAGGCCGACTAGCGATAGGTCGGCGATATCGAAGGGGCTCGCCACGCCTTCCGCTGCCATCTGTGCCCCGCCGACCCCGACGAAGGTCACCGCCTGCGCGCCCATTTTGGCCTTAAGCGCCCGTGCGAGGCCGGCGCCCAGGGCGTCGGCTGAGGCCTCGGCGGCCACCAGCATCACCTTCAGCGTCCAGCTCACCCGGGGCTCGCCCGGCACGCTAACGGCGAAGCTTCCGCGTGTTGGAGTGATCGACATTCACGCCGACTAGCACGGGGCACGTTCTATGTCCGCTAACCGACCGTTGGCGGACAGAACCCACGGGCAGTGAGCGCCGGTCCGCTGGCGCATCGCTTTGCGGACAGCGGCCTCCCCAACAAGTTGGTCTCACCGGGGTTGCACCGCTCCTTCGCGTGGGCTCTATTTCTCCCACCACCCGCTCACAGGCGAACCGTTCGATGATTTCCTGATCCCAGGCCCCGACTCTCTCGGGTGAACAGCTTCCACGCTGCACCGCGCAGCCTTCCGCGCGCCTGAACGGAAATCATCGTGACACACGTCCCGACGCCGTCGTCGGCCCCGCCGCCCGTCCGCGATCATCGCCTCGCAGCCTTGGCGACCTACTTGCGCCCGCAAGCCGGACGCGTGGCGCTGCTCGCCGTTGTGCTGGTCATGAGCCTCGGGCTGCAATTGCTGGCGCCCCAGTTCCTCCGCCAGTTCATCGACGCCGTTTCCGGCAAGCCGGCGGCGGTGCCCATCGCGTGGCTATGGAGACTGGCGGCCCTGTTCATCGCCACTCTGCTGGCTGGCCAGGCAGCACGAGTGGCCGCAACGTTCCTGAGCGAGCAGGTGGGTTGGGCGGCGACGAACCGCCTGAGGCGCGATCTCTCAGCCCACTGCATCCGGTTGGATGTCGCTTTTCACGCAACCCACGCGCCAGGCGAGCTGATCGAGCGCCTCGACGGCGACGTAACCGCTCTGGCGGGGTTCTTCTCGGAGTTCGTGATTCAGATTCTCGGCGGCGCCTTGATGATCGCCGGAATCGTCGTTCTGCTGGTCGCGCAGGATTGGCGCGTCGGCGCCAGCCTCGCAGTGGTAGCCCTTGCAGCGGTGATGGCGTTGCACGCGACCCGCAACCTATCAGTCGGTCAGGTCGCCCTGGAGCGCCAGTCGCGCGCCGACCTCGCTGGGTTCCTGGAGGAGCGGGTCGGCGGACTCGACGATATCCGAGCCAACTTAGGCGGCGCGCATGTCATGGACGCCTTGGGCGCGATCACCGCGGACTTGAACGCCCGCACGTTGCGGGCTGGCCAAGTCGGGCGGGCCGTCTGGGTGCTCACGGCGGCGATCTTCTTGATCGGTTCCCTTACCGCCCTCGGCGTCGGCGTCTTCCTCTTTCAACGCGGCGAGGCATCGGTGGGCGAGGTGTATCTGCTCGTGCAGTACGCGGCGATGATGCGCGATCCGCTGAACCAGATCGGCTCGCAGCTGCAAGACTTTCAGCGCGCTACGGCCAGCCTGGAGCGGATCGGCGCGCTGCTCGCGCTCTCACCGACCGTGATCGACGGTGCCGGCGTCGACTGGACGGATAGGGCGCCCGAACTGAAGCTGAAGGGCGTCGACTTCGCCTACGCCGACGGCGCGCCGGTTCTCTCCGACGTCTCCATCACGCTGGCGGCCGGCCAGGTGCTTGGCGTGTTAGGGCGGACGGGCGCAGGCAAAACGACCCTGATCCGGCTGATCTGTCGCCTCCACGACCCCACCAGCGGAGTGGTCGAACTGGACGGCCGGGACATCCGCGACGCCACCCTCGCGCAGGTCCGTCGCCGGATCGGCGTCGTGACGCAGGACGTACAGGTGTTCAGCGCCTCGGTGCGCGACAATGTCACGCTGTTCGACGCGGTCACGTCTGACGCGCGTATCATCGAGGTGCTGGAGGATCTCGGCCTCGGCGCCTGGCTGGCGCGTCTCGCCAACGGGCTCGACACGATCCTGACCGGCGCCTCGGGAATTTCGGCGGGCGAGGCACAGCTGCTGGCCTTCGCCCGCGTCTTCCTTCGCGATCCAGGCTTGGTCGTCCTCGATGAGGCCACTTCGCGACTCGACCCGACCACGGATCGACTCATCGAACGAGCGGTCGACAAGCTTCTGCGCGGCGATCGCGCCTCACCCCGGTCAGCGATCATCATCGCGCACAAGCTGGAGACCGTCGGGCGCGCCGATCAGATCCTGATCCTAGAGCACGGCGTCGTGGTCGAGGCAGGCGACCGCAGGGCGTTGGCGGACGATCCTCGCTCTCGCTTCTCACAGCTCCTGTCTACCGCGGGCGACGGAGCACTGTCATGACTAGCAGCGCCTGGCGCCACGGCTGGCGGATCGTGAGGGCGAAGCCGGTGACGTTTGCCGTCTACCTCGCCCATTACCTGGCTTTCTACACGCTGCCCTTGGCCACGGGCCTCATCATGCGGGCGGTCTTCGACGCGCTGACCGGTCACGCGGCGGCCGGGCCGAGTGTCTGGTCGCTCTTCGCGCTGGTCGCCGCGGCTGAGATCACGCGGCTCTTCGTCATCTCCTCAACCGTGCGGTTCGGCGTGGCCTTCCACATGGGCGTCGAGAGCCGCTTGCGCGGCGCGATGCTCGGTTGGCTGGTCTCCGGACGCGGGCGAGCCGCGGCGAGAGCGTCCGGCGAGACTGTCAGCCGGTTCCGCGACGACGTCGATGCGATCAACGACTTCATGGAGGCCTGGATCGATCTGAGCGGCGAGATGCTGCTTTCGCTGGGGGCGCTGGCGGTGATGTTCAGCATCAACGCGGTCATCACCTCGACTGTCGTCGTGCCCCTCATCGCCGTGGTCGCGGCCACGGACCGGTTGAGCGGCCGCATTCAACGTTTGCGCGCCGCGAGCCGCGAGGCAGCCGCTCGCGTCGCCGGCTTCATCGGCGAGGCCTTCGGCGCCGTCTCGACCATCCGTGTCGCGGGCGCTGAAGACCAAGTGGTCGCCCATCTGGACGACCTCAATGAGGCGCGACGGCGCGCTTGGATCAGAGACCGCCTGCTCGGCTCGGTCCTCGACGGCCTGCGCGCGAACATTGCGGGCATCGGGATTGGAGTTGTGCTGCTCCTGGCGGCGGGCGCGATGCGCCAGGGCTCGTTCACCGTCGGCGACTTCGCCCTGTTCGCGAGCTACGTCACGCTGGCCGGCGGAGGACCGCGCTGGATCGGGTTCCTTCTCGCCCGCCGTCGGCAGGCCGACGTCTCCATCCGCCGGATGGACGAAGTGATGGACGGGGCGCCGCCGCTGGCACTGACCGCTCCACCGTCGGGCGAGCGCCTTGCCCAGCATGAGCCGCTGACGACGTTCGCTGTCAACGGCCTTACCTATCGGTATCCCGGCGGGGCGCGGGGCGTCTTCGGCGCAGATCTCTTTCTGCAACGGGGCGATTTCACCGTCATCACGGGGCGGGTCGGCGCCGGAAAGACCACGCTGCTGCGTTGCCTGCTGGGCCTCCTGCCCGCTGACTCGGGCGAGTTCCGCTGGAACAACGCGCTCGTATCCGATCTGCAGTCCCTGATGGTCCCTCCACGATGCGCCTACGCCCCGCAGGCCCCGCGGCTCTTCAGCGAGTCCCTGCGTGACAACATCGCCATGGGGCACGCGGCGTCGGACCCAGACATTGCCACGGCGGTCGAGATGGCCGCGCTCGACGTTGACATCCGACACCTTGGTGCCGGACTGGACACGGTCGTCGGATCACGGGGCGTCACACTCTCAGGCGGACAACTGCACCGCGCGGCGGCGGCTAGGATGTTCGTGCGAAGCGCCGACCTTATGGTCTTCGATGACCTGTCGAGTGCCCTGGATGTCGTCACCGAGCAGCAGCTGTGGCGGCGGCTCACGAGCGAGCCAGGGCTGACATGCCTGGCGGTATCTCACCGACGCGAGGCGTTCCGGCGGGCCAGCGAGATCATCGTCATGGACGACGGCCGCGTCGTCGCGCGCGGAACGCTTCAGACGCTGCTGCACGAGAGTTCGCTGTTCGCGGAAATCTGGGCGCGACAGCGTTCTCACCAATGACAGCTTCGGTCCCGGGCCGAAAGGGAGCCCGACGACTACCGCGTCCATCAAAGGACGGTCTGCGGACAAACCGGCTTCAGTGACGGACAGCATCGATGCGGGACAATCCTGCGAGAATGGCGTTCCGCTGCGGCGCCGCCCGCTCCATACTCGGGGCAACAGATCGCGGGGAGGACCGAATGGGCGTCGACGGCGGCGCGCTGGAGCCAGGATTCGAGACGGACTTTTGGAAGGATGCGGCGGCGCGCAAGAGCTGGGACGACCTGGTTCCCGGCGAGCCGCGTCGGACGTTGCCCTATGTCCTGACCCTCGATGCGATCCAGCGATATTGCCGGTCTGTCGGCGACCTCAATCCACTCTACTTCGACGAGGCGTTCGCCGCGCGGAGCCGATATGGCGGCCTGATCGCGCCGCCGGCCATCCACATCCTGCTCATGTTCGCCTGCACGCCGCCGGACGACTGGATGCGCAGCCCCGGCACCATCAACGCCGGCCAGAGCTGGAGCTACAATCTCCCGGCCCGCCCGGGCGACACCATCCGCCTTGAGGCGCGCTGCCTGGACAAGTTCATCCGCAAAGACCGCCTGTTCGCAGTGCACGACAACGTCTTCTTCAACGGCCGCGACGAGGTGATCTGTAGCGGTCGCGGCTGGACGATCCGGCCGCGATAGGAGGGGGCGGCCATGGCATGCTTCGAAGATCTGGCCGTGGGGCAGGACATCGTGGGTGAGCCCTTCGCGCCAACCCGGGAGACCATCGCGGAGTTCTGCGAGGCCTCACTCGACTTCAACCCGCTGCACCTCGACGACGGTTACATGCAGGGTAGCTTCGGCAAGACCACATTCGGCGGCGTCATCATGCATGGCATGACGAACTTCGGCCTGCTGACTCGAGTGCTGACCGATTGGGCCTACGAGCATGACGGCATTCACCGGCGGCTCGAGACGCGCTGGCGCGCGCCGGTGAAGCCAGGAGACGTCATCACCCCTCGCGCCCGCGTCACCCAGACGCTGATCACCGACAAAAGCCGCTGGGTGATGCTGGATGTCGAGATGCGCAACGACCGAGGCGAGACCGTCGCGACAGGAGATGCCATGGTAGAGTTCCCGCCCAAAGCGAAGCCGGCCTGACGAACCGGCCGCGTATGATTCTGAGATGGTCGATCTGACGAGCGGTCAACTTGAAACGCTGCAGGACCTCGCCCGCAAGAAAGCCGGCGAATCGGTCGGGTATGTCAATATCGCGGACGCGCGAGCCCTGACCGATCTGGGTCTGGCGCAGCGAAGTCGCGCGGGCTGGTATATCACGCCTGAGGGGACCGCGCTGCTGGCTCGCCAAGCCGGGCCATCCACTCGTTGATCCGACGTAACGCTTGGCCATCGTCCGCCAAACAACTGTCGATGCGGACACGTTGGCGGACAGAGGCCGCAGCCGGCTGGATCGCGTCCGCGGTGCCATCGGTTTCCGGACAGCGGACCTTGGGGAAGGGCGAAGTTTGGGATTGCGGACTCTGGAAGTTCCCGGGCCTGCGCGCCGCTGTGACCTTGACGGAGCCAGGGGTTAGCCGACGCCGATCTCGGCAAAATATCCGGTGAGGCTCGCGGCGGCGCGGTCCACGCCGGCCGCATAGCCGGTGAGCGCGTACCATCGGAGGACCCAGAGCGCGTTGGCGATGCGGAAGGCCTGGAAAAGCTCGCCATAGTCCGCATCGAACAGGCTCTTGTCACTGTACCCCTCCTGCAGCCAGGCAACGGGCAGGGCAGGTGACTCCCAATAGTCCCACTTCGCGAACTCGTTGATCGGCGAGTCCATCGAGACCTGTCCAAAATCGATGACGCCTGAGAGCTGGCCTTCATGCACAAGCACATGGCAGGCGCGAAGGTCGTTGTGCGTGACGCGGCGTGGCAGCGGCCCATGCCGCATCGTCACCGCCTCAAAGAAGCGGAAGGCGCGCTCCAGCGCTCGCCGGTCCAGGCCGGCGTTTCCACCAAGCTCCACGAACTCGGCTTCGATGGCGAGAAAGTCATCGGTGTCGTTCTCGAAGAGCCGCGCGGCCTCGGCGAGTTCGCCCGGCCCGATGGCGTGCATCCGCGATATCTGCTCGCCGAGCTCACGCACCACGCGGTTCAGCACTTCCCGTGGCAGCGACAGGCTGTCGGAGAGACGCTTGCCGGGAAGCTTCTCCAGGAAGCAGAGTTCCAGCGGCTCTCCGTCGGCTTGTAGCCTCTGCAGCGACAGGACCTCAGGGGCCGCCACTCCCAGGGCGCGGCAACGGTCGATCGCCCAGGCTTCCTTCTCGAAGATTCCCTCGGCGCGCCGGGCGATCCGGAGGATGACTTCGGCGCTGCTCTCGAAAGTGATGCCGTAGACCTCGTTGGCCTCACCATGGACGATTCGTTCCATGGCCAGAATGGGACTGTGCGTTACGGCGCGGGCGGCGTCGGCGATCAGCTCGGCTGGCGCTTGGAAGCCAGCGTGCAAGGCGGCGAGGTGCCGTGCGTACTCATCGGTCATCGCCAATCCCTGCGAGCGTCAGTTGATTGGACAATCTTGACAGGCAGCCCTCGAAAGTCACCTCCAGGTCGCGAGCAGTCAGAGACGCAGGCGCCGAGTTTCCTCCTTTTCCGTCTGACGACCGCTCGCGGACAACCGAGGTGGCCTCGGGGTCCGTTCCGAGGTCGAACTTCGCCCCGGCATCCGCCCAGGAGCGGACGCTGTGAAAAGTCAGCGCGAGGTGGAGGGGGGTGACTGGCGCATCACCGAACAGGAGTAGGTTGACCACCGGTGACCCAAGATCATTCCCGCCCCCCCTACTCCGAGCGCCTGGGCGCCATTGCCGACGAGCAGTTTGCGGCCGCCGTCGCGCGCCTGGGCCTTGGCGCCTTCGTGTCCGCCGAGCCCGTAACGGTGGGCCTCTTTGGACAGAATGTGTTCCTCACCACCACGGCAGGCGCTTTCGTGTTTCGCGGTGCGCCGCACTGGCATCAGGGACGGCGTGACGATGGCTACCAGTTCGCCAAGGAGGCTTTTTTCATTCACCTGGCCCACGAAAGTACGGCGGCCCCGGTTCCCTGGCCATGCCATTACGATCCGTCGTCCGACATCTTCGGGTGGCCCTACCTCGTCATGCCGCGCATGCCAGGAACTTGCTTCAACGAACGCTCCATACGTAAGAAGCTTGAACCGCGCGCCAGGCGCGAGGTCGCCGTCTCGATGGGGGCGACGTTGGCCGACCTGAATCGGCTGTGCTGGTCGGTCGCTGGCGACTTCGATGTCAACGCTGGGTCGGTTGCGCCGGAGGCGGACGGCTACCGCGGACACCTGATCGCCTGGATGACCGACATCGCCCGCAGGGCCGAGCACGCCGGCGTGATGACGGAAGAGGACATGGATTGGATCGCGGAGGTCGCACGCCGGGGCGGGCCAAAGCGGCCGGTGACCTTCGTCCACGGCGACTTCAAGCTGGACAATGTGACAGTGGCCGAACGCGACGGATGCTGGCGCGTCACTGGTGTGTTCGACTTCCACACGGCTCGGTTCGGCGACGGCGCGTCCGACATCGTGCGACAGGCCTGCGCCTATTGCGACACCGAGCCCGAACTCGCGTGGGTCTTTGTGGACGCTTGGCGCTCCAGCGGCGGTGACCACGAGGGACTGGCGTCCTGGCTACCGCTCTACGTGGCGAGCGAGCGCGTGAGCATCTGGTCGGGCTTTGTAAAGGCCGACGCGCGCCCGGCTTGGGCCCGCGGCCATTCGTTCAGGAGCTGGTCGGAGCAGTATCTTGAGGCGGTCGCCGCTCTCCTCTAGCCCGCAAGAGCGCGGCCGCCGCCAGCGTCAGGGTCGCCCCCCCCCCGTCGGAGATGCGGACACCTTGCCGGACAAGCCCGCGGCTCCCTCCGCGCGGTCCGCGCGGCCATCGGTTTCCGGACAACCCTTGTCGACGTACCTGCCCGGAAGCTGCCGTTGGGAATGACCGGGTTGGGGGGAGAACGGACCTAGACATCCGGCGGTCAGCCTGCTCGCCAACATGCCTCCAGACGGCGTCGCCTTGGGCCCGGACCGAGGATTTGAACTTAGCGGGCCGGCAGCCGGTCACTGATGAAGTTGGCGAGGCTCCAGCCCTGGGGTGGGTCGCGGTTGGACAGAACGGCGACGACGTAGCCGGCGTCCGGGAAGATCATTAGCGACCCGCACATTCCCGGCGCGGAGCCGGCGTGGTAGAAGCACCGAACGCCGGTGCGGAAGAACTCGATACATCCCATCGCGTACTTGGGGCCGGGGAGAGGACCCTCGACGACGCCGGTTGTGAGCATGCGGAGGTGCTCAGGGTCAAGCAGTTGCCCAGACGTCAGGGTGTCGGCGAAGCGCACGAGATCGCCCACGGTCGAATAGCCGCCGCCCGCCGGCGTGCCACGGTAGAGCAGGAACGGACTCGCATCACTGCGGACGAGCCCGCCGGGGCTGTCCATGTAGCCGATCGACCGGCCCGGGACCTCGATAGTCTCCGGAAGCGCGCCTGTCGCGGTCATGCCTGCCGGGCCAAAAATTCTGCCCTGGACATAGTCGTCATACGACCGCCCAGACACCGTCTCCACGATGCGGCCCAGCACAATGAAGCCGTAGTTGGCGTAACTGTGCCGGCTGCCGGGCTCGAACTCCGGATCGCGACGGCCGTAGAGGGCGACGTAGTCCTTGGGATCGCGCAGCTCCAGCCGATGCTTCTCGAACTCGGGGCCGAAGATGTCGCCTGCCCCGCCCATGTGGCTAAGGAGTTGGCGGACCGTGACCTTCTCCGCGAAGAGGCGACTTGGATAGTCCGGCAGATAGCGCCCGACCGCGTCATCCAGCCCGATCTTTCCCGCTTGGTTCAACTGAAGCACCGCCACGGCGGTGATCATTTTGTTTATTGAGCCCACACGAAAGCGCGTCTCGAGGGTGTTCGGGAGCTTCCGCTCGCGGTCGGCACTGCCGTAGGCCGCCTTGAACAGCGGCCGGCCCGCTTTGGAGACCACCACCGCGCCGGAGAACCAGTCGTTCGCCACGTCGTCGGCCAGCCTGGCCCGGAGGGCGCTCCGGAGCTGCGACCAGTCCATGCGCGTGGGCAGTTTATCCTCTGGCGGGAAGATCTCCTTTATGTCCAAGGCAATGATCTGGAACGGCGGCTCGGGCGCGACCTTCAGGCTGATCTCGCCGAAGCGCCCCCAATGGTCTTCCACGACGGCAGTGACCGTGTCCCGCCCGACGGCCTCCGCTTTGTCCACACTTAGCGGTCCAGCGGTGCGATTGATCCCTGCCCAGAACTCCGCCGGGCTCGGGACGCGGCTCCGGCTGGTCATGAACGCCTGGAGCGCCGCCGGATCAGCGTCGTTGTAGGCCTGGAGCCATTCCGAGAACGTCTCTCCCGCTGGCCCGGCCAGCGGCGGCGCAGCGTGGACCTTGAAAGCCATGTGAAGACCGCAGTTCTCACTCCGCTCTAAATGGTATCGAGCGCGCGTGTAATACTGCATGTCAAGCGTCGCGGCGGGCCAGGTGATCCCCGGAAGCGGACTTAGCGAAGTTCCGTTCTGGGTCCAGCCTGTGTAAAAACGGCGAAGCACCTTACCCTTGAAGGCTACACCTACGACGACACGACCGCCGGTCTCGAGCCTACCGGTCTGCGCCACTTGAGCCTTGGCCCACGGTTGCCATAGGGTCCGCTCGCCACCCTGAGCGGAACTCTGCGGGGTCCGCATTCGGGCACACGCCCGAGGGGCGACGGGAACGCCGTTCGTTCCTGTCGGACTTCAGCCCCGCAGCTGCTCAGCGGCGATTCGGCCGACGGCGCAAGTTGTTCCATTGCTGCTTTTCAGTCTTACTGGCAGCCACCTGCGAAGCAGGACGATTGGGGGGCCGTTCATGTTTGTCTCATTCAGTGCGCGTCCGTGCAGCCGCACGTCTTTTTCGCGGCCCTGGATCGCCGCGTTCGTCGCTGTCTTCGCCGCCGTGGCGCTCGTTGGGCACACGAGCGCGGCCGCGTTCGTCGGCACCGAGCTGACCGACGTCAAGGCGTCGGACAGGGTGACGGTGGCCCATCCCCAGCCCGTGCAGGTGATTTTCCAGTTCCAGACCAAAGGCGCACCGAACGCCGCGGCGACCAAATTCGTCCGCCAGCAGGTGATCGATACGGTCAAGCAGAGCGGGCTCTTCTCGGAAGTCAGCGACGCGCCCGTGCCAAACGGCGCCATCATCAGCATCACCGTCAACGACGTGGCGTCCGCCAAAGACATGCAGGACGCTGAGGGCAAGGGCTTCGCCACCGGCCTGACCCTCGGCATTGCCGGCAGCAACATCGCCGACCACTACATCTGCACGGTCGACTATGTGGCCGATCCCACTTCCCCCAAGGTGACCAAGACCGCGCAGCAGTCGATCATCATTCAGATGGGATTGGTCAACAGCACGCCGAAGGACGCGGTGAAGGTCGACGGCGGCACCAAAGGCGCGGTCTTCACGATGATCCGCCAGATCGTCTCCAACCCGCTCAATGCGCTGGCTGCGGATCCGGGGTTCCAGCCAGTCGCGGCGGCCGCAACCCCACCCTCGCCGCCTGCTCCCTCGCCGCCTGCCGCCCCTTCGAGTCCGCCACAGGCTGGGCCGGCAGCGACTCCACCCACCCCAGCGACGCCAGTCGCACCCACCGTGGCCTCCTCGCCGGCCGCCCATCCATGACCTCTGCAGCGGTCGCCCTAGTGGCGCTGGCGTGCATCGGGGCGTCGGGCTGCGCAATGGCTCCGCTGCCCGCGCCGCAGGCCAACCTCGACGACATTCAGGCGTTGCGGGCGGGGGGCATCGCCCCCTTGCGCGTCGGGTCGTTCGTCCCCGGGCCCGGCCAGCCGACGTTCATGGACAAGTCGATCATGGTTCGCGCTGGCGAGCAGGCGGCGCCTGGCGGGTCGTTCTCCAGGCACTTGGGCGACACGATAGAGGCGCAGCTGGAGGCGGCGGGTAAGTTCGATCCGAACTCGGCGCAGGTGGTCTCGGGCGTGATCACGAAGACCCATCTCGACAGCTCAATGCCCACGGGCAGAGCGGAGCTGGCAGCGACATTCACGCTCACGCGGGACGGCCGGACCGTGTTCCAGAAGACCATCGACGACCAGTCGACCTGGAACTCCGATTTCGTAGGCGCGGTGGCCATCCCCGACGCCTTCAACCACTATGAGGGCCTGTTCACGCAAATCGCCGGGGAGCTGTTCGCCGACCCGGAGTTCAGAACCGCGGCCCGCGCTCAGTGATCCCGAGGGGAGCCTGAGCCTAGGGCGCTCGCACCGAGCTCGTCGTCGCGCTCGCTTTTCGCCGTCATCGCATCGCAACGGAACGTCTGCTATCCCCCCTCATGCGACCTTCAACGGGTCCGCTTTCGGGCACCCTGCGAAAGAACCTTTAGAACGCGAGGCTCTGGTGTCGAAGCTCCATCCCTCGACTTCAGTGCCGAGGGCGATGCAGGCGGCCTATGAAGCGGTCACGGCGTTGACCGACGCCTTCTGCAGCGACCATCTGAACGACGAATATCGCGACCGCGCGCGGGTGATGGCCGCAGCCCTGAGCCGCAAGCGCCCAAGCCCGTTGGCCTCCGGGCAGGCGCGCACTTGGGCGTGCGGCATCGTCTATCTGCTCGGTCAGCTGAACTTCTTGTCGGACAAGGAGAGTAATCCCTGCCTGCCGATGTCCGACGTTTGCGCCGGGTTTGGCGTCAGCCAGAGCACCGCCAGCGCAAAAGCTCGGCTGATTTCAGGCGCGCTGCACGCGCATTGGACGGACGCCGCCTGGACGCTTCCGAGCTTGATTAGTGAGAACCCGCTGGTCTGGATGGCCACCGTCAACGGCCTGGTGGTTGATCTGCGCGAGATGCCCCGCGACCTTCAAGTCATCGCCTACGAGAAGGGCATCATCCCTTACATCCCGGCTGACCGAGAATAGAACTGCAGCCTCCCGGTGGCGCAACCCGACGCTGGGTCTACCAACGGGAGTCGCGGTCCTGTGCCGAGCGAAGTCACACTGCAGGTGCGAGAGCGTGCGCCTCGGCGAGGATCTCGAAGCGACAGAACGCAGGGACGCTGCGCGAGTGAAGGAAGCAGGCGACCATGATCGCCGCCGCCCAAGGGGTACTTCCAACGACCACAGTTCGTGCCGAAGGTTCTCAATGGCATCGCCAGGATGGCTAGCACCAGCATGCCTGTTGTTGCCGCTCGCATAGCCACATTCCTGGACGCTAGACCGAGCTTAGCGCCGACGGCGCTGTCCGCAATCCACCCTCCCCAGCCGTTCGGAAGGTCAGCTATCCTAACGCTGCGGTCGGGCCGCGGCAGGGTCCGGGATGCGCCATAAGCTGCCGTTGGCTCCCGCCCATGAAGCAGACCTTCGCAGGCTGCCGCGCGAGAGCGATTCCGAGCCAAAGCGGCTCACCGCAGTGAGAGCGTCGTTATCGAGCGCCGAGACTCGGTGCCGAATCACTATGGATAAAGCGGTTTGTTCCCGGTGAAGACACCGGACGCCTGATAGGGCCCACTCGTGCGCGCAGCCAGGATGGTCACGTCCCTTCCCCAACGCGCGCCGATGGTCGTATCGACCGTGAACGCTGGGGCCCCGCCTTCAACAGCGTCTGGGAACACACGTGGGGCCTTTGGCAAATTCACAAAATCGGGTTGATCGCTGTCATCATGACCGAAATCGGCTGCGTTAGGCGCTAGCGGCCGAATGTTTTCCAGGTCGAAACGCAGACCCTGACTCTTCAGATTTGGCAGCATCCACTGGAGTGCGCGGTCAGAGAGGCCATGATCTCCGTAGCCACCTCCGATATCGGAGTGCGCGCCCGGAAAAATTACCTGCGTGATGTTTTCGCGGGGCGTCCAATAGGTTGCGAGAAAGCTCGATCGAATCTCATCAGCGGCCAGCGCGTGGTAGCCATTCAGTACCTTGGGGCTGAGATCAGTGTTGGCGAAGCTGAAGCCGTATTTCCCTTGATCGGCAAGATTCGGCACCCCAGATGAACTGACGGTGTCGAACACTCCAACCGCGAGGATACGCTCGACTGGCACGTAGTCCGCCGGTGTAAGCTGGGGGACCTGTTCGCCAAGCTGCACGAGAATTGTTGTCAAGACCTGGTCCTTCGCGAGCCATGGTTGATTGGCGCGGTACTGATTCCAGGCGGCGATTGCCCGAAGGTAAGCTGACCCTTTGTTCTCTGGATGATAGTTGGCCGGATTGAGAAGGCCCTGGGTCACGACGAAACCGGCGAGACAGCGTGCAGCAGCCGCTCCGCGACTGAACCCGACAATGATGATTTCGTCGCCAGGCGCGTAGTTCCGACAGAGAAAGGTGTAGCCGCGCACGATCGACTCCGCGACCCCCTCCCCGGTCGCCTGTTCGAATAGCTCAAAGAGCGCCAAACCGCTCGTGCCTATGCCGGCCAGGTACTTGCCGACCTGGACCACGACGTTGTTCACGGTGAGGGTCGATTCGAACGATTGGCTGTCGGCATCCACTACAACCCCGCCCAGCGCCTTAAAGATGAGGGCGATGTTCGTCGGACCCTTATTCGGTCCGCTCTGGTCATAGGTTTGGCCGGTGCCGTCGAGGCATACCACGTGAGTTGTCATGCCCGCAGCCTACAACCTGCTCGACAATTTTCTAGGGGTTGCGCCGACCAAATTCGACGCGACGGAAGCAGATGGGATCTGCTTGGCCGCATAAAATGGAAGGCAACCCGGCCTCCTGCCCAACCCGCACCGCCGGGTCGCTTATGCCCGGAGGTGATCCGCGCGAAGTCGCCTCCCCTTTGCACCTGCGTCGGCCCTACGTGCCCACAGCGGGCTAGCGACCGGACAGCGCCAAGAGCTGACATTGGCTTGCTGCCCGAGAGAGGACATTCGCGCCAGCGCGCCAACGGCATGGATCGACCCTAAGCAGACTCTCCTTGCCCAAGCAGCGGGCCGGGGACAGAGAGGCGCATGGTCCAACTCTATCCGCCGATTGAGCCCTATGAGCAGGGCGTCATGGCCGTCGGCAATGGCCATCAGGTCTACTGGGAGGAGTGCGGCAATCCGAAGGGAAAGCCAGCGCTAGTGATCCACGGCGGTCCCGGCTCGGGTGCCACGCCTGGCTGGCGGCGTTATTTCGATCCCAGCCGCTACCGCGTGGTCCTCTTCGATCAGCGGGGTTGCGGGCGCAGCATTCCGAACGCGGCCGACGCGCTGGCGGCGCTCGAAGCCAATACGACGTCGGACCTGATCGCCGACATCGAGCGGCTCAGGCAGGTCAGACAGATCGAGCGCTGGCTGCTGTTCGGGGGTTCATGGGGAGTGACCCTGGGCCTCGCTTACGCTCAGGCCCACCCGGATCGGGTAAGCGAGGCGATCTTCTTCAGCATCACGGCTGGCGGGGACGGAGCCCCGATCACCCAAGAAGCGGGGCGGCTCTTTCCAGAGGCCTGGGAGCAGTTCCGGCGCGGCGTTCCGGCCGTAGATCGCGACGGCGACCTTGCCGACGCGTACGCTCGCCTGCTCGCCAACGATGACCCGGCGATTCGTGAGAAGGCGGCGTACGACTGGTGCGCGTGGGAGGCGGCGCACGTCGCGGTCCGCCCAGATCAAAAGCCTCCCGCCCGCTACCAGGACCGCCGGTTCCGTATGATGTTCGCGCGCATCGTCACCCACTACTGGCGTAACAAGTGCTGGCTGGACGGCGTCGATCTGATTGGCGGAGCGTCGAAGCTGGCGAACATCCCGGCGAAGCTCTTTCACGGCCGGCTTGATGTTTCAGGGCCGCCGCCAGAGGTCGCCACCGAGCTGAGCCGCATGTGGCGTGGTTCCAAGCTGACCATTTTGGACGACGCCGGCCACGGGGCCGGCGAGCCTAGCATGACCGAGCGGCTCGTCGAAGCGACCGACGCCTTCGCCGTATAGGTGCGCAAGCCCCGCCGACCGCCACGTCCGCTTCTGGGATTGGTCGTGAAGACCGGGTCGACCCAAAGCGGAACTGGATAGCCGCAGAACCGCAGGTGACAACCTCGACCATTCGCGGTTGATTGTGATGGGGCCTGGCGTCGCTTTGAACACGGCGCTGTCTAGGGACTTCCGCCGTGATCATCCGCCACGATGTTTCCGACGCCAAGTATCGCATAGACCGCCGCGAGTTTCCCGCGCTGGCCGACTTGCCCGGACAGGGTCATGGCGTGCTGATCGCGGGCCGCTGGGTGATCACCGCCGCGCACGCCGCCTCCGGCCGCCCCCTCGAGTCGGTCGCGATCGATGAGAGACCGCGTCCCGTCGCCGAAGTGATCATCCATCCTGGCTTCATGTCAGCGCCGCCCGAACTCTGGCAAAAGGTGCTGTCGTCAGGCGACACCGCGCCCTTGGAAGCTTTCGCTTCCGAGATCGACGACATCGCATTGCTCAGGCTGTCCGAGACGGTGGGCGATGTTGAGCCGGCGACCCTCTACCGGCGATCCGACGAGCAAGGCCAGATTGCGGCGGTTTTGGGTCGAGGCGCCACGGGGACAGGCATCGAAGGCCAAGCCAGGGACGCCCCGCGCCAGGGCGAGCTACGCCGCGCCTACCAACGCGTGATCTCGGCAGACGAGCGCTGGCTCGTCTTTCGGTTCGACGCCCCACCGCAAGCTCTGCCCCTCGCCGGCCAGCCCTGTGACGGTGACAGCGGTGGCCCGGTCCTTATCGAATCGAGCGGCGTTCGACGCCTCGCTGGCATCGTCTCCCACAAGACGGCGACCATCGACTTCCAGAACTACCACCCAGGCAAGTACGGCTCGTTCAGCTACCAAGCGCGCATCTCGCAGTACGTCCGGTGGATCGAGAGCGTGATCGGCGCGTCGATCGCGGCATAGCTCCGTCGGCGCTCCTCGCGTCTCCTTTCCACACCCAACTCTGCCGTTCGGAACGTCAGCAATACCAATGAAGCAGTCGGGCCGCGGCAGGGTCCGGGATGCGCCACAAGCGGACACCAGCAGACCTCCCGAAAGCAGCCGCTCCGAAGCGACAGCGCCCGATCAGATCACGGTCACGAGGTTGGGCTTCGTTGGTCCGGGTGATACGGTTTCCGTCTGGAATGATCGGCCCGTCGACGAGGGTATGGGGTTGGCGTGGTGACCTGAACTGGCGGGCCCGAAAGCGGACGATCTGATTGACGGCTCAGGGCCAAAGTCGGTCGTCACGACCACGACGGCGGCAACTGGCCAACAACCGGACCTTCCCAACTTCTGCTCAGAGTCACTTCCGGTCGAAGGGTCCGCCGGTCTCGCCATGACCGAGTTTGACTCACAGCTGACCTTGAGGGCGTCCGCTCTGGGGCGCAAAGCCAATGGCAAGGTCGACCCATGGCAGTCGCGGGATAACATCGCCGGCTAAGATCCAAGCTACTTATTTAAGCCCATAGCCTCGAACTCCTGCCGCAAGTAGGGACGGTCCGTCATGGCCGCGTGGATGTCACGGACGGCGTCGTCCTCGCGACCCATCCGCGCCTCCACTAGCCCGCGACCGTACAACGAGTTGTACATTTTGGGCTGCACCGCCAAAGCGGCGTTGTAGGCCTCCAGCGCGTCGGCGGCGCGTCCGAGGCGCAGCAGCACGAAGCCTCGACTATCCAGCGTCGCCGAGTCCCCAGGCCCCAACTTGAGCGAGGCGTCGCAGTCGGCGAGCGCCCGCTGCAGCCATATGCCCTCACCGGCCAGGCTGTAGCAGACGTTGTTCAACTCAGCGGCGGAGCGGGACTGCGCCTCAAGTGCGTCAAGCGCCCGCCCGGCCTCTTCCTCCCGCCCCAGCCGGTGCAGCAGCACGATGCGATCCAGCAGAAGGCTTGCCGACTTGGGAGCGCGTTGCAGGTCCCGCTCACAGTCGGCGAGCGCGGCCTCAGGGGGCGAGCGCACTGACACCTCAGTGGCGCAGAGCACGCCGATACCCGGCGCATCGGCGCCCGTTGCGGTCCTGACGGTTGCGAAGTCGGCTTGCGCCTTTTCCATCTGGCCTAGTCTCGCCTCGACCTGGCCGCGGACGACCAAGAGATTGCCGACCCGAGACTCATGGGCGGCGATCAGCTTCTCCACCAACGCGAGCGCGGCGGCGAAGTCCCAGCGAGACACGGCCGCGGTCATCCTCCAGTGGATCACGCGCGGGTCTTCAGACGCCAGCTTGGCCGCCGCGTCGACGTCGGCGTCAGCCTCGGAACTCACGTATCCACCGTCGGCGTTGGCGCGTATCATCCACGCCAGCACGCTGGGCTTCATCCGAATGGCGGAATCCGCATCCGCCCGGCTGCGCTCGTCATCGCCGAGCTGCAGGTAGGCCTGCGCCCGCTGTAGAAGAGCCTCAGGCGTATCGGCCGGCGCCTGGGCCAACTCCTGCTCGGCGGCATCCTTGCGCCCAGCCGCCTGCTCGATGGCCGCCTCCCACAGGTGGTAGCTCGCGCCAATGTCCGGAGCGACCTGCTTTAGGGCTTCGAGGTCCCGGGCCCCTGCTTCGGGATCATGGGCCGCAATATCCAGCGGAAGCAGGTGGCGGAGGGTGAACGCGTCGTTCGGCGCCAGTGTCAGGGCGCGGCGGAATGCCGTCCGGGCACCGTCGACGTCGTCTGTGTTGGCTGCAAGCAAGCCGCGGGCGCGGGCGGCGATGATCTCCGGCGCGCCTAGCGCGTCGGCCCGATCAGCGTCCGCCGTCGCGGTGGGATCTGCAAGCCAAGCGTGGGCGATCGCACGGTCGGCCCAGGCTGTCTGGGACTCTGCATCGAGAGCGATGGCGGCGTCGAACTCAGTCAGCGCCTCCGGGAGCCGGCCTGCATTCAAGAGAGCGTTTCCACGGTCCAGATGACCGTCGACGGTGGAGGGGTGACTGTCGATTGCCGCAGCAGCATCCGCAGCCTTCGCCTGAGGGCCGGCCGGCGCATAGACGCCTTGATCGCCCAGCTTCGTGAGGAGGTCCACAGAGGCGCGGGCCTCGGTCGCGGAGATCTCCGGCTTCAGCGCCCGCTGGGTAGCCACCACCCGCAGGCTCTGCCCGTTGACCGTGGCGGTGCGGTGGTAGGCGACGCCAGCGATCACGCTATCCACATCCGCCGCCTTTGCGGCCCCGGGCGGCAATACGTCGCCCGGCGGTAAGACGACGGTCTCGTCCGTTTCGACGTAGATGGGGAAGGCGACAGTGTAGGGTGCGTCCTGGTCGATGGCGTCGGGGTCGCGCTTTATGTCAGGGGCGCCGCCAAGCTCTACATGCTGCAACTCCAGCCCGGAGCCGGACCAATCGAGCTTGCTCGTCCCGTCTGCAACCAGCTTCTCTTCGCCAGTGGCCGGGTCCCAGGAGGCCTCGACATGGGTAGGCGTAAATGCGGTGTGTATTTGCGCCCAATAGGCTTTTAACGAGGCGTCCACCCTGTCGGACTGAACAGACGCGAGCTGCGCATGGAGCACTGTGGCCGCATCGCCTCGGAAGGTGGTCTCAAGGTGGGTCGGCTCAGGTGCACTCACCCCGCCCGAGGCGTCGTAACGGATCACCTGCAGCATCTGGGGGCGTTCGGCCGGCTCGGGCTCCAGCCGCACGAGCCCCGCCGCGGCGGCCTCCACCGGCAGCACCCAGCCGTACGCTGGGACCGCAAGGTCATCTAGGCTGCGGTCGCCTACGCGGGCGCCGTCCAGCCAGTAGTCGCGCCCATCCACTTTCGCGCGCACCAAGGCGTGATCGAACAGCGCGATTGATGGCAGGTGCGTGTCCAGACCGTCGCCGCCGCCGAGGCTCGCCAGCACCGGCTCGGCGTGTATCCCCAACTCCCGCAGCAGGGCCACGAGCAGTACCGTCTTGGCCTTGCAGTCGCCTGAGCGCAGACGCCACGTCTCATCAGCGGACTGCGGTGCGTATCCGCCGCCCGCCTCAGCGTGCGCCAGATACCTCACCTGCTCCTGCACCAGCCGCAGGGCGGCCGAGGCTCGCGCCTTTGGGTCGGCCGACGCCTGGGCGATCAAACGCGCCTGCTCGGCCACAGCGGAGTTGGGTTCCAGCTCAGCTGCTTTGGCGAAGAGCGGCGCCACCATTGCGGCCACGTCTCCCCAATCGGCGAAGGTGGTGAATTCGATCTGGCGGCCGTGAAGGAAGCGCGCAGGTGCATGAGCGGGGAGCACCACCGGCCGCACATCGTCCAGCTCCAGGGCGGCTTGGGTCACGCCATTGGCGTCGCTCCGCTTGAGCGCCGGCAGCCCCGCGCTCTCCTGCCAGCGGACCGGCAGCGAAGACGGCCAATGCGCCTGCAGGCGCATGTGCGCGATCGGCACCTGGTCCCAGTTGGCGAACATCGACGCGTCGCGCCGCTTGAGGAGCGGGTCCGCGTGACGGATCGACACGGAGAATTCCAGCACGTCCCCTACCTGCAGGCCGTCCGGCTGTAGCAGAGCCGTCAGCTCACCGGTGAGCGTGGCGCGTTCGAGGCCCGTCTCCCGCCTAAGCACTGTGAAGGCCCCATCCTTGGGCAGGATGTCGATGCTCTGGTCGCCGCGCTGAATGCTCGCGCTGTGGAAGGTCAGCGTGTCGCACCACGGCGACCACTGGAAGGGCAGTGCGCCGAGAGCCTGGAGGCCGTCCGGCGACTGTACCCTGGCCCGGATCCGATGAAATTCGGTCCAGCCATTGGCCGCAATGTCGAGTTGGGTGTCGCTCAGCAGGATTGCCACGGGCAACGCCTTGGCGGCATCGGTCTCGGCTGAAACCGCGGGCGCCGCGCTCACCCATGCCGGCGCCGGGCCAACCTGGGGCGCATCAGCCGCCGCGGCTATGCCTGCATGCAGAACAATGGCTGCTGCAATGCCCGCGGCCGTCAGCCGCCTCTTCGGCCAATTCAATCTCACCGATCTAATCTAGATCGTTTTTTCCGTATCGCCGGACTAATTCCGCAACATAGTCGCCATATCCGATTGGAACTGCTTCATGGCTGCGCGCGACGGGAAGCCGCTAGCCACGCCTTCGCTGAGTGCTCAGCTAGCTGCTCCCTTCGCGCGCGTCGGTCGATCTTTGCCGTTAGGCCGACGTCGCGAATGTCGGCTTTCCGGCAAACCCGGTCGTCGCCGCGCGGGCCGCCGCTGGTCTCCCGGAAGCGGACCTTCCCAACTTCGGCTTGGAGTCACTTCCGGTCGAAGGGTCTGCCGGTCTCGCCATGACCGAGTTTGACTCTTTGCGGACTCTCAATGCGTCCGGTTTTCGGCACCCTGTTGCGAGCGATGAAATGTTCCGCCAGCGGCAACGCCGTTAGTGCGCGCTGGGATCAAGCAGCCGGCTTGCCGGCGCCGGTCCTAACCTGACGGGTTTCATCCTCAAGCGCACGATGGCGGTCAGCAACCGTCTCCAGCTTCCTACCCGCCGCTGTTCCACCAAGGATTTGGTTCACGCCCACGCAGACCACCAGCATCGCGTTGCAGGCCCAGTCGATGGTCGCCAGGACTTCTGGCTCTTGCAGCGCTGGCACGACGTCGATGGTCCGCTCGCTCGGATCGTCCCCTCGCACGGTATGCCGGTTCAGCGACGTCATCGTCGGATGGACCGCGTCCGCCGAAAGCTGGCTGTAGACCATATAGAGGTCGGCCAACGGACCGTCGTGCGCGACGCCCTTCGGGTTCAGACCGTGGGCATTGGGCTTCTGCTTCTTGATCGCCCGAAGCTGAGCCTTCAGCTTGTCCTCAGCCTCGACCCGAAGCGGACGATCAAGGAGTCCACTTTCTGGCGCGGACGGAAACAAAACGTTGAACGGATTGCGCGAAGTCGGCGCGCCGTGTGAATGAACACCGCATGGTCGCGCCCTGAGGGTTCGGTTGGGGTTCGACGCCAACCTGCGACCGCGATGTCGACCTCGCAGATTCTCTGTTGGTCTCTCTGAGATGGTTGGCTTTCGGAGGCGCGATGAACGAGGTGGTGGTGATCGGGTGCGGCGGCGTCGGGCTGCCATTGGGGGTCGCCCTCGCTAGTCGCTACGTTAGGGTTTTAGGCGTGGAGATCGATAGCGAGCGGACGCGCAGGCTCTGCCTCGGCGACCCGGGCCTTGAAGACAGCCGACTGGCCGGGGCCTTGCGAACTGCACTGGATCGCGGGCTGATCAAGTTTGCGGAAACCGTGGAGCCCGCGGACTCAGAGCGTACCTGGGTGATTGCAACACCTACGCCGGTCGGCCCAGATCTGCGGCTCGACGACAGAGCCATCAAAGCCGCTTTCGCCACGGTGCTCGCCGCCGCCCGGGACGGGGATCTCGTCATGATCCGATCCACCGTGCCTGTGGGAACGACTCGCGCGATCGCGAATTGCGCCGCTGGCTGCGGGCTCCGGTTCGCCGCATGTCCGGACCGCACGGTGGCGGGCAATGGCTTCGCCGAGCAGCTGTCCACACCGCACATCGTCGGGGGCCTAGATGAAGCGGCCAGCAACGCCGCCGCGACCGTCCTCGCTGCGCTGGGCAAGGTGATCCGCGTGAGCTCACCGGAGACTGCAGAGGCGCTCAAGCTGTTCACCAATGTCTGGCGCGACGGGCAATTCGCTCTGGCCAACCAACTGGCTCTCTATTGTGATGCAGCAGGCCTGGATTTCGGCGAAATACGGACCGCCGGCCGGATGGACTTCCCGCGCTTTGACCCGCCGCGCGCCGGCCCCGTCGGCGGGCCCTGCCTGACAAAGGACGTGCACCTGCTATCCCAGTCCGCTGAAGCCGTCGGTGTGTCCGTTCCGTTGTTGGCCGACGCACGCCTGCTGAATGAGAGCCTCATCGATCACGTGGCGAACGCCGTCGTCGCCGCGGCGCGCGGCTGGCGTACAGCGCCGCGCGTCGCCGTTCTTGGGCTTGCTTTCAAGGGTGTGCCGCCCACGCTGGACAGACGCGGAAGCGTCGGACTGGCGTTGCTGGAGCGCCTGCGCGCCGCTCTGCCCCGCGCCGAGCTGCGCGGCTGGGATCCACAAGCCGACGAAGCAGCCGACGATGGCGTCGGGGCGACCACCGACGCCGACCTGGTGATCCTGTGCAACGACCACCCCGCGCTCGGCGACGCACGCCGGCTAGGATTCTGCGCTCGCGGCGCTCTGGTCTATGACCTGTGCGGTGTCGCTCCGCAGGCCTGCCGTGCGGACCTGCGAGTCCGGCGATTTGGAACCGGGCTGCCGCTTTGAGCCGAACTCTGATCATCCAGTCGTTTCGCGCCAACGACGTGCCCCCGTGGATCGCCCGTTGCCTGGACAGCGTGGAACAGTGGGCGCGGGCGGTGGGGCACGACTACCAGCTGACCGACGATCGCGCCTTTGCCCTGTGCGGGGAGGACTATCTCTCGCGCGTCGGGACTAATCTGCGGTCGATCACCAATATGTGCCGGCTCGAACTGGTCAAGCGCGCACACCAGAACGGCTACGAATGGGCGGCGTGGATCGACGCGGACATCTTCGTGTTCGATCCCTCGCGGTTCAGCCTCGCCGGCCTCGATCGCTACGCCTTCGCCCGGGAGACCTGGGTGGAGCTGAAGGCGCCCGGGCGGTGGCGGGCCTTTTCGGCGGTGAACAACAGCGTCTTCGCCTGCCGCCGCGGGGAGCCGGATCTCGACTTCCTCATCTCGGCCACGCGCCACGTCGCGCTTCACCGCCAGATCACCGACAACTACCAGGTGGGCGGCAGCCTGATCAAAGGGCTGCGCGCCTCCCTTGCCTTCGAGACCCTGGGCGACGTGGGCATGTTCAGCAACTACGTCGTTCTGGCGTTGGCGCGGGATGTCGGCGAGCTCCTGGCGATGCAGGCGCGCCTGCACGGCGCGCAGGTTCGCGCCGCCAATCTTTGCGCCTCGCAGAACTACGAGCCGGCGGTCGAGGAGCGGCAGGCTCAGGCGGCGATGGACCGACTGGAGGCGACGCGAGGGGGCGTCGTCAACGACTGGCTGGGCGAGGGGACGCCCTTGGCGCCCGGGGAGTCGATCTTGTACGAGGTCGAGGGGCTCGAGGCGCGCCTGGGCCTTTAGCGGCCATGGCCCGGATGCGCGCGGCGATGGTCGGCGCGGGGTCCTCCAGGAAGCGGCGATGCGCGTCCTCGCCGGCGCGCAGCGCCCCGTCGCGCAGCTCGAGGCTCTCGGCGGCGTCGGCGATGGCTTGGGTGATGCCTTGCGGGCCGAGCCGGCGACCGGCGCCCAGGCGCTCGAGGCCCAGGGCGGCCAGTTCGCTTTCCAGGTGGATCGGGAACACCAGGTGCGGACGTCCGGCGAACAGGCAGTCGGCGGTCAGTCCGGCGCCGCCCAGACTGATCACGAGGCTGGCGCGGGGCAGCATGGCGCGCACGTCCGGCGGTTGGTCGAACAGCTCGGCGCCCCGCGCCGCGAGCAGGGCCGCCCCTTCGGCGTCCCGGCCACCCTGCCAATGCACCGCCATGGGCATGCCGAGCTCCGCCAGAGCCCAGGTGATCGGCGTGAAGCTCGGGTGATCCGATCGCAGATAGGCGAAGATCAGGCCCTCGGCCGGGCAGGGGCTGAGGCGCGGCCTTGGGCCCACCGGACTCAGATAGGCTTCGCTTCGGCGCCCGGCATAAGGGTCGAAAGCGGGAAGGCCGATGAGCAGCCGCAGATCGCCCGCCATCGCCGATGGCGCGCTGGCCGGCGCCGGCCGGCGGCAGGAGAGGGCGGCCTTGGTCATCGCCGAATGCAGCCGCGCCTCGTCGAACGGCCGCGCGCCCGGCAGGATCGTCGGGAAGACCTCGCCGCCCGCCGGAGGCAGGTCGAGGCCGGTCCCGATCACCGCCGCGGGCAGCCTGCCTCGCGCGGCGAACACGGCGAAGGGCGCGTGGTCGGCGATCACCGCCGCGGGCTTCACCCTGTCGAAGATCTCGTCCCACACCGCCACCCGCCTGGCGATCCGGGCGGAGTCTTCGAAACCGAGTTGGGCGAGCGCGGCGCCGTAGCTGGGCAGGAAACCCTCCGCCGACGGCGCCGCATCGGGGACCTCCGGCGGCGGCAGGGCGATAATCTCCGCTGCGGCCGGAAACGCGCCTCGCGCACGCTCTGCTTCGGCCGTGGCCAGAACCACACGGTCATCGCCTCGAGCCAGGGCGTCGGCGAGCACCGCCATCCGCCGAAGGTGGCCAAGTCCCTCGCCGAACTCCCAGGCGAAAAGCCAGCAGGTCAAATCCGACGCCGGACGCGCCTAGGCGGCTTGCGCCATCGTCGCGACATGGGCCGCAATGGCTCTGTCCCCGGCCTCGCGCATGGCGTCCAAGTCGTCGACCTCAAGTCCGAGCCGGTCGTAGTCGACCATCATCAGCCCGTTCGCCAGGCAGACTACGGCCCCCGCAAATCGGCGATCAGCGAGAAGATCCTGAGCCATCACGCCCACGAATGGACGAGAGTCGCCCAGATAGCTGAACCGGTAGAGCTGGATGCCATTGTCTAGCCGGCCGAGGGCTGTGATGTCATGCTTGAGCCGGCGATCGGACGGCGTCGCGCCGCCGTAGTGGGCGCCGGCGAGGCGCCGCGCTTCGCGGAACGCGGCGTCGTCAAGCACGCTCTTGGCCGGGCCGTAGCGGTCGTGGTGCTGCAAGCTCTCGCCGGGCGCGCCGAACCACCAGCGGGCGTACACCTTCACGCCGTCGTTGCCGTTGCCCCAGATCCCTTCCGCGCCGACGGTGGTGCCGGCGAGGCTCTGAAAGGTGTGCTCGACGCCGGCCCTGCCCATGGAGTTGTCCGAAGCGATCTCGGCTTCCCCGTACATCTTGCTGTTTTCGTCGAAATAGTAGTCCACGCCGCCGCCGACGAAGAAGCGGGACGGCCCGTTCTCGACGCCGATCTCGCGGCCGATTATCCGCAGGTTGAGCTGGTCGACGAATACGTCCGCATAGGCGCCGCCCTGGTAGAAGGTGCGGCCTTCACCGCCCACCGCTACGAACACGCCGGCGCGGTAGTACTCCGGATCGCGGAAGCCCAGCTGCAGCGCCCCGGCGCCACCGGCCGCGTTGCCGCCCACGATGCCCTTGGCGTCCACCTGGACGTATTCGTGCCCATAGGCGCCGCCGGAGGCCTCGAGCGAGCCGAAGCCCTGACGCCCCAATGAGCCGCCGCCGCCGGTGAACACCGCCTGGAACAGGGGATCGTCGGCGTGGCTCGGCGGAGCGGTGGGCGTCGGGTCGGCCGCAGCCATTCCCGCCAGCGCGCCGCCCAGGCCCACGCCGGCGGCTGTGGCGCCGAGCAGCTTCGCCGCCCGTCGGGCGAGCCCGCGCGACTTCGCGGCCTGGCGCGAGGCGTCGTCCACCGGCACCACGCCCCGGGACGGCAGCACCGGGCTCAGCACCACGCAGGCCCAGTCGGCGCCGACCTCGGCGAGGATCGCCTCCATGGCGGTGCGCGAGGCCTCCGCCGCCGGCGGCTCACGCATCCAGCCGAACACGATTCCGCGGCTGGGGTTCAGATAGAGGCCGAGTAGGCGGCGCGGCAGCACGAGGCGGGCGCGCTCGGCGGTCTCCACGAGCTGGGCCGCGCGGCTCGCGGCGCCGGTGGGGTCCGCGACGATCTGTCCGGCGCCGGCCAGCGTCTGCATCAGCGCGGCGAGGCTGCGGGGCGAGGCCAGGAGCGCCGGCGGATGCCGTCGGACGCTCACCACGCGCGCGCCCAGGCGCTCGGCGGCGCGGATGGCGCGGCGACCGTCGCCGGGACCTGCGGCGTGCAGAACCAGGGCGTCCAGACCCCTCGGGCGAGTGATGAGGAAGATCGCGCCGCCATAGGCGTCGGAGACGGCCTTGACCTCGGCGAGATCCCAAACAGTCGAAGTCATCAGCCTACCTCACGTTTGACTGCGCCGAACATGGTTATGCTAGGCGCACGGTCACGCTTCGCCAAGGATCAAACACCGCTTGACGCAGCGGCCTCGCCGCGAATTCCTGGGAAGACATTTCTTCGGTCAACCGATGGTCGGATTTGCCCCGAGCTGCCCCTAAAAGTGTTTCCGCGATCATCGCCCTGCGCCGCGCGCGCGACGTTGTGGCGCCACAGTTGGCTTCGCTGGCGCATGCCGGGATCGAAGTGGTGGTTGTGGACGATCGGGGTCTGGACGACGGCCTCCCGCCTGCAGGGGTGCGGCTGATCCGCCACCCGGAGCGGCTCTGCCTGGCCGGGGCGCTCAATCTCGGCGCTGCGGCGAGCGGGGGCGAGCTGCTCGTCTTCCTCGACGCCGACGTCAGCCTGGACGAGAGCGGGCTCGCGGCATTGGACGCAGCCGCCGCAGCGGCGCCCCCCGAAGTCCCGGGCTTCGCGGCCGACGCGCGGTGGCTGGCGACCGCGCACTCACCCGCACTCCAACGTTTCCTCATGCAAGCCACGCGGCCGGGCGAGCTGTGGACCGTGGACGGAGAACTCGCCGCCCTTCGCCGCCCGGCTTTCGCCTGTCGCCGGGACGCGTTCATGGCCGTCGGCGGGTTCGATGAGCGCGCCCCGGACGAGGCGCTCGATCTGGACCTGTCCGGGCGGCTGCACGCGGCGGGCCTGCGCATGCGCGGCGTGGCCGGCTGGCGGGTGAGCCTGCCGCCGCCCGCCACGCGGCCGGAGGCCGGGGCATGGCTGGAGGTGCGCCGCGCGGCGTTCGCCGACCAGGCCGCCCGCCGCGGCGACGCCGTTGCGCGCGCATGGGCGGACGGCGGCTTCGGCGCAATCCCGCGTTCCGAGCACGCGGCGTCGTGGCGCCGCGCCCTGCGCCAAGCGGAGGCGAAGCACGCAGCGGCGATCCGCGCCTCACAGGCCGCGGCGCGCGGCGAGCTGACCGTCGAGACCCTCGCCTGGAGCGCGGCGCGCACCCACGCCCACGCGCCGAACCTGCGCGCGCCTCTGTCATGGCCGAGCCACGGCGGGCCCAAGCTCAGCATCGTGATCCCCAGCTACAATCGGGCGGATCATCTGAGCCGGCTGCTGCCCAGACTGGCGCCGCAGGCGCGGGAGGCCGGTGCCGAGATCATCATCGTCGACGACGGCAGCGCTGACCGCCGGTACGCCGAGATCGTCCGGCCCTTCGCCGACGTCGCCGTGCTTCACCGGATGGAGCGCAACACCGGGCGCGGCGCGGCGACGCGCATCGGAGTGGAGCTGGCCAGCGGCGACTGGATCGTCTTCACCGACGACGACGTCTGGCCCCCGCAGGACTGGCTGGCGACGCTCGCGTCCCTGCTCACCCGGTTCCCGGAGCTCGAAGCCGCCGGCGGCACGTGCCGGCCGCAGGCGCGGCTGCGGCGCGGGCTGGTGGAAGCTTTCACCCTGACCCGCCCCAACTTCGTGCCAAGGCCCTACTTCGGGCGGGGCAGCATGAAGTGCATGATCACCGCCTGCATGGCCGTGCGTGCCGACGTGCTCGCCAAGGTCGGCGGCATCGACGTCAACTTCTCCTCCGGCCAGGACCACAATCTCACCTGGCGCCTGCGCCGGTCCGGCGCGCGCATGCACATGACCGGCGAGTGGTGGGTGGGCCACGACCAAGCCTGGCCGCTGGCCGACCTGTGCAAGCGCATGCACGCGTACGCCTACTGGCACGTACGTCAGGCCGACCTCAGCGGCGAGGCCATCGACTATCTCACCGGACCCGAGGAAGACTGGCGCGGCTTCCTCGGCAAGGCGCCCGCTCAGCTGCGATGGGTGGTCGCCCAGGAGACGGCGAGCAACAGGTCGGCGCTGCGCAAGCTTGCCTATATGGGCCTCGACATGCTGTCGTTCGCCGCCTGGAACCTCGGTGGCATCGCAGGCGCGCGGGCGCTGAAACGCGGGGCGCGCGCAGCGTGAGCCGACATTTCTCCGTTCACACCCTGCTCGCCGACCCGCTGGTGGTCGTGGCCTATGGCGGCGTGACCTTGCCGGACGCGGTGGCCCACACCGCGGCGCGGGCCGCCGGCGCCGTCGCGCACCTCTTCGTGCGGCCCACCTGGCACGGCCCCGGGATCCTGCGCGAGACCCTGGGCATGGTGGGGCAAGCGCAATCCGACCACCCAAACCTTCGCACCGTCCTGCTCGCGGCGACGCACGAGGACGCCGGGCTGTTCCGCCGCGCCGGCCTCGACGCCTTCCACTGCAACCACAACGCCCTGGTGGACGAGCGTCGCTTCGCCCCGGACCTCGACGCCGCGAAGACCTATAACGCGGTCTACACAGCCCGTCTGGTGCCGTTCAAACGGCACGAGCTGGCGGTGAAGGTTCCTCGCCTGGCGGTGATCACCCACGGCTTCGAGGTGGACGACGCCTACGCGATCGAACGCATCGCCGCCTTCGACGATCTGAAATTCATCAACTACGAGGCCGGCAAGGGATTTCATCGGCTGGTTCCGGACGAGGTGCGCGAGATCCTCGTCGCCTCGCGCTGCGGCCTTGCGCTCTCGGCGGTTGAAGGCCCGATGTATGCGTCGGTGGAATACCTGCTTTGCGGCTTGCCGGTAGTCACCACCTCCAGCCTTGGCGGCCGCGATGAATTCTTTCACGCGGACTACGTCGAGACGGTTGACCCCACGCCCGAAGCCGTCGAGGGGGGCGTCGGCCGCATCCTCGCGCGCACGCCGGATCCGATGAGCATTCGCCGGCGAACGCTCGAGCTTTTCAAGCCACATCGGGCGCGCCTGATCATGAGGCTCAGCGCCATCGCAGAAGCCGATCTTTTTGCAGCCGCCACGCCGTCGCTATGGCTGCCTTGCTTCGCGGACAAGCTGGAAGACTGGGGTGGTTGAACTCCGGCATGTACCTGGACTCCGACGTTTTCGGACACTGCCAGTCAGCGGTTCGAACGTTTCCGGGAATCGGCATCGTGTTGCGAACTTGGTCCGGCACGCCGCACGAGCTGAACAGAGGAAGGTTGGAACTCTGAGGTCCCCCAACTTTCGCGTGGGTCGCTGGACTAGGGGGATCAGCCTATGACCGAACCGTCGCAGGGGCCGTGACAGCTTCTACTTGTCCTTGAAGGTCCCGTAGATTGCCCCTCGCGTCATGCCCGCGAGCCCAGCGCACTTAGCTAGAACTAACCTACCGTTATGTCCCGCCCGCGCGCCAATAAGCTGACGCCCTACGCTTCAAAATGACACGCGCAGGCCGCCGTAGCCCGCGATCGGCGTCCCAGGGCTCGCGGTGCGGGTGTCGGTCACGCCGCCTGTGACGTTCGGCCATGGCACGTCCGCGACCGGGCCGAACCCGCCGAAGGTGTCATATCGCTGATCCAGCGCATTGTTGATCAGGGCGAACACCGT
The DNA here is from genome assembly GCA_044445825.1 of Caulobacterales bacterium. Lineage (GTDB taxonomy): Bacteria > Pseudomonadota > Alphaproteobacteria > Caulobacterales > Caulobacteraceae > Acaudatibacter. The sequence goes on from JBIOEG010000005.1 coordinate 30,573, forward strand.
GATGCGGCGGCTCAGGCGGTAGGAGGTGTTGAGGTTCAGCACCCCATAGCCGGGCACGGGCTTGGTCAGGTTCGCCCCGTCGCCGAACCGGTACCCGCTGCTTTGAGCCGCGAGCGAACCGCCGAGCGTCCATCGATCGGCGACGTCATAGCTGAGCACCAGGTTGGCGCGGTGCTGCGGGATGCCGGGGATGCGGTCGCCGGGCCTCACCTCGATCTGGCCGTTCGCGTCGGCCGCGGGGTTGCTTGGGCTGTTCAACAGCAGCGGCGTGCGGAAAGTGGCGTCCGTGTAGGCGTAGCCGACGACCAGATGCACGCGTGGCGCGTCGAAGCGCAGATTTGCCTCCACACCCCGGCGCAACGTCGCGCCAGCGTTGGTGAAGAAGGCCAGGTTCGGATTGTCCACGGTCGACTGGAAGATAATATCGTTCGTATTTTCAGTGCGATAGTAATCGACCACCCAACTCAGCCGATGGCCCGCGCCGACGTCCATGCGGCCGCGCAGACCCGCCTCCACCGTGCGCGCCACCACCTGCCGCAGATCCGGATCGCTGGCGAAAAAGCTCAGCAGGCTGCACGGCGTCGCCGGGCTGGCGCAGGACAGCTCCTGCGGCGTCGGCGCCCGGTTGGTCTCCGAATAGCTGGTGTAGAGTTGCAGCCAAGGCGCGACGCGGTAGGTCAGTCCGGCGCTGGGATTGAAGCGCGCGTAGTTGTGTCGGCCGCTCACCGGGCCGCCGAGCTGGTCCGCGAGATCGATCTGCGCCGTATTGAAGCGTCCGGCCACGGTCAGCTCGAGGTTTGGCGTGAGGCTCAGCACATCTGAGGCGAACAGTCCGTAGAACCGGGTGATGCTCCGCACGCGGACCGGGTTCACGCCCTCGCTCGGCTGGTCCTGGACAACGCCGGGACCGACGAACTCGCGGGTGAGGGCATTGAAGCCGCCGATCTGCTGCGAGCCGGCAAACAGGCTGTCGGATCCGTCGAAGCTCGCGCCCGCCGCAACATGGTTGGCGTGGTCCGCGAGCGCGGCGTCGGAGGCGACCTGCACCGACGCGCCGTAGGTGTGGGTCGACAGCACCTGAACGCTGAGGCCCGAATAGGCCCCGCCGTGCAGAAAATCAGCGACAGGCTGCCCGCCCACGCCGGTCACGACCGTGCCATCGTCGTTGCACAGCAGGCCGCCATCGCAGGGCTCCAGCCTCTCGGTGATGCCGTTCGGCACGTGCTGGGTTAGCGTCTGGAAGTAGGCCAGGGCCTGGAGCGCGGTCGCCTCGCCCAGCCTGTGCGTCCCGTTCACGTTGACGCCGACGTAGCGGTTGTCGACCTCGTTGGGCGCCGTGAAGATGCTGGAGATGTCGACGTTCAGGGCCTGCACCGGCGTCGCGCCAGGGTTGCCGAGCGTGTCGTGCGCGGCGGTGACGCCCAGGTGCAGCTCCGAGTCCTGATCGCGCCATCCGAGGTCCGCGTAAAGGCGGTAGAGGTCGGAGGCGCTGGTCTGGCGAAACCCGTGATCGTGGGTGATGTCGGCGGTCGCGTAGAGCGCGAACGGCCCGGCGCGGCCGCCGAACTCCACGTCGCCGGCCGCGCGGCCATAGGAGCCGCCATAGGCGGTGAGGCGGCCGCCCGGATTGGCAAACCCGGTCTTCAGCCGAATGCTCACCGACCCGCCAAGCGCGTTGAGGCCGAACACCGGGTTGGACGCCTCGAGGTCCGCAGACTGGATGGCGGAGGGCGCGATCAGGTCCCAGTTCACCGTGTCGCCAAAGGCGTCGTTGAAGCGCGCGCCGTCGAGGTAGATGGCCAGGCCCTGCGCCGTCCCCGCGACGGGCGAGGCCGTGAAGCCGCGAAAGCTGATGTCCGGCTGGAAGACGTTGCCCTGGGTGTCGTTTAGGCTGGCCGAGGGCACGTCCTCGAGGAAGGCGCCGGTGAGCGAGGCAATGCCGGTTCGATCGATGTCGTGGGCGCTCAACACCTGCGTCGCGGCCGGGATCTTGTCGCGGTCCAAGTCGGAGCCAGGCACCGGGGAGCTGCCCACGACGTCCACGCCCGACAGGGTCACGGGCGGGGTTGGAGTCTCGGCGCGAGCCGCCGCCGTGGCGCCAGCCAGCGCCAACAGCAAGGTGACCCCCACGCGACGAAACAAATCGGCCTCCCCTCCGCCCGGTCTCACGGCGGCGGTAGGTCTCTAACGAACGCCACAGGTTTGGGAAGCCAGCGGACGCATGCCAGGAACGGACTTAGGCGTCGCCGCCCGTCAGCAGACCTTCGGAGTGTCTGCTCAGGGTCGCCCTTACCCGTCTGGCTGGTGCCTGTCAGCCGACCTTCCGAAGGCGTGCAGCGGGGGAAAGCGGTCCTTCGCGTCAGAACCGCGCGGCCCCTGCCAGTCACCTTCCCTTGACCTGGATCAAGTTGGGTCTGGCGACTTGGAGCTAGTTGTTTATGGTTGACCGCCGTTGTTTTGGCGGAACGAAAGCAACCTCAAAACGATGCGACCATCCGAGATTGTTCCGACATCTATCATCGCCGGTCTCGGCGCCGTCGCCGTCGGGCTGGTCTGGTACATTGCGCTCATGGGTGACATTTGGGCGGCGGCGTCGCTGTCGCCGATCTGTGGGCACTCCGGGCTGCTCGTTGTCCATTGCCTCCCGTGCTACGCCGCGTTGGCCCTCGTCCTTGGCGGCCTGACGGTCGCGGCGTCGGGCATGGCGCGCGCGTTTCAGAACGTGGCGGTGAGCGAGAGCCTAGCGGAAATCGGCTCAAGCGGATGGACCTGGACGCCAGCCACGCCGCCGGTCGGCTCGCCTGGCAGGCGCGAAGCGTAGAAGAACGCCGCGGCGTCGGCCCTGGTGTTGAAGAGGTTGAACACGCTGAGTTCGAGCTTCAGGTGCGGGTTCACCCTATAGCCGGCCTCGACGTTGACCTCGCTGTAGCCCTTGTCTTGCGGGAACTGAGCACCGTCGGTGATCGGATAGGACCCGATCGAGCGCCACTGCAGGCCGCCGAACCAAGGCCCCAGATTGTCCACCAGCACGCCGAGCGATCCGATGAAGCTCGGCGCTTCGGTGATGTAGGGTCCTGCTAGGCCGAAGTTGGCTAGCTGCGCAGGGGAAGCGGTGTAGCGGGCCTTGGCGAAGGAAAGGTCGGTGTTGAACTCGATCCAGGCGAACGGCCGATACTCGGCCGAGACCTCGACGCCCTGGCGGCGGCTGGGCGCGGTGGCCTGGTCCTGGCCATGATCCTCATCGAACCTCAGCTCGGAGCTGAAGTCCTCCTGGAACACAGCGACCTGAACCTGCACCTCGGGGATGATGCTGCTGCGAACGCCGACCTCCTCACCCGTGGTCGGGGCCAACAGCGGCGTCTTGCCGGCCAGGACTGGAATCCCCTCGATCGGCACGGTGCCGAAGACGCCGCGCACATCGTCGGAGTGGAAGCCCCGACCGGCGCTGAGGTAGATCTCCGTCTGGAACCGGGGGCCAAGGATGAGGCTGCCCTTGGGCTGGAACAGGGTCTGCGAGCCTGAACTGCGAACGCCTGTCACCAGGCTATGGTCGCTGGCCCAGAAATCTTCTTCGCGCAGACCGATCACCGTGCGCAGCCAGCTGGTCCAAAAAGTGGTGCTCTCGATGTAGAGGCCCAGATCGTTGATGCGCACCTGGTCATCCGTGCACGCGCCGCCGACGGCAGGGACCGCCGTGGCGTTGTCGGACGCCGGCGCATCGGGCGGTGGGGGGGGCGGCGTCATGCCGGGCGGAAACGCGCCTTCCACCATGCAGTAGTCGAGCGTCTGGCCCCTCAGCGTGTGCCTTCGATCGACCCTGACGCTGTCGTCGCGGTCCTGGACGCCGAACACGGTGTCGGTGCGCACGCCGGCGAGGTCGACGCTCACGGTCAGGGCGGCCTCCCCGCCCAGCACGGAGCGGGTCTCGTCCTGCGTCTCCTGGTCGCCGTTCACCTGATCGTCCAGGAAGTGGGTGAAGTTGCTGCTCAGGCTCTCGTTGCTGTGGATTGCGTAGAGGCTGGAACTGAACGCCCAATGCTCGCCCCCGGTCCAGTAGCGGCCGGACAGGCTGTAGCGCCGGGTGCGGCCGCCGTCGGAAGGATCGAGCACCCCGAAGCGGCCGATCAGGCCCGCCTGGATCGCGCGCAGCGGCTGGTCGGTCTCGCCCCGACCGGCGCTGTGGTTGTACATACCGGTAAGGCTGAAGCCGCTGTTCTCGTCGCCGTGGCTGAAGCGGGCGGTCAGGTTTTCCTTGTTGTAGTTGCTGGACGGGCGCCAGGGGCCGTCCAGGTGCGAATATGCGCCCGCCGCCCAGACGCGGTTCTGATCGTCGATGACGTATGTGCCGCCCGCGAACACGCCATAGTCGCCAAGCGTGCCGGCGCTGGCCGAGATCTGGTCAGAAAGCTTGTCGACCAGACGCACATGCGCCGAGCCCACCGCGCTGAAGTCGCCGTTGGCGGCGAAGTACGGCCCCTTGGTGTAGTCTAGGCCGGCGACGATCTGCGGCATCAGAAAGGTCTGATCCGAGTAGCCCTGCCCGTGCATGTTGGTGCCCTGGTTCACCGGCATGGCGTCGACGAAACTGGCGAAGTCGGTGCCGTGATCGACGTCGAAGCCCCGCAGCTCATACTGGTTGGCCTTGCTCTCGCCGGAGTGGACCGTGACCACCAGACCCGGCACGGTCTCGTAGAGCTGGCCGATGCGATAGATCGGCCGCAGGTCGACTTCCTGCTTGGTCACTGTACCCTCGCTGGCGGTCGCGGCTTTGCCCAGCAGGTCGGCGCGGGAAGCTGTCACGATCACTTGCGAAACGGAAGTCTCGGCGACAGCGTCGTTCTCAGCGCTGGCGTCGGCCGCCCGCGTCTGAGAGGCGAGCATCGCGGCGAGGGTCAGGAGACCCGCGCCGAGGACGATCTTCGAATCCACGCGTTGCACCCCATCGGGCGCCGTCCCCTCAGGGATCGGGCCCAGGCGACTCGGAATCGCGCCGGGCTCCTCGCCACAGCGCGGACGGACGCTTCAGAGGGTGAAGTTTGGTGGGCCTTGAGACGGTGGCGGTGGCGCGGCAAGGCCACGGCCGGGCGCGAGATCGAGCCGCGCAGCCACCAGAGGCGCGCGTGGCCGCGCGACGGGGCTAGCGATCAGGGCGGCGATCGGAGGCGAGGCGACCACGACGTGGCCGGCGAAAGCGCAGGGGGCGTCGGGCTTGGACTTGGGCTGTTTAGCTGGATGGCCCGCCAGATCGGCTAGCGCATACGCTGGGCCGTGGCCTGTGCAGATGGCGATGGTTGCTCGCCCAGCCTCGCGGGCCACCATGAATCCGGGAGGCGCGAGGACCTGCAGGACGAGGGCGAGCAGGGCGAAGCCGACGGCCCGTCGCCGTGCACCCTCGTGCCATCGCCAAGTCCTCAGCATATCGCCCATCTAACAGGATTGGACGTTCGGCCAAGCGCGAATAGTCGCGCTCTGCAAACGGCCGGACCGTCGGCGCTGCTCACCCAACAAGCGGACGTTCTGAACGTCGGCTCAGGGTCGAGGCTGTGGAAAGACACGGACGGCCGCCTTCGGCACGAAACTTCAAACCCGGACTGAGGCTGATCGCGTCACGGCAATGCGCCCCAGAGTCAACAGGTGGCTACGAGCGCAAGATTGTTGCGCCGGAAATCGGCGACCCCGCGTTTTTTGCACAGCCTGGGTCGCTTTGCGACCTTGCCGTCCGGCCGGACAGCGGACCCTGGGAAAGTCTCAGATGCGCCAGGAGGGGACATTGGCTTCCCTCCAGATTCCGGACATTTGGGAGCGTTCTTTCGGCGGCGTTCAACCACCCACTGCGCTGCGATCCTCACCAACACCAACTGCGCGACACTCACCCTTCCTCCGCTAGTGGGAGGCCTCAGTTCGCCCCGTTTGCACATTGTGCTTGCGCCAAAGCGGGGACACGCAGCCGAACCCATCGCCGCCCAGGATGGCAGGTTCGACAGATGCTCCCACGACATTCGACGTGCAGGACACTATCTTCCGGGTTCCACCGTAAAGGTTGACCTTGGCCAATCCACCACGTCCTCCAACCCCATCGGCAGTTGGCCCCGGCGGCGGTCCAGCCGCCGCCGCTGGGCTTGGGTTTCAATCCCAGATTGGCGCGTCGTTCGCGCTGGCCATGCTGAATGAGCAGCCCGTCGATCATGCCCTCGGCCTGGGCGACGCACGGCCGATTTGGATCCGCTTCGAGACCGAGGCGCCGGTGGATGACGTTCTGATCGCCACGTCGGCTGGCGGGTTCATCGCTGTCCAGGCCAAGACGACGGTGGAACTGAGCGCGCGGCCGGGTGGTGGACTAGCCCGGACTGTGCAGCAGTTTGTTCGCCAGTGGCTAATTTGCCGTGACGGGACGGGGGCGCAGCTTTGGGATCGCCCCCTTGAGCCAGAGCGAGATCGTCTCGTCCTGGCGGTGAGCTCAAACTCACCCGCATCGGTCCGCGTGGACCTGCCCGCCGCGCTGCGCCTGCATGGCCAACCCGGGGTGGCTGCGCTTAGCCAAGACCAAAGCCGGGCGCTCGCCATCTTTTCAGACTGCGTTGAGGCGGCGTGGATCGGGACGACCACAGAACCGTGGTCGCCTGAGATTCTGAACGCGTTGGCGCGGCTCACCTCGGTGTGGACATTCGATCCAACCGGCGCCGATGCGCGATCCATGGAGACCATGGCAGCTGGGGTGGCCGCACCAGGCCAGTCTCGAGCTCTTCTGACGGCCCTCTTCCACATCTGCGACACGTGGACGGCGCAACGCGGCGGCGCCGACCTGCCGGGCCTGCGCCAGGCTCTGATGCAGGAGCAAGTGAGACTTGCGGCACCTCCGGCCTATGCCCAGGACATCGCCGCTCTGCGGGAGCATTCGGCGGAAATTGCCAGGGCCCTGACGCGCTACGAATCCATCGACCAGGGCGCGGGACAGATCAGAGTTCCGAGAGAGTGCCAAAGCTCAGTTCTCTCGGCGGCCGAGACTGGCTCCCTGCTGATCATCGGTGAACCTGGAGCCGGTAAGAGCGCCGTGATCAACACGCTCGCTCGAGAACTGCGAACCCGTGGTGACATCGTTGAGCTGGCCGTCGACCGCTACAACGTGGAGAGCCTGGATGGTCTCCGCAGCGAACTCGGGCTGACGAACGACTTAGTGAAGGTGTTGGACGCTTGGGACGGGCCCGCCGATGGGTGGCTAATCATCGATGCGCTCGACGCTACTCGCGGCGGGAGAGGCGAAGGCGCATTCCGGGCGCTAATCGAGCGCGTGTTAGCACTCGAGGGCCGTTGGAAGGTCGTCGCGTCGGTTCGGACGTTCGACCTGCGCATGGGCATCCGCTTCCGGGAGCTCTTCCCGGGGCAACCGCCTGCCCCGGACTATCGCGACCAAAGCTTTGGCCAGGTGCGCCATGTGCGCGTCCCCCCCTGGTCAAAGGCCGAGTTCGACCAGATCCTGCAGCAGGCGCCAGACCTCGGGCAGGCGCTCGACGGTGCGCCTCGCAAACTGAGAGAATTGGCCGAGGTCCCGTTCAATACGCGACTGATCAACGAGCTTTTGCAGTCGGGCATCGTCGCCGAGTCCCTACGCGCCCTTTCAAACCAGGCCCAGCTGCTCCGCCTGTATTGGGACAATCGGATCGAGCCACTCGGCGCTTCGGCGCACGCCTGCTTGCATGGCGTCGCCAGCAGCATGGTCGAGATCAGAGCCTTACGGGCGCCCATCACCGCCGCACTACAGACCTACGCCTCCGCCTTGGACGCGCTTTGCCAACAAGGCGTGTTGGTGCGGGTCGAGAACGACCGCTACGTCCAGTTCCGCCACCACCTTCTGTTCGACTACGTCGCCTCTCGACTGCTTCTCGACATGGACGGGATCGTGGCCGGTCGGTCTACCTTCCCGAAGTCCGAGGCCAAGGGCCTGATGTTGGCTCCCGCGCTCGGCTTCCTGCTTCAAGAACTCTGGGTGTCCGCGCCTGACCGCAAGCGCTATTGGGCAGCGGTAGAACAGGTCGTGGGCGACCACCAAGGCGATCCAGTTCTGAGAAGTGTAGCGGGTCGGCTTAGCGCGGAATTGCCGGAGACGGGCGCCGATACACGGGCTCTCGCTGGCGATGTTCGATCGGGCGACGCCAAGGCGATCACCGTGCTCGGCCATGTGACGGCCGCCTTGGCGGTGCGCCTGGAGGACGACGCCGTCGTTCTGCTCCCGCCCTGGGTCAGTCTCGCCGGCGAACTAGCGGGCACTGTGGACCGCTCGGCGACGGTCCTCCGCTTCCTCCTTCACCTCCTCCTGAACGTAGCCGAGCCGCCACAGATTTCGGCTGAGACCGGCGCGGCGGCTCGGGCGCTGCTCCGGGCGGCATTTGATACTGAGGAGCCCGCAGCTCGGGCGTCGTCGCTGATCCCCTTCGTGGTCGCGACCTACACCACGGATCCAGCCGCCTCCCGCGCACTTCTCGGCGTCATCTTCGAGCCGGAGCGCCTGGCCGGCCACAGCTGGGAAGACGTTCCGGCGATTTCCAGGGAAATCGGAAAACTCACCGCCGTCTCCCCCGACTTCGTCGCCCAGATTTACGGGTTCACCTTCGGGAGCCATGCCGATCGGGATGTGGTCACCCGCCTCGGCGATAGCCGCATTTTGTCGCTGACCTCCAACGCCCGCCAGGACTACGCGTCGGCGCTCTATTCCCTGAATGAGTTTTTTCCGGACTTTCTCAAGAACCACCCCCGGGAGGCCGCTGCGGCGTTCGCGGACGCAGTCGATGCCTATGTCGCCCGCACCCACCCGGCATATGACGGTGAAGAGCGAGAGATCATTACCGCCACGGTCGGTGCCAGGACGATCCAGGTCAAATGCGACCTAAGCCACATTTGGGCTAGCGATCCGGACAATCAGTACAAGCAGGACGGGGAGGCGCTGATCGGTAAGTTCGCCGCCACGCTTCAAACGCTGCCGATTAGCGACGCCCTCGCCGTCTGCGAGACTCTCATCGCGAAGTCCGTCTCGGCTGTGGTGTGGTCGCGAATGTTCCTTACCGCTGCGCGGCGAGGCGACGAGCTTGTCGACTTCCTCTGGCCGTTCGCTGCAAACTCGGCCTTGCTGTTCTTTGCGGACACCCGCAAGGACGCCACCGATGTCGTCGCGGCGGGCTACTCACGCCGCGATCTCGCCGCGCGCGAAGCGTTGGAACGCGCCGCGCTCGCGTTCGATGCGTCGGGGTACAGGGACCCCGAGGCGGCCAAGCAACATCTCCTCGACCGCTTGTTCTCAACGATCGGCGCAGATCAGCTGGTCACGAACGAGGCCGTGGCCCACATCGCGGCTGTTCCTCCAGACGAGCGCCCGACCAATGAGCGCCCCTATCGGATCACGACGAGCTGGGGCTCCGTTGGCCGGTTCGACTGGATCAAGGGATTGGATCGGACCGTCCCGGCGAATGCCACGATGATTGCGGCGATCGAAGACGCCTCTGATTACTTCGGACTTGCGCCCAATCAGCAGGACAAGCCTGACGTCACAGCCGCGCAAGGACTGCAACTCTTGGAGACAGTGGCGGGCGTTCTCGACCAAGCCGATCTCGACCCGGAGTTGCGGATCTTTGGCGAGGGCGTGATCGGCGAAGGTTGCGTTTGTCTCGCCAGAGGAGAACGTCTGGTCGTGCAAGAAGGTGACCCCGATCTCGCCGAGCGGTTCCTCGCCTTGCTCGCGATAGCTGCCCATTCCAATGGCCCGACCGTCGAGGACGACACCGAAGCCCGCTTCGAAGAGTCGCCATCGTGGGGTTCACCCGCTCCGAGGGTCGATGCCGCCGTCGCCGTGCTCGATGTCTGCCTGCAGCGGCCAGATATCTACCCCCGCCTTGCAGTCGATGTCGATGAGTTGCTGTCTGACCCCCACCCTGCCGCGCGCCTTCAGGCTATCAGCCACTTGGTACGCATTTGGGATATCGACCGCGAAGGGTTCTGGGCCCGGCTGGGCTTGCGGCTAGAACGTGAGGCCAACTTCGGCGTCCTTGATCACACTGTGGACCTACTTCGGCGGGTTCTGCACGCCGATCACGCCTCGACCGCAACGAGCCTGTTCCAACTGCTACGTCGGTTCGACGGGACAGCGAACGAAGCTCGGGTTGCCAACATAGTGGCCGACCTCGTCGCGATCTTAGCGGTTACCTATTCGAACCCTGATGCCCAAGCCACGCTGACCGTCTGGCTTGACGACCCGGTCACTCACAAGAATCCGCTACACAAGATCGTTGCCACGCTAAGGGGAGCCGTGGCCATCGGCCTGCGGTCCGGAGAGGGCGACGAAACTGCCCTTCGCCATCGAGCCCAAGCGCTTATGCACTCGATCGTCATGACAGCGAACAGGCGACTTGTTGGCTACGACCCAGGCGTGGTCTTGCCGGACGACCAAGTCGAAGCGCTGCGCGCTTGCATCGAGCTGCTCGACATCGCCGGGATGGAGCTCTACTTCGCGACCGGACGCACCAATGGGGGCGCCGGCGGGCTGACCGACGCCGGCTGCGCGATCTTCCTCCAAGAGACCGCCCCGACGATCGAGCGGATTGGCGACAGTGCGTCGCCCCACACCGTCTACCACCTCATGCAGCTGATCGAGATCCTGGCGCCCTTTGGACTAGCGACGGCTTTTGATTTGACGGCTCACGCGATCACCGCCGGAGGGAAGCTTGGCGGGTATCAGTATGAGTCCATGGGAGCCGATCTCATGGTGCGGCTGATCGGGACGTTCCTGGCTGACGACAAGGAAATCTTCGAAGACGAAGGTCGGCGCCAAGCCCTCGTCGATTGCCTGGAAATATTCATGGAAGCGGGTTGGACGGCGGCGCGAAGGCTGCTCTATCGCCTGCCCGAACTCATCCAGTGACGCAGGAGACGCACGAAGTCGCGTTTCAGCGTGAGCTTGCCGACTTGCTTGAACGCTTCGAACGGAGCATCGGCGGCGCGGCCCAAGAACAGTTCGCTGGCGCCGGCAACAATCCACCACTCGAACACACCACGCGAATCCACCTGCTCGATGAGCTCCTCGAGCTCCTTGGTTGGACGCTTGGCCTTGGCGGCGATGTCGAGGAAGAGGCCCGCCTAAAGGCCGGCACGACCACCTTCATGGACTACCTGGGCGTCGCTCGCGACACCAACACCCCCGCCCTGCTTGTGGAAGCAAAGGCGTTCGACAAACCCTTCATCACCCCCGGCGCAAAGGGAGCGAACATCTACAACCCCGCCGAGCTGATGGCCCAGGCCATCGGACATTGGCGAGGAGGCGGCGCCCGTTTGAATTCTCCCGCGACGCCGGACTGGCACGACTACCTCGGCCAAGTCGGGAAATATGTCCGCGATCTGCATGCCCACTACGGGCATTCGCTGCCACGCGCCGTCCTGGCGAGCGGCCGGTGGTTCGTGGTCTTCAAACGCCCGGTCGCGACCTTCGTCGACGAAGAACCGAGAGCCGCCGACATCGAGATTTTCGAGCTCCCGGATCTTCCGCAGCGCGCCCTGCAATTCTACGGCCTGGTGTGCAAACCAGCGCTCGTCACTGAGACGCCCTACCACGTCCGAGCGACCCAGTCGCCGGGCTACATCGCCGCCGACAATCTCGTGGCGTGCTTCCATGCCCTTCATCTCAGCTACGAGACAACCGGCTCGCCAATGGTCGTCAAGCGGCCGAGAATCCTCGTCTATGCAGCGCTCGTCCTCCAACGAAACGACGGCGCCCTCGTCACAGTGCTCGACCACAACAACGCGCTAGACCTTTCCTACCAGCGCGGAAACGACGACCTGGCGACCGCGCTGCTTCCTCACCTCGGAGAGGTTGAGGCGGCCGCGGCCGCGCTGCTGGCGCAGACCGGCCAACAGCTTGGCGTCAATCTTCAGCCAGCCTCGATCGACGGTTTTCCTGGCTATCCCATCGACGCCAAGGCCGATCAGGTGAAAAGCAAGTCGCTGCTGAAGCGCCACCCGGTGCAGCCGGATGTCTTCATGCTTGTAACCGGCCAGGCCACGCACTTCCTCAAACAGGCACCGGTCATCGAGTGCACATTCCACCGGTGGGCAACCTGCAACGCGCAGGGACAAGCAAGCGCTCAAGGCGCAATTTCCATGCCCATGATGGCCAGCCCGCGGTCGTTTTTCACCGACGAACAGCCTCACCATTGTGCGCATCAGGGGCTGCACGATCGGCGCGAGGCGCGTTGCCAGGTCCCGCTCATTGATGAACGTATTTGCTGCCAGTCGTGCATCTATGCGCCGGTTTGCTGGCCCGGAGCTCAGCAGCCGCCGCTTCCATGTGGTAACTAGCAACCGCTTTTGCGGACCACCGTCGCCTTCACCGAAGCGGGCGTATTGAAGGTCACCTAAGAGTCAGACCCGGTCGCGCACTTCGGCCGCGGCAGATTGCCCAACAGCGGACGTTCCCAACGTCGGCTGTGAGTCACAAGCCGACTTTTCAGCCGCCGTCGCCAGCAAGGTCCGCTCCTGACTCATGTCGGACCATGGTGAGGTCCGCTTCCGGGCAGCTTGGCACGGACCACGTCGGCGTCTTACTCACCTCAGACCTTTGAATCTCCGGCTTGGGGCTACCCGCCGCGTCTGTTTCGACCTTCCAAAGGTCCCACAGACCGACGGACTGTCGATCGCCTGTCGTGGACTCCCTGCCGCAGATCGCCTATAGGGCGAACATGCCGCGTTGGACGGCAACGAGCTAAAGGCGACCCAACAGACGTACCTTCCAGCCGTGACGCTTTCTCCGAAAGGATCAGCCGACCTAACGGAACAAAAAGTCTCTTCGGGTCGCCTTTTTCTATCTATGGTTCGTATCCGGCGTCCGAATTCTTGGGTAACCGATGTACTTTTCGGGGCTAGGCACGAACTTCAGATAAGTCCCAAACACTCGATATTTTAGATCTCGCCACGTTTGCTTAGAGATCTTGCCTGGAACCGCAGGTCGATTTCTTGTCACGGAATGCTTTGGATCCAACGTGTCGAGCATGGCGTGCATAACGATCGCGTATTGAAGAAGCCGCTGACGCTCAGTTCGGTGGGTTGCGTTGGTGAGGACGGCCACCAGTGGCGCGAGCCAGCGCGCTGTGTCCGTATTCTCAAGCGACCTTATGAAGTCGACGTATCGCAGAGCGACCACACCGGGGGCCGCAATCAGCGTCTCGCCGACGGCGCGCTGCGAGATTCGGTCGATCAGGCGTACGCCGCGCGACTCCATGCAATCTAGGAACGCTTGCAGCCAGCGGCCACGCCGGTCTTCGGAGATCGAGACGTAGAGTGCTTGTTGACGCAGAATCTCGATCTGCGCCCAAAACTTCGCAATCAGGTAAGCCGTGCTACCGAAATCGGAGTGACTGAACGGCTCTTCCTCGGGAGCGTCGCCCAGCGACGTAAAATCTTCTTTTGCCAGTGAAAGCACTTTGCCAACCACCTCATCAGCCGCTTTCAGCAGCGGATCGAGGTGTTGATCAACGAAGGCTTTAGCCGACTGTTGTCTGTCTGCCCGGCGCCGCAGCTCGAGGTAGGCGATGTCGAGCAGCTTCACCACAAAGCCGCCGCCGATTGCTGCAAAGAAAACCTTCGTCCAATCTAGCAGTTCGGGATCGGTCATTCGGGAGGCGTAGCATATCTCGCCCTTCGCACCGCGAATTGAGGCTGCCACCGTCCATCGTCACACCGTTCTACCCGAGCGTCGTGTCCGGGCTATAGGGACGCTCAAACACGCCTAGAACGCAATAGGAACTTCGGCAACGATTCGCCGCCTGGTCGAGCTTAGCTGTGATGCATGCTCATGGGAGGTCGATTGCATCGCCATCAGCGCGAATGCTGGTCGCTACGGTCAATCGGGCTCTCCGGTCACAGCGATCTTTGCTGCACGGGTGTAGGTGGCCAGCTCGGTATCCGATTCAATGAGGTCGTCGAGGACGGCCTTCATGTCAGCCTGGTCTGAGAGCGACTGAAACTGACCGGGTGTGCGCTCGATGATCAGGATGGCTATGGCCAGCGCCTTCTTCACCAGATGCAACTGCCGACCGGCGATCTCTGCCACGGCGGAATCCTCCTCAGCGTTTTCCAGGGCGAACACTGACCAGAACGTAGAACGAGTGCTTCGACTAGCCATATTGGCCAGGGGAGCTGGCTGGCCCTCGCTGGACCACCAGCTTCGACCTACAGCCGCTTGGAGAAGTGAACTAGGCGGTAGCTGACGTCCGGCTTGACGAATTTTCTCGTGCGGCGATTTCCAGAAATCTGGCCGCCCGGCGCGCTAGACGCTGACGGTGGACGAGGGCCGCCTCCATGAGTTTCTTGAATTGCCCGGCCGTTGGAAACCAAATGCTGTCGCCGTTCCGCCAGAGCCGCGCGCATTCTTGAATCAGATCGGCTGGCCAGTCCTGCAGATCCTCCAACCAGTCGTTCAGCACGATCCGGTGCTCGCGGTCGGTACGTCTGATCCCCGGGAAATGCAGCGCCAACGCCTCGAACGCCAGGCCGATCTCAGCCGCCGTTGCGGGCGACGTCGTGGCGATGATGGCTGGGCAGATCTCCTGCACCGACAGCCGTTCCGCTGGGCCCAGCGTCTCGTGTAGGCGGTCGGCCGTCGCGCTCCGCAATAACGTCAAGCCAAGCGCGCCGACGAGCGTCGGTATTGGCTCTTCGGCCGTCGGATTCGGAAGTCTGGCCTGTTTGGGGGTTAGGGCATTCATCTTCGTTCGGTTCGTCGTCCCAGGGGTCTCGGTTGAGCCAAGTCGCGGGATGGGGGATGATCCGTTCCCGCCATTGGCGGCTGAGCTTGGCGCGAGCCAACGCCGCCAGGATTCCCGCCGGCGGGTCAGGGCCGCCAATCCGCTTCAGGGCGTTTCGGTAAGCCGCCTTGGCCTTCGGTTTCGCCTCCTTCCGCGGGTAGCTTTCCCAGAACTCAACGAAGTCGCTATCCGTGGAACCATGAGCCCCCTTAGGGGGCGAAGGAGGCCTTGGGGTTTGAGTTTTGGAAGAGGGTCTGGGGGAAACCTTTGTCTCCGGGGGTTGTCCCGCCAGAAGGTCGGGACTGTCCCCGACCTGTCCCGGGACCTCCCCCAAGACGCCGCGGGCTTCAGCGCGTTGACGTCGCTTCTTCTCGCGGGCGGTTGCACGCCTCGCTTCGGTCTCTGCGTCCTTGGCGCCGAGAGCCCGCACGGCGATCGCGATTGCCTTTGGAGTCGCTCCAGCCTCGACCATGGCGTCAACCATGTCGGCGATGCTGTTCATGCCTAGGTGTCCAGTGCAGGCCCGGCAGCGTCACGCTCTGCCCAGCCATCGATTTCATTCATCGCCGCCACTAGCCCTGCGAAGTCGAGGTCTTGGCGGCGCTCTCGACCCACGCGATCAGGTCGGCGACCTTGTACCGGACCGCCCGGCCGCCGCCGGGCGTGTAGTAGACGCAGCCTCCGCCTTTGACCCTGAGGGTCCGAAGGTAGCTGCGAGACAGACCAACCAGTTCGGCCGCCTGCTTGTCGTTGATGAAGCGATTGGGGTCGGAGCTGACAGTTATGAGGCCAACATCGGCGGCAGTTGAAGGATGCAACGCTCTTTTCCCTTCGTGAGAGCGCGCGGGTTCTCGCACGCAACAGAGGGAACCAAGCAGAGCACCAGCCAAGGTGGTCGGCCAAGGTAGGTCAAGACGTCGAAACCAGGTGAAAATTAGGTGGCCAGGTCCTCGAGACGACGAATCTCTGGATCAGCGCGGCGAATCACTCAGCCTCTGCCCCGCGGTGCGCGTCTGAACGTTGACCCGAGGATCATCCCTAGCCAGCTCTCTGGCCCGCTTGAGCGTGGAGACCTTGGGAAGTTTCTGATCGTGTGCCCAGCCCTTGATCTCCTCTGAGGTGGGCCGAAGTCCGTCCCGGCCCGAGTTGAGAAATTCGATGATTTCGTCGTCGCTCGGTCGGCGCACAGGCTGCTGGCCGGCGCTCGGCGCGCCGCAAACCGACATGTAGCTCCGTAGTGACGATGGGATGAGCTCTTGGTGCGCTGACATGAGCAACCATTCAACTGCGCCACGCGTCTCGATCACGTCCCCGGAGGGGTAAGGGTCCCGCAGCCAGGCCTGCGGTTCGTACAGATCGGCGGATTGCAGAACCGCGCAAATTTTCTCGCTCGTGAGCCTCAGCTCTGTCACATCTCTCGGCTTAAGGTGATGCGCCAAGGTGCTCGCAAACCGATGCGTTTCCCGGAGCCAGCGCGACACGCCCGGCGGACCCAACTGGTCACGCCAGTATAGGTCCGCCGTTTTGCTCGAGTAGGTGACCTCAAGGATTTCGGCAATCTCGAACGGCAAACCGGCCGCGAAATACTCCTCAATCAAGCGGTCAACGCTAATCCCTCGAAGCTGGTCCGGGCGGTATTGCACAGCTGTGGCTCGATCGAGCAGACCGCGGCTAGCCTTGAGATTTTCCGCCACCTCAGCCGCTCGCAGTTCCCCCAAGCGGTTCGATATCGCCGGGGTTACGTGTCATCTGGGCCGCGATGGCCGCGGAAACCCGATCCGCCGCTGCCCTGACCGGATCATCGGCAAGGTGAGCGTAGCGTTGCGTCGTCGCTGCATGTTTGTGGCCGAGTAGCTTGCCGATGAAGGCGAGGGAAAGTCCGCCCATCAGCCCGATCGACGCGAATGTGTGGCGCAAGTCATGGATCCTGACGTCAGGGAGGCCGGCCTGCCTTCGGATTGTTACCCAGGCCCAATCTAGATTGCGCACGGGCCGACCTGGATCGCGCGGATCGGGGAAGACGAGCGGGCTATCACCTCGCGGCACGAGAGCCAAAGAGGCTGCGGCGCCGGCTCCCAATGAGATGGTTCTCGCGCCCGTCTTGGAATCGCGCAGCCGGAGGAGCCCGCCGGTGGCGTCGACCTCGGACCAGCACAGTCCCACGATCTCGTTCTTGCGTGCGCCAGTGAGCAGCAGCAGGGTCAGGATCTGCCGATGCTGTTCTGTGACGATAGCGCCCTCCTGCCGGCCACCTTTCCGCGCTTCGTCGGCCATAGCAGCCATCACGTTGCTCAGGCGCTCGAGCTCTGCACCAGAAAGGAACCGCTCACGCCTCCGGTCCACAGGACGCTTCACCCCTCGCGTCGGATTGTCGGGCCGAATCCCGCGGTCGGCGGCAAAGGAGAAGATGGCGCCCAGTAGCCCTATCGTGCGCGCCGCCGCCGCGGCGCCGCCTCGTGTGTAGGGCGTGGCGTCACCCCGGATGGTTCCCGACGCGATATCCCGCATGAGCCGTTCCACAGCGCGGCGCGTGACGTCCGAGATGCGCAACCGTCCTATGCCCGGCTTGATGTGCCGCTCGATCCTGATCCGGTCGAGCTTCAGCGTGCTCTGCTTCTTCGCGGCCACGCCTTCCTTGAGGTACTGGTCGCACAGCTCCGCGACGCTCATCTCAGCCCTTGCCGCCGACTTCGCGCCTTGTGGATCCTTGCCATCTGCGGTCTGGCCGAGCGCGATCTTCGCCCGCTTGCGGGCCTCTTCGGCGGTCAGCGTGCCGTGCCGGCCGAGCACCATTTGCCGCTGGAGTCCGCGGCGGCCGCCACCCACGCGGTACCGCACGACGTAGGTTTTGCTCCCTTCCGGCGAAATCCGCACGCCGAAACCTCGCAGTTCTGAGTCCCACAGCGCGAAGCGTTCCGACTCGGCCACAGCGTCGTCCACGACGGTTTTGCTGATCCTCGCCACGCGGCTTGGTTCACTGCTTTTGGCCATCGCCGGCGGGCCCTCCTGGTCATCACATGGTCACCACATGGTCACCACCGCGATGAGACTCAGGTGTACCGCCAAATGCAGGAAAATTCAAGAAGCCCTTTGTTTACAAAGGAATAAGTACAGCCATGTCCCGCCAGGCGCCGCTACGCTTCCAGCTCGACGTCCCAGTAGAGGTAGTCCAGCCAGCTTTCGTGGAGGTGGTTGGGCGGGAATTTGCGGCCGTGTTCCTGCAGCTCGTACATGGTGGGCCGGCGGGGGTGTCGGCGCGGGTGCATGTGGGCCTCGCGCGGGGTGCGGCCGCCCTTGATCAGATTGCAGCGCGAGCAGGCGGCGACGATGTTCTCCCATGTGGTGCGCCCGCCGCGCGAACGGGGGGTGACATGGTCGAAGGTCAGTTCGTCGTTGGAGCCGCAATACTGGCAGGCGAAGGCGTCGCGCAGGAAGACGTTGAACCGGGTGAAGGCCGGCGGCCGGTCCTGCGCCACATATTGCTTGAGCGAGACCACGCTGGGCAGGGGCATCTGAAAGGACGGCGAATGCACCAGCTTGTCGTAGCTCGAGACCACGTCGACGCGATCGAGGAAGACGGCCTTGATCGTCTCCTGCCAGGGCCAAAGCGAGAGGGGATAGTAGGACAGCGGCCGATAGTCGGCGTTGAGCACGAGAGCGGGCCAGCCGGACGGCGGGCGGCTAAGCACCTGCATGGCGCGCCTCCCCGGCCCTGACGATCTGATCTACCCGGACAACGAGACTGAAGACACGCTCCTGTAGCTTTCGAGGTTGGTCCTGATTCACCCCTCTAGTCGAGATTCCGCGACACCTCCATGACGACATGCGCTGGCGCGCCGGCCGAGTGCGCGCCGGCCGGCCGGGGTTGCGCAAAAGTCACGCGTTCGCCGCGCGGCTTTGGCCTCGAGCTTGGATGGGCGGAAGTGGGCGACCTGATGCGCTGTCGGAGGGCGGCGCTGGCGGCGGAAAGGATCATCGCCGCAGGGAACGTGCTGGTCTCAGAAGTGTTCAGCGTGAAGGCGCTGGATGGGCGCGTCTGAGAGGAGCGAGATTTTTCGTCCCGCTCCTCTCAGGTCTTTGGCCCGTTCATCGGGGGGCCTGCCGGTTAGACGCCGACGAGGATGGTGGCGCCGGCCAGCAGAAGGCCCAGCGTGATGTGGAAGGTCGTCGACAGGCGGTCGAACAGGCCTTCAAAGGCGTAGAAGTTCGCGAAGGATTTGGCGAGAGGCATGACAAGACATCCGTTTTCTAAGCTAGAACCCCTGGGGGAGCAGGGGCTGTCCGATCTGGACGGTGCTTAGATAGCATTGATCTGAACGGTGTCAACATCATCTTTACAGCGTTCGGATTCAGATTTACGGTGGCGTCAATGAGAGAAACTGGAAACGTCCTCAATCGGAAGTACCACCACGGCGACCTCAGCCGGGCCTTGGTGGACGCCGCCCGCCGCATCCTGGAGGCGGAGGGGCCCGCGGCCCTGTCGCTGCGCGCCGTGGCCCGGGAAGCCGGGGTCAGCCCCGCGGCGCCCTATCATCACTTCAAGGACAAGTGCGAGCTGGTCGACGCTGTGAGCCACCAGGGCTGGGAAGCCCTGGGCGAGACCATCGCCAAGGCAAGGGCCAGGGCCCGCACCCCGCAGCTGGCGACCATCGACATCGGCGTGGCCTATGTGAAGTTCGCCCTGCACAACCCGGCGCTCTACCGGTTGATGTATGACGGCATCCGCGACCGCGAGGCCATGCCCGCCCACGCCAAGGAGGCCGACAGCGGCTACCGGCAGGTGGAGGAGGCCATCATCGAGGCCGGCGTCGACGGCAGCGACCCCGTCGCGGTGCAGCTGGCCACCGTGGCCGTCTGGTGCGCCGCGCATGGCGTCGCCGAGATGGCCGGGATGAAGCAGTTCGATCCCCTCAAGGAGGCCCTGGGCGGCGAAGACGCCTTCATCCGCGCACTGCTGGAGCACGTGGGCGTGCACCGGCACCACGGCCACCGCGCGGCCCTGACCACGGCGTGAGCGCCGCGCTCTTCGTCACCCGCTTCGCCCCCTCGCCCACCGGCCTGCTGCACAAGGGCCACGCCTTTTCCGCCCTCACCGCCCACGCGGCGGCGCTCCAGGCGAACGGCCGCTTCATCCTGCGCATCGAGGACATCGACTTCACCCGCTGCCGGCCGGGCTTCGAGACCGCGATCTATGAGGATCTCACCTGGCTGGGCCTGGCCTGGGAGACGCCGGCGCGCCGCCAGTCGGAGCACCTGGACGAGTACCGCGCGGTCATCGAGCGGCTGGCGGCGGAGGGCCTCGCCTACCGCTGCTTCAAGACCCGCAAGCAGATCCTCGACGACATCGGCCGCGCGCCGCACGGGCCGCCGGAAGGCTACCGCGGCGCTCCGCTGGCGACGCAGGAGGAGAGCCGCCGCGTCGCGTCCGGCGAGCCCTTCGCATGGCGCCTGTCCCTGTCCGAGGCGGAGCGGCGCCTGGGCGGCTTCGGCCATGTGAACTTCACCGAACGGGGCGCTGGACCGAACGGCGAGACTGCGCGCATCGCCGCCGACCCGTGGTCGGCCGGCGACGTGATCCTCGCCCGCAAGGACGTTGGCGTGTCCTATCACCTGGCCGTGGTGTGGGACGATGCGCTGCAGGGGGTCACCCAGGTGATCCGCGGCCGCGACCTGTTCGAGGCGACCCACATCCAGCGCGTGCTCCAGGCCCTGCTAGGCCTGCCGGAGCCTCTCTACCGCCACCACCGCCTGCTCACAGGTCCGGACGGCAAGCGCCTCGCCAAACGCGACCGGGCGGAGACCCTGGCGGCGATGCGGGCGCGCGGGGTGACGGTGGAGGCGCTCAGGGCCGAATTGGGGTTCTGATCCGTCTCCGCGCGGATTCAACCACGGAGATCACGGAGGCGCACGGAGGTCACGGAGGAGACGGAAGCGCAATCAAAGTTGCACAAACGCGGCGGGTCTCGGTGGCTCCGCCCTCGCTGAGTTGATGGTCATCCACTCCGTGACCTCCGTGGTCCTCCGTGAACTCCGTGGTGAGTCCTAGAGCCGACGCGTCTTCCCTCTCCAGGCCCGTGCTGCGTCAACGCATCCCCAAAATGCGACGCGGGCGCCGAGCCATGGGGCCGGCGCCCGCGAACTGCCGCAGCCGTCCGGAGCTAGAGCGCCTTCAGATTGACCGCCGCCGTACGCCCGCGTTCGGCCTCGAGGTCGTAGGCGACCTTCTGCCCGTCGTTCAGGCCGCGAAGGCCTGCCCGCTCGACCGCGCTGATGTGGACGAACACGTCCTTGCCGCCATCGTCGGGCTGGATGAACCCGTACCCCTTGGCGGAGTTGAACCATTTGACGGTGCCATTGGCCATGTCGACGCTTCTCTCCCTGACAAAAGCCGTTCTTCTCTGGTCACGCGCGGACGAGGCCTTGGCGGCTCGCCGCGCACAATCACCCTTGTCTTGGGAAGCGGTTGGCTCGGTTCGCGCGAACGGCGTCCTGGCGGGGATGGTTCGCGGGCGCGATCGTCAGCAGGCCCAAAGCTCGGATTGCACGTCGAAGGTGCGCACGCGGACAGGATTGGTCAACTCAAAACACCGAGCCCGGACTTGCGTCGCTGCGGGCCGAGAGACCCGTCAGGACCGGGCGAGAAGGGCGTCGATCACCTTGCCGGCCTGAACTCCGGACCAGTCGGCGCCGCCGGACAGCCGCGCGCGCACGACGCCGTTGCGGTCGATGAGCACCGTGGTCGGCACCCCCGCGAGCGGCGGGTTGAAGGCGTAGGCCAGGGCGTATTTGGAATCCGAGTAGAAGCCCAGCGGCGCGCGCTTGGCGATGAACCGCTTGGCCGCGGCCACGTCTTCCGCCCTATCGAGGCTGATGGCGACGACCTGGATGGGCTGGCCGGCGCGCGAGGCCTGCAGCTTGGCCAGCGAGCCCATCTCGGCCACGCAGGGCGTACACCAGGTGGCCCAGATGTTGAGCACCACCGCCTTGCCCTTGAAGTCGGAAAGGGTGTGGCTGCGGCCACCGTCGTCCACGAAGGGAATCTGCGGCGCGACCGCGGGGCTCGAGGCGACCTCGAGCTTGGCCATGTCGCCGGTGGCCAGGGCCTTCAGATCCGCGCCCGGTTTGGCGGAGCAGCCGGGGATGACGTATAGAGCCGCCGCGATCGCAAGGAAGGCGACGCCGCGCACCGCCCAGCGACTATCATTGATCCCAACGCCCATCTGGACACCCTCTGAATGACCGACGGCCCGCCTCCCACGAACGCGTCCGACTCCGCCGGCGGCGCGCCCGAGGCTCGCCCGAAGGACGCGGGGCCGGCCGAGGGGCACTCTTTATGGGGCGGTCGGTTCTCCGCCAAGCCCGCGGCGCTGATGCAGGCGATCAACGTCTCCATCGGCTTCGACAGGCGCCTCGTGCGGCAGGACCTGGCCGGCTCGCGCGCCCATGTCCAGATGCTGGCCCAGACCGGGCTCATCCCCATGGAGGACGCCTCTGCGATCCAGGCCGGTCTCGCCGAGATCGAGCGCGAGGTGGAGGCTGGGACCTTCCCGTTCCGCGAGGAGTTCGAAGACATCCACATGAACGTCGAGCAGCGGCTGGCCGAACTGATCGGGCCTGCGGCCGGGCGGCTGCACACGGCGCGCTCGCGCAACGACCAGGTGGCGCTCGATCTTCGGCTCTGGGTGCGAGAGGCCTGCGATCGCGCGGCGGCTCAGCTGCGCGACCTGCAGCGCGCCCTGCTGCACAAGGCCGATGAGCATGCCGACGCCGTGATGCCCGGGTTCACCCATCTGCAGAGCGCCCAGCCGGTGACGTTCGGCCACCATCTCATGGCCTATGTGGAGATGTTCGGCCGCGACGCCGGACGCTTCACCGACGCCCGCGTCCGGATGAACGAGAGCCCCCTAGGCGGCGCCGCCCTGGCCGGGACCTCGTTTCCCATCGACCGGCGGGCGACGGCGGACGGGCTGGGCTTCGGCGCGCCCATGGCCAACAGCCTCGACGCCGTCTCGGCCCGGGACTTCGCCCTGGAGGCCCTGGCGGCGGCGGCGATCTGCGCGACGCACCTCTCCCGGCTGGCCGAGGAGATCGTGCTGTGGATGACGCCGCAGTTCGGCTTCATCACCCTCAGCGACGCCTTCACCACCGGCTCGTCGATCATGCCGCAGAAGCGTAATCCGGACGCCGCCGAGCTCAGCCGGGCGAAGGTCGGGCGGATCCTCGGCGCGTTCACCAGCCTGGCCGTGGTGATGAAGGGCCTGCCGCTGGCCTATTCCAAGGACATGCAGGAGGACAAGGTCCCGGTGTTCGACGCCTTCGACGCCCTGGAACTGGCCCTGGCCGCCATGACCGGCATGGCCGCCGACCTGCAGCCCGACGCCCGGCGCATGGCCGCGGCGGCCGGCGTCGGCTACGCCACGGCCACGGACCTCGCCGACTGGCTGGTTCGCGAACGCGGGCTGCCGTTCCGCCAGGCGCACCACATCACCGGCGCGGCGGTGAAACGGGCGGAGGCGCTGGGCGTCGATCTGGCCGACCTGCCGGTGGCCGAAGCCCAGGCGCTGGACCCCGGCATCACGGCCGAAGTCTTGAAGTCCCTGACGCCGCGCGCCTCGGTGGACAGCCGGACCAGCTACGGCGGCACGGCGCCCGCCCAGGTGCGAGCCCAGATCGCGCGTTGGAAGGAGATCCTCGGATGATCCGCCCGGTCGCCATCGTTCTCGTCGGCCTCGTCGCCTGCGCCGCGCTGTCCGGCTGCGGCAAGGAGGGTGAGCTCGACCGCCCAGCCCCCCTGTGGGGCGAGAAGGCCAAGGCCGAGTACCAGGCCGAGCAGGCGCGCAAGGCCGCCGCCAGGCGCGCGTCCACCAACCCGAACCCCGCCGTCGCGCCGGACGCCGCGCAGCCGGGCACGGGTCCGGAGACGCCGGCGCCGTCCGCCTCGCCGCCATGAACCACTTCGAGCTCAGGGCGGGCGAACTGCATGCAGAGGATGTCCCACTCTCACGGATCGCGCGTGAGGTGGGCACGCCGGTGTATGTCTACTCCACGGCGACGCTCGAGCGGCACTATCTGGTGTTCCGCGACGCCCTGCGCGCCCACCCGGGCATCGGCGAGCCGTTCGTCGCCTATGCGGTGAAGGCCAATTCCAATCTGGCCGTGCTGCGCACCCTGGCCCGGCTCGGCGCCGGGGCCGATACGGTCTCGGAAGGCGAGATCCGCCGCGCCCTCGCCGCCGGCGTGCCGGCCGAACGCATCGTCTTCTCCGGCGTCGGCAAGACCGCGGCGGAACTGGCCTTCGCGCTCGACGTGGGCGTGGCCGAGATCAATGTGGAGTCGGAGCCTGAGCTGGACCTGCTGAGCCGCATCGCGGAGGGCAAGGGCAAGCGCGCCACCATCGCCATCCGGGTCAATCCGGAGGTGGGCGCCGGCGGCCACGACAAGATCACCACCGGCCATGCCGCGAGCAAGTTCGGGGTCTCGCTGAGCGAGGCCGAGCGGCTCTACGCCAAGGCCGGCAATATGGCCGGCGTGCGCCCCCTCGGCGTCGCCTGCCACATCGGCAGCCAGATCACCGATCTCGCGCCGCTCGCGGACGCCTTCCTGCGCATGCGCGGCCTCGTCGAACGGCTGCGCGGCGAAGGCCTCACGGTGGAGCGGCTCGACCTCGGCGGCGGCCTCGGTGTGCCCTACTTCAACCAGCCTGATCCGCCGACGCCGGCCGACTACGCGGCCATGGTCGCCGGAACGGTCGGAGGGCTCGGCATGACACTCTCCTTCGAGCCCGGACGGGTGATCGCCGCCAACGCCGGCGTGCTGCTGGCCCAGGTGATCCACGTGCACGAGCGGCCGGGCGGCCGTCGCTTCCTGGTGCTGGACGCGGCGATGAACGACCTGATCCGTCCGGCTATGTACGAGGCCTATCACGACATCAGGCCGGTGCGTCCGCGCGGCGGCGAGTCCCGCCCCTACGACGTGGTCGGCCCGGTGTGCGAGACCGGCGACACCTTCACCCGCGATCGCGCCCTGCCCGATCTGCGCGCCGGCGACCTGGTGGCCTTCATGAGCGCGGGCGCCTATGGCGCGGTGATGGCCAGCGAGTACAACACCCGCCCGCTGGTCCCCGAAGTGCTGGTGCGCGGCGCCGATTTCGCCGTGGTGCGCCGCCGGCCGACCTATGACGAGATGTTCGCCGGGGAGCCGCTGGCCTCGTGGCTGATTGGCGTGGGCTCCGCCGCCTAGTCCATTGCCGCGATATAGGGCAGCCCGCGCATCGCGCCGGCGGAATCCATGCCGTAGCCCACGAGGAACCGCGGCGGGGCTTCCCAGGCGGTGAAGTCCGGTTCGATGGCGCGGGGCGTCGGCCACGGCTTGCGGGCGAAGACGGCGGTGAGCACCTCGGCGGCCCCCGCATCGCGCACCAGGCGGGCCGCCTCGCTGAGCGACAGGCCGGTGTCGATGACATCGTCCACCACCAGGGCGCGACGGCCGGCGAGCGGGCGCTGGAGGTCGGCGCGCACCTGGCAGCGGCCGCGGCTGCCGCGCTCGTCGCCGTAGGAGGCGAGCCAGATCGCGTCGAAGGCCACGTGACGGCCCGCCCGGGCCAGGGCGCGGGTCAGGTCGGCGGCGAACCACAGACCCCCGGTCAGCAGGCAGACGGCCACCGTGTCGTCGTCGATGCGCCCGGCGATCTCGGCGGCCAGCCGCTCCACCCGCGCGGCGACATCGGCCTCGCCGAGGAGCACCGTCAGCCCCGCCGGCGCGTCAGACATGGGGCGCGGCGGCCTTGCCGGGCGGGACGGCGGGCGCGGACGCGGGCGGCGGCCCGGCCTGCGCCGACGGCGGCGCGGGAACCTCCGTCGCGGCGGGGCCGCGCAGCGCCAGGTCCGTCGGGGCGGCGGTCGGGGCCGCGCCGGCTTTCGCAGGTCGGGTCGCCGCGGGGCCGCGTTTCATCCTGTCGGCGAAATCCACCTGCAGGTCGTGGGACGAGAACGGAGGATCGAGGATGGCCACGGCGAAGTGGCGCGTCTCGCCGGGCGGTATGCGCGGGTCCGCCGGCATGGCGATCTGACCCGCGACGCGCTTGCCCTGGGCATTGAACAGGCTGATCCGCAGCGGCGGCGCGGTGACCTCGCGGTCCTCCACATTGCGGATCACGCCGGACACCGCATAGGCCGCATGGCCGTCCTGCAGCGACGGCTCGACCTTCACGCTCTCGATCACCAGGCCGATCGGGTTCACCGGCAGGCCGATGGCGGCGTAGACCGAGGCCGAGCGCGGAAAGGTCCGCACGACGCTTTCGCGAAAGACGATCGCCGAACCGACGATCGCCAGCACGACCACCGCCACGCCGGCCCATACGGCGCCGGTGATCGCCGCCGTCCTCATGCGGCGTTCGTTCTCCGCCCGGCTGCGGAAGGCCTTCGGCAGATCGAGGCCGGTGAGTTCGGAAAGCGACCGGTCCTCCGCCGATTCCGGCTCGCTTTCCGCGGCGGGCGGCGGGGGCGGCGCCAGGTCCAGCGGCGGCTCCGGAAACGCCGTCCAGCGCGCGCCGCAGGCGGCGCAGCGCACCGCCCGGCCCTCCGGCCGAATCTTGGCGTCATCGACGAAATAGCCGGTGGCGCACTCCGGACAGGTCAGTATCATGGCTGGCGAATCGGATGCCCGAGCATACCTCTTCCGAGGTCGCCGATTTCCGCCCGCATGTCCAGGAACCCCGTCGCCCACGAGGCCAAGCCGGCCGCAGTCCAGTCGGAGCCGGCGCCGGTTGTCAGCTTCGACGGCGTGTCGATGCGCTATGGGCGTGAGCCCGAAGTCCTTAAGGACATTACGTTTTCCCTGCCCAAGGGCTCGTTCCAGTTCCTCACGGGGCCGTCCGGCTCGGGCAAATCGACGCTGCTCAAACTGATCTATCTGGCCGAACGCGCCTCGCGCGGGCGCATCGAACTCTTCGGCCAGGATCTGGCCCGCCTGAAGCCGTCCGAGCGACCTCTGCTGCGCCGACGGATCGGCGTGGTGTTCCAGGAGTTCCGCCTGCTCGACCACCTTAGCGCCTTCGATAACGCCGCCCTGGCGCCCCGCATCGCCCGGCGAAAACCGGCCGACTATCGCGGCGACGTCGCCGACCTGCTGGGCTGGGTGGGCCTCAGCGAGCGCATGCACGCCATGCCCCCCGCGCTCTCGGGCGGCGAGAAGCAGCGGCTGGCCATCGCCCGCGCGGTGATCAACCGGCCCGACATCCTGCTGGCCGACGAGCCCACCGGCAATGTCGACGAGGCGATGGGCCTGCGCATCCTGCGGCTGCTGATGGAGCTGAACCGCGTGGGGACCACGGTGCTGATCGCCAGCCACGACACGGACCTGGTCAGCCGCTCGGGCAAACCGGTCCTGCACCTGGAGGAGGGCCGGCTCGTGGCCTATGACGGACTCGCCCGGGAGCCCGCCCTATGAGCCTGGCGTTCGATCCGAAGAAGTGGTGGCCGGCGCCCGTGCTGCCCAAGGGCGATGGCCACGACTTCGCGCTGATGTTCGTGGTGGCGGCGCTGTCGTTCCTGGCCGGGCTCACCGCGATCGCCGGAGTGGCGGCGGATCGGGCGTCGCGGGACTGGAGGAGCCAGCTCACCAGCTCGGCCACCGTGATCGTGCGCCCGCGCGGCGCGGAGACGGCCGACGAGGCGGCGGCCCGCGCGGCCGAGGTGCTGGCGGGGGTTCCGGGCGTTGCCGAGCCCAGGGCCCTCTCTAAGCAGCAGGCCGACGCATTGCTGGCCCCCTGGATCGGGCCGGACGCCCTGCCGGCGGACCTGCCGACCCCGCGTCTGGTGGCCCTGGACCTGGATCCCACCCACCCGGCCGACGTCGCCGACCTGAAGCGCGCGCTGGCGAGCGCCGGGCTCGACGCGGACGTCGACGACCACAGCCTGTGGACCGCCGACATCCTGCGCGACGCCGCCATCGCCCGGGCCGTGTCCATCGCCCTCTTCGCCCTGATCACCGCCTCGCTTGGCGCGGTGATCGCGTTCGCCACGCGCCAGGGCCTCGCCGCCCGCCGCGACGTGGTGGACGCCCTGCACCTGGTGGGCGCCACCGACGCCTTCGTCGCCCGCCTGTTCCAGGCCAGGTTCGCCAGGGCGGCGGCGCAGGCGGGCCTGGTGGGCGCCGTGCTGGCCATACTGGCGGCCATCGCGCTGAAGCTGCTGGGCGCCGGGCAGGGCCTGAGCGCCATCCTGCCGGTGGACTGGCGCGATCTGGCCGTCGCCGCGCCGTTTCCCCTGCTGGGCGCGTTGGTCGCGGCGGTCACCGCGCGGATCACCGCCATGGCCGCGCTGAAGACGATGCCGTGAGGACCATCGTCGCCCTCCTGGTGCTGTTGCTGATCTGGACCGCCGGCCTGCTGGCCTTCGCCGCGCGGGTGGAGCGCTCCACGCCGGCCGACGACCCGCCCCAGGCCGACGGCATCGTCGCCCTGACCGGCGGCTCGGACCAACGGATCATCACGGCGACCCAGCTGCTGGAACAGGGCAAGGGCAAGCGCCTGTTGATCTCCGGCGTCAGCCGCCAGGTGCGCCGGCCGGAGCTGCAGTCGGTCATTGGGGCCAACAAGCCGTTGTACGATTGCTGCGTCGACCTCGGCTTCACCGCGTCCAACACCCTCGGCAACGCCCGCGAGACGGCCGACTGGGCCAGGGCCAAGGGCTATCGCAAGCTGATCCTGGTCACCGCCGACTACCACATGCCCCGCGCGCGCCTGGAGCTGAAGGCGGCCATGCCGGAGGCGGACATCGCCCCCTACCCGGTGGTCACCGCCAACCTCGACGCCGCCAGGTGGTGGAAGACCGGCGACGGCGCGCGGCGCATGGTGTTGGAATATTCCAAGTACCTCGCCATTCTGGCGCGCGAGGCGATCCTGAGCCTCGGGCCGGCGGCCGAACCCGCCGCGCATGCCACGGGGGTAAAGCCGGCTTGATCCTTCTGCGTTCGCTGTTGTTCGTGGTGGTGTTCTACCTGTGGTCGGCCGTGATGGCGCTCGCCATCCTGCCGACGCTGCTGGCGCCGCGGCTTTGGACGCAGCGCGGCCTGACGTTCTGGAGCCGCGGGATCATTCTGATCCTGCGCGTCTGCTGCGACATCCGGGTGGAGTTGCGCGGCCGCCAGTTCGTGCCGAAGGGCCACGCCCTGATCGCGCCGAAGCACCAGTGCATGTTCGACGTCTTCGCCCAGTTCGCCTGGCTGCCCGACTCCTGCTTCGTCATGAAGAAGGAGCTCATGTGGATCCCCTTCCTCGGGTGGTACGCCCTCAAGAGCGGGATGATCGTCATCGACCGCGAGGGCCAGGCGGCGGCGCTGAAGAAGATGCTCCGCGACGCCAGGGATCGCCTGCGGCATGAGCGCCAGCTGGTGATCTTTCCGGAGGGCCATCGCGGCGTGCCCGGGGTGGCCGGAGACTACAAGGTCGGCACGGCGGCGCTCTATCGCGAACTGGGCCTGCCGGCCATTCCGGTCGCCACCAACTCGGGCGTGCACTGGCCGGCGCACGGCTTCATCCGCAAGCCCGGAACCATCGTCTTCGAATACCTCGAGCCGATCTCCCCCGGCCTGAAGCGCGCCGAGTTCATGCGCGTCCTGGAGGCGCGCATCGAGGCAGCCTCCACCGCCCTGCTGCCGCTGTAGGCGGACCGCCTGTTCCACCTGTTCCGACCTGTTATTCACCTGTTCCACCTGTTATTTCACGGTTTTTGCCACCTGTTACGGTCTGGAAGCCATGCTTGTTCAATGGCTTGCGGCCACCTGATATCCGCCAGGAACAGGTGATAACAGGTGATAACAGGCGCCAAACAGGCCTGTTATCGATGCATAACAGGTACGGAGCAGGTGACGGGGGACCGGGTCCCACCCCAAGCCTTCCCACCACCCACATCCGAGATTCCCCGCGAAAGCGGGGACCCAGGCGTTTTTGTTCCTTCCTTCCATCCACACCCGCACGGCCCCCACCGATTGCAAAAAAGCCTGGGTCCCCGCTTTCGCGGGGAATTTCGGATGGGGGGGATCGGGAACCTGGCTGTGCGGGCGAGCGCCCGGGAGTCACCGGCCGCGCGCAATTCGTTTCACGATGTCAAAGACCAGCGCCGGCCCGCGGGCCCGCGTTCCACGTCACCACGCGCCCGCTGATTTGGCGAGGCCGCCGGATAGGATAGGGGAACCACGAAAAACACGAAAACCACGAACACGTCGGTGCGACTCTCAGCCGCCGCCGAAACAACGCCCGAGTTCGTGCTTTTCGTGTGGTTCGTGGTCCCCCTACCTTCGTCACCCCCCAGCTTCCGCGACCACCCCAGCCTCCCGCGCCTCCACCATGCCGAGCAGCGCCTCCATCGAGCGGTCGCGCACGCCATCCTCGCGCAGGTGCGCCACCAGGTCGCGCAGGTAGTCGACGTTGCGGCCGGAGAGCCCCGTGGCGCCGGCGATCAGCTCGGCCTGGGCCTCCAGGCTGAGCGCGCCGGCCCATTGCGGATGGCTGGTGTCGGACAGGAAGATCAGCACCTCCGCCGCGCGGCCATCGGTCAGGCGCACCCGGGAGCGCGCCTCCACATAGGTCTCCGTCGGCTGCTCGCGCTCGCGCAGATAGGCGTAGGTCTCGTCCCAATGCGCCTCCTCCACCCGATAGGCCGCGCCGCGCGTGGCGCCGCCCGGCGCCAGTCCCAGCACGAGGCCGGGCCGCTCATAGGTGCCGCGGTGATGCACCGAATAGATGCAGAAGGCGCGCCGGCGGCCGTGCAGCACCGCGCCCATCCGCTCCAGATAGCGAAACCCCGGCCGCCACATGAGCGAGCCGTAGCCGAACACCCACAGCCCGTCCGTGCGTTCCAACGCCTCTCCTCTTGACGTCACGCGCCGCCCTGGCCCTTGGTCCGCCTCATCCCATGACCCTGCCCGATCGCGCCCCGCCTCGCAAACCCTCCCGGCTCGGCCTGTACGGCCCCTTCGTGCTGCTGCTGATCGTGCTGGCCGCCTGGTCGGCCTACTGGATCTGGGCCCGCGGCAAGCTGGAGCAGCGCGTCGATCGCGGCGCGGCGTCATTGCGCGCGGCCGGTTTCGAGGTCGCCTGGACCAGCCGGCGCATCTACGGCTTCCCGTTCCGCCTGGACCTGGACTTCGCGAACCTGCGCCTGAGGGAAGCGTCCGGCTGGGCGCTTGCCGCGCCGCTGCTCAAGTGCGAGGCCTGGGCCTACACCCCGGGCCACTGGATCGCCGTGGCGAGCCAGGGCGTGACCTTCACCCGGCCGTCCGGCGGGGGGGTGAGCGTCGGCGGCCAGGCCCTGAGAGCCAGCCTGTCGGCTTTGGGTGAGTCGCCGCCGCGCCTCTCGGTGGAAGGCCTCAACCTCACCTTCACGCCGGCGCCTGGGGCCAGGCCCTTCTTCGCCCAGACCGCGCGCGAGCTGCACCTG
This sequence comes from Caulobacterales bacterium, assembly GCA_044445825.1. Taxonomy (GTDB): domain Bacteria; phylum Pseudomonadota; class Alphaproteobacteria; order Caulobacterales; family Caulobacteraceae; genus Acaudatibacter. The sequence continues at coordinate 61,792 of JBIOEG010000005.1, forward strand.
CACACCCGCGCCGGCCCCGACGACCAGGGCGCGGTCTACTTCTCCCTCGAGGGCGTCGCAGCGGACCCGTCGGGCGTGATCGGGCGCATCGCGGACGGCAAGCCGGTGAGCATCGAGGCGGACGCGATCTTCTCCCACGCGAGCGCCCTCAGCGGACACGACTGGCCGGGCATGGTGCGCGCCTGGTCCCGCGCTGGCGGCGCGTTGCGCGTCCGCCAGGCGACGATCCAGGCCGGCGAGGCCCTGCTGGACGCGCGCACCGGCGACATCTCGGTCGGCGAGGATGGCCGCCTGCACGGCAGGCTGACAGCGAGTTTGCGCGACGCGCCCCGGGCGGTGAGCATTCTGGGCGGCGGCCCCGCCGCTGAGCTGGTCGCCGGGGCGGTCACGGCGGCGCCGCTAACTATCCAGTTCGAGAACGGCAGGACCGAGCTGGGCGTCGTCCCGGTCGCCGGCGCGCCCAAGGTGTTTCCGTGACCGACACCGCCGGGATGGGCGACGCCGAACTGCTGCGCGCCCTCGCCGCGTGGCTGCGCGAGGCCGAGCTGTCGCCGGGGCTCGCGGACCTGGGCCCCTGGAGCCGCGAGGCGGTGATGCTGCGGCGACTGGCGATGGCGCCCAACCCGGGGCTCGCCCCGGTCACCGCCCTGGCCGTGGGCCTCGACCTGCTCGCCGAACTTCGCGCCCGCGCCGGACCGACGCGTCTGGCGGTGTTCGGCGGCGGCGATCCGCGCACCGCCGAGTTCGCCCGCTTCCGGTTCGGAGCGCTCGCGCCGCTGAACCTGATGGCGCGAGCTGAAGACGCCCTGTCCGCGGCCCGCGCGGGCGCCGTCGGCGTTCTGTCGCTGGATGGTCCAGCCTGGTGGGGCCGGCCACTCGCCGAGCCGCGCCTGAGGGTGTTCGCGGCCCTGCCGGTGCTCGCCTCGCAGGGACCCGTCCGGGCCCTCGCCGTGGCCGAGGTCCAGCCGTCGCCCAGCGGCGATGACATGACCTTCTGGGTGACCGACGCCGGCGGCGCGGCGTCCGCCGTCGCCAATGCGCTGAGCCTGAACGGCGTCGCCGCGAGCCTCGCCGCCGAAGCCGGCGGCCTGAAACTGTTCGCCCTGGCCGGCTTCTACCAGGAGGGCGATCCGCGCCTGGCGCGCGCGCCGGGCCGGCTCAGCGGCGTGATTGGGGCTGCGCCCGCGCCCCTGCCCGTGTAAGAGGCGCGCGCATGACCGCCCGGACCACCCTCGCCGCCGATCCCGGCCACGCCCCGCGGCCCACGCCGAAGCCGGGCATACTGGAGATCACGCCCTACAAGCCGGGCAAGTCCAGCGCCGAGGGCGTGGTCGATCCGGTCAAGCTGTCCGCCAATGAGAACATCCTGGGCTGCAGTCCCAAGGCGCGGGAGGCGTTCGCCGGCGCGGCCGACAAGCTGAACCTCTACCCGGACGGGCGCGGGAACCTGCTGCGCGCCGCCCTGACCGAGCACTACAGGATCGAGCCCGAACGGCTGGTGCTCGGCTGCGGCACGGACGAGATCTTCCACCTGATCAACCAGGTGTTCCTGGAGCCGGGCGACAACATGGTGCAGGGCGAGTTCGGCTTCGGCGCCTACGCCATCGGCGCACGGGCCTGCCAGGCCGAGGTGCGCTTCGCCGCCGAGCGGAACTACCGGATCGATGTCGACACCCTGCTGGCCGAGGTGGACGAGCGCACCCGGCTGGTGTTCATCGCCAACCCCGCCAATCCCACCGGCACATTCATCGGCGAGGCCGAGGTGCGGCGCCTGCACGCCGAACTGCCGCCGAACGTGGTGCTGGTGCTGGACGGCGCCTACGCCGAGTTCTGCTCCGACCCGACCTTCACCGACGGCCTCGACCTGGCGCGCACGGCGCACAACGTCATCGTCACCCACACCTTCTCCAAGATCCACGGCCTGGCGGCGCTGCGGGTGGGCTGGGCCTATGCCCCGGCGCCCATCGCCGACGCCATCGACCGCATCCGCGCACCGTTCAACACTTCCATCCCCGGCCAGTTCGCCGCCATCGCGGCCCTCGCCGACAGCGACTTCCAGCAGGCGTCGCTGGCCCACGTGGAGCAGTGGCGGCCGTGGCTGACGCAGCAGATCGGCGGCCTCGGCCTGGAGGTGGTCCCGTCGGCCGCCAATTTCGTGCTGCTGGAGTTCCCCAGGACGTCCGGCCGGACCGCGGCGGACGCCGAAGCCTTCCTGGCGAGCCGCGGCCTGCTGGTGCGCGGCGTCGGCGGCTACGGCCTGCCGCATCACCTGCGGATGACGATCGGGCTCGAGCACCACAATCGCGCGTTCATCGAGGCGCTGGCCGAGTTCCTGCGCCGCGCGCCGCCGCGGCCTTGACGGGCCGAGCGCGACGCCTCTATGGGAGCGCCCGTGACCCGCGCCCTTCGCCTTCGCCAGCGCTACTACCGCTCGCCCAGATAGCGAGCGGCCGGTCATTGCATTGTCCCAGCCGCCCCGGTCGGCGGCAGGGTCTTCAGCAAAAGACGGTCTCCGGCCCGAGAATCCCAACAGGAGCCGTCCCATGACCTTCGAGACTTCCGCCGCCGCGCCAGCCAAGGCCGCGCCGGTCTACGCCAGGATGGCGATCGTCGGCTGCGGCCTGATCGGCTCGTCGATGATCCGCGCTGCGCGGGAAGCCGGCGCCGTGGGGAGCGTCGCCGTCGCCGACGCCAATCCGGCCACCCGCGAGCGGGTGAGCGCCCTCGGACTCGCCGACGAGGTGACCGGCGACATCGCCCGGGCCGTGCGGGACGCCGACCTCGTGGTCTTCGCCGTGCCGGTGATGGCCATGGGCGAGGTGATGGCCGCCGCAGCGCCGGCGCTGAAGCCGGGAGCGACGGTCACCGACACAGGCTCGGTGAAAGGCTCGGTGTGCGAGGCGCTGGCGCGGGCTGCGCCGGAGGGCGTGTTCATCATCCCGGGCCACCCCATCGCCGGCACCGAGCAATCCGGCCCCGACGCCGGCTTCGCCAGCCTGTTCCACAATCGCTGGACCATACTCACGCCGCAGGACCGCAACGATGCGCCCTATGCCGAGGCCCTGGCCCGCCTCACCGGCTTCTGGCGGGCCCTCGGCGCGCGGGTGGAGACCATGGACGAGCGCCACCACGACCTGGTGCTGGCCGTCACCTCCCACCTGCCCCACCTGATCGCCTACAACATCGTCGGCACCGCGGCGGACCTGGAAGGTGTCACCGAAGCCGAGGTGATGAAGTACTCCGCCGGCGGCTTTCGCGACTTCACCCGCATCGCCGCCTCCGACCCGGTGATGTGGCGCGACGTATTCCTGGCCAACAAGGACGCGGTGCTGGAGATCCTCGGCCGCTTCACCGAGGACCTGCAGGCCCTGTCGCGCTCGATCCGCTGGGGCGAGGCGCAAAAGCTGGAAGACCTGTTCACCCGCACCCGCCACATCCGCCTCGGCATCGTGGAAGCGGGCCAGGAGATCGCCGAACCGAACTTCGGACGCGACAAGCGGCCCTAGGGCGGGGTTTGGGAGGTTCCTTCTCCGCTGGGGAGAAGGTGGCCCGCGCAGCGGGTCGGATGAGGGGCCGCGCAGGCCGTGAGAGGAAGTTCAACCACGGAGGTCACGGAGGAGCACGGAGATCACGGAGACTATGGCCTTTACGCGCGGTCGGCGCCGGACATGGACAAGCCGGTGGCGCGGTTCTTCCCGGGCGACGCCCTAAGTGTCGGAAGCCCGCTCCGTGAACTCCGTGGTTCTCCGTGACCTCCGTGGTGAGTCTTTGAAGCCCCTCATCCCACCCGCTGCGCGGGCAGCTAGGCCGCCGCCGCACGGGCCTCGCAGACCAGCGCGAGGCCGGCGGCCGTGACCCGCACCACCGAGCGGCCGTCCAGGCGCTCGCGGATCACCAGGCCGCGGTCGTTGGCCTCCTCCCACACCGGCAGGCGCGGGCAGGACGTATGCCAGGCCTCCATCACCTCGTCATAGCCGCGCGGATCAGGTCCCACCCATTCCAGCAGGTCGATGATCAGGGGTTCGAGGGTGGGTTCCATTGTCAGCCTCCCCACAAATCGGCGGTGTGCGAAACCGCCGCCTTTTCTTCCTTTTCCCTAACATTGTCATCCCGGAAAGCCGCGCAGCGGCTTATCCGGGACCTCCCGCAGGATGAAGCTCGAAGCGGCGCGAGGTCCCGGCCTTCCGCGCTGCGCGCTCCAGCCGGGATGACAGCGGAGGGGGTGTCGGTGCTAGTGAGTGGGCCGCGCTTCCCGGAGGACCCGCCCCTGACCGTGACCCTCACCCTCGGACCCGTGGCCCGCGCGCGCAACGGCGTGATCGGCGCGGCGGGCGCCCTGCCCTGGCGGCTGAAGAGCGACCTGGCGATCTTCCGGCGACTCACCCTGGGCAAGCCGGTGATCATGGGGCGCAAGACCTGGGAGAGCCTGCCCAACCGGCCCCTGCCCAAGCGCACCAACATCGTGCTGTCCCGCGACGGCTCCTTCGAGCCCCCGGGCGCCGTGGTGTGCGAGGACTGGGGCGAGGCGCTCAGCATCGCGCGAGAGCAGGCGCAGGAGGATGGCGTGGACGAGGTCTGCGTGATCGGCGGCGCGACCCTGTTCGAGATGGCCCTGCCCAAGGCCCGGCGCATGTACCTCACAGAGGTGGACGCCGAGCCGGAGGGCGACGCGGTGTTTCCGCCGTTTGACGAATCCGACTGGACCGAGGTGTCGCGCGAGGCCCATCCGGCCGGCGAAGGAGACGAGTATCCCTTCGTGTTCCGGGTCCTGGAGCGGCGCTAGGGAGTTTTGGCGGTTTGCCTTACCCAGCGACACGGCGGCGATAGAACGCCAACCCCAAGGAGGAACCCCATGGATATCGAACTGGTCGCCGAAGGCTTCGGGTTTCCCGAGGGGCCTATCGCCATGAACGACGGCTCGGTGATCCTCACCGAGATCGAGGCCAAGGTGCTCACCCGGGTGTGGCCGGACGGCCGCAAGGAGACGGTGGCGGAGACCGGCGGCGGACCCAACGGCGCGGCCATCGGCCCGGACGGCAAGATCTACGTCACCAACAACGGCGGCTCGTTCCACTTCCTGAAGAACAACGGGCTGAACATCCCCGGCCCGACCCCGCCCACGCACACCGGCGGCTATGTCCAGCGGGTGGACATCAAGAGCGGCAAGGTCGAGACGGTGTACGGCCCCGACGCCTGCCCCGGCGGCCGGCTGAACGGCCCCAACGACCTGGTCTTCGACAAGCAGGGCGGCATCTGGTTCACCGACAACGGCTGCGGCGACGAGGACGGCCGCAAGTGGGGCGGGGTCTACTACGCCAAGCCCGACGGCTCGCACATCGTGCGCATCCGCGAACACATGGTCTCGCCCAACGGCATCGGCCTCTCCCCGGACGAGAAGATCGTCTACGTCGCCGACACCACCCTCGGCCGCCTGTGGGCGTTCGACCTCGCCGAGCCCGGAGCGCTCGGGCCGCAGGCCGGCTTCGCGCCGGGACGGGTGATCCACAACCTGCCCGGCTACCAGCTGCTCGACAGCTTGGCGGTGGAGGCCGGCGGCAAGGTGTGCGTGGCCACCATCATCAACGGCGGGATCACCGCCTTCGATCCCAATGGGACCACCGAGCACTTCGCCTTCCCCGACCTGATCACCACCAACATCTGCTTCGGCGGCGCCGACATGCGCGACGCCTGGGTAACCTGCTCGTCGACGGGCAAGCTGTTCAAGTGCCGGTGGCCGAGGCCGGGCCTGAAGCTGAACTTCAACGCCTGATGGAGCGCTGGTGCGGCGCTGTCCAAGCCTAGCTAGCCGGGCGCCTCTTCGGGAAGAGCGGTGGCCCAGCCTGTTCCGGTGAATCGGTCGATCAGACGCGCTGCTCCAAGCTGATATTGCAACTCCGTGCCTGATAGGCATCCGAGTTCCGGCAGCTCACGTCGAAGGAGTTCCAAAGCGCGCGGCACATCGAGAGCATCCACATCCACCCCGCAGTATTCGATCGTGCGCGATCCATCCGCGTTCGGCGCGCTCAGCAACGCCCCACCACCACTGACATAGCCCACTCCGGCGAGCCGCAGCTCCGCGTCTAGGGGGCCTCCGTAGCGGTCACCTCGCTCGAACGGTTCGAGCGGCTCGGGGAGTTTGACGTAGATGAGCTCAGTGGCTTCGGACACGTCCTTTGGAATCCGTAGCAGCGTCTTTAGACGGTCGAGAAACGACATTCGAAACGTCCAATTCGCTAGCTGGTCACACAACCTGCCGGTGACCTAAGCGAGAGTCCAGCCTCACCTCATTGCGCGTTCCGCTGTCGCTCGCTATCTCCCCCGCTCGCCTTCAACCCGAACGCCCGGAGCCGCTATGGCCGCCCAGTACATTTTCCAGATGCAAGGCCTGACGAAGATCTTTCCCGGCGGGAAGAAGGTCTTCGAGAACATCTGGCTGAGCTTCTACCCCGACGCCAAGATCGGCGTGGTGGGGGTCAACGGCTCGGGCAAGTCGACCTTGCTGAAGATCATGGCCGGCTTCGACACCGAATTCGGCGGCGAGGCCAAGGCCGCGGAGGGAATCAAGATGGGCTACCTGGAACAGGAGCCCAACCTGGACGAGGCGCTGAACGTCTGGGGCAACGCCATCGCATGGTGCGACGAGAAGAGGCTGTTCGACCGCTACAACGAGGTCGCCGCCAAGCTGGGCGAGGACTACTCCGACGAGCTGATGGAGGAGATGACCGCTCTGCAGGAGAAGATCGACGCGGGCGATCTGTGGGACATCGACTCCAAGATCGAGATGGCCATGGACGCCCTGCGCTGTCCGCCTGACGACTGGAGCGTGGACAATCTCTCGGGCGGCGAGAAGCGGCGCGTGGCGCTGGCCCGCCTGCTGCTCTCCAAGCCCGACATGCTGCTGCTGGACGAGCCCACCAACCACCTGGACGCCGAGTCGGTGGCCTGGCTGCAGCACCATCTGGAGAATTTCCCGGGCTGCGTGATCCTGGTCACCCACGACCGGTACTTCCTGGACCAGGTGACCAAGTGGACGCTGGAGCTGGATCGCGGCAAGGGCATCCCCTACGAGGGCAACTACTCCGGCTGGCTGGAGCAGAAGACCAAGCGCATCGTCCAGGAGCAGTCCGAGAGCGAGGCCCGCCAGAGGGCCATGCTGAAGGAGCTGGAATGGGTGCGCTCCAACGCCCGCGCCCGCCAGGCCAAGTCCAAGGCCCGACTGGCCGCCTATGACGAGATGGTCAACCAGCAGGAGCGCGAGAAGCAGAGCTTCGCCACCATCCAGATTCCGCCGGGCCCGCGCCTGGGCAATGTGGTGATCGAGGTGGACGGCCTGGAGAAGGAGTACGGCGACAAGATCCTGTTCAAGGGCCTGTCGTTCAAGCTGCCGCCCAACGGCATCGTCGGCGTGATCGGGCCGAATGGCGCGGGCAAGTCGACGCTGTTCAAGCTTATCACCGGCCAGGAGAAGCCCGACGCCGGCGCCATCCGCCTGGGCGAGACGGTGAAGCTCGCCTACGTCGACCAGAGCCGCGACGCCCTCGTCGCCAACCACACGGTCTGGCAGGAGATCTCCTCGGGCCTGGACGTGCTGAAGGTCGGCAACCGCGAGATCAACACCCGCTCCTACGTCGGCTCGTTCAATTTTCGCGGCGGCGACCAGCAGAAGAAGGTGGGTCAGCTTTCCGGCGGCGAGCGCAACCGGGTGCACCTGGCCAAGACCCTCACCGAGGGCGGCAACGTCATCCTGCTGGACGAGCCGACCAACGACCTGGACATCGAAACCCTGCAGAACCTGGAGGATGCCCTGGAGCAGTTCGCCGGCTGCGCGGTGGTGATCAGCCACGACCGCTGGTTCCTCGACCGCCTGTGCACCCACATCCTCGCCTTCGAGGGCGACAGCCACGTGGAGTGGTTCGAGGGCAACTTCGAGGCCTATGAGGAAGACAAGAAGCGCCGCCTGGGCGCCGACAGCCTGATCCCGCACAGGATCAAGTTCCAGAAGTTCGGGCGGTAGCGCTACAGGCCCAGCTGAACTCTTACCGCCCTCTCGACGGCGGCCAGGTCGGCCGACGATAGCTGGTCCATCCTGCTTCTGAGGCGCTGTTTGGAGGCCGTCGCGATCTGGTCCGCCATGGCCTTGCGACGCTCCCCACCCACGCTGACGAAGGCCTCGCCGGGATAGAGACGGGCGACGTTGGAAGTAAGCGGCACGACCTGGACGCTGTTCAGCGCATCGTTCGCAGCATCGTTGCTGAGCACGACCGCGGGCCGGGTCTTACGCGTTTCGCCGCCGAGCGAAGGGTCGAACGACACCCACCAGACCTCGCCCCGGCGCGGTTCACTCGCCATCCCGCCTCGCGTCCTGGATCAATGCTTCCGACCACTCGTCCGCCTCCGCCTCGCGAAGGCTATCAGCGGCCATCTGCGCGTACCCTTCGGCGAGGCCACCGCCAACCACCAGAGGCTTGGCCAGATCATTCAGGAACCGGCTGATCCGACGGCGTCCCACGCGCAGGTGCAGGCCCGCATAGACCTCTTCGTCGACCGTTATCGTAAGCTTCCGCATCATCGCGCAATCTTATACGTATTGTTACACGTAGTCGAGAGCGCCCAGCCGTCTCGGCGTCCCCATCACCGACTCTCCTTCAGAACATACCGCATGATCGGCCTGGGCGGGACGTGGCGGGCGATGGTCTTGAAGCCAAGGCGGGCGAAGGTGGAGGTGTAGCCGGCGCCGGTGGCGCTGGGCCATCTGCGACTTGACATATGCGACATAAAGATATCTTTATATCTCTATGACGCTCACTTCGGATCAGGCGGTGGAGGTGTTGCGCGCGGCGGGGGAGCCGACGCGGCTGCGGATTCTCGCCCTGCTCGGGCGCGAGGAGTTGGCCGTGCTGGAGCTCACCCGCATCCTGGGCCAAAGCCAGCCGCGCGTCTCGCGCCACCTGAAGCTGCTGGCCGAGGCCGGGCTGGTGGAGCGGTTCCCGGACGGCGCCTGGGTGTTCTACCGCCTGGTGGGGCCCGGACCGGTGCGCACCCTGGTGGATCAGGCGCTGGCTCTGGTCTCGGCCACCGACGCCACTTTCGCCCGCGACGCCGAGCGGCTCAGCGGCGTGGCGTCCGAGCGCGCCAACCAGGCGGCGCTCTACTTCGCCGAATACGCCGAGCGCTGGGACGAGATCCGATCGCTCTACACCGCCGAGGCCGACGTCGAGGCGGCGATCCTCAAGGCCGCCGGCGAGGGGCCGTTCCGCCGGCTGGTGGACCTGGGCTCCGGCACGGGGCGCATGCTGACCCTGCTGGGCCCCCGGGCGAAGAGCGCCGTCGGCCTCGACCTGTCTCGCCAGATGCTGAACATCGCCCGCGACCAGGTGGCCCGCGCGGGCCTGGCCGCCTGCGAACTGCGCCACGGCGACATCCTGGGCACCGGCCTGCCCGACGCAGAGGCCGACCTCGTGGTGGTGCACCAGGTGCTGCACTATCTGGGCGAGCCCGCCGCCGCGGTGGCCGAGGCCGCGCGGCTGGTGTCGCCTGGCGGGCGGCTGCTGATCGTCGACTTCGCCCCGCACGACCTGGAGTTCCTGCGCGCCGAGCACCGCCATCGCCGGCTCGGCTTCTTCGACGACGAGATCGAGCGCTGGCTGGCCGGCTCGGGCCTCACCCCCTTCACGGTCCAGTCGCTGCCGCCGGCGACGGCGGGCGGCCTCACCGTCAAGCTCTGGGGCGCCGAGAACCGCGCCGAGCGCCTGAGGCGGGTGGCATGACCGCGCCCCTGGACGCCAGCCCCAGCGCCCTAGGCCCCGTGGCGCGCTCGGGCGGGCGCGAGCACCGCGGCCTGGAGGTCTCCTTCGAGTTCTCGCCGCCGAAGACGCCCGAGGCCGAGGAGAGCCTGTGGCAGGCGATCCGGCGCCTCGCCCCGCTGCACCCCTCCTTCGTGTCGGTGACCTACGGCGCCGGCGGCTCCACCCGCGAGCGCACACACCGCACGGTCACCCGCGTCCTTGCCGAAACCGACCTGCGCCCGGCCGCGCACCTCACCTGCGTCGAAGCCTCTCGCGCCGAGGTGGACGAGGTGGTGCGCGACTATTGGGCCAGCGGCATCCGCCACATCGTCGCCCTGCGCGGCGACCCGCCGGGCTCGCTGGGCGGGACCTACGTTCCGCGACCGGACGGCTACGCCAACGCCACCGAACTCACCGCCGGCATCCGCGCCATCGGCGACTTCGAGGTCTCCGTCAGCCTCTACCCCCAGACCCATCCGGAGAGCGGCTCCGTCGAGCGCGACATCGACGTGCTGAAAGCCAAGATCGACGCCGGGGCGACCCGGGCGATCACCCAGTTCTTCTTCGACGTCGACGGCTTCCTGCGGTTCATGGAGCGGGTGCGCGCCGCCGGGGTGACCATTCCGGTCTCGCCGGGGATCATGCCGGTGTCCAACTTCAAGGGCCTGAGGCGCATGGCCGAGCCCTGCGGCATCACCCTGCCCGCCTGGCTCGGCAATCTGTTCGACGGCCTGGACAAGGACCCGGACACCCGCCGGCTGATCGCCTGTTCCGTCGCCGCCGAGATGTGCGCGCGGCTGGAGGAAGAGGGCTTCAGCGACTTCCATTTCTACACCCTGAACCGCGCCGACCTGGTCTACGCCATCTGCCGGGTGCTGGGCCTGCGCGAGAAAGCCTGAGAGATGACCGCCGCCCTGCCCCGCGCCCAGCGCATCGCCGCCCTGCACGCCGCCGCCCGCGACCGCATCCTGATCCTCGACGGGTCCTGGGGCGTGATGATCCAGCAGCGCAAGCTGGCCGAGGCCGACTACCGCGGCGCGCGGTTCGCCGACTACGACGGCCAGCTGCGCGGGAACAACGACATCCTGTGCCTGACCCGGCCCGACATCGTCGCCGAGCTGCACGAGCAATACTTCGACGCCGGCGCCGACATCAGCGAGACCAACACCTTCTCCTCCACCGCCATCTCCCAGGCTGACTACCAGCTGGAGGGCGCGGTGCGGGACCTGAACCTGGAGGGCGCGCGCATCGCCCGTTCGGTCGCCGACCGCTGGAACGCTCGCTCGCCGGACCGGCTGAAGTTCGTCGCCGGCTCCATCGGGCCGCTGAACCGCATGCTCTCGATGTCCTCCGACGTGAACGATCCGGGCGCCAGGACGGTGAACTTCGACCAGGTTTACGCCGCCTACCGCGAGCAGGCGCAGGCGCTGCACGAGGGCGGCGTCGACCTCTTCCTCATCGAGACCATCACCGACACCCTGAACTGCAAGGCGGCTTTGAAAGCCATCCTCGACCTGCAGGACGAAGGCTTCGAGCCCCTGCCCATCTGGGTCAGCGGCACCATCACCGACCGCTCGGGCCGCACCCTGTCCGGCCAGACGGTGGAGGCCTTCTGGAACTCGGTGAAGCACGCCAAGCCCTTCGCCGTCGGCCTGAACTGCGCCCTCGGGGCGGAGCTGATGCGCCCGCACATCGCCGACCTGTCCCGTGTGGCCGACACCCTGATCGGCGCCTATCCCAACGCCGGCCTGCCCAACGCGTTCGGGGAGTACGACGAGACGCCCGACCAGACCGCCTGCGCCCTGCACGAGTGGGCCGAAAGCGGTCTCGTCAACATCCTGGGCGGCTGCTGCGGGACCACCCCCGAACACATCCGCCATGTCGCCGACGCCGTCCGCGGCCTGCCGCCGCGCAAGGTCCCCGAACGGCCCACGGCCCTGCGGCTGTCCGGCCTGGAAGCCTTCGAACTGGCGTGATGACAGCGCGATCCCCGTCAGTTTCATGAGACCCATCTTCGTCAACATCGGCGAGCGGACCAACGTCACCGGCTCCGCGCGCTTCCGAAAGCTGATCGCGAACGGCGACTATCCCGCCGCTCTGGCGGTGGCGCGCCAGCAGGTGGAGGCCGGCGCCCAGATCCTCGACGTGAACATGGACGAGGGTCTGCTCGACTCCGTCGCGGCCATGCGCACCTTCCTCAACCTGATCGCCGCCGAGCCGGACATCGCCCGGGTTCCGCTGATGATCGACTCCTCCAAGTGGGAGGTGATCGAGGCCGGCCTGAAGTGCGTGCAGGGCAAGGCCATCGTCAATTCCATCTCGATGAAGGAGGGCGAGGCCAAGTTCCTGGCCGAGGCAACCAAGTGCCTGCGCTACGGCGCGGCCGTGGTGGTGATGGCCTTCGACGAGCAAGGCCAGGCGGACACGCGGGCGCGCAAGGTGGCCATCTGCGAGCGCGCCTATCGCATTCTCACCCAGAAGATCGGTTTCCCACCCGAAGACATCATCTTCGACCCCAACATCTTCGCCGTGGCCACCGGCCTGGAAGAGCACAACAACTACGCCGTGGACTTCATCGAAGCGACGCGGGCGATCAAGCAGCTGCTGCCCCATGCGCGGGTGTCGGGCGGCGTCTCCAACATCTCCTTCGGCTTTCGCGGCAACGAGCCGGTGCGCCAGGCGATGCACTCGGTGTTCCTCTACCACGCCATCGCCGCCGGCATGGACATGGGCATCGTCAACGCCGGCGAGCTGCCGCTCTATGACGACGTCGACCCAGTGCTGCGCGAAGCCGTCGAGGACGTCATCCTCAACCGCCGCCCCGACGCCACCGAGCGCCTCGTGGACCTCGCCCCGAAGTACAAGGGCGGCAAGACCGACGAGAGGGTCGTCGACGCCGCCTGGCGTTCGGCGCCGGTGAACGAGCGGCTGACTCATGCGCTGGTGCACGGGATCAATGAGTTCATCGAGATCGACACCGAGGAGGCTCGGCTCGCGGCCGAGCGCCCGCTGCACGTCATCGAAGGCCCGCTGATGGACGGCATGAACGTGGTCGGCGACCTGTTCGGCGCGGGCAAGATGTTCCTGCCCCAGGTGGTCAAGTCGGCACGGGTGATGAAGCAGGCGGTGGCCTACCTGCTGCCCTTCATGGAGGCCGAAGGCGCCGGCCAGCCGCGCCAGGCCGCCGGGCGCGTGCTGATGGCCACGGTGAAGGGCGACGTGCACGACATCGGCAAGAACATCGTCGGCGTGGTCCTGCAGTGCAACAACTACGAGGTCATCGACCTGGGCGTCATGGTGCCGGCCGACCGCATCCTCGACGAGGCGATCAAGCACAAGGCGGACATCGTCGGTCTCTCCGGCCTGATCACCCCGTCCCTGGACGAGATGGTGTTCGTGGCAGGCGAGATGCAGCGCCGCGGCTTCGACATTCCCTTGCTGATCGGCGGCGCGACCACCAGCCGCACCCACACCGCGGTGAAGATCGAGCCGGCCTATGTCCGCGGCTCCACTACCTATGTGCTGGACGCCAGCCGGGCGGTGGGGGTGGTCTCGTCCCTGCTGTCGGCGGAGGAACGCCCCAGGTTCGAATCGGAGACGCGCGCCGAATACGAACGCCTGCGCGAGCAGTTCTCCCGCGGCCAGGAGGCCCGGATCCGCACGCCCCTGGAGGCCGCCAGGACCAACCGTTTCCGCATCGACTGGCAGACCTACCAGCCGCCGAAGCCGAGCTTCATCGGCGAGCGGACCTTTCGGTCTTTCGACCTCGGCGAGATCGCCAGGCACATCGACTGGTCGCCCTTCTTCGCAACGTGGCAGCTTGTCGGCCGCTTCCCGCAAATCCTCGAGGACGACGTGGTCGGCGAGGCGGCCGGCGGCCTCTACGCCGACGCCCAGGCCATGCTGAAACGCATCGTCGACGAGCGCTGGTTCGAGGCGCGCGCCGTGGTGGGGCTGTGGCCGGCCAATTCCGACGGCGACGACATCGTGGTCTGGACCGACGACACGCGCACCACCGAGCGCGCCCGCCTGCACAGCCTTCGCCAGCAGATGGCCAAGCGCGAGGGCGCCGGGAATGCGGCCCTGGCCGATTTCGTCGCCCCGATCGGGGCCGGCGCGGACTACGTCGGCGGCTTTGCGGTGACCGCGGGGCACGGCGAGGCGGAGATCGCCAGGCGCTTCAAGGAGGCCGGCGACGACTACTCGGCGATCCTGGCGGCCTCCCTCGCGGACCGGCTGGGCGAGGCCTTCGCCGAGCTCATGCACTTCAAGGTCCGCTCGCAACTGTGGGGCTATGCGCCGGATGAGGCCTATGACCACGACGCCGCCATCGCCGAGCAGTACCGCGGCATCCGCCCGGCCCCGGGCTATCCCGCCCAGCCGGATCTCACCGAGATGCGCACCCTTTTCCAGCTGCTGGGAACCGACGCCGCGACCGGCATCCAGCTCACCGAGAGCTGCGCCATGACGCCGCTCGCTTCCGTGTCCGGCCTCTACTTCGCGAACCCGGCCGCCCACTACTTCGGCGTCGGCAAGATCGAACGCGACCAGACCGCCGACTACGCCCGGCGCAAGGGCTGGACCGTGCGCGAAGCCGAACGCTGGCTCGCCCCCATCCTCAACTACGAGCCGTCGCGGGTGGCGGCGTAAGAAAGGGGAGACAGATCATGCCGTCACTTTGGGACCGCTACGTCGTGCCGGGGCTGATCGCCTGCGCCTGCGCGGGGCCGTCGATCATGAAGCAGCGGCCGAAGGTCGTGCCCAAGGCGTCGGGGCGCGTGCTGGAGTTGGGCGTCGGCGGCGGGCTCAACCTCGCCTTTTACGATCCAACGAAGGTGAGCGAGGTGGTCGGCATCGACCCGTCCATCGGCCTGCGCCAGCGCGCCGAACGGGCGCCGCGTCCGGACGGATTGAAGGTGACGGTGGTGGACGGCTCCGCCGAGGCCCTGCCCTTCGACGCCGGCACCTTCGACTGCGTGGTCTGCACCTTCACCCTGTGCTCGGTGGGCTCGCCGAGCGCCGCCCTGTCCGAGGCGCGGCGGGTGCTGAAGCCCGGCGGCCGCTATCTGTTCTGCGAACACGGCCTCGCGCCCGACCCGGAGGTCGCCAAGTGGCAGCGCCGCATCGAGCCCTTCTGGCGGCCCATCGCGGGCGGCTGCCATCTGACCCGCCCGATCGTGCCGCCCATCGAGGCGGCGGGTTTCGAGGTGAGCGAGCGCGACTCCATGTACCTCCCCGGAGCGCCCCGTATCGCCGGCTGGAACGAGTGGGGCGTGGCCGTGGCGGCGTGAAGAGGCGATGTCGGGCGAGCGCCCGCGAAGGAATCTCCCTCTGACGCCACACCCAATTGCCGAGATTCCCCGCGAAAGCGGGGACCCAGGCGTTTTTCGTCGGATGCCGGTCACCCAACCACTTGAACAACAAACAAAAAAGCCTGGATCCCCGCTTTCGCGGGGAATCTCGGATGTTGGTCTAGAGGGTCGGCTCCATCGACTGGTCGGTGGGGGGCGCCGCGGCGGATGGCGCCAGTGTTGGGGTGGGCTTGGGCTGCGCGGGCGGCTTTGCCGCCGCGGTCTGGGCCGGCGGTTCGGCGGCCTCCAGCACCGTCGACGTCGGCGGCTCGGCTGACGGCTGGGTCTGGATCGGCGCGGCCTGGGTTTGTTCGGCCACGGGTGGCGGCGAAGGACCGGCGATCACTTCCGCTACCGGCGGCGTCGGCGCCGGCTCGGGATTTGGGTTCGGCTGGACGTGCGGCGCCGAGAAAGGCTGCAACGCGATCGTGCTCTGCAGCGGCGACCTAGGCGCGGCCTCGTCCTCCTCGATCGCCGAGCCGGCGTTGGCGTTCAGCGCCCTGCCGAGCAGCACCGAGCGGGCCAGCAGGTCGCGCGAGACACTGTCGCAGCGGTCCGGAAGGCCCCAGGAGAGCCAGGCGCGCGCCAGCTCGCGACTGCTCTTGGTCTCGGCCGGCGCCCAGATGCCCTCGCCCTGGTGGATCGCCTGGACTCCACGCTGCGCGATCGGCCGCGGGCTGGCCTTCTCGGCCGCCGTCACCGCATTGGCCAGTTGCTTCAGCTCCTTGCGCGCCGCGGCCATGTCGGACTGGTAGGGCTCGTCTTCCTGCACCGTAGTGCCCCACTGCTTGTCGATCTCGATCAGGTCGGGTTTCACATGGTCGTAGATGTGCAGGTATTCGCCGAGAGCGCCGTAGCACCAGGCGCTGAGTTCGTAGTCGTCCGTGGGCGCGCCGGGGGGCAGCGGCTCGCCGTGGTCGGAGGCGGACGCGGCCGCCGCGGTCGGCGCGTCCGCCGCCGGCGGCGTGTCCGCGGCCATGAGGGCTAGGGCGAGGAAGAGGGCTGGCGCCATGCGGCGTGCTCCGAAACTGGTCTGGTCTGCGGGACGGCCGTCAGGGTGACCCGAAACCTCCGCCCCCCGGCGTTTCGATCTCGACGACGTCGCCAGGCTCGGCTTCGATCGAGAAGCAGCCCGGCAACTCCTTTACAGACCCCCCGGCCCCGATCAACCGCTGACTGCCCGGCAGGGCGGGCCGGCCGCCGGCCACGCCCTGGGGCGCGTGGTCGCGGCGTGTGGACAGCAGGGCCACGTCCATGGCCGCCAGAAACCGCAACCGGCGCACCGCGCCGTCGCCGCCGGCGTTGCGCCCCGCCCCGCCGGACCCGCGACGGATGGCGAAGGCTTCCAGCCGGACCGGGAAGCGGCGCTCGAGGATTTCCGGATCGGTGAGGCGCGAATTGGTCATGTGGGTGTGGACCGCGCTGGCCCCCGCCGCCCGCGCGGTCGCGCCGGCGCCGCCGCAGATGGTCTCGTAGTACTGACGCTCGGCGTCCCCGAAGGTGAGGTTGTTCATGCTTCCCTGGCTGTTGGCCATGACCCCGAGCGCCGCATAGATCGCGTCGACGATGTGCTGGCTGGTCTCCACATTCCCGGCGACAACGGCGGCGGGCGGGTTCGGGTTCAACATAGATCCGGCGGGGACGATGATGTTCAGCGGCGTCAGGCAGCCGGCGTTCAGCGGGATGTCATCGTCGGCCAGGCAGCGGAACACATAGAGCGCCGCGGCGTCCACCACCGAGGCGGGCGCGTTGAAGTTGGAACCCAAAACCGCGCTGGTCCCGGTGAAGTCCAGCACCGCCTCGCGGCGCGCGTGGTCCACCTTCACGCGCAGCCGGATCTCGCCGCCGCCGTCCATGGGAACCACGGCCTCGCCGTCGCCGAGGGCGCCGATGGCCCGGCGGACGGCCGCCTCGGCGTTGTCCTGCACGAAGCCCATGTAGCGGGCGACCTCCTGGGCGCCGTGGGTCTCGATCATCGTCGCCACGGAGGCCGCGCCGGTCTGGCAGGCGGCGATCTGGGCCTTCAGGTCGGCGATGTTGCGGTCCGGCGCGCGGGCGGGCCATCCGCCGGCGGCCAGGGCGCCGCGCACCACGCCCTCCAGGAACGCCCCGCCACGCATGATCGGTAGGGCGTCGAGCATCACCCCTTCCTCGTCGATCGTCTGGGAGAACGGCGGCATGGAGCCGGGCTGCACGCCGCCGACGTCGGCGTGGTGTCCGCGCGCGGCGACGAAGAATGTCGGCTGCTTCGCCTCGCCCGCGAACACCGGCATGACCACGGTGATGTCTGGAAGATGGGTGCCGCCGGCGTAGGGATTGTTCAGCGCGAAAGCCTCGCCGCGGGCCAGCCTCGGATGCCGCGCGCGCACGGCGCGGACGCTGGCGCCCATGGAGCCCAGGTGCACCGGCATGTGCGGCGCGTTGGCGACCAGGCCGCCGGCTGCGTCGAACAGGGCGCAGGAGAAGTCCAGCCGCTCCTTGATGTTCACCGAGTGGGCGGTCCGTTCCAGGGCCGCGCCCATGGCCTCGGCGACGCCCATGAAGCGGCGGTTATAGAGTTCCAGGGTGACCGGGTCGGGCGCGTCGACGCCGGCGGCCGTGGCCGTCGCCCGCGCCGAGGTGCGCCGCAACCTCACCAGCCCGTCCGCCTCGGTGCGAGCTTCCCAGCCGGGCGCGACCCAGATCTGGGTGTCGGACCGGGTGATCAGCGCCGGGCCTGGGGTGGCCTGGTCGGAGGGGGCGGTGACCGGCGCCGGCTCGGCGTGATCGCCGCCCTGCTCCGCGGCCTCCACCTCGACGCTGGCGATGACGATCTGCCGTTGCGGCTCGATGAAGCCGAACAGGCGCTGGTGGGCCGCCTCGAAGGCGGACTTGGCGACAGCGGCGGGGGCCAGGTCGACCGGCAGCTCCGCGTCGGCCTCGGCATAGCGCAGGTAGAGCCGACGAACGCAGGCGCCCGTGCTCGCCCCCTGGCCCCGCAGCGCGAACACAGCCTCGGCCTGCAGCCGCGCCGCAAGGTCGCGCGCCGCCTGCACGCCAGGTCCGTCCAGCGCCCGCTCCAGCCCGGCCTGGCGCAGCGACCGCATCCGCGCCTGACCGATGCCGTAGGCCGACAACAGGCTGGCGTAGCGGGGCGAGAGCACCTCGTCGATGTCGAGGGCCTCGGCCACCAGGCAGGCCACCTGTCCGGCGGCGCCGCCGAAGGCGATCAGCGCGTGGCCGCGCGGGTCGAAGCCGCGCTCGGTGGAGATGCGGCGGATGGCCTGGGCGGTCTGCTCCACCGCCACGGCGATGAAGCCCTCCGCCGCCGCCCGAGCGTCCGGCGCGACCATGGCGACGGCCAGCTCACGCAGCGCCGCCTGGGCCGCGTCCACGTCCAGCGGCGCGTCGCCGGCCGGTCCGAACACCGACGGAAACTCTGCGGGATCGAGCCGCCCGAGGACGAGGTTGGCGTCGGTGATCGTCGCAGGGCCGCCGCGGCCGTAGCACGCCGGTCCGGGATCGGCGCCCGCGCTGGCCGGACCCACCCTGGCGCGCAGGCCGTCGAAGGCCAGCATCGAGCCGCCCCCGGCGGCCACCGTCTCCACATCCAGCATCGGGGCGCGCAGCCGCGCGCCCGCCACCCGCGCCACGTCCCTCCGCTCCAGCAGTCCGGCATGGCGGCACACGTCCGTGGAGGTGCCGCCCATGTCGAAGCCGAGCACGGCCTTCGCGCCCGCCGCCCGGGCGGTGACCGCGACGCCGACCACGCCGCCGGCCGGGCCCGAGACCACGGCGTCGCGGCCCCTGAACGCCTCGGCCTTCACCAGCGCCCCGGCTGAGGTCATGAAATAGAGCGGCGCGCCGGCCACCGCCTCGGCCAGGCCGTCCACATAGGCGCGCAGCACCGGGGTCAGATAGGCGTCGGCGACGGCGGTCTCGGCGCGGGGGATGAAGCGCGGCAGGGGCGAGACCTCGGCGCTGAGGGCCACGAAGTCGAAGCCGGCCGCTCGAGCGAGTTGTCCGGCGCGGCGCTCGTGGGCGGCGTTGAGGTCGCTGTGCAGGAAGGCGACGGCGACGCTGGCGAACCCCTGCTGGACTGCCGTGGCGAGGTCCGCCGCGAGCGCGGCTTCGTCCAGCGCCCGCAGCACCGAACCGTCCGCCGCCAGCCGCTCGTCGGCCTCCACCACCCCGGCGTAGAGCGGCGGCGGCTTTTCGATGTCGAGGGCGAAGAGCGCGGGCCGGGACTGGTCGCCGATGGCCAGGGCGTCGGCGAAGCCGCGCGTGGTGACGAACAGGGTCTTGGCGCCCTTGCGTTCCAGCAGGGCGTTGGTGGCGACCGTCGTGCCCATCTTGATCGCCGCGACGCGGGGCGCGGGGAACGGCTCGCCGGGCGGAACCTCCAGCAGCCGGCGCATGGACTCCACCCCGGCGTCGGCATAGGCCGGCGAGCGGGAGAGCAGCTTGGCGGTGTGGTGAGCGCCCGCCGGGTCCGCCCCGATCACGTCGGTGAAGGTGCCGCCAACGTCGATCCAGAAGCTCCATTGGCCCTGGCCGGGGTTCGAACGGGTGGGTGGAGGCGCCATGGATTGCCAGGAGATCCCGTCGGGCCGCTGCGCCGCCAGCATCAACATGATCGCACGGCTCGCGCCAAGCCCCTCGGCGCGGGGGCCCGCTTGCGCCTATGATCGCCGGAAGGCCGGCGCGGGCCGGCAGCCAGGGACGGAGAAGCGGCGATGGGCGAGATGGTGCTGCGGCGGGACAA
Source organism: Caulobacterales bacterium (assembly GCA_044445825.1). GTDB lineage: Bacteria > Pseudomonadota > Alphaproteobacteria > Caulobacterales > Caulobacteraceae > Acaudatibacter. The sequence goes on from JBIOEG010000005.1 coordinate 81,672, forward strand.
GGACGGGCTGTGCGTGCTGACGCTGAACCGGCCGGACAAGCTCAACAGCCTGAACGTCGATGTGTTCTCCGACCTGCTGGCCCACGTCGAGGCTCTGGAAGGCCAGGTCGACCAGATCGGCTGCGTCATCCTGCGCGGCGCCGGGCGCTGCTTCTCGGCCGGCCACGACCTGGGCGACATCGCCGCGGGCGAGCGCCTGCCGCGGCCGAACTTCCAGTCGCACGTGATCGAGCGCCTGGCCGGACTGCCGCAGCCGGTGATCACCGCGGTGCACAGCCACTGCTACACCGGCGCCCTGGAGCTGGCCCTGGCCGGGGACCTGATCGTCGTCTCCGCCGACGCCAAGATCGGCGACACCCACGCCAAATGGGCCCTGACCCCCGTCTGGGGGCTCAGCCAGCGCCTGCCGCGGCGCATCGGCAGGGCCAAGGCGCACGAGATGATGCTCACCTGCCGCACCTATTCCGGGGCCGAGTGCGAGGCCATGGGCCTGGCCAACCAGTGCCTGCCGGACGAGGGCTTCCACGAGGCGGTGGAGGCGCTCGCCAATACGATCCTGGTCAATTCCTGGTTCAGCCACCGGGCCAACAAGCGCCTGCTGGCCCACACCGACGGCCTGCCGCTGCCCGCCGGCCTGGCGCACGAGGTCTACAACGGCGAGGGCCGGGGGCCGGACATGGAGGAGCGGATCGGCGCGTTCACCAAAAAACGGGCATAGGGCGGAATCTCGTTCACGACGTTGATCCACGATTTGTCAGCCAGCCTATGGGACGGTACTGTCAGACCGATCCCATGAGCTTCTGGCGCAACATCGCAAGCCTCGCCGCCCGCAAGGTGGACGAGGCCAAATGCCCCGACTGCCCCGCGGGCCTGCCGGGCGAGGACCCCGCCTTTTCCACGGCGGTGACCGCGCTCGGGGCCAAGCTCGCCAAGGCGGACGGGCGCGCCGACGCGCGCGAGTTCGAGGCCTTCGCCCAGGTGTTCGCCTCCGACGGCGCGTCCCGGCGCGACGTGCACCGGCTCTATCACCTGGCCCGCCAGACCACCCGCGGCTTCGAGAGCTACGCCCGGCGGCTGGCGCGGCGCTACCGCGGCTGCCCGCAGCTGCTGGAGGACGTGCTCGACGGCCTGTTTCACATCGCCGCGGCCGACGGCGTGGTCAGCGTCGACGAGCTGGACTACCTGGAGCGGGTGTCGGCGCTGTTCGGCATCTCGCCGCTCAGCTTCCGCCGCCTGAAGGCCACCCACCTGGGCCTGGCGCGGGACGACCCCTACGCCGTGCTGGGCGTGGCGCATGACGCGCCTGACGAGGTGGTGCGCGGTGTCTGGCGCGAGGCGCTGTCCGCCGCCCACCCCGACCGCGCTCTGGCCCGCGGCCTGCCCTCGGAGTTCGTCGAGGTGGCCCAGGCCAAGGCCGCGGCGCTCAATGCGGCCTTCGACGCGGTGATGCGCGAGCGCCGGGACCTGGTCGCCGTGGGCGCCGCGTCATGAGGCGCCGCCCAGATTCCGACTCCGTTTCAGTTGACCAATGCCGGTTGCGGGACGAATTATCGGTCGCGCCCGGAAAAATGCGCGCGCAGTGCGAGGAACGCCCATGCAGGGGCTGACGCCTAGACCCTACCGGCCGGGCCGGTCCGCGTTTCGCGGCATCGCCTGGTTCGGCGGCGCGATCGCCTGGGCCGTGGCCGCGACGGTGGGCGCGCTGCTCGCCGTGGTCTTCGCCGCCTCCCTGGTGGTGATCGCCCTGATGGCCAGCGTGCTGCTGGCCTTCACCGGTTTCGCCCTGCGCGCCAGGCGCACGGTGCGCGGCGCGGCGGCCGACGATCCGCAGGTGCTGGAGGCGCGCAACGTCGGCGGCCACTCCTGGGTCGCCTACGGCTGGGACGGCCGGCGCTAGCCCGTCCGCCATTCCCCCAAGTCAGCCTTGCGCGGGCCGCGCCCCGCCCGTTAGATCGCGCCTTCAAACAAGCGTTGGAGGAACGGATGATCGGCGTCGTGGCGACCCTCAAGGTGCAGGACGGCAAGAACGCGGAGTTCGAGGCCGTGTTCGCGGAACTCGCCGGCAAGGTGCGGGCCAATGAGATGGGCAACCTGCTCTACCAGCTGACCAGGAGCCGCACGGACCCCAACACCTACAAGGTGCTGGAACTCTACAAGGACCAGGACGCCCTCACCACGCACGGCGGCACGGACTACTTCCGCGACCTGGGCCGCAAGATGGGCCCCTGCATGGCCGGCCGGCCGGACGTGGAGTACCTGGACGCGGTGTGATCACCTCTCCCTGCTGTGGGAGAGGTGTGGAGGCGCCGTAACCCCTCACCTTCCCACGATGCCGCGCATCGCGGGCCCCTCCCTCTCCCTTTGGGAGAGGTGTGGGATGCGTAGGAGTGGCCCACGGAACACCTCTCCCGGAGGGGGAGTATGTACGGTTGACGTACCACGACCCCAAATGTTGTGATAGTGATTCGGTCGGTGACAGGCCGGCGCTAACGCGAGGCGAGGCGATTGATCGTCTCGCCGAACGCCTTTGGTGGAAACAGGAACACCTTGATCCCTCAAGTGACCGCGAGAGCGATTGGAGCCGCTTGAGCGAGCACGAGCGCGAGTTCTATCGGTTGAGCGTGAAAGCCCTTACCGATGAGCCTGCGTGGCTTGCTGCGGCGATCTCTCCGCGATGGCGACTAGAAACGTTGGCATCCCGTTAGAGTCGGTTCCGGCATTCGCGAATAGACGAACGTGCGCTACGAGAATATCGCGCGTGGGGTAGTGATACCAACTGAGGGTTATGTGATGCAGTATTCCCCCCTCATCGGGAGTGGGCTCCTCAGTTGGATCGCTTCCAACAAGGTATGAACCAAGATTTTCCAGCCCCAGAATGAAACGCGCAATCGGTAGTGGTTTGGTCGCCGCCAAGTGACCGAATGCCACGGCGTGACAATAGCCGATCTTTGCCAGGCCACGCGCGAAGGCGTCGTAATTGATCTCTCCCCGATGGACGACTTTAATCGTTTCATCAGGATGAAGTGACGCTTCCCACTCGGGCGGAATATAGTAGAACAGGGCAGCCTTCATCGAGCTATATGGATCGCCCGCATTCCTACCGACCATTATGCCGGGCAAACCTAGTAATGGGAGAACGGTAGAAAACGGATGCTTTCCGACTTCGAATTCTTGGACTTCTTCTATGCCGTGTCGATTTATCAACGCCGTTCGCGTCTTTGGTCGGTCACGTCTAGCTGTCCGAGATTGAATATTATTTGTGAGTCGGTAATCGTAGAAAATGCGGCGAGCAAGATAGCCGTCGATGTAGCTGGTGATCTTCTCGCATGACGCGCAGCTAGCCTGAGGGAGAACGGTTTTCCCACCCAGCGAAAAGGGTATGATGTGTTCGTCTCGGAGGCCGCGACCTTGCCCGTCAGATCCGCAGAAAATGCAGTATCCTACCGGCTCGAAGATCCGACCTTGTATATCTTGGGAGGGCATTGAGACGACCGATGGCTAACGATGACCCAGACCAGCGCCGCGACGCGCTGCTGATCGAGGTGATGAAAACGCCCCCTGAATCGCGCGACGAATTCAAGGCGCGATTGAAGCGAGAGCGGGCACTGGCGCTGGCGCTGGCGGTGCCGACGAAGCCGCACAAGACACCCGAAAGTCCGAAATCAAAGGGGCCATCAGTGGCCCCCAATCAGGACGGCAATGATGGAAACGATCACGGCGATAGCCGCAGTCGCTAGCGCCAGTCTGGCGGTCGTGTTCGCGGTTTTAGCCTCTCGCGCAGCATCCCGCGCGGCCTCGGCTGCGGCCCATGCAGCGTCCTTGGCAGATCGGGCAATCTCCGTTTGTTCCGCCTGGGAAGCGTCCCTTCGTTTCTGACCGGCGCGCGCCAGCCAGTCGAGGGCAAGAGCCTCTTTGGCCGGAAGATATTGGTCCAACGCGATGCGATTGCGAACGACCTCTTCCCCATCTCGCTCAAAGTCGCCGAAATAGAGGTCGCTATCGTTCATTTCCGTGAAGGTGGCGCCTTCGCTTTGCGGAGTCGATTCAGCTTTCGCGCCTTCTGCTTAAGCGTGCGCGGCTTTGTCAGGCTGTCGATACTTCAGGCGCTTGCCCTTGGCGCCGCGCAGCAGTTCGGCGGCACGTTCGTCATCCTCAATGCCGAGCGCCGAGCGGGTGTTGTACCGAAAGTCGAACTCGGCAAGATAACGGTGCAGGTGGGCTTCCGACACGTGATGGAACGTACCGATCACGCCGCGCTTCAGGATCGAAAAGTAACCCTCGACTGTGTTCGAATGAGCGTCGCCGCGCACGTATTCCTCGATCCCGTGGTTGACGGTCTCATGGCTGGCGAACTCTTGGCCGATGGGGCGGTATTGGCCCGCGTCGGTCATCAGCGCTGACTTGCGGCTGGCGTGCTTGACCATGATCGGACGCAGCGTCGCGCCGGTCACGTTGGCGACGTGGAACGAGCGGGCGCGACCGCCGCGCTCAACCAGCGTGAAGGCGACTTGCTTGCCGACCGCGCCGATGTTCTTCGGATTGCGCTTGGACAGGTGCTTGTTGCGTTCCTTGCCGCCGACCACGGTCTCGTCCGCCTCAATGGTCTTGCTCTCTGCCCAAGGGGCCGGGGCTCATTTCGCGAGCCGCTTCGCGCAGGCGGTGGAACAGGAACCACGCGGTTTCGTAGGTCACGCCCATCATGCGCTCTAGTTGCTTGGCGCTCATGCCTTTCTTGCTCGCCGCCATGAAGTGAGCGGCTAGCACCCATTGGCTGAGCGGGACGTGCGAGCGCTCCATGACCGTTCCCACGGTCACGCTGAAGGGCTTGCGGCAATCCTTGCACTTGTAGACGCCGGGCCGCGTGGACTTGCCCTGAAGCTTGGTGATCCGGTCTTCCATGACGCCACAGCGCGGGCACACCGGACCATGCGGCCAGAGCAGCGCTTCAAGGTGCGCCCTGGCGGCGTCTTCGTCGTGGTAGATCGGGTCTTTGAGGTTGGTCTGGCGGGTGGTCATAGCGGGCCTCATCTAACGGCCCCACACTACCCCTTGGGCTTGGTACGTCAACCAGATAATTACCCCCAGAGGGAGAGGGAGGGGCCCGTCGCGCAGCGGTGGGAGGGTGAGGGGTTACGCCCTCGCCGAGAGGCCCCGGATCCCAAGCACATTCGGCTATCGGCTGCACGTGGCCACCGACCAGGGCTTCAACCTGATCCGCAAGCTGGTCCTGACCCCCGCCCATGTGGCCGAGAGCCCGGTGGCCGAGGTGTTGATCTGCAGCGACGAGAAGGCCGTCTACGCCGACAAGGGCTACGAGAACAAACGTCGTCGCGCCAGGCTGAAGGCTCGCGGAGTCAAGGACCGCATCTGCCACCGCTCGCACAAACACCAAAAAAAGCTGCCCCACTGGCAGACCCAGCGCAACAAGCTCATCGCCAAGCGGCGCGCCGTCGTCGAGCAGGTGTTCGGGACCACCAGACGGGTGTTCGGCTACGCGCGCGCCCGTTCGGTGAAGTTCGCCACCAACCTGGCCGACGTCTTCTGTCTGGCCACCGTCTTCAACCTGCGCCGCGTCGCCGGACTGTCGACGGCCTAAGGGGCGGAGTCTGTCCGACGATCGACAAACCGACCCACAACCAACCCCAAAAGCCCCAACCACCTCCCTGCCAGCCTGCCACCCCTCATGCCTACGAGCATTCCTGCGCGACAAGTCGCTCTTACGCAGAGGTCTCCTGTGGGAGAGGTGGGTTGTTATTCCACCACCGGATTGACCAGGCGCTTGCCGGCGAAGAAGCGGCGCAGGTTCTCGCGGGTGAGTTCGACCATCTTGGGCAGGGCCGCGGCGGTGGCGCCCGCGGTGTGGGGGGTGAGCACGGTGTTGGGCACGTCGGCCCAGCGTTCCGGCGCGGTGGGTTCGGATTCGAACACGTCCAGCGCCGCCGAGCCCAGCCGCCCGTCCTTGAGCGCCGCGATCAGGGCGTCCTCGTCCACCAGCTGGCCGCGCGAGACGTTGACCAGCAGGCCGGTGGGCCCCACCGCCTCGATCACCTCGCGCGAGATCAGGCCGCGGTTGCCCTCGTCCGCCCGGGCGGCGACCACCAGGATGTCGCTGGCCGCGGCCAGGGCCAGCAGGCCGCGCGCCCGCGGCCAGGGCGCGTCCGCCTTGGCGCGCGGACCCCACCAGCCGACCCTCAGCCCGAACGCCTCGGCGCGCCGGGCCACCGCCTCGCCGATGGCCCCCAGGCCGACGACGCCCAGCCGCTTGCCGGCCAGTGACGGGGTCATCACCTTCTCGTAGGCGTGCCACTCGCCGGCCCGCAGCGCCCGGTCGCCCTCGACGATGCGCCGCCAGCTGCCCAGCACCAGGCCCATGGCGTGGTCGGCCACGTCCTCGTGGTTCACCCCCGGCGAATGGCTGACCTTCAGCCCGCGCTCACGCGCCCAGACCAGGTCGACGCCGTCGTAGCCGGCGGTGAAGCAGGCGATCAGGCCGAGGTTCGGCAGGTGCTCGGCCAGGGCCCGGTCCAGCGGATATTCGCCGGCGGTGACGATGGCGCGGATGGCGCGCGTGGCCTCCAGCGGCGGCGCCTCCCAAAGCCGCCAGACCGTGTAGTCGGCCTCGAAGAACGGCGTCAGCACGCCGAGGTGCGGCTGGATGATCAGCAGCGCGGGCTTGTCCGGCATGGTCTCGTCCGATGGGCGCGGGGTGCACGGGCATTAGACCCCCACGGCGCGGCTTGACCAGAGCCCAGCGCATCGCCATCGCAGGGCCATGCGTCGCATCGCCATCGTGGGATGTTCAGGGGGCGGCAAGTCGGCCCTGGCGGTGCGGCTGGGCGAGCGGCTGGGCGTGCCGGTGATCCACGTGGACGCCCTGTTCTGGAAGCCCGGCTGGACCGAGAGCGGCACCGACGAATTCCGCGCCAAACTCGCCGCCGCGGTGACCGGCGAGGCCTGGATCGCCGACGGCAACTTCCCCACCAACGCCGACGTGCACTTCCCCCTGGCCGACACCATCATCTGGGTCGACCAGCCGCGCCTGAAGTGCCTGCGCCGCGCCGTGCAGCGGGCGCTGTTCTGGTTCGGCCGCGCCCGCCCGGACCTGGCCCCCGGCTGCCCCGAGCAGATCGACCTGAAGTTCTGGGCCTACATCTGGACCTGGGACCGCCTCGCCCGCCCCCGCGTCCAGGCCGCCATCGACGCCCACGCCCCGCACGCCACCCTCATCCGCCTGCACTCGGACCGGGAGATCGCGGGGTTTGTGGAGGGGGTGGGCTAGGGCGACAACGCGTATCCTTCCCCGCTGGGGGGAAGGATACCGAACGGTCCGAACCGGGCGCATGGGGGTTTGGCGATCATGTCGCGGCGGGTTGCATATTGTCGTTACATGTGGTAACGATGGTTCACGCGCCACGCCTCGGCGCACGGCTCTTTCTCATCGTGAAAATGCCCATGGTCGGCGCTGGCCGCTGGCGGCCTCGCACCTGTTATTCGCCTGTTCGGCGCCTGTTACGGCGCAATAACAGGCCTGTTTGGCGCCTAAATGCACCTGTTATCACCTGTTCCTGGCGATATCAGGTAGCTGCAACCCGTTGAACGGATTGGGATTTTGGACAGGTGGCAAAAACCGTGAAATAACAGGTGGAACAGGTGAAAACAGGTGCAACAGGCGGCTGATTTAGGCGCCGCGGTTAGGCGTCGCCGGCGCCGGCGCGGCCTTGCCGGGAGGCCGGCGGCGCGGCGCCGGGCGGTAGGGCGGCTAACGGGCCGGCGACGCCCCGCCCATGGAGGGCGCCTAGGCCCGGCGCGACAATTTCTCACTGGCGCCCGTGGCCGATCCGGCTAAACGGGGCGGCCTGATCGACGTTCACCTGGAGCCGCCCTTGCCTGCCGACGCCCTGTTCACGCCGTACGCCTTCAAGGGCCTGAAGCTGCCCAACCGGGTGGTGATGGCGCCGATGACCCGCTCGCAGTCCCCCGGCGGCGTCGCCACGGAGGAGGTGGCCCGCTACTACGCCCGGCGCGCGGCGGCGCAGGTGGGGCTGATCATCTCCGAGGGCACGGGGGTGGCGCGGCCGGCCTCGCTGAACGATCCGAACATCCCGCGCTTCCACGGCGAGAACGAGCTGGCCGCCTGGAAGCGGGTGATCGACGCGGTGCACGCCGAGGGCGGGCTGATGGCGCCGCAGCTGTGGCACGTGGGCGCGGTGCGCCACCGGGGCGACGGCTGGGCGCCGCCAGGGCCCTACGACAGCCCCTCCGGCCTCTCCAGTCCGGGCCACAGGTTCGGCGAGGGGATGACCGACGAGGAGGTGGCCGACGCCATCGCCGCCTTCGCCAGCGCGGCGGGGGACGCGCGGCGGCTGGGGTTCGACGCGGTGGAGCTGCACGGCGCCCACGGATACCTGATCGACCAGTTCTTCTGGGAGGGCACCAACGAGCGCGACGACCTGTTCGGCGGGCCCGGCATCCCGCACCGCGCCCGCTTCGCCGCGGAGATCCTCAAGGCCGTGCGCGCGGCGGTGGGGCCGGACTTCCCGGTGATCATCCGGCTGTCGCAGTGGAAGCAGCAGGACTTCGCCGCCAAGATCGCGCCGACGCCCGAGGCGCTGGAGCACTGGCTGAGCCCGCTGGCCGAGGCGGGGGCCGACGCCTTCCACTGCTCGCAGCGGCGGTTCTGGGAGCCGGAGTTCGAGGGCTCGGACCTGAACTTCGCCGGCTGGGCCAAGAAGCTCACCGGCAAGACCTCGATCACCGTGGGCTCGGTGGGGCTGACCGGCGACTTCATCGCCGGATACGGCGGCGAGGTGTCCAAGCCGGCGTCGCTGGACGAGCTGGTGCGGCGCCTGGAGCGCGGCGAGTTCGACCTGGTGGCGGTGGGCCGCGCCCTGCTGCAGGACCCGCAGTGGGCGGTGAAGGTGCGCCACGGGCGCACGGACGAGCTGATGGACTTCGACCGCTCGGCCATGGCGGTGCTGTCCTAGCGGCAGCCTGCTCGTGTAGAGGAGGGGGATGTCCGCTCCCACCCATGGCGCCCTGGTGCTGTTCTCCGGCGGCCAGGATTCCAGCGTCTGCCTCGCCTGGGCGCTGAACCTCTATGGGCGGGTGGAGACCGTGGGGTTCGACTATGGCCAGCGGCACGCCGTGGAGCTGGCCCAGCGGCATGTGCTGCTGAAGGCCATCGCCAGGCTGTTCCCCCAGTGGGCGCTGCGCCTGGGCGAGGACCAGACCCTGGACCTGAAGGGCTTCGGCGCCATCGGCGAATCGGCGCTGACCGCCGAGCGGGCCATCGAGATCACCGAGCGCGGCCTGCCCTCCACCTTCGTGCCCGGCCGCAACCTGGTGTTCTTCACCTACGCCGCGGCCCTGGCGGACCGGCGCGACCTCAAGGCCCTGGTGGGCGGCATGTGCGAGACGGACTATTCCGGCTACCCCGACTGCCGGCGCAAGACGCTGGATTCGCTGGAGAACGCGCTGAACCTCGGCATGGAGCGGGACTTCCAGATCAGAACGCCGCTGATGCGCCGCACCAAGGCGCAGACCTGGGGGTTGGCCAAGGGTCTGGGCGGCGAGGCGCTGGTGGAGCTGATCCGCGAGGAGAGCCACACCTGCTACATGGGCGAGCGCGGGCGCAACCACCCCTGGGGCCGCGGCTGCGGCGTCTGCCCCGCCTGCGAGCTGCGCGAAGGCGGCTGGAACGCCTGGGTGGCGCAGGGCCGGCCGGCCATCGAGCCATGACCTACTCGGTCAAGGAAATCTTCCTCACCCTGCAGGGCGAGGGCGGCCAGGCGGGGCGCACGGCGGTGTTCTGCCGCTTCGCCGGCTGCAACCTGTGGAGCGGCCGCGAGCAGGACCGCGCGGGCGCCGTCTGCAGCTTCTGCGACACCGATTTCGTGGGGACCGACGGGGCGGGCGGCGGCAAGTTCGCGGCGGCCCGCGACCTCGCCCGGGCGGTGGCCGCGGCCTGGGCCGGGCCGCCGGAGCACCGGCTGGTGGTCTGCACGGGGGGCGAGCCCCTGCTGCAGCTCGACGCGCCGCTGATCGAGGCGCTGCACGGCGAAGGCTTCTCCATCGCCGTGGAGACCAACGGAACCCTGCCGGCGCCCGAGGGGATCGACTGGGTCTGCGTCAGCCCCAAGGCCCAGGCCACCCTCGCCCAGACCCGCGGCCAGGAGCTGAAGCTGGTGTTTCCGCAAGCCGGCGTCGATCCGGCCCGGTTCGAGGGCCTGGCCTTCGAGCGGTTCTCCCTGCAGCCCATGGACGGGCCGGGCCGCGACGAAGCGACCACGGCCGCCATCGCCTATTGCCTTGCCCACCCCCGCTGGCGTTTAAGCCTGCAGACCCACAAGTACCTGGGAATTCCCTGACACCCTGGCGCGCCGCGCGACGGCCCCGCCGCATACCTCCCGATGAGCGAACCGCAATTCGAGATCACGAAGGCCGCCACCTTCGACGCCGCCCATCGCCTGCCCGCCGGCCCGGCGGACAGCCCGTACACGCGCCTGCACGGCCATTCCTTCCGCGTGGAGGCGTCGCTGCGCGGCCCGGCGAGGACGCCGGTCGGCTGGGTGGAAGACCTCGCGGCCCTCGACCAGGCGCTCAAGGCGGTCGCGGGGGAACTCGACCACTCGCTGCTCAACGAGCATCCGGGGCTCGAGAGCCCGACCCTGGAGGCCCTCTGCCTCTACTTCGCGGAGCGGCTGAAAACGCGCTTCGCCAACCTGGCGCGAGTGACGGTGTCGCGCCCGACGATCTCGGAGAGCTGCAGCCTGGCGCTCTAGGGACGGCGGCGCAGATCCCCTACCGGTCCAGAATCTCCGGCGCCGGGTCCGTCGCGCGGCGCAGGGGGCCGCGGTAGCTGGGGTCCGCCCGCCGGCGACGGTCGGGGCCGAAGTAGTCGGCGCTGCGCACGAAGGGCCTGGGGTGTTCGACCACCATGCTGATCCGATCGATCACGCCGCGCGCGGTGACCGGCTTGCTGAGGAACTCCGTGACGCCCACGTCCCGCGCCTCGCCGACCCTGCGCATGGTGGAATGCCCGGTGACCATGATCACCGGGATCATGGGATTGGGGCTGTCCGGCGAATTGCGGATCAGCCGCACGAAGTCGATGCCGTCCAGGGGCTGCATCGCCAAGTCGGTCATAACGATGTCGATGGGCTGGTGGCGCAGCAGCTGCAACGCCTCCGCCCCGTCCGCGGCGTCGAACGCCTGGCGCACGCCGATGGCCCTCAGGATCTCGGTGAGCAGCACGCGCATGTGCTGATTGTCGTCCACCAGCAGGATTTTCAGCAGATCGAAGCGCAAGATACCGTCCAGTAAAATGCGGGCAGACAACCGAATAGGAGCCGCAGCTCCGGCGCACGCCGACTGTCGACGAGCAGATTACTTACCGTCGATCACTTATGTTTCTGTAAGTTAGACTTACATGTGAGGAACAGTGTTCCGCAACGCGCTGGTTTGGCGCGAATTTATCAGCTACGTCAATAGCTTCCTTCAGGTTGAAGGGTCGGACTGGCTTCGCGTCAGGGTTCGAGCGGCGCCCGGCGCGAAGGCGCCGCCGCCGGTCTGGGCCCGGTGGCGCAGGAAGGCGTCGGCGAGCACGCAGGCGACCATCGCCTCCACGACGGGGGCCGCGCGGATGCCCACGCAAGGATCGTGGCGTCCCGAGGTGCGAAGCTCGATCTCCTCTCCGGCCTCGTTGATCGACCGGCGCGGTGTCAGGATCGAGGATGTGGGCTTGAACGCGACCCGCGCCACCACCGGCTGCCCGGTGGAGATCCCGCCGAGGATGCCGCCCGCCTGGTTGGACAGGAACAGCGGCCCGTCGTTGCCGGCGCGCATCTCGTCGGCGTTCTCTTCGCCGGAGAGCGCCGCGCAGGCGAAGCCCGCGCCGATCTCCACGCCCTTGGACGCATTGATGGACATCAGGGCGCCGGCGAGTTCCGCGTCCAGCTTGCCATAGACGGGCGCGCCCCAGCCTGGCGGAACGCCGCGGGCTTCGACCTCGATGATCGCGCCGGTGGACGAGCCGGCCTTGCGGATCGCCGCGAGGTGATCCTCCCAGACGCCCACGATCTCCGCGTCCGGCGCCCAGAACGGGTTGCGCTGCGTCTCGTCCCAGTCCCAGCGGTCGCGGTTCACCGCATGCGGGCCGATCTGCACCAGGGCCGCGCGGATGCCAACCGCCGCGCCCAGCACCTTGCGGGCGACGGCGCCGGCGGCCACACGCGCGGCGGTTTCCCGCGCCGACTGGCGCCCGCCGCCCCGGTAGTCGCGCACGCCGTACTTGGCGAAGTAGGTGTAGTCGGCGTGGCCGGGACGGAACGCCGTGGCGATGTCGGAATAGTCGCGCGAGCGCTGGTCGACGTTCTCGATCATCAGCGAAATGGGCGTGCCGGTAGTCACCTGGCCGTCGGTGTGCTCGTCCTCGAACACGCCGGAGAGGATGCGCACGGCATCCGGCTCCTGGCGCTGGGTGACGAACCTGCCCTGCCCTGGCCGGCGCTTGTCCAACCAGACCTGGATGTCTTCCGGCGTCAGCGGCAGGCCCGGCGGGCACCCATCCACCACGCAGCCCAGCGCCGGCCCGTGGCTCTCGCCCCAGGTGGTCACGCGGAACAGATGGCCGAAGGTGTTGTGCGACATCGCGCGAGTTTTAGCCGATCACAGGCGCGGCGGCCAATTCAGGCCGCCCAGGCCGCCGCGAACCTGCGCAGCTGGACGCGGGCCGGGCTCTCAGTGAGACCGTCCTCCGGCGCCAGGCGGACGAACAGGCTGCCCTGCGGATGGCGTCCGCGGGCGGGCAGGCCCTGGCCTTCGAGCCGGATCAGCCTGCGCTTGGCGGCCTCGCGGGTGATCCACAGCACCTTGCGGCCGAGCGGCGTGTCCACCACCGCGCGCCCGCCTTCATCCAGCAGGAACGCCGCGACCTCGGCGTTGATCCACAGGTCGGAACCGCGCACCAGGATGTCGCCGTCGGCGGCGATGCGGACCGCGAAGGTCTCGCCCTCGATGCTCAGGCGCTCGCCGTGGCGAAGGCCGGCCGGGACCTCGGTCTCCACTACCCGGCCATCGCTCAGATCCGCCCGGACGCGGCCGCCGCAGATCGCCGCCTCGACCGGAACGTCGATGAACGCCGCGCAGACGGGTTCCACCGCGGCGGCCGGGCCAGGTTGAGGCAGGGCGGGCGCGGCCCGCAGAACCTCGTAGGCCTCCATCACCTCCCGGAACCGCCCGACGTCGCCGCCCGGCCGGTCCGGATGCGCGCGCTTGGCGGCGGCGCGGAAGGCCCGGCGGATCTCGTCGGGCCCGGCGAGGCTGGAGACCCCTAGGATGCGTCTGGCTTCTGCCGGAGTAGGTCCTGAGAACATGGCCCAAGCCTTCGCTCATCTTGCTCAACGGGCCGTTAAGGCTGAAAGCCGTTCCGACCTGGGCTATAGGTTGGTGATGGACGACAAGCCGCTGATCCCAGCCTCCCCGGCCGAAGACGACTATCTGAAGCGGATGGCGGAGGCCGCGCCTCTGCCGCAGCTGACGGCGGACGACCCCATCGCGCTCTTCGAGGAGTGGCTGCGCGAGGCGTTGCAGCGCGAAACCAACGACGCCAATGCGATGACCCTGGCCACAGTGGACGCTGAAGGCCTGCCGGATGCGCGGATGGTGCTGCTGAAAGGCGTCGATCAGGCCGGCTTCACCTTCTTCACCAACACCCAGAGCGCGAAGGGCCGGGAACTCGCCGGCCAGCCGAAGGCGGCGCTGATGTTCCACTGGAAGTCGCTGCGCCGCTCGGTGCGCATCCGCGGCGACGTGGCGCCGGTGAGCGAAGCCGAGGCCGACGCGTACTTCGCCTCGCGCGCCCGCTCGGCGCAGCTCGGCGCCTGGGCCTCCGACCAGTCGCGCGAACTGCCCGACCGCTTCGCCCTGGAAAAGCGCGTGGCGGAATTCGGACTGCGCTTCGGCCTCGGCAAGGTGCCGCGCCCGCCGCACTGGTCGGGCTACCGCGTGACGCCGCACACCATCGAATTCTGGCGCGACCGGCCTTTCCGCCTGCACGAGCGGCTGGTCTTCGTGCGCGCAGGCGACGGATGGACCACGCGGCGGCTGTATCCTTGAGCGCTCTGGCCCTGAGCCCATCGGAGGCGGTGTTCGCCTGGCTGAGGGAACAGGCCGACCGGGAGATCGAGACCTCCTGCGCCCGGGTGTTCCTGCTGCCCGGCCGGGCGCTGAAGCTGAAGAAGCCGGTGGATTTCGGGTTCCTCGATTTTTCGACACCGCGGAAGCGGCTATGGGCGCTGGACCGCGAACTGGCCTTCAACCGCCGCACCTCGCCCGACATCTACCGGCGCCTCGCCGCCATCACCCGCGAGGGGAGCGGGTTCGCGTTCGACGGCCCGGGCGAGGTGGTGGACTACGCCCTGGAGATGCGTCGTTTCGATCCGGACGCGGTGCTCTGCGAGCACCCCGATCGGCTCACGGGCGAGCTGGCGGAAGCTCTGGGACGCATGATCGCGCGGTTCCATGCCGATGCGCCCGTGCGGCGCGACGGCGGCGGCGTGAAGGCGCTCGGCTACACCATCCGCACCAACGCCGAGCACCTGCGCACGCTGGCCGACCGGCTGGGCGGCGAGGCGGTGGATCGGGTGATCGCGGCGACGGATGCTGCCTTCGCGGATGCATCGCCGTTGCTGGAAGCCCGTCGCTCCTCCGGGTTCGCGCGGCATTGCCACGGCGACCTGCACCTGGGGAACATCCTGCTGGAGGAGGGCGAGCCGCGCCTGTTCGACTGCATCGAGTTCAACGATCTGCTGAGCGAGATCGACGTCCTCTACGACGTCGCCTTCCTGCTGATGGATCTGGACATCCGTGACCGCCCGCAGATCGCCAGCCGGGTCATGAACGCCTATCTGGACGAGGCCCTGCGCGGCTTTCCGGAGGCGTTCCTGGACGGATTGGCCGCCCTGCCCCTGATGCTTTCCGCCCGCGCCGCGGTTCGCGCTCATGTCACGGCCTACCAGGGCGAGATCGAAAGCGGCCGGACCTACCTCGCCGCCGCGGAGCGGCATCTGCGTCCGGCGCCGGCGACGCTCACCGCCATCGGCGGGGTTTCGGGAACCGGCAAGACCACCCTCGCCCGTCTCGTAGCGCCCGACCTGGCCTCCGCGCCCGGCGCGGTGATCCTGCGCAGCGACGAGGCGCGCAAACGCGGGCCCGGCCAGGCGCACGATGCGCCGGCGCCGCCCCGGGCCTATGATCCGGCGGCGGTCCGCAACGTCTATGCCGCGCTCTTTCGCGAAGCGCGGCGCATCCTGGACGCGGGACGCAGCGTGATCCTCGACGCCACCTTCCTCGACGCCGACCTGCGGGCCTCGGCGGCAGCCGTGGCCAAGGGCGCCGGCGTCGCGTTCCACGGCGTCTGGCTCACGGCGCCGCGGCCGCTGCTCGAGCAGCGCCTCTTCGCGCGCGCGGGCGACGCCTCCGACGCGACGGTCGCCACCTTGCGCCTTCAGCTGACCCGCGATCCGGGACAGATCGACTGGACGCTCGCCGACGCCTCGGACCTGTCCGGCGCGGCGAAAGCGCTCAGCGGTCGGGAGACCCAGCCATGAAGACCCTGCCGCGGGACCCGCTGCTGCTGCGTGCCGCCGCCTTGGCCTCACACGTGTTTCCCGGCTTGCGCGAGAAGGATCGCGGCGCGGGGGGCCACGACGCCTACTTCGCCGGCCTGCAGGCGGCGCTGAAGCGGGCCGGTGTCGCACAGCCGACCCTGGTGGTCGATCGCCGGCGACTGGAGGCCAATATCGCCGGGGTCCGGACCTCACTGGCGCCCACCAGACTGGGACTGAGGGTGGTCACCAAGTCCCTGCCTGCGCCCGACCTGCTGGACGCGGTGCTGACGGGCACGGGCGCCACGCGGCTGATGGTGTTCAACGGCGTGATGCTTGACGAGATGGTCGCATTCCGCCCCGAGGCCGACGTGCTCCTGGGGCGGCCGCTGCCGGCGGCCCAGGTGGCGGACTTCGTGCACCGCCATGCGAACAGTCACGCCCCCGCCGCACGCCCGCAGTGGCTGGCGGACAGCCCCCAGCGGCTCAGACAGTATTCGCAGATCGCCCGGGCCAACGACGCGACCATGCGGATCAATCTGGAGTTCGACGTCGGCCTGCACCGCGGCGGCCTGCCGGACCTGGCCGCGCTGGCCCAGGCGATCGACCTGGTGAAGGCCGAGCCCCACATGCAGATCACCGGCCTGATGGGCTACGACGCCCATGTGCCCGGCGCCCCCTCGCCCGAGGCGGAGCTGGCCCGCGTGCTAGGGCGCTATGGCGAGGCCGTGAAGCTGCTCTCCAAGAGCCTGGGGGACGTGTCCGGCCTCACCCTCAACACCGCCGGCAGCCCCACCTATGCGCTGCACCTGGGAGATCCCTACGCCAACGAGGTCTCCATCGGCTCCGCCTTCGTCAAACCGACCCACTTCGACTTGCCTACCCTGAAAGATCTCCTGCCCGCGGCCTTCGTCGCCCAGCCGGTGCTGAAGGTGATGGACCCGGCCATCTTCCCCCGGCGCGAGGACCTGACCGAGGTGTTCAACACCCTCGACCCCAACAGCCGGCGAGGCTTCTTTCTCTATGGCGGCTATGGCGACGCCCGCCCCGTCTCGCCGCCCGGCCTGAGGTTCAGCCCGATCTACGGCGGACGCGCCATGCTGGCGGGCTCGGCCAAGGTCGAGCTGGCGCAGGACGACTTCGTGTTCATGCGGCCCACCGAGAGCGAGGGCGTGTTCCTGCAGTTCGGCGACATCGCCGTCTACGATGGCGAAGAGATCACCGCCTGGTGGCCGACATTCCGCATTCACGCATGAGGCGCGGCGCTGATTTCGTGCGCTGGATGAGCGACTTAGCCCTCGTCCATGTTGACGCTCGCCCCGCGACATCGCCATGTTCGAAGCAAGTGACACTCAAGGGAGGAAGCCCATGCTTGGGCTGATGCAAGACTGGCCGTTGACCCTGGACAAGATCCTGGATCATGCGGCGCGCTGGCATGGATCGCGCGAGATCGTCTCGCGCTCGCTGGAAGGGCCGATTGTCCGCACCAGCTACGCGGCGATCCACGAGAGGGCGAAGCGGCTGTCCAACGCGCTGAAGGCTCTGGGCGTGGAAACCGGCGACCGGGTGGCGACTCTGGCCTGGAACAGCGGCCGGCACATGGAGGCCTGGTACGCCATCATGGGCATCGGCGCGGTCTGCCACACCCTGAACCCGCGCCTGTTTCCCGAACAGCTCTGCTACATCATCAATCACGCAGAGGATAAGGTCCTCTTCACCGACCTGACCTTCCTGCCGACGCTGATCGAGAACCGCGCGAAGATGCCGTCGGTGAAGGCCTTCATCGTCATGACCGACGAGGGGCATATGGCCGGGATCGGCCTCGACGGCGCGCTCTGCTTCGAAACCCTGATCGAGCGCAACTCGGCGGACTGCCCATGGGGCGGGTTCCACGAAAATACCGCGGCCGGGCTCTGCTACACCTCGGGCACGACCGGCAATCCCAAAGGCGTGCTCTACTCGCACCGCTCCAACTTCCTGCACACCCTGGTGACCCTGCAGCGCGACGTGATGGGCCTGTCGGCGCGAGACGTGGTGCTGCCGGTAGTGCCGATGTTCCACGCCAACGCCTGGGGCCTGGCCTTCTCGTGCCCGGCGGTGGGCTGCAAGATGGTGATGCCAGGGATGAAGCTCGATGGCGCCTCCGTGCACGAACTGCTGGAGTCAGAGGGCGTGACCTTCTCCGCGGCGGTGCCCACGGTCTGGCTGATGCTGCTGCAGCACATGCGCAGCACCGGCGGCAAGCTCAGCACGCTGAAGCGCGTGGTGATCGGCGGCTCGGCCGTGCCCGAGGCGCTGGTTCGCGCCTTCCATGACGACTACGGCGTCGAAGTCGTACATGCCTGGGGCATGACCGAGACGTCCCCGCTCGGCACCCTGTCCACCCCCTCGGCGGAGGTGGCGGCCATGCCCTACGACCAGCAGATGCAATACAAGCTCAAGCAGGGCCGGCCCCCGGCCGGCGTGGAGCTGAAGCTGACCGACGACGCCGGCAAGGAACAGCCGCACGACGGGAAGACCTTCGGCCGCCTGAAGATCAAGGGCGCGTTCATCATCGGCGAATATTTCAAGGGCGAGGGCGGCGTGATCCTCGACGACGAGAACTATTTCGACACCGGCGACGTCGCGACCATCGATCCGCTCGGCTACATGCAGATCACCGACCGGGCCAAGGACGTGATCAAGTCGGGCGGGGAATGGATCTCCTCCATCGAGATCGAGAACCTCGCCGCCGGCCACCCCAAGGCCCTGCTGGCCGCGGTGATCGGCGTCGTGCACCCCAAGTGGGACGAGCGGCCCCTGCTGCTGGTCAAGCTGAAGGACGGCGAGACCGCCACCAAGGAGGAGTTCCTGCAATTCCTCGATGGCAAGATCGCCAAATGGTGGACGCCGGACGACGTGGTGTTCGTCGACGACATCCCGCTGGGCGCCACCGGCAAGATCGACAAGAAGCTGATCCGCCAGCGGATGGAGGGCTACCAGCTGCCGACGGCCAAGGCGGTGGTGGCTTAGCCCGCGCCCGCCTGTTCAACCCGTTCCGACCTGTTATTCACCTGTTCCACCTGTTATTTCACGGTTTTTTCCACCTGTTCCGGTCTGGAAGCCCAAGCCGTTCAATGGCTTGCGGCCACCTGATATCCGCCAGGAACAGGTGATAACAGGCGCCAAACAGGCCTGTTATCGATGCATAACAGGTGCGGAACAGGCGGCGCGCCGATCGGTCCACCCCCAACCGTCCGTCATGGCCGGGCCCCGGGTCGCGCCGCTGCGCGGCCCGCCCGAGGGCAGGCTTCGTCCCGGCCACCCATTGCGCGCGAACCGCGGTGATCCGGCGGACGATGCAGCGCACAGTCAGTTCAGCATAGCTCCGGCCTCACGGCCTGCGCCCCCAACCGCATGCGCTCAATGGGTGGCCGGGACGAAGCCTGCCCTCGGGCGGGCCGCGCAGCGGCGCGACCCGGGGCCCGGCCATGACGGACGTGGGGGATGAGCACGAAGGGGCTGGCCGCCGCTGGTGCGCCGGCGCCGAATGTTTTCTTCACGATGAGAAAGAGCGCCGTCTCTAAGCGATTCGGATCGCACCAGTTACCACATGTAACGATGAAATTCAAGCCGTCGGGGCGACCACGGCGAGGGCGTAACCCCTCACCTTCCCATTGCTACGTAACGGGCCCCTGCCTCTCCCGATGGGAGAGGTGAAGAACGGTTGCGACCGCGAACTCACCTCTCCCAGAGGGAGAGGGAGGCGCCCGGCCGCGAAGCGGCTGGGAGGGTGAGGGGTTACGGCGCCGCCGGGCTATACCGTCCTCAGCTCAGCTCAGGCGGTATTCGCTGTCCAGCTGCGGCTTGCCGTCCGTGCGCACCCGCCCGGCCTTGACCAGCTCCAGCACGTGCGCCAGCACCGAGTGCGCCGCGGCGGGGTAGAGCCTCTGGTCCACGCCCACGTACATCTTGGGCACCATCTCCTTGATCTTCGTCTCCCCGGCGGCGAGCTGGGCCAGGATCTGGCGTTCGCGATCCAGGCGGTGAGCCCTATAGGCGTCGAGGAAGGCGCCGACCTCGGTGATCGGCGGGCCGTGGGTGGGCCACAGGGTCTTGAAATCGTGCGACTTCACCAGGTCGAGGCTGGCCAGATAGTCCCCCATATTGCCGTCCGGCGGGGTCACCACCGTGGTCGACCAGCCCATGATGTGGTCGCCGGAGAACAGGGCGTTCTCCTCCTTCAGCGCGTAGCAGATGTGGTTGGAGGTGTGGCCCGGCGTCGGGATCGCCTGCATGGTCCAGCCGTGCCCATAGATGGTCGAGCCGCCGCACACCGAGACGTCCGGCGTGAAGCGGTCGTAGCCGGCCTCCAACCGCACCTCTCCTTCCACCGGCGTCACCTTCACCGCGCAGCCATAGATCACCGCGCCGGTGGCAGCCGCCAGCGGACGGGCGAGCGGCGAGTGGTCCAGGTGGTGGTGGGTGACCAGGATATGGCTGATCCGCTCGTGCGCCGTGGCGTCCAGGATCGCCTGCAGATGCTCGGGCATGTCCGGCCCGGGATCGATCACCGCCAGGCCCTCGCCCTTGCCGACGATGTAGGTGCCGGTGCCCTTGTAGGTGAACGGCCCGGGATTGTTGGCGATCACCCGGCGGATCAGCGGCGAGACCTGGTCGCAGCGGCCGTACTCGAACTCGATGTCGCGCACATAGGGAATCATCGGCGGGCCCTCAGCCTGGCAGCACTGGCGCGAGGTCATAGCCCGCCGCGGCCGCCAGGCGCACCAGTTCATCGCGGCCGCGCAACCCCGCGGCCGCCTCGCCCAGCGCCCAGGCGGTGATCGAGCGCGTGCCCGACCGGCAGAAGGCCAGCGCCGGCCCGTCCGCCGCCGCCACCGCGTCGCTCACCATCCTCGCCTGATCGGGGGTGGGCCGCCCCACCACCGGGATGTGCAGATACCCCGCGCCGGCGGAGCGCGCCGCGGCCTCGATCTCCGCGTTGCGCGGCTGACCGGGAACCTCGTCGTCCGGGCGGTTGTTGATGATCAGCTTGAAGCCGGCCCCTATGGCCGCCCGTGCGTCATCCGGCGTGATCTGAGGACTGACCGAGAAACGGTCGGTGACTTTGCGGAATTCGGTCATGGCGGGCTTCACGGTTGAAGGGGTTCGTTGACATCATCGGGGGTGGATGGAAGTTTCGCAACGCCCGCGGCCGCTTCGGCCGTCCCTCAAGCGCCCGAAAGCCGGGCCCAGGCCGGTATGCTGCGTTTTCTCCTTCGCCGTCTGGCGGTGGCGATCCCCACCATGTTCGTGGTGATCACCGTCGCCTTCTTCATGATGCGCGCCGCCCCGGGCAGCCCCTTCGACACCGACCGCAAGCTGCCGCCGGAGATCCTGAAGAACGTCGAAGCCAAGTTCGGCATGAACAAGCCGCTGATGAACCAGTACTTCGACTATGTGGGCGGCGTGCTGCACGGCGACTTCGGCCCGTCGCTGAAGTACCACGACAAGACGGTGCTGCAGGTGCTGAAGGAGAACTACCGGGTCAGCCTGACCATCGGGCTCTCCGCCATCGTCATCGCCATCTTCGTCGGGGTGAGCCTGGGCGTGGTGGCCGCGCTGCGGCAGAACGGCCCGGCGGACTACACCACCATGACCATCGCCATATTGGGGGTCTGTATCCCCACCTTCGTCACCGCGCCCCTGCTCGTGCTGGTGCTCGCCTCCAAGCTGGGCTGGCTGCCGACCGCGGGGTGGGACAACGGCGCCTTGCCCAATCTGGTGATGCCCATCGCCGTGCTGGCCCTGCCGCAGATCGCCATAATCTCGCGGCTGACGCGCGCCGGGATGATCGAGGTGCTTCACTCGAACTATGTGCGCACGGCCAGGGCCAAGGGCCTGCCGGAGTTCCGCATCGTCACCAAGCACGCCCTGCGCGCCGCCGTCCTGCCGCTGGTCAGCTACCTCGGGCCGGCCTTCGCGGGCCTGATGACCGGCTCGCTGGTGGTGGAGCGCATCTTCAACCTGCCGGGGCTGGGCAAGTTCTTCGTGATCAGCGCCCTGCAGCGCGACTACACGGTGGTGATGGGAATGGTGATCTTCTACGCCGCCCTGATCCTGCTGCTCAATCTGCTCGCCGACATGCTCTACGCGGCGCTTGACCCGCGGGTGCGGCTGTCATGATCCTCCTTCGCCGAGGCTTCGGAGGATGCATCCTCCCGCTCGTCCTCCGAAGCTCGGCCCGGAGCGAAGGAGGATGACGCAGATCTCGCTGGTCCCAGGCTCGCGCGAGGGCGCGGAGCTGATGCTGCGAGTGGTCAAGGGCCGCAGCCTGTGGGACGACGCGCGCCGCCGCCTGCTGCGCAACCGCATGGCCGTGGCCAGCATGGCGACGCTGGCCGTGCTGGTCGTGGCCGCCCTGATCGGGCCGCTGCTGCTGCCGTACACCTACGACGAGATCAACAAGAACGACGTCTGGCTGCCCCCGCTGGTGAATGGACACCTGCTGGGCTCCGACTCCCTGGGCCGCGACCAGCTGGCCAGGCTGCTGGTGGGGCTGAGGGTGTCCCTTTCCATCGGCGTGGTGGCCACCACCGTCTCCCTGGTCATCGGGGTCCTGTGGGGCGCCGCCGCCGGATATCTGGGCGGGGTCGTGGACGAGGTGATGATGCGCATCGTCGACGTGCTCTACTCCCTGCCCTTCATCTTCTTCGTCATCCTGCTGATGGTCACCTTCGGCTCGAACATCATCCTGATCTTCGTGGCCATAGGCGCGGTGGAGTGGCTGACCATGGCCCGCATCGTGCGCGGCCAGACCCTGTCGCTGAAGCACAAGGAGTTCATCGAGGCGGCGCGGGCGGGCGGGCTCAGCCAGGGCGCGATCATCGCCCGTCACATCGTCCCCAACCTGCTGGGCCCGGTGGTGGTCTATGTGACGCTGACCATCCCGGGCGTGATCCTGGCCGAGAGCTTCCTCAGCTTCCTGGGCCTCGGCGTGCAACCGCCGATGGCCTCGCTCGGCACCCTGATCTCCAACGGGGCGCAGGACATGGAGCTGGCGCCCTGGCTGCTGATCTTCCCATCGATCACTATGGTGGTGACCCTGATGTGCTTCAACTTCATCGGCGACGGCCTGCGCGACGCCATCGACCCGAAGGACCGGTAGGCTTGCGCCTCTGCGATCAATGACTACATTGATTGCATTGATTGCATGAGGTAGGGCTTGGCCAGCATCACCATCCGAAACCTCGAAGAGACGCTGAAAAGCAAACTTCGACTCCGCGCCGCTAGACATGGTCGGTCCATGGAGGAGGAAGCGCGTCACATTCTGCGCGATGCGCTGTCTCGCAGAGCGGCCGCGCCGGAGAACCTGTACGACGCCATCAGGCGGCGCATTGAGCCTCTGGGTGGCGTTGAATTGGAGCTCCCGCCGCGGGAACCCGTGCGTGACCCGCCGCGCTTCGATTGATGATTGTGTTGGACACGAACGTGGTTTCGGAAGCTCTGCGGCGAGACCCGGCGCAGTCGGTCGTAGGGTGGATGAGAGCCCAGGACCCCGCCGGACTTTTCACGACCGCGATATGCGAAGCGGAGATACTTTACGGCTTGGCGATCATGCCTGACGGTCGCAGAAGAGCCGCGCTGCAAGCTGCGGCCCGAGCCATCTTCGAGACCGATTTCTCCGGTCGGATCCTGCCCTTCGACAGCGACTCGGCAAAGTCATACATCGACATCGTCGCGACGCGCCGAAGAGCCGGCCGCCCGATCGGTCAGGCCGGCGCCCAGATCGCGGCCATCGCGCGGGCGAATGGCGCCACGCTTGCGACCCGCAACGTCAATGACTTCACAGACTGTGGAGTCGGGCTGATCAACCCATGGACTCCCGCGCCACTACCCTAGTTATCCCGGTGCGCCTTGAAGCCGGGCATGCGGTCGATTTCCATCATGAAGCTGCCCAGCGACCGCCGCTTGATCACCACCGGGTCGCCGGGCTTGGGATCCTTGTAGAAGTCCGCATCCTCGATGGCGCGCCAGACCGCGCCACTTTCCAGGCGGAACACCCACTTGCCGTCTGCGCTGTGGCCCACGCTGGCGATGCTGTCGGAGACCTGGTTGATCTCCTCCGGCCTCTCGCCCCGGTCGAACAGGGAGAAGCTCGGAAGGATGAGGCCGAAAGCCTGCCGCCGCACGGTCCGGCGCTGCTCGCGATCGATGGTCACCAGGTCGCCGCTGGCCTCGGCCTGGGTGAGCTTGTCGACGGCGCTGTCGTAGCAGGCCAGGCGCGCCGCGCCGTCGGCAAGCTGCTTACAGTCCACCACCGCCTGCACCGCCGGAGCGCGTACCGGCGCGGGCGCGGCGGCGGCGCCCGCGGCGAGAGTCATCGCGCAGGCCGCCGCGGCGGCCGTGAGCGCACCTCTCAATTTCCAATCCATCCAAGCCATGGCCTGCCGCCGCCCGTCCTGTGCACGCGTCATAGAAGGTGCGTCGGGCCGGATTCGCAACCTTCAGATTTCGCCGCGCGGCGAAAGCAGCGTAACTCCTATTACGCGAAAAACTTGCTCTAGAACCCCCAAATGGGGAATGGAACAAGCGTTTGAACGATTGGACCACGCAAGCTGTGACCTGAATGCGACAGGTCCACGACTATCAAGTTACAGCTATGTAAGAAGAATTGACCATCCCCCCGGCGCGCCCATAAGTGGCGATCAACCGGGGGGCTCCTTCTGCCCGGGACAACTCAACCCGTAGCGCGCGGCCAGTGGATTCCACGGCCACAGCGAGTCGGAGGGATTCAATTTGAACAACAAAACCATGCGTTGGCGCTTGCTGACGTCATCCATTGCCGGCGGCGCGGCGCTTTTCGCCCTCGGCGCCACGGCCGCCCAGGCGGCCACTGACACGGACACGGCCACCGCCAGCACCACCGTCGGCGAGGTGGTGATCACCGGCTCGCGTATCCCGACGCCGAACCTCACCAGCGTCAGCCCGATCCAGACGGTTACGGACAAGGAGTTCAAGCTCCAGGGCACGACCGACGCGGTCGACATGATCAACAACCTCCCGCAGGAGTTCCAGAACAACAAGGCGGACTTCTCCAACACCGGCAACCCGCTGACTGGTCCTGGCGGCGTCAGCACCGCCGACCTTCGCGGCCTCGGCCCGCAGCGCACGCTGGTGCTGATCAACGGACGTCGACTGGGCATCGGCGACCCGAACACCGGAGACCCCAACCCCGCGCCCGACCTCGATCAGATTCCGACAGCGCTGATCGACCATGTGGAGGTTCTCACCGGCGGCGCCTCGGCGACGTACGGCTCGGACGCCATCGGCGGCGTCGTGAACTTCATCATGAAGAAGGACTTCGAGGGCGTTCAGCTCGACGCCCAATACGGCTCCGACAACCACACGCAGCACAACGGCTTGGCCGACAGCATCCTGAACGCTTCCGGAATCACGCCGCCCTCGGGCTCCGTCTGGGCCGGAGCGAACAGCTCTGTCTCGCTGGTGATGGGCGCCAGCGCGCCTGACGGCAAGGGCAACGTCACCGGCTACTTCGAATTCCGGCACGCAGAGCCGGTGTTGGAGGGCCAGGTCGACTGGGGCGACTGCCTGATGAATCTCGCGGCTGGCGTCTGTCAGAACTCGAGCAACTCCAACCGGTTCAACATAGCCACCACCATCGCCGGGCAGACGCAGGGCCACACCCTTACGGTGTTGGGCACCAATCTGCTGGCCTACCCTCAAGCCGGGACCTCGCCACCGGCGACCTTTAACTCGAGCCCCTACGAATTCATGTCGCGGCTGGACACTCGCTATCTTGGCGGGTTCTACGCCCACTACGACATTGCGCCCTGGGCGCAGGCGTACGCGGAAGCCTCTTTCATGAGCGACCGGACGCAGACACAAGTGGCCCCGTCGGGGAGTTTCCAGACAGACGGCACCCACAGCACGAACTGCAACAATCCTCTGCTTAGCGCAGAGGAAATGACAGCGTTGTGCGGTGTCGAAGCCGGCACCTCGAACACGGTCAGCTTCACGCTTGGCCGCCGCAACATCGAAGGCGGACCGCGCATCTTCGACTACAGCCACCAGAACTTCCGGATCGTGGCCGGGATGAAAGGCGACTTCGCCGACAACGTCTGGCACTACGACGTCTACGGCTCCTACTACTATACGTCCCAGTACTTTTCAGGTGGGAACTTCCTGTCGATCTCGGCGATCCAGAACGCCCTGTTGGTCGGCGGGACGGCGGCGAACCCGACCTGTCTGAGTGGCGCCTCCGGTTGCGTCCCCTGGAACATCTGGACCCAGGGCGGCGTCACCCCGGCGCAGACCGCGTATCTCGCCACCAAGGGCACCTCCTTCGGTTCAACGACCGAGCAGATCTTCGAAGGCAACCTGCGCGGCGACCTCGGCAAGTACGGTGTGAAGTCGCCGTGGGCGAAGGACGGCATCCAGGTCGACTTCGGCGTCATGAACCGGTGGGACTTCCTGAGCTTCGCGCCCGACCAGGCGCAACTCTCCGGTGACCTGGCCGGTGGGTCCGGCGCCTCGGTGTCGGTGAACAAAGGCCTCACCGTGAACGAGGTCTATTTCGAGACGCGCATTCCGGTCGTGCAGGACATGCCCTTCGCCCAGGAAATTTCCCTCGACGGCGGCTACCGCTACTCCAACTATTCGACGACTGGAGGCGTGAGCACCTACAAGGTCGGCGGCCAGTGGGCGCCGGTCCAGGATATCCGGTTCCGCGCTTCCTACGATCACGCGATCCGGGCGGCGAGCATTCTCGAACTGTACACACCGTCGACCGTGACCCAGACCAGCGTGGTGGGCGTCGACCCCTGTGCGCCGGGCACAGACATCCACGGGAACCCGGTGGCGGCCACGGCCACGTTGGCCCAATGCATGAACACCGGCGTCACCGCGGCGCAGTACGGTAATGGCCTCTCGACGGACACGATCGCGCAGTGCATCGCGCAACAGTGTTCAACGGCCACGGGCGGCAACCCCAACCTGAAGCCCGAAGTCGCGGACAGCTACTCAGTGGGCTTCACCGTGCAACCCACCTTCCTCAAGGGCTTCTCAGGTAGCCTCGATTACTGGAATGGCAGCATCCATGGCATCATCGGCACTATTCCGCTGACGACGTCTCTGCAGAACTGTCTCGCCGGAATCGACACCGCTGTTTACTGTGCGAACGTTCACCGCGGTCCGGCTGGTCAACTGTCCGGAAATACCTTCGCTGATGCGGGCTATATCATCGGCTTCAACCAGAACGTCGCCTACGGCGCCACCTCAGGTATCGACATCCAAGGTGACTACCGGCTCCCGCTGGACAAGTACGGCTCCCTCGCCTTCCACCTGACCGGCACCGCCCTCCTGACTGCCAAGACCCAGAACCTTGCGGGCGCACCGGTTTATGACTGCGCGGGCCTCTACGGTCCGACCTGTCAGACCGTCAATCCGCGGTGGCGGCATATCGCCAGCCTCACCTGGAATACGCCCTGGAACGTACTGGGCCGAATCCAGTGGCGCTACATCGGCGGTACGTCGCTTGACGGGCATTCGACCCAGCCGGGCCTCGCCGGCACCGTCAGCTGCAGCGGATGCGACAACTACAACACCACGCTTCCTGGCATCAGCTATCTCGACCTGGCGGCCGAGTGGCGCGTGAACAGTCTCCTGACGATCCGCGCGGGCGCCAACAACATCCTCGACCAGGACCCGCCGCTGATCAGCCAAGGCCTCACCGGCACTGGCGAACCGAACACTTACCCGACCTACGATCTTCTGGGACGGCAGGTCTTCGTGGCGGCGACTGCGAAGTTCTAGTCGGGCCGGCGGTCCGGGGGCGGTGCAAGCCGCCCCCGAGCGTACAGACCGAAAAGCCTATCCAAGGGCCCGCCTCCCGGCGGGCCCTTTTTTCGCGCCCTGACGGAATGGCGCGGAACGCCGAGCTCTCACAGACCGCCCGGCTTGCAATCGGTCTTCAGGAACGACTCCACATCGCTCAGCTGCTCCTGCAGCATGGCGGGGTCATGAAGATGTACTGGTGGCCCATGTCCTTGATCTCGACATAGCGGTAGGGCTTTCCCGCGGCCTTCAGGGCGGCGGCGAACTTGCGCGACTGCTCCACGTCCACGGTCTGGTCCCGGTCGCCGTGGTAGAGCATCACCGGGATCTTGGCCTCCTTGGCGTGCGCCAGCGCGTCCAGGCCGGCGATGGTCGGGTGCTGGAACTCCCGCTGGAAGCGGTTGTCGAAGGTCGCCTGCTCGATCTCCGCCAGATCCCCCGCGCCGGCGCCAAAGATCGTGCACTGGTAGAGGCCGTTCGGCCGGATGGACGCCGCCAGGGCCGCGTAGCCGCCGTAGGAATAGCCGAACATCGCCACCCGGGCCGGATCGGCGATGTGCTGGTCGATCGGCCATTTGACGCCGTCGTCGTTGTCGCCCTGCATCTTCTGGCCCCACTCGCCGTCGCCGGCGCGCCACAGCTTCTGGCCCCAGCCTTCGGAGCCGCGGAACTGCGGCTGCAGCAGCGCGAAACCGCGCGCGGCGAAGTACTGGATCCAGCCGGAGACGTCCCAATCCATGTCGTCGCGCGCCCAGGGCCCGCCGTGCGGCTCGATGAGCGTCGGATAGGGCCCCGGTCCGAAGACGTCCTTCGGCGGGGTGGTCAGGAAGGCCGGGATCATCAGGCCGTCGCGCGCGGCGTATTCCACGAGCCGCGTGTCGCCCAGCGCCGCCGGGTCGATCCAGGGACGCGACTTGCCGAGCAGCGCGAGCTTCGCGCCGTCGGTGAGCAGATAGAACTCGGGCGGCTGCTTGGGTCCCGACTTCACCACCAGGATGTATTTCAGGTCATCCGACGCGCCGGCGAAGTGAACGTCCGCGCCGTCGGCCACGGGGATCCGCGCCTTCAGGCCGGTCCCGGGGTCCACCCAGTCGACGGACACGGTCGACACGCCCATGGTCTGCGACAGCGCCTTGAAGATCGCGTCCAGGCGGCCGTCGAGACAATAGATCTTGGTGGTCTCGGCCTCGTAGGCGAAGCCCAGCGGCTGGCCGTAGTCGTCCTTGCCGCGGGAGACGAGCACCTCGGGCGCCGCCTCGACAGCTTGTGCTCGAAGGCCGGCTCGAGGATCTTGCGCTGCTTGATGTCGTACTCATAGACGCCGGTATTGTCCGAGCCCTTGCTGGTGGCGATCAGCACGACATGCGGGTCGTTGGTGAAGCCGACGATGTCGGTGAGCATGCGGTCCTTGGCGTAGGAGCGGAAATGGTCCGACCACTGACCGGTGTCAGGGTCCTTGATCTGCTGGGCGATGTAGACCTTGCCGTTGTCGTAGTTCAGCTCCTGCCGCGCGCGCAGCTCGCCCTTCAGGTCGACCTGGTAGGCGAAGTACCGCTCGGACCCTTGCATGATGCGCCCGGCGGAAAGCGTGTAGACGTCGACACTGTAGATATCGCCCTCCCCGCCAACGCGATGGTCTTCCACGAGCACATGCTTCGGATCCAAGGGCAGGGTCGAGATGAGACCAGCTTCCTCGATCTGGTCGACGGTCTGCGCGTAGTCCGACTGCGCGACCGCCGGCGGTGGCTGCGGTGGAAGGTGGTTTGAGCCGGCACAAGGCGGCGGCTGTGTTCAGCGTGGGGGTATCGAGCGTCATCCGCTGGCGTCAGCGCAAGCGGGCGAGGGGGAGCGTGAAGGCCGATCCTGTTGGCGGCAAGGTCAAGCCGAAGCTGGAGGGCGAACGGGCGTGGATCCTGGCTCGGGTCGAAGGCGAGCCGAGCTTGAAGACGTTCCCGGATCAGCCGCAAGGTTGGCTGCTGCACGGCAACGGCCTGCGTACGCTGGGTCGTATCGACGAGGCCATCGCCGCATACCGTACATGCATCGAACTCCGTGAGGTTGCCGCCTGGGCGTCGCGGCGAAAGCCTCAATGCCCCCTGAAACGGATTCCGGGCCCATCGTCGGGTGTCCCGACGAACTCAATGCCAGCGGCCTCGAATGCTGCTGTGATGGCCATCAGAGTGCTAACCCGGCTCTGAGGGACTCCGTCAATCTGTTCCAATCGCAGGATTGTTCGAAGCGCGACCCCCGAGCGGCGAGCCAAGTCTGCCGCCGACCAGCGTAGCGCCCCGCGCGCACTCCGAATCTGCAGCCCAGTCAGCATTGACTCTTCACTTTAATGTCATATAAAAGGACACTAAGGATGAATTAGATGACGAATATGACGCGATTCGTCAGTTCGGCACCCGACCCAACATGTCCATGACTGCATTTTTGAAGGAGTTCAACGGATGGCTAGAAGTTTCTTCGACGCAGTTCCCGAGAGCTTCGCGCTCCTCGACATAGCCGAGGACCGCGCTGAAGCGTTCTACACGCGCACCAACGGGCAGAAGGTCCGCCTGGCGGAAATGGCCACGCCGCACCTGCGCAGCGCATGGGCGAAACTCTCCCGCGAATGTCCTGGTCACCCCGAAATCATCCCCATGGCCGATGCGCTGGCGCAGCGAGAGGCCGCTGACGCCGCCGCCCAACAGGAGACAGCGACATGAACGCGCCTATAGCCAGCATCAC